>NZ_JNZR01000001.1:0-652845 GCF_000717585.1 Micromonospora globosa
CGACGTCGACGTCGTCGCCACCCTGAGCAACAGCCAGATCCCGCCCGGCCACCCCATACCGGACAACGTACGCACCGTCGAGTTCGTCAACCTCGACGTGCTCCTGCCCACCTGCGCCGCCATCATCCACCACGGCGGATCAGGCACCTCCCAGACCGCACTCATCCACGGCGTACCCCAGGTCATCGTGCCGGCGGTGTTGCTCGACAACCACCTGAAGTCGTGGCGGGTGGCGGAGGCGGGAGCGGCACTGTGCGGCAGCGCCGAGAAGTGCACGGCGCGGGAGCTGCGCGCACTGCTGTCGAGAGTGCTCGAGGAGTCGTCGTTCGCGGCCGCGGCCGCCCGGCTGCGGGTCGAGATGCTCGCCGCGCCGGCACCGGCCGAACTGGTGCCGGCGCTGCGGCGCCTCACCCGCGCTCTGCGGTGAGCTTCTCCAGCATTGGAACCACGTCGTTCGGCGAGGGCATCGCACTCATGGCCTCGCGCAGCTGTCCGGCCCGGTGCCGAAACGAGCCCTCGTCGAGGATTCGGGCCAGGAGGCCGCGCAGCCTCGCCGGGGTGAGGTCGGAGGAGTGCAGGGCCAGTCCCGCACCGAGCGCCTCGGTGCGCTGGGCCCGGTAGACCGCGTCCCACATGTATCCGAGCGACAACTGCGGTACGCCCAGCGCTGCAGCAGTCGCCCAGGTGCCCAGGCCCCCGTGGTGCAGGACGGCGGCGCACGTCGGCAGCAGAACGTCGAGCGGCACGTGTTCGACCAGCCGGACGTTGTCCGGCACGTCCGGCACGAGGGCCTGCTCCTCGGCGGAGAGCGTGGCGACCACCTCGACGTTGAGCTCCGCGACGACCTCGAAGAGGTCCTCGATGGCGATCATGTTCGACCAGTTGCTGGTACGGGCGGTCATGCCGAGCGTCACGCACAGACGCGGCCTGCCGGGCGGCTCGCGCAACCAGTCCGGCACGATCGACGGCACCTGGCCGTTGTAGGGGATGTAGCGTATCGGCACGGTCGGCTGCCGGGTGTCGATCCGAATGCCCTCGGGCATCGGGTCGATGGACCACTGCCCGGTGACGATCTCCTCGTCGAAGCCGTGACCGTAGCGCGCAAGGGTCGAGTCGAGCCAGGACGCGAGCACGTCGTCGCGCCGCCCGGCCGGTAGCCGGTCGAGCATGGACAGGTGTCGCTCACGGGTGCTGAGAAACATGTCCGGCATCGTCAACAGCCGGGCGTGCGCCGCGCCGGTGACCCGGGCGGCGACCGCACCCGCGAACGTGAACGGCTCCCACAGCACCAGGTCCGGCTGCCAGCCGTAGGCCAGGTCTACGACGTCGTCGATCATCGAGTCGCTGTTCACCTTGGAGTAGAACAGCGCAGTCATCACGGTCTCGTGGCCCCTGAGGAACTCCAGGCCCAGCCTGTCGTGGCGCTTTTCCAGGTAGTCGCGGTCGTCGTGCAGTGCGAGGATGTCAGCGCCGACCTTGGCGAGCATCTGGTCGTGGGCGTGGTCGACGCCGACCGGCGCCGCGGTGAGTCCGGCACGCACGACGGCCTCGACGAGCGCCGGCTGTCCGGCGACGAGAACCTGGTGCCCGGCGGTGCGCAGGGCCCAGGCGAGGGGCACGCATCCGCTGAAGTGGCTGTCGACGGCAAAGCAGGTGATGAGTACTCGCATGTCCGCGCCTCCTTTCGCTCACGCAACGACGGGCCGCGACAGCGGGCTGCCGGTCACGGGGGACCGCAGCCGCCGGTAGCCCTCGCCGGCGGCGCGCAACGTGGGCAGGTGTGCCGCGAGGGCGGACACGGCGACGGTGGCGTGCCGGCGTACCGTCTCGGCGACGACGCCGGCCGGCATCGCAGGGTGCGCCCAGAGGATCTCGGCAGCCGGCTCGCGTCCCGGATCGAAGTGGTCCGGGTCGGCGAACGCGGCGGGGTCGCGATTGGCAGCTTCGAGCAGGACCACGACCTCGCTGCCCGCCGTGATCGCGGTGCCGTCCAGATCGAGGTCGGTGCGGGCGACGAGGCGTTGCAGCCGGACGGGCGGCGCGAAGCGCAGGGTTTCGCGTACCGCGGCGGCAGCGAGACCCGGATCCGTCGCCACGGCTGTCCACCGCCCGGGCTCGGCGAGCAGCGCGCTCATGGTGTTGGCGATCAGCGTCGCCGTAAGGTCGGCGCCGACGGCACAGTGGAGCAGCGCCACCGGCAGGACGCTGTCCGGCTCGGTGCGCGTCAGCTCGCCGAGCAGGTCGTCACCGGCGCCGGTCGGCAGCGAGACGAGCAGTTCCCGCAGCCCGGCGATCGAGTCGAGCAGCAGCCGGGCGGTGTCCAACCGCGGCGGGCACAGCGTGGCGTCGAGGGCGGTCGCGGCGCCCGCACACAGCCGCGCGAACTCCTCCTGGTGCGCTGCCGGCACGCCGAGCAGGACAGAGGTGGCCATGGTGGCGACGGGCACCGCGTAGTCCGAGGTCAGGTCGAACGTGCCGTTGAGGCCGGCGGCCAGCCGGTCGATCCGGACGGTGATCTCCGTGTGTGCCTTTCTCAGGCGTGGTGCGGCGAGTGCGGCCGTGACGCTTCGCCCGAAGCGTTCGCAGTCCGTCCGGTCGAGTTGGAGGCCCACGTCGTCGAGGGGCAGCACGTCGTCGAGGGTCGGCATGGCCCACGACGGTGCGCTGTCGGTGGGCGGCGGTTTGCGCAGCCCGAGCCGCTCGTCGCGGAGGAGCCGGACGGCCAAGGCGTGCGTCGCGGTGACCCAGGCCTCGGCACTGCTCCAGGTCAGCGCACCGTTCGCGCGTACGCGCCGGCCGAGTTCGTGGGGGTCGTCGCTCTCTGCCCGGAGCAGGAGGGCGTAGGGGTCCTGCCGGGCCCCGTACACCCACTGGAAGCCGCGCAGTGTCATGAGGGTCGAGCCGAGGGCGTCGTCTGTGCTGGTCGCCGTCATGCGGACAAGCTAGGAACGCGCGCTCGTGGTGCCCTCAAGCTTCGCTGTACCGCCTTGCCGCGTCGTGCCACATGTCGCGCAGCGACGCGTCGAGCGCGGTCCGCGGCTGCCAGCCGAGCAGCCGCGCCGCCCGGCGGTTGTCCGCCCGGGTCCAGTCTCCGCCCTTGCTCTGCACCGCGGCGCCCTGCTCGTCGATCGTGTCGGGCGGCAGTCCGGCCGCGGCCAGGAGCCAGTCGACGAGCTGCCGCATGGCGACCGCCTCGCCGCGGCCGACGTTGATGACCTGACCCACCGTGCTCTCGGGCGCGCGGGCCGCCCGGACGACCGCGTCGGTGAGGTCCCGCACGTCGAGGTAGTCGCGGCGCGCGTCGGCAATCGTCATCGGCACGCGGTCGCCCGGCCGGACGTCGCGGATCCGGTCGAGGACCGCGCCGAGGAAGCTGGCGGAAGTCGTGCCCGGCCCGCACACGTTGACCGCGCGCAGGACCACGCCCCGTGCGGTGCCGGCGGCGGTCGCGTTCAGAAGCGCCTGTGAACCGGCCAGCTTCGTCCGGGCGTATCCGGTCTGCGGCTCCGGCGTGCGGCTCTCGTCGATCAGTGTCCCGGCCGGCACCGGGCCGTACTCGTGGATGGTGCCGATGTGGACGATGCGCGGCGGATCGGGCATGAGTGTGCTGGCGGCGACCAGCCGTTCGACGATCTGGACGTGGGCGAGGTGCATCGCTTCGGCGCTGAGGACCCAGCCCCCCGTCGCGTTCACCACGATCTCGGTGCGGTGTGCGGTCAACGCTGCGGCGAGCTGCGCCGGCGCAGCCTCGGCGAGGTCGAGGCGGAGGGCGGAGCCCGCCGCGGATGTGCGCCGGGCGATGCCGAGCACGTGGTCACCGGAGGCACGGAACGCCGAGCACACGTGCTGCCCGACGCCACCGGTGGCCCCGAGTACCGCGACCGCGGTGCTCACTCGCGGCCCCGGGGCGCGGCGAACAGGTCGCTCTCCAGCTTCTGGCACTGTGCGTAGTCCGGTAGCAGGCCCAGTCTGCGGGCCTCCTCGATCGTGGGCGCGGACCTGTCCCGATCGGAGAGCACCCGCTCGACGCCGGTCGGCAGCGGCAGGTTCAGCGCCGGGTCCAGCACGTTGACCGCCTTCTCGTGCGCCTCGACGTAGCCGTCGGAGAGCATGTACGACACGACGGTGTCGTCCTCGAGCGCGGCGAAGGCGTGGGCCACGCCAACCGGCAGGTAGACCGCCCGGAACGCCTCTTGGTCGAGCAGGACCTGATCGAACTGCCCGAAGGTCGGGGAACCGACTCGGATGTCCACGACGAAATCGATCGTCTTGCCCCGCGCGCAGTACACGTACTTGGCGATTCCGGGCGGGGTGAGGGTGAAGTGCGCGCCCCGGACCACGCCCTTGCGTGAGCGGCTGTGGTTGGTCTGGGCCACCGGAAAGAGTGGGTGGCCGAGCGCCTCGACGAAGGCGGTCTCCTGGAAGGGTGAGACGAAGATCCCGCGGTCGTCGGGGAAGACCCGTGGGGTGAATTCGACGGCGCCTTCGACCTTCAGTGCGCGGGCCTGCATGGTGGATGACATTCGGTGCTCCCGAATCGGTTGGGCGATGGACGATCAGTTCGGACCGGCGGTGACCGGCCGACGATGCTGCTCGGTGAGCAGTTCGAGGGCGGGAACGATGTCGGCCGGTGTCGGGGCGCCGAGCACCTCGCGTCGCAGCCGCGCCGCCGCCTCGCGGTACGACGGATCGATCAAGACACGGCGGACGGCCGCGGCCAGGGCCGGCGCGGGGAAGTCCGGGTCCCGGATCCACACCCCGGCACCCGCACGTTCGATCAGCTCGGCCTTGTATTCGGTGTCCCACATCAGGTCGGGCACGACGACCTGCGGTACGCCGTGCAGCAGCGCGGTCTGCATCGAGCCGGAGCCGCCGTGGTTGATGATCGCCGAGCAGGTTGGCAGCAGCACGTCAAGGGCCATGAAATCGACGACCCGGACGTTCGACGGCACCGGGCCGAGGCCGGCGAGTTGCCGCGCGTCGAGCGTAGCGACGATCTCGGCGTCGATCTCGGCCGCGGCGGCGAGCAGTTCGGCGCTCGCGGCGCGGTCGCGGCCGAGCACGTCGCGTCCGCTCTGACCGAGCGTCAGGCACACGCGTGGCCGGTGCGCCGGGGCGCACGTCATCTCCGTCGCCGTGGCCGCGCCGTTGTAGGGCACGTACCGGACCGGCACGCGAAGCTGGTCGGTGGCGAGCCCGACCGAGGGTGGCACGGGATCGATGGTCCACTGCCCGACCACGGCTTCCTCGGCGAACGCGACGCCGTACTTGTCGAGCGCGCTGCCGAGCCAGTCGCGGAACGGGTCGTCGGGTGCGTCGTGACGCCGGTACTCCATCCGTGCGCGGGCGATCAGGTCGAGTCCGAACAGCAGCCGCGCGTGCGCGGCGCCGCCGGCCATCGCGGCGACGGCGCCGCCGAACGTCATCGTGTCCCAGACGACGAGGTCGGGCCTCCAGTCGAAGACGAGGTCGACGAGCTGTGCGATCATCGGCTCCGGGTTCAGTGCTCGGTAGACGTCGGTGGATATCGCCAGGGCGGTGCGCAGGTATTCGCGCGTGCGCCGGTCGGACCGCCGGCAGCTCAGGTCGGCCAGTGCCGTGAAGTCGACGGAGCCGTCGTCGGGCCGGTCGATCTGTTCGGACAGGGCGAGCGGCTCGCCGACGGGCACGAACAGATGGCCGGTCCGCGCGACGGCGTCGGCGAGATCCGGCTGGCCCGCGATCCGGACGTCGTGCCCGGCTGCGCGCAGCGCCCACGCGATCGGCACCTGGATCTGCAGGTGCGAGGGGGCAGCGAACGTCGTGAACAGGACCCGCATGAAGGTCTCCTCGAATGCGGACGGCGGCTGCCTCAGGCCCAGAGATTCGCACCGGGCGCTTGCGATCCGCTCGAGTCGGACTCGATGACCCCGTCTCCGCTTTCGAGCCGGAGAAGTGGGATCAGGATGTGCCAATCGTGGAGTACGATCTCCAAATTAGTTGCACTCATGTTCCGCTCTGGGCCACTATCCTGCTAGGCTGGGTCAATGGTCACGGAGGTGCCGGAGTCCGGAACGCGCAACCGAACCCGGCGCGCGATTCTCAACGCTGCGGCGTCGGTCTTCGCGCACAATCGTTCGGCCACCCTGGCCGACGTCGCGGTGGCGGCCGACGTGGGTCGTAGCACACTGCACCGCTACTTCCCCGACCGCGACGAGCTGATCAACTCGGTGGTCGCCGACTGCTACACGGCGATCGAGCAAGCCGTCGTCGACGCGCACGTCGAGCAAGGCAAGCCGCTCGACGCCATGCGCCGCCTGGTGGCGGCCATGGTGGAGCTCGGCGACCGTCTGCTGTTCCTGTTCGGCGACCCACGGCTGGCGGAGGAGTTCGCCAATCGTAAGCCCGAGAAGCCGCCGATCGTGCAGCCGGTCATCCTGCTGATCGAGCGAGGTCAGCAGGAGGGGGTCTTCGATCACGCCGTTGATGCGCGGTGGATCCAGCACGTCCTGTGGTCGCTGGTCTATACCGGCTGCGAAATGTCCGGCCAGGGCATGATGTCGCGGCACGAGGTCACCTCGACGGTCATCCGCACGCTCGAGCGTGGTGTCGTCCGCGACGCGTGAACGCGACCGGACACCACCCCTACAAGCCAATGGGAGCAACGATGAGGATCCTTGTGACCGGTGCGACGGGTTACGTTGGCCGCAACGTCCTGCCGCAGTTGGTGTCCGCCGGCGTCGACGTCCGCGCGCTGACCCGCGACCCGGCCAGAGCAGAGGTGCCGGCCGGCGTGGACCTGGTCCGCGGCGACCTGAGCCGGCCGGACTCGTTGAGCGAGGCGCTTGAAGGCGTCGAGCGGATGTACCTCTTCCCGGCACCGGAGACCGCGCGTGAGGTAGTCGCCCGCGCCGTGAAGGCCGGCGTGCGGCGCATCGTCGTGCTGTCGTCGGGGGCGGTGACCACGGGTTACGACACCGACTTCCACCTGCCGGTCGAGCGGGCAGTCGAGGAGTCCGGCCTGGAGTGGACCCATGTCCGGCCCGGCGAGTTCGCGACCAACACTCTGCACATGTGGGCGCCGTCGATCCGTGCCGAGAACGCAGTGTACGACCCGCATCCGGACGCCGTCGGCGTGCCGACGCACGAGCGTGACGTCGCCGACATCGCTGCTCTCGCGCTACTCGAAGACGGGCACACAGGTAAGGCCTACACCATCGTCGGGCCGCAGCCGCTCACCCACGCCGAGCAGCTGGAGGCGATCGCCGCGGCGGTCGGACGGGAACTGTCCTTCAAGGACGTCACCGCGCAGGAGGCCTTGGCGTACTACCAGGCGCTCGGTGGCTGGGCAGCAGCGAACGCACCGTTCCTGCTAGGTCTCGTCACGTACTCCAACGAGGAGACGACGCCGGAGGCCGAGCACCAGTACGACAAGGACACGGTGGAGGAGCACCCCACGGCCGAGAGTGTGACCAACCGGCCCGGGCGCACGTTCGCGCAGTGGGCTCAGGACCACGCCGACGACTTTCGCTGACGGGCTGCCCAGCGCGCTTCGAGCCGGCCACCACGGCCGGCTCCTAGCTTCGCGGTATGCGGGTACTCCTGACGACCTTCGCGGTCCGGTCCCATATCTACAGCCTCGTGCCGATCGCGTGGGCGCTACGTGCGGCCGGCCACGACGTGTGCGTCGCGACCCACCCCGAGGGGGAGGAGCACGTCGTCAGCGCCGGCCTGCCGTTCGCAGGGGTCGGCGAGCCGATCCCGAGCGTCGGTGAACAGGACACCGGCGGGGACGTCGAGAGTGGGGCCGCGCAAGACGGCGGCGGGACCTTCGGTTGGGCGGACTGGCCGGAGCTGCTCGACCTCGCCGAGACCGACCCGACGACGCTCACCTACGACTACCTTCTCGGCGTCTTCGCGGCGTACACGCCGATGGTCTTTCGGTACTACACCGACGGCATGGTCGACGGCCTGGTGGAGTTCGCCCGCAGGTGGAAGCCCGATCTGGTGCTGTGGGACACGATGTCGTTTGCCGGCCCGGTGGCGGCGGCGGCGTGCGGCGCCGCCCATGCGCGGGTGCTGTTCGGACTGGACATCCTCGGCCACGCCCGCGGCGCGTTCCTGCGCGCGGCCGCACGACGCCCCGCGTCCGCATGCGACGATCCGCTGCGCGAGTGGCTCGACGGCGTGCTGCGCAGGCACGGCCGCACGTTCAGCGAGGAGGTGGTGGTCGGGCAGTGGACCGTGGATCCGGTGGTGTCCTCGTTGAGCCTGGGCACCGCATCGCCCCGCATCGGTATGCGATACGTGCCGTACAACGGGCCCTCGGTCGTTCCGGCGTGGCTGGCCGAACTCGATCCGGAGGTGCCCCGGGTATGCGTCACGATGGGAATCTCACACCGGGAGATATGGGGCGCGGACCGCGTACCCGTCGCCCGGTTGCTGGACGGGATCGCCGACCTGGGCGTCGAGGTGGTGGCGACATTGTCGGGCGGTCAGCGCGACGGCGTCGACACCGAGCGCGTACGGGTGGTGGACTTCGCGCCGCTGGACGCGCTGCTGCCGCTCTGCTCCGCCGTGGTGAGCCACGGCGGAGCCGGTTCGTTCCAGACCGCGCTCGTGCACGGGGTGCCGCAGGTGCTGGTGCCGGACATGCTGTGGGACACCGGGTTGAAGGCGAGCCGCCTCGAGCAGCTTGGCGCGGGTCTGCGCGTGCGGGAGGTGCCCGCGACCTCCGCGCTGGTGGAGCGGGCCCTGACTGACAGACGGCTTCGCGACCGGGCGGCGCGGCTGCGGCGCGAGGCCCTCGGCATGCCGGCCCCCCGCGAGGTGGTACCAGTCCTCGAACGGCTGACGGCACGTCACGGCGTCAGGTGAGGGACAGGCCTCCGTCGATCGGGATCACTACGCCGGTCAGGTAACCGGCGTCCGGCTCGACGAGCTTGCGCACCCAAGTGGCGATCTCCTCCGGCGTGCCGACCCGTCCCGCCGGCGCACGGTCGGCCATCCACTTGAGGAAGTCGGCGTACTGCTCCTCGGTCATGCCGCTGCGGACCCCGATACCCGTATCGGCGACGCCGGGCGCGATCCCCACGACCCGGATCCCGCGCGGAGCCATCTCGACGGCCCAGGTGCGGGTCAGAAAGTCCAGCGCCACCTTACTCGCGCCGTACGCCCCGTTGGCGGGCCACGTCCGCTGGCCGAGCGCGCCCGCCGTGCTGATGTTGACCACCACGCCCCGGCTGGCCGCGAGGGGTTCGAGAGCACACCGCGTCAGGTGGATCGGTGCCATGACATTCGTCGCGAACTGCGACTGGATCTCCTCCTCCGTGGTGTCGGCGAGGAGCTTCGCGACCGACGTGGCGGCGTTATTGACCAGGACGTCGATCCGCCCGTACGCCTGCTGAGCCGCGTCGACGACGGCCTGCGGTGCGCCGGGAGCGGTGATGTCGGCGACAGACGTCCGGATGCCCGGGTAACCCTCGGCGGTGTCCCTCAGGCTCGCCGCAGTACGGCCGACGATCAGGACGTCATCGCCCTGCTCGGCGAACCCGCGGGCCACGGCGCGGCCGATGCCGGTGCCGCCGCCGGTGATGACGATGCTGCGCCTCAGCGCGGACCTGTTCCCATTACCCATGGCCGGATTCTGCGCTCCGCACCTCGAGCGGGTCTGTCTGGAGACCGGACCGTCGGGTACGTGTGGGCGAGCGCCGTTCGAGCCGGGTTCGAACCGGTGACGATCGGCTGCTGCCAGGGTCGGGCAACCGCCCCGACCATCGGTAGGAGCACCGCATGAGCAGTCAGACCGACGCCGTACGGCGCGTGATCAACGCGTTCAACACCGGCAAGACCGACGACGTCGACGAGTACATCCACGACGAGTACCTCAACCCGGCGACGCTCGAACACGGCATCTCGCAGGGTCCGAAGGCCTTCGCGATGGTCGTCGCCTGGGTACGCCGGACGTTCTCCGAGGAGGCGCACCTCGAGGAGATCAACGTTACCGAGAACGGCGAATGGGTCCGCGCCCACCTTGTGCTGTACGGCCGTCACGTCGGCAACCTCGTCGGGATCCCGCCGACCGGCCGGCGCTTCGCCGGCGAGCAGATCCACCTCTTCCGGATCGTCGACGGCAAGATCCGCGACCACCGCGACTGGCCCGACTTCCAGGGCACCCTGCGCCAGCTCGGTGACCCGTGGCCGGAGAACGGCGGGTGGCGGCCGTGACGACGCTCAAGGCCTCGGACTACAAGACCGAGGTGGCCGCTGCTTTCGACCGGGTCGCCGGGACCTACGACCGGCTCGGGGTCGAGTTCTTCGGACCGATGGGGCGACGGCTGGTCGAGCGTGTCGCGCCCGCACCCGGCCACCGGGTCCTCGACGTCGGCTGCGGCTCCGGCGCCTGCCTGTTCCCGGCTGCGGCCCGGGTCGGTCCGGCCGGCCGCGTCGTCGGCATCGACATCGCGCCGGGCATGGTCGAAACAGCCCGTGCCGAAGCCGCCCGGCGCGGCGTCGGCAACGTCGAGGCACGCGTCATGGACGGCGAACGGGTCGACTTCCCGGCGGCCTCGTTCGACGTCGTGATCGGCAGTTACAGCCTCATCTTCCTGCCCGACGTGCGCAGCGCGTTGCGCCGCTACGCGCAGGTGTTGGTGCCGGGCGGCCGGATTGGCTTCACCAGCCCGCAGTTCCGCACCGGCACCTTTCCCTTCCTCCCGCCGGTCTTCACCGAGCTGATTCCGAACGATCTGTTGCGCAGCCTGCCCGAGCAATGGCGGCCGGAGGCGCTGCAGCGGCGCTTCAACAGCTGGCTGGAGGGCCCGGCCGACCTGCGCGCGACAATGGAGGCGGCGGGATTCGTCGATGTCGACGTGCATGACGAGGCGGTACCGCTCGTCGCGGCCACCGGAGAGGTTTGGGTCGACTGGTCACACACGCACGGCATGCGGCTGATGTGGGACCACCTGACCGCCGACGACGCCGCCGCGCTGCGGGCCCGGCTCATCAAGGCCCTCGATGAGATGCGCGACGGCGCGGGACCGCTCGTCATCGACACCCCGGTCCGGTTCGTCACCGCGCAGACGCCTCCGGTGCGATAACGGGTCGCTGTGTTCGTCGGTCAGGTGACCGACGAACACAGCGACCCGGTCTTCTCTCGGGAGTCCGGTCAGAAGTCCGCGACGTGGTCGGCGGCCCATTCGGCGAGCGTGCGGGTCGGGCGGCCGATCACCCGTTCGGCATCGGGAGAGACCTGCGGTGGATGTTCGACCCACCGCTCCTCGAAGGCGAGGAGGTAGTCGGCGATCTGCTCCGGGAAGCCGAGGCCGATCAGGTCCGCGCGTGCCTCCGCCGGGCTCACCTCGATGAACGTGAGCGGACGGCCGATGCCGGTCGCGATCGCGGCCACCTGCTCACCCGGCGTCAGCTGCTGCGGGCCGGTCACGCGGTACGCGGCGCCCACGTGGTCGTTGCTCGTGAGCGCCGCCGCCGCGACGGCCGCGATGTCGGCCTCGTGCACTGGTACGCCGCGCGCCGCCGGGTAGGCCGCACGCACCACGCCCTTCTCGCGGATCGAGCGACCCCAGGTGTCCAGCTTGTTGAGCGCGAACTCGCCGGGCCGCACGTGGGTCCACTCGAGGCCGGACTTCTCAATCGCGCGCTCCACCGGCAGGTGGTAGACGGTGTCGGTGCCGTCGGTGACCGCGTCCGAGGAGAGCACGACGGCGCGGCGGATCCCGGCGGCGCGGGCGCGCTCGGCCACCGCCCCGGCGGTTTCCGCGACCGGGAAGAGGAACATCCGGTCGACGCCGTCGAAGGCGGGACCGAGGGTGTCCGGTGCCGCGAGGTCGCCCCGGACGATCTCGACGCCCGCGGGTAACCCGGCGACGGCTGGTTCCTGGCGGGTCAGCGCGCGTACCTCGACGCGTAGGGCGAGGAGATGCGCGATGAGGTGCCGGCCCACGTTGCCGGTCGCACCGGTGATCAGAATCCTCATCGTCTACTCCCAGGCCCGAACGGATAGCCCGTGGTGGAACACGTCGAGCGGGTCGTATGTCCGCTTGACCCGCTGCAGCCGTGGATAGTTGTCGCGGTAGTAGAACGCATGCCAGGGCACCCCTGACCGGTTCCACGCGGGATCGGCGATGTCGACGTCCGGGTAGTTGATGTAGGTACCGCTGTAGGCCTCACCCGGCACCGGTACGCCGCCGGTGGAGGCGTACACATCGCGGTAGCACTCGCGGGCCCAGGTGAGGAGCTTGGTCTCCTGCTCAGGCGTGAACCACACCGACTGGATCACCGAGGCGAAGCGCGCGTCGCGGTGCGGCATCGCCGTGGACGCTGCATCGACGGTGTTCACCTTCCCGCCGAAGTACCCGATGAAGGCATTGCTGCCGTAGAACTCGTAGCTGCCCTCGGACAGATAGCGGTACAGGGTGGACAGTTGTTCGCCGGTCCAGCCCGTACGCAGGAACGCGTCCTTGGCCTTGAACGAGTAGTCGCCGGCAGGCGGCATCGACAGGGTGGCCTTCAGCCACGGAGTCACCGACCGTTCCTCGGTGTTGGTGATGCCGAGTCCGTCGGACAGCGCGGCCAGGTATCCGGTGAGCAGCGCGTCGGCATCCGGGCGGGTGCCGTCGACGTTCACCCCGAGCTGGATCTGACCGTTGATCTTATGGTAGAGGAAGATTCCCGCGTCGATTCCGGTGTCGGTCGTCCCGTCGCCGCCGTGCTCCTCGTGCCACCGGCAGAAGTTGTGGACGAGGCGGAGGAAGATCTGCTCGTTGATGTCGCTCCAGTTCCAGTTGACCGCGGCGTGCAGCAGCGTGGCGGGCGGCCGGGGCAGCAGGGCGGCTGCGCTGGCGCCCGTAGCGCCGGGGGAGCGCAGCAGGTAGCGGGTGACGACGCCGAAGTTCCCGCCGCCGCCGCCGGTGTGCGCCCACCAGAGGTCGCGGTTCGGGTCGTTCGGTGCCCGGGTCGCGACGACCGTGCGCACCCGTCCTGACGCATCGACGACGACGACCTCGACGCCGTAGAGATGGTCGGCCGCGAGCCCGTGCCGTAGCGCCAGCGTGCCGTAGCCACCGCCGGCGAGGTGCCCGCCGATTCCGACACTGGGGCAGACGCCGGCCGGCAGAGTGACACCCCACGCGAGGTACAGCGTCCGGTACAGCTGGCCCAGCGTTGCTCCCGACTGCACGGAGATGGCCCGGTGCACCGGGTCGTAGGAGATGCCGCGCATCTCGGAGACGTCGATGACCAGGCGAACCTCGGGGCTGTCGACGAAGTCCTCGAAGCAGTGCCCGCCGCTGCGCACCGCGAGCCGGGCTCCGGTGCGCCGGGCGTCCCGGACCGCCTCGACGACCTGGGCGGGGGTATTCACCAGCCGTACCGAGTCGGGTGTGCCGGTGAAGCGGCGGTTCGCGCCCCGGATCGTGAGCTCCTGGTAGCGCGGGTCGTCGCGCCCGACGCTCACCGCGCCGAACTCGGGTGCGCAGCCGGCGGCTGCGGCGCCGCCGGGCGCGCCGATACCGCCGACGAGTGCGGAGCCGCCCGCGACGATCGATCCGCCGAGCAACCGGCGGCGGGTCAACGGGGTCATCGCTGCTCTCCGGCGACTTCCCGGTACAGGTTCGGTTCGCTGCTGCTCAGGGCTCGCAGGGCGCGGGCGTGCGGGGTGAATCCGGGTTGTGCCAGCGCGTTGTGGAATCGTTCGGCGTCGCGCCACACCGCGATGTTGACGTAGCTCTGCTCGTCGGTGGTGTGTCGCAGCAACGTGTTGCCGAGGTAGCCGTCCTGCGCGGCCATGAACGCGGTGGTCGCGGCGAACGTCCGTTCGAACTCCTCCGCGGACGCGTGCACCGTGAAGCGGTTGATGAATGTGACCGGTGCTACCGGTCCGGTTGGTTCGTTACCTGCCACCTGATCGCCCTTCGCTGCGGTGCGGCGTCGGGCCTACCGGGCCCGGCGCCGGTCAGGCTGGCAGGGACGCCTCGCGCGGGGATCGACGATCGCTGGTCGGCCGGCGCGTCACCGGCTCAGGTTGCGCCACCGACGCACGGCCAGCGGGAGGAAGACCGCGGTGATCACCAGCGGCCAGACGATGGCCAGAAGGGTGGCGTGGTCCGCGGCCCAGGAACCACCGGTGCGCCCGGGATTGCCGAACAGTTCGGCGCTGGCGCCGATGGTCGCCGAGAGTGGGTTCCATTCGGACATGACCCGTAGCCACGTCGGCATCTGCTCCGGCGACACGAACGTGTTGGCCAGCAGCGAGACCGGAAACAGCACCACGAACGACGACCCGGCGGCCTCCGGGGAGAGCCGGAGTCCGATGTAGATGCCCACCCAGATCAGCGAGTATCGCAGCAACAGCAGTAGCAGCACCGCCAGAACGGCGCTCTCCCAGCCGTTGTGCCAGCGCCAGCCGATGGCCAGGCCGCACAGGATCAGGCTGACCAGTTCGAGGAAGGAGTGGAACATTCCGGTGAAGCAGTGCCCGAGCACGACCGACGAACGCGAGATCGGCATCGAGCGGAGGCGGTCGGTCACCCCCTTGGAGCTGTCGTTGGCGACCGTCATCAGGGTGGTGACGATGCCGAAGAGCATGGTCTGGCCGAACAGGCCCGGCATGAGGTATTCGCGGTAGTTGTCGACCCCGTCGACGGCCATCGCGCCGCCGAACACGAAGCCGAACAGCACGACCATCTCAACCGGCCAGAACAGGCTGTATGCCATCTGAATCGGCACGCGAACCCAGCTGATCAGGTTGCGATGCCACATGACGAAGCTCTCGGTCAACGTCCAGCGCAGGTGTCCGGTGAGGCGGTCCGGCGACGATACGACCGTCGGGTTCATCCGACCGGCTCCTTGGTCTGATCGATGGGTATGCCCTCCTGCGCCGGGTCTGCGGTCAGCCGCAGGAACACCTCGTCGAGGGTCGGCCTGCGCAGCGCGATGTCAGCGACGTCGATGCCGGCCTCAGCGAGCCGGCGCGTCACCTCGACGAGCGTGCCGACCCGGTCTTTGACCGGAGCATTGATGCGGCGGGTGTCTGGCTCGCTGTGCGCACTCTGCGTGGTGACGCGTTCCACCAGGGCGGTAGCCGCGGCCAGCTCAGCGGCGTCGCGCACGACGATGTCGAGCTGGTCGCCGCCGAGGGTGGACTTGAGCTGCTCCGGGGTGTCGTCGGCGATCACGCGGCCGTGGGCCATCACGGCGATCTGATCGGCGAGCTGGTCGGCCTCGTCGAGGTACTGCGTCGTCAGCAGAACGGTGGTACCGCCGTGGGTCAACATGCGCACGGCGTTCCAGACCTCGTTGCGGCTCCGAGGGTCGAGGCCGGTGGTCGGCTCGTCGAGAAAGAGCAACCGTGGGGCGAGGATGAACGCGATGGCAAGATCGAGCCGGCGGCGCATGCCGCCGGAGTAGTGCCGAACCTGCTTGTCGGCTGCGTCGGTGAGCCTGAACTGTTCCAGCAGCTCGTCGGCGCGGATCCGCGCCGCCCGGGCCGGAAGATGGTACAGGCGGCCCCACATGCGCAGGTTCTCGCGGCCTGTCAGCATCTCGTCGACGGTCGGCTGCTGCCCGGTGAGTCCGATCTGGAAGCGCACCCGGGCGGGCTCGCGTACCACGTCGAACCCGGCGACGGTCGCGCTGCCGCTGTCGGGCAGAAGCAGGGTTGTCAGGATGCGCACCGCGGTGGTCTTGCCCGCGCCGTTCGGGCCGAGAAGGCCACACACCGTGCCCTCCATGACCGTGAGGTCGAAGCCGTCCAACGCCTTCGTCTTGCCTAGCTTCTTGCACAGGTCACGGGCGATGAGCGCAGGTCTGGTCGGCATGCTGCGCCTCCTCTCGGCGCCCTGAATCTAGCACACGAAACTCCAGTAATGGAACACTGATGTTCCATTGAGATTCGATCTCTTGGCAGAATGGGCTTCGCTGGTACTCTTTCGTAAGGCATCGACGTACTCTTTTCACTCACAGGGGCATGTTTCCGGCGGGGGCTGGCGGGTGCTCACCGACTCGCTGAGGTGTTGATGAAGATCGATTCACGATCGGAGCCCGACTCGACGTCACCGGCGATGGGGTCGCCTGTTGGTCACGTCCGCCCGACGACATTGATGATCGTGGATGGCCACGAACTCATCCGGCATGGAGTGCGCCAGATCCTCGAGACCGAGCAGGATCTGTCGGTCGTCGCCGAGGCCGGTGACAGCGTCACCGCAGTGACCGTCTCGACGGCGGTCCGGCCCGATGTCGTCGTGCTGGACATCGAGATCCCGGGTGGCGACCCCGTCGGCACGGTGCGCCGGATCAGGGAGGGGTCACCCGACACGGCCGTCATCATCCTGAGCATGCTCGATGGCCCGGAGCTGGTGCGCGATCTGCTCGAGGTCGGCGTGCGGGGCTATCTGCACAAGAGCGTGGCGCGGCACGACCTGGTGAGCGCGGTCCGAGCCGTCTCGCGCGATCGGGCCCGGGTCGTGCTCGGAGTCTCACGCAGCAGCCTCGACCATGTCTACGGCCGGCGCGACGAAGTGCTGTCGCCGCGCGAACTCGAAGTGCTCGCTGCTACCGCCGAGGGCCTCAGCAACGCACAGATCGCGACCCGTCTGTCTCTCGCGGAGACAACCGTGAAGCGGCACCTGCGCAACATCTTCGCCAAGCTCAGCGCGGTCTCGCGAATCGATGCCGTCAACAAGGCGGTGGCCGCCTCGATCATTCAACCTCCGGGCGCCCGCAATTCCTCCCGGCCGGGCCTCGTCGCAGGGGCGGTGCGGCCCTTTCGTAGTCGCACCAAGAATTGACAGGGGCCTTAAGGCCGGTCAATCTCTCGGCTGTCCAGCATTCCCAAGATGGCTGCAAGATATGTTTACATGCATGCAACAAATTGGGCGCCCAACTCGTCGCCAACGCCACCTCTGAAATGCCCATATCGACGCTCTACTACTTTCGATACCACTCTCTGCTTCCTTTGTGCACTGCGGTGCCGAGTCTTTGGCCTGCGGTGTAAAGGTCGTTTACGCTCGACCTCGTCTACACCGAACGTCGAGTTTGGGGGACTCAATGGACTTTCGAGTGCTCGGGCCTCTGGAAATGTACGCCAACGGACGGGAGGTCGTTCCTACCGCACCCAAGCCGCGCCAGGTCATTTCGCTTCTCCTGCTGCGTCGAAACGCCCTCGTGCAGACCGGCGAGCTCATCGACGAGCTGTGGGAGCAGGACCCTCCGGCAAGCGCGATGACGACCCTGCAGACCTACGTGTACAAGCTGCGCCGGGCCCTGGTCGGGTGCGGGTCGGAGCCGATCCTGTCCACCAAGCCGGGTGGCTACCTGCTCAACGTCCCGGACGAGGCGGTCGACCTGTACCGGTTCGAGACCGACGCCGCCGAGGGACGCGCGCTACTGGAGGCCGATGACGCCGAGCGGGCCGCGACGACGCTGCGCCGTGCCCTCGCCCTGTGGCGCGGGGCCGCGTTGGTCGACGTGGTGCCCGGCGCGTTGCTCACCTCGTACGTGACCCGCCTCGAAGAACTCCGGGCCCGCATCCTCGATTTGCGCATTCAGGCCGATCTCACCCTCGGCCGGCACAACGAGCTGGTCAGTGAACTGAAAGCCCTCGTCCTCACCCGCCCGCTCGACGAGCAGCTGCACGCTTCGCTCATGCTGGCACTGCACCGCTCCGGCCGCCGTCAGGAGGCCCTCGAAGTCTTCCGGACCCTGCGCGGCAGAATGATCGAGGACCTTGGGCTCGAACCGGGCCACGCCCTCGGCGCGCTGCACCATTCGCTGCTGTCCGACGCCCCGATGGTACCGAGCCAGCCCGGGCCGCCGGCACGTGAGCGGATCGTCGCCGGCGGGCAGACGCCCGCCGAGCCGGCTCCGGGTCGCCGGACGGTGTCCGAACAGCCCCGGCCCGTGCCCACCGCCCCGGCGAGTCAGCTGCCGCGGCCCGCCCAGCTGCCGACCGACATCGCCGACTTCACCGGACGGGCCGGCGTACTCGCCGAACTCGGCGCACACCTCGCGATGGACGCGGACGTCGGGTCGCGGACCGCGACCCGCATCGGGTTCATCACCGGCATGCCCGGTGTCGGCAAGACCGCCCTCGCGACGCACCTGGCGCACCGGCTGCGGCGCTCGTACCCCGGGGGCCAGCTGTACGCCGACCTCAACGGATCCTCAGGCCGGGCCCTGGACCCGGCCGAGGTGTTGCACGGCTTTCTGCGGACGCTGGGTCTGGCGGAGGAGCACATCCCCGACGACCTCACCGAGCGGTGCAAGACGTACCGGTCGGCGACGGCGGGACGGCGGCTCCTGGTGCTCCTCGACGACGCCGCCTCCGTCGACCAGGTGCGGCTACTGCTGCCGAGCGACCCGCGGTGCGCGGTCGTCGTCACCGGACGTCGCCGCCTGTACGGGCTGGGCGGCCTCTGGAACATCGATCTCGACGTGTTCGACCACGCCGAGAGTCTGGAGCTGCTCGCCCGCATCATCGGCCGGGACCGTGTCGACCGCGAACAGCGGGCCGCCCGCACCCTCGTCGACATGGTGGGCCGGCTGCCGCTCGCGTTGCGGTGCATCGGCGCGCGGCTCGCCGCGGTACCGGCCCGCTCGCTCAGCGGCATGGCCGAGCATCTGCAGAGATCGCGCGAGGTACTCGACGAGCTGTGCCTCGGCGAGCTGGATGTGCGATCGGCATACGACGCGAGCTACGACCTGCTCAACCGGGTGGAGCAGAGCACCTTCCGGCTGCTGAGCATGCTGCCGCACGGGGAGTTCACCGCTGAGGCCGTAGCCGACCTGCTCGGCTGGGAGGTCCTGCCGGCGGAGCGGCTCCTGGAGCGGTTCGCCGACAACCACCTGCTGAAGGTGAGTGTCGTACCCGGCGCCCGAGACCAGCTGCACTACTCGTTCCCGAGGGTGGCGCACCTGTACGCCCGGGAACGGCTCGACTCGGTGCTGTCGACGATGCGTAAGTTGCCGCCGAACCCGATCGAGCGGGTGTCGAGCAGCCGATGAGGCGTGCCCGCCAGGGTCGCCTTGGTTCGCACGTACGCCCGCGCTGAGAGGTGCCCGTTGTCTGGATCCGGTTCTGTGCTTCGGATGGGCGTGCTCGGGTGCGCCGACATCGCCATCCGGCGGTTGATGCCCACGATCGCAGGGCTCGACGGTGTCGAGGTCGTCGCGGTGGCCAGCCGGAGCCGGTCCAAGGCCGAACAGGTCGCCGGCCGGTTCGGCTGCGCGGCGGTGACCGGCTACCGCGATCTGCTCAAGCGCGACGACGTCGAGGCGGTGTACATCCCGCTGCCGCCGCGGCTGCACTACGAGTGGGTGGCGGAGGCGCTGCAGGCCGGCAAACACGTGCTCGCCGAGAAGCCGTTGTGCACCACGCACGTGGAGACGGTCGAACTGATGGCCGTCGCCCGCGAACGCGGACGTGTCCTCGCCGAGAACTTCATGTTCCTGCACCACTCGCAGCACGACGCAGTCCGGGCCATGGTCGCCGCCAACGCCATCGGCCGGCTGCAGGTGTTCTCCAGCTCGTTCGGTGTGCCGCCACTCGATCCGGCCGGGTTCCGCTACCAGCCGGCCCTCGGCGGCGGCGCACTGCTCGACGTGGGGGTGTACCCGCTGCGGGCGGCGCAGCTGTTCCTGCCGGAGCTCGAGGTGCTCGCCGCCACCCTGCGGTACGACGAGACCACCGGCGTCGACGTGGCCGGATCCGCCCTGCTGGCCGCGCCGGACGGCGTGGCGGTACAGCTGGCGTTCGGCTTCGACCACTCCTACCGGTGCGAGTACGCGCTGTGGGGCAGCACCGGCCGGATCGCCGTCGACCGGGCGTTCACGCCGCCGGACCAGCTGAAACCGCCGGTCCGGGTCGAACGCCAGGATCAGGCCACCGAGTTGGCGATGCCAGCCGACCCGCAGGTACGCAACGCGGTGCGGGCGTTCGTCCAGGCGGTTCGCTCCGGTGTCGACGGGCCGATCGAGGAGCGGGCCACCCTGCGGCAGGCCCAACTGGTCGAGGCGGTCCGCGACGTGGCACGCGTGACTGGTTCTCCGGCGAGAATGCTGCGTGCGGCCGGATGACGGTGCCGCACGCCCTCACTGTCGGATACCGACGAACAGGCCGCGCCCGGTCGGCGGGCCGGGGAGGAACTCGATCGAGCATCCGGCATCGCGGAAAGCTGATTCGTACTCCTCACGCGTGAACAGCGTCAGGCGGTCGATCTCCACGAACTCGCGGATACCCGACTCGTCGGCGACCAGGAACCGGACCTCCATCCGGGTGGCCCGGCCGTCGAGTGTCGAGTGGGAGATCCGGGCGATCGTGAGGTCCTCACCACGGGCCAGGTCACCCGCCACGTAGCCCTCGATGAACTGTTCAGGGAACCACCAGGGCTCGACGACCAGGACCCCTCCGGGCGCCAGGTGCCGCGCCATGCAACCGATGGCGGCGCGCATCTCCTCGACCGTGTCCACGTACGCGATCGAGCAGAACATGCACGTGATCGCGTCGAAGGTGGTGTGCAGGTCGAAGTCGCGCATGTCGCCGGCCCGGATGTGGACGCCGGGCAGCCGCAGCCTGGCCCGCTCCCGCATCGGTTCGGCCAGTTCGAGGCCCTCGACGTGCGCGAATCGGCGGGACAGCGCTTCGAGATGGGCCCCGGTTCCGCAGGCGACGTCGAGCAGCGTGCGCGCCGCCGGGCGGTGCCGGCGCACGACCTCGTCGACGAGGACGGCTTCGGCGCCCCAGTCCTTGCCCCGGCTCTGATAGATCTGCTCGTACACGTCGGCCAGATCGGCGCTGTACATCGGCGCTCCTGCGAAAAGGGGAGGGTGTCGGCCAAGAACCCTGGCAGAGCCCGCTCGCGACGTGCTGAACGGCTCACCAAGGTGTATCGAGCCGCGTTGCAGCGGTTCCCGAGCGCGTGCTGCGAACGTCGTGCCGACCTAGCCTGGCGCAGCGAACGGATGAGGGGCCGGCGCATCGATGAGCGACAACGTATGGGACTACCTCGGCGAGTACGAGACCGAGCGGGACGACATCCTCGACGCGGTCGACACCGTGTTCCGGTCCGGTCAACTGGTGCTGGGCCAGAGCGTAAAGGCGTTCGAGGCGGAGTATGCGGCCTGGCACGGGATGGCCCACTGCGTCGGCGTCGACAACGGCACGAACGCGATCAAGCTCGCGCTGCAGGCGGCCGGGGTCCGCCCGGGCGACGAGGTGATCACGGTGTCGAACACTGCAGCGCCGACGATCGTCGCGATCGACTCGGTCGGCGCGGTGCCGGTCTTCGTCGACGTCGACAGTGACACGTACCTGATGGACAACTCAGCGGTGAGCAGCGTGGTCGGCCCGCGGACCACCTGCATCCTGCCGGTTCACCTGTACGGACAGTGCGTCGACCTGACCGAACTGCGCGCACTCGCCGACGCCCACGATCTGATCCTGCTGGAGGACTGCGCGCAGGCGCACGGCGCGCGCCACCGCGGCCGGCTGGCCGGAACGACCGGTGACGCCAGCGCGTTCTCGTTCTACCCCACCAAGGTGCTCGGCACATACGGCGACGGGGGAGCGGTCGTCACCGACGACGACGAGACGGCCCGGCGGCTGCGCAGGCTGCGGTACTACGGCATGGAGGAGCGCTACTACGTCGTCGAGACGCCCGGTCACAACAGCCGCCTCGACGAGGTCCACGCGGAGATCCTGCGCCGCAAGCTGCGCCGGCTGGACAGCTACATCGCGGCTCGGCGGGCGGTGGCCGACCGGTATGCCGCCGCGCTGGCCGGGACGGACCTCGCGCTGCCGGTGGTCGCACCCCACAACGAGCACGTCTACTACGTCTACGTGGTGCGCCATCCCCGGCGGGACGAGATCATCGCCGCTCTGCGCGAGTACGACATCAACCTCAACATCAGCTATCCCTGGCCGGTGCACACGATGACCGGCTTCGCGCACCTGGGCTATGCCGAGGGCGCCCTGCCGATCACGGAGAAGCTGGCGGGGGAGATCTTCTCGCTGCCGATGTATCCCGCGCTGGAGCCGGCGAAGCAGGACCGGATCATCGATGCGCTCCAAACGGTTCTGGCCAAGCTGTGACCGGGCCGGTGCGCGAGCCTGCTCGCGCGCCAGTAGAGCGCGGATCCAGCCATCGTCGACGGTTACCCGTGACGGGTGCGCGACCGTCGAGACTTCGCACTTGGTAACGACGACGGAGGACTGCCGCATGCCTGTCCTGCCCCCTGCCACGACGTTACGGGTCGATCGTGAGCCGATCCACCTGCGCCTAGCCCGCTCGGCTCTCGTCCGCGACGGCGCCGGCGTCGCGGACGTCCGGGGCTGGTTTGACGAATTCGCCCGGCGCGCGTACACCGACGTACGCCGGATTCCGTTGTCGGCGCTGAAGAGCTGGCACACCGACCCGGCGACCGGCGACATCCGCCACGACCTGAGCAAGTTCTTCGTGGTGCAGGGCATCGACGTGGCGGTTCCCGGCGGGCCGGTCGCCCACTGGCGCCAGCCGATCATCCACCAGCCGGAGATCGGAATTCTCGGCATCATCGCCAAGGAGTTCGACGGGGTACTGCATTTCCTGATGCAGGCGAAGGTGGAACCGGGCAACGGCAACGGCCTGCAGTTGTCGCCGACCGTACAGGCGACCCGAAGCAACTACACGCGGGTACACAACGGTCGCGCCGTGCCGTACCTGGACTACTTCCGCCACCCCGGTATGCACCGGGTGATCGGCGATGTACGCCAGTCCGAGCAGGGGTCCTGGTTCTACCGCAAGCGCAACCGGAACATGGTCGTCGAGGTGACCGGGGACGTCGAGGTGCTGGACGGGTTCCGCTGGCTCACGCTCGGCCAGATCCATGCCTTGCTCAGCGCAGACGATCTGGTGAACATGGACGCTCGCACCGTGCTGTCATGCCTGCCGTTCGCTGGCGCCGGTGTGCACAGGGTGCTGCCCGGCGGCGGCGCGATCCGCGAGTCGCTGATCCGTGCCTGCGACGAGACCGCCGGCAGTCTGCACACCACGGGCGAGGTCCTCAGCTGGATCACCGAGATGCGCTGCGGGCTCGACGTCGAGACCCGGCGGATCCCGCTGAACGAAGTGACCGGCTGGCATCGGACCGAGGACGCGATCGTCCACGAGAGCGGCCGGTTCTTCTCGGTCATCGGAGTCGGCGTCTCGGCGGGCGGGCGTGAGGTCGCCCACTGGACGCAGCCGATGATCGAGCCGGTCGGCACCGGGCTGATCGGACTCCTGGTGCAGGACATCGGCGGCGTGCTGCACGTCCTCGTGCAGGCCAGAGTCGAGCCCGGCTATCTCGACGTCGTCGAACTCGGTCCCACCGTGCAGTGCATCCCCGGCAACCACGAGATGCTGCCACCCGGCGACCGGCCGCGGTTCCTCCCAGACTTTCTCAACGCGCCTGCCGACCAGATCCACTTCGACACCGTGCTGTCCGAGGAGGGCGGTCGATTCTTCCACGCGCTCAACCGGTACATGATCGTCGAGACCAGTCGCGGCGCCGAGCTGGAGCATCGGGCGTTCCGCTGGATCGCCGTGCACCAGCTTGTGGCGCTGCTGCGACACAGCCACTACCTGAGTGTCCAGGCACGCAGCATGCTCGCCTGCCTGCACAGCCTGATCACCTGAGCACCCGCCGGCCGCCCGGTGGTCAGGCGGGGCGGTCGTCGGCGTCGTTGAGCGGCAGCCGCAGCCGCAGCCGCGTCCTCGTGCCGCCACCCGGTCCGCTCGACACGTGCAGCTTCGATGATCGCCGTCAGGGAGCCGGAGAGCTGTCACGGAGGAGGAAGCAGAGAGTCAGACGACGATCAGGTCTACGAGATCCGCGGGCGTCGGCCGCTGCTCCATCTCTCCGCGCAGCCGCACGGCCGACCGCCTGTACGACCCGTCGGCGAGCAGTTCGTCGATGGCACGGCGGATCGCGGCGGCGTCGACGAGGTGACCCGGCAGCTGAACGGCGGCGCCGGCTGCGGCCACCCGGGTCGCCGACGCGGCCTGTTCGGAGGCGAACGTCAGCAGCACCTGTGGCACGCCCGCCCAGAGCGAGGTCAGGGTGCTGCCGCCGCCTCCGTGGTGGACAACCGCTGAGCACGTCGGCAGCAGCAGCCGTAACGGAAGCCGCTCGAGTACCCGCACCGTCGGCGGCACCGGGCCGAGCTCGGCCACGTCCTGCGCGGTCGCGGTGAGCACCACCTCGGCGTCCAGGCCTTCGAGCGCACGCACTGCCTCGGGCAGCACGAACGAGCGGGGACCCGACATCGAGCGCAACGCCGTCGACCAGGACAGGCAGACCCGCGGACGGTCGATGGGTTCGAGCAGCCACGTCGGAGCCGGGGCGGTGCCGTTGTAGGGGACGTAGCGCACCGGCAGCCGCTCGGCCGCCAGCGGCGGTTCGACCGATGACGGGCACGGGTCGACGACCGTCTTGATCATGCCGGCGTCGAACGGGCCGAGACCGTAGCGGGCGAAGGAGCCGCTGATGTCATCCGGCACGATCCGCATGTGCTCTGGTTCGGCCGGACCGACCGGACCCCACAGCACCATGGCCGTCTTGACGCCGGTGACGAGGCCGGCGAGCAGGCCCTCCAGGCTCGCCGGGTCGTGCAGCACGAAGTCCGGCCGGAACGCCGTCGTGTACTCGACCGCGGCGTCGAAGCTGGCCGCGGCCCGGGCGGCGACCTCCGGGAGCTGACGCTCGCGAAACCCGGGCAGATCGAAGTCGTCCAAGCCGTCCAGCTGCGCGCCGGTGATCGGATGCAACGGCGGCCACGGGTACGGCCATACCCCGTCGACCGCCTCCATGAAGTACTGCAGGCGGAGCCGGATCTCGTCCGACGGACTGTCCAGAATCGGCACCGGAATCAGCCCCGCTGCGCACAGCGGCGCTACCTGCGACGGGGTGCACAAAACGCGCACCTCGTGCCCGCCGGCCTGCAGTGCCCAGCCGATCGGCACCATCACAGCGTAGTGGGTGGGCCAGGACGACACCGTGAACAGGACCTTCACCGCAGCTCCCTCGATACGGATGCGCACGGCCTGCGCGTCGCCATCCTGGCCACATCCGGTCGAAAGGTGCTCGAGCGGGCGTCGATGCGTCGCCGACCGGAGCCGGGCAGAGTCGCCATGACACGACGTTCAGCACGACAGAAAGAGGTCCGTCGATGCCTGGGCCACCCCACCGCAGCAACCATCCGGCTCCCCAGGTCGTACTCATCGGTGGCTCGCTGTGCGCATCGTCGCGCACCGGCCGGCTTGCCGTGTGGTGTGCTGGTAGATGCGCCGAGGAGGGAGCCGTCGTCACGTGCCTGCGCGGCGCCGACCTCGAGTTGCCGTTCTACCGGCCACACCGCGGGGACGGGCCGCAGCGGGTACCACGGATCGTGGCGGCCCTCGCCCGTGCCGACGGGGTCGTGCTCCTCTCACCCACGTATCACGGCACCGTCTCCGGCCTGCTGAAGAACGCTCTCGACTACGCCAACGACCTCGCCGACGCCCGTGAGCCGTTCCTCAGCGACCGGCCGATCGGCTGCGTTGCCATCTCCTCCGGGGAACAGGGCGCGCACTCCACCCTGGCCACCCTGCGGACCATCGCGCACGCGCTGCGCGGCTGGCCGACCCCGCTCGGCCTCGCCCTGTCCGGTGAGCGCGCCGAACTGGACACGACCGGAGCGCCCGCCGACCCCCGTACTCGGGCCGCTCTGGAGATTCTGCTGGATCAGGTACTCGTCGCCGCCCGCCGTCGGGTGCGGCCGACGGTGGCGGGAGCGCGGCGATGACGACATCGGTGCCGGCGGCCGGCATGTACGGCGAGGAACAGGCCGAGGTGTACGAGCTGGTGCACCGTGCCCGAGGCAAGGATTACGACGAGGAGGCCGCGTTCGTCGCCGAGCAGGCGCGGGCGTTGCTGCCCGGCGCTGCGACCCTGCTCGACGTCGCCTGCGGCACCGGTGCGCACCTGCGCGCGTTCGCTCGCCTCTTCGACCGGGTGGAGGGCCTGGAACTGTCCCCTGCGATGGTCGAGGCGGCCCGCACGAACACCCCGGGGGCGGTCGTGCACCACGGCGACATGCGCTCCTTCCATCTCGGCGAGCGGTACGACGTGATCACCTGCATGTTCGGCTCCGTGGGCTACCTCACCGACGTCGAGGAGCTGAACGCGGCCCTGCGGCGCTTCGCGGCGCACCTCTCGCCCGGCGGTGTGGTCGCGATCGACCCTTGGTGGTTCCCGGACACCTACCTCGACGGATACGTGTCGGCCTCCCTTGTCGAGGCCGACGGGACGACCGTCGTACGCGTCTCGCACTCCAAGCGCGACGGCGACGCTTCCCGAATGGAGGTCCACTACATCGTCGCTCGCCCCGCTGGCGGCGTCCACCACTTCGTCGAGCAGCATCGCATCACGCTCTTCCCCCGCGACACGTATGAGAAGGCATTCCGGGGCGCGGGATTGAGCGTGCGCTACCTCGAGGGCAGCCAGTCGGGCCGTGGCCTCTTCGTCGGCTGTGCCGGACACCAGGAGGACTGAAGCCCTTTCCGAGCGCCGGGTGCCAGCATCGGCGGCAACCCGGCAGACCCCAGAGCATGAGGAGTTGGCATGTCGCCGCTGGAGAACAAGAATCGCTGCCTGCAGATGGTCGCCGCCTGGAACAGGGCAGACGTGTCGGGGGTGACTGAGCACTGGGCGCCCGACGTCACGCATTACAACCTGGACGGCGAGCCGCACGACACCGAACTCGTCCTGACGGCGATGCGTGGCTCGCTGGTGTCCTTCTCAGACCTGCGACTCGAAGTGAGGAGCATCCTCGCGGAAGGCGACCGGGTGATGCTCCGGTTGACCGCGACCGCCACGCACAGCGGTGAGTTCGCCGGGATACCGGCGACCGGGCGGAAGGTCACCTGGCACTACCTCGAGGAGCTGCGCTTCAACGAGGAGGGCAAGGTCGTCGAGCACTGGGACATATTCGACTTCGCCCCGCTGTTCCGGGAACTCGGCCACCCGGCACCGGCGCTCTGAGCGTCACGCCGGGCAGCGCCGGCAGTGTGAAACGGCCTCGTCCGGTCGCCGCCGGCGAGGCCGTTTCGCGTACCGGCTCACCTGGTGAGCTGCACCAACCGGGGAACGAGGTCGGCGACCGGCGGCATGGTGGCGGCCTCGGAGGCCGCGTCCCGAGCCGCCTCGCGCATCGAGTCGTCCTCGAGGAGCCGCCGGCACTCTGCAGGACCCAGCTGGGCCGAACTGGTCGAGAAGCCGATGCCTCGCTTAACCAGCACGTCGCGCCCGATGTTCTGGAAGGAACCCTGCGGGATCACACACTGCGGCACCCCGGCGACGAGCGCGGTCATGATCGTGCCGCTGCCGCCGTGGTGGATGATCCCGGCGCAGGACTCCAGGAGCACACCCAGCGGGAGCCATTCGATGACGCGGACGTTCTGCGGCAACTTGCCGAGCAGCGCCTCGTCACCGCCGCCCAGAGTGAGCACGAACTCGGCCTCGACAGAACCGGCGGCCTCGATGAACGGGGCCAGCTGGGCGATCCCACCCCAGCGGGCGTCGATCGTGCCGAGCGTGACCGCGATGCGCGGCCGCGCCGGCGCTTCCACGAGCCACTCCGGCAGGATCGCACCGCCGTTGTAAGGCTGGTACCGCACCGGCCAGGCACCCGGCGTGTGCGGACCGGGCAACAATGACTCGATGCTCGGCGCCATCGGCATGAGCCGGACCCGGGTACCGGGCGAGCCGCCGACAGCGTGCCGCTCGTAGTCGGTGGCCATCGCCGCACGGATCAGCGATGGCAGCTGCTCCTCACCGTCGGCCGGCCCGAGCGGCAGTTCGGCGCAGGGTATCCCGAGCGCAGCGGCGACGAGTGGCCCGGCACCCTGCGTCGGGGTGTACACGACCAGGTCCGGCCGCCACTGCTTCGCGAACGCGAGCGCGCCGTTCACCACGGCCCCCGAGACCCGGGCGAACATGGCTGCGAGATCAGCGACGCCCGCCTCGTCGGAGTGCATCGGGTCGACGCCGTCGGTCTCGTCCGGGATGAACAACTTCGCGTAGTCGGCGCCGGGCGAGGCGTCGACGCCACACAAACCGGCCTCGGCGACGGCATGGATCTCGCCGCCACCCGCGTACCGGACGTGGTGGCCCGCGGCCTGAAGGGCGTGGGCGAGCGGCACGGTGGGCAGGATGTGGCTGAGCCCGGGGGACGGGATGAACAGGACGCGCATGGCTCTCCTAAGGGGACGGCTCGCGCCGGGCTCTGATCGCCCGGGCGCTGACGTAGTCGTTGTCCTGGTCAAAGCAGAGGACTTGGCCGCTGAGGTAGTCGATCGCGTCGACGTAGGTGTACGGCTGCATGTATCGGCCGGCGCGCACGTCGCGGTAGTGGCGGGCGAGCGGGTGCCGGGCCGAGAAGGAGGCGCCACCGACGACCGTCATGCAGCGATCAACAATGTCTGACGCGAGCTGGTTGACCATGAGCTTCGCGCACTGGAACGGGGTCATCATCCGGCGGCCGCGCTCATCGGCAACGACCGAGAAGTCGAATGCGAGCTCGTCGGCATTGCGTAGCGCGGCGGCGGCCGACGAGCGCAGTGCGAACAATCGCGCCTCGATCTCGGCGAGCAGCGTCCGGACCGCCGCTCCTGGGTCGACCCGGCGCCGGACGGTCCAGTCGACGGCCACGTTGCGCGCCGCCGACGCGATCCCGGCGTAGATGCCGAGCATGGTGACCGAGCTGACCGTCTGCCCAGCGAGCACCGCGTCCTGGCGGGCACCGACGGCGGCCCTGGGGAGGACGTCCTCCGCTGCGATCGGGCAGTTGTCGAAGACGATGTCGACAGTGCCCGAGCCGCGCATGCCGAGGCCGTCCCAGTTGTCGAGGACCGTGAGGCCGGGCGTCTGGCGGGTCAGTACCGGCGCGGCGAGGCGGAGCGGTTCCTCGTCGACGTGCACCTCGGCGTATACCGCGAAGTGTGTGGCGGCGGGCGCGAGGCTTACCAGGGTCTTGCGACCGTTGAGCAACCAACCTCCGCCAGGCGCCGGAGTCAGCCTGGTCGTGGCACGCGGCGCGTCCTTGACCGCGCCGCAGATGATCGCCTCGCGCTCGCCGACCGAACGCATGAGCCGCTCGGCGAGGGACTGCGCCTCCGGCGCGCCGTAACGCCACTCGTATGTGAGGGTGAGCCCACGGCTGAGCTGCATGTGCAGCGCGAGCGCGACGGACGCGTCGAACTCGGCGAGGGTACGTAGCGCGAGCGCCACGTCGTGCATGTGGCTCACCCCGAGACCGCCCAGTTCGGCGGGAACGGTGGCGGCCAACACCCCCGAGGTGCGAAAGCGATCGAACACCTCGAACGGAAATGTGCCGTCCCGGTCGTGCGCTCCGCTTACCTCCCGTACGTACGGAATGTGCACGGCCAGCAGGTCAAGGAACGCCTGCCCCTCCTTGCTTACCGGTGCCAGCAACTCCCCGGCCGCCGGTGCTCGTACAGGCGTGGTGGTCATCCATGCTCCAGTCTGTGACCGTGTGCGTCAGATGCATCCGACTCTGCTCCGGACGATTTGAGCCTCACTGGAGCGGCATCATCGCCGTCAAGGAGGATTCGAGGGACCATCGCGACGGACGTCGGCCGGCCCGCCGTAGCCCTGGATAGCGCCCCCGAAACCCATCCAGAGCGGAACAGGGAGTCTGTTGCCTGGTATCTCGCCGGGTTGGCCGCCGCCGTACGTGGGCCCGGTCAAGACGATTCAGTCGTCGAGCGTCTTCAACAGACCAAGCGCGCGCGACTCGATCAGCCGGTAGCCGGCTTCGATCGCCATGCGCAGCGCGGCCTCGGCGTGCTCGCGAGCGACGTCGGGCTGCTTGGTGGCCAGGCACACCGCCGCCAGCCCCACCAGGGCACTCGCCTCGCACCACACGAACCGGGTCTGCCGGGCCAGGTCGAGCGCCAGGCGGTGTTCCTCGGCTGCCTCTGCCGGCCGTTCAGCGGCCAGCAGCACGCGGCCGTAAGCCTCGCGTGCCCACGCCTCGGTGCCGGCGTCGCCGATCTCCTGGGTCAACGCCACTGCTTGTCGCGCGTCGGCGCAGGCGCGTGGTGCGCGGCCGGTCATCGACCACAACAACGCACGTCCGCTGAGTGCCGTCGCCTCGCCGTACCGATAGCCCAGATCGCGGTTGGCGACCAGCGCCCGGTCGTACAACTCCTCGGCGGCTTCCCGGTCTCCACGGTCGCGGCGGATGCCCGCGAGGTCGACGAGAAGCACCGCTTCGTTGTACCGCGAGCCGCTCCGTTCCGCGCAGGCTAGTGCGTCCCGGATGTGCTGGTCCGCCTGTGACAGCGCGCCGAGCTGCCAGTGTGCGAAGCCGAGGTTGGCGAGGGACATGGCCTCGCCGCCGTCGTTGCGGTATTGCCGGTTGAGCTCCAGGGATTGTTGGGCGCAGTCGATTGCGGCTCGGGGGTTGCCGAGGCGCTGGTGCACCGCGCTGAGATTGTTCAGCAGGGCCGTGCGTCCCTCCGGCCACCGGTCATGGGCGTTGATGCGGAGGCCGTCGAGGAGGTGTTGGCGGGCTTCCTCGTACCGGCCGGCGGTGACGTGGGCGAGGGCGATGCTCAGGTGCATGCTCGCCTGGGCTGTCAGGTCGTTCGCGGCCTGGGCGGCGGCCAACCCTCCGGTGGCCGCGGACAGCCACTCGGCGCGGCGTCCACGCTGGTGGAACCAGGCGCGTAGGGCGTCGGTGAGCTGCCAGACAAAGCGTGCATGCCCGTGGTCGGCGGCGTGGTTGATCGCCGCGATGACATTGGCTGCTTCTGCGTCCAGCCACGCCGACGCCTCGTCGGCATCCGGAAACGATTGTTGCGGGACCGGCCCGGGGAGCCTGAGGAAGTGGGGGATGAGTTGACGTCCGGCGGCGTCGGCCCTGCTGCGATAGTGCTCAAGCAGACGCTGCCGGGCGTCGTGACGGGTGGTGTCGTCGTCCTCCGTGACGAGCCGGTCCACGGCGTACTGGCGGAGCAGGTCGTGAAACCGGTATCTGTCGCCTCCCTGATGCTCGATCAGGTGTGCGGACGCGAGGGCGCGAAGTGTTCTCGTCGCGATGGGGGGCGCGACCCCCTCGAGCGCGGCGGCGACGTGGGGGGTGAAGCTGCCACCGGGGACCAGCCCGATGTGACGGAACATTCGTTGCTGAGCGGTGGGCAGGGCCCGATACGACATCGCGAAGGCCTTCGTGACCGCGCCCTCGTCGGCACCGTCGACGGTCAGGCTGGTGAGAGGACCGCCCTCGTCGAGTTCCTCGGCCAGTCCGGCGATGCGGGGATGGCCGCTCGTCTGCAGGTTCGCTGCCGCTATCCGCAGTGCCAGTGGCAGGTGCCCGCAGAGGTGGGCGAGGCGGGCCGCGGCGCCAGCCTCGACCCGGACGGCCTCGTCGCCGAGCATCGCCGCCAGCAGCCGTACGGAGTCCGTCGGGCTGAGCACACCCAGCAGCAGAGATCGGGCGCCGGCCCGGACGACCAGCTCACCGAGCCGACGACGGCTGGTGATCAGAACGGTGCCGCTGGGCGGGATCAGTGGTATCACCTGGTCAGCGTCACGAGCATTGTCCAGCACCAGCAAAATCCTGCGGCCGGTCATCGTCGAGCGGAACAGCGAGACCCGGCCGTCCTGATCGTCCGGAACGACGCGGGGGTCGACACCAAGCCCACCAAGTAGCTGTCCGAGCGCGGCGGACGGTGTGACGGGTGGGCGCTCGACGTCGAAGCCGCGCAGGTCGATGAACATCTGACCGTCGGGGAAGGCGTCACGTACCCGATGCGCCCAGCGCACCGCCAGCGCAGTCTTTCCGACGCCGGGGATTCCGCTGAGAACCCAGACCGTCGTGGCGCTGGATCCGCCCGGCAGCTGGTCGAGACGGGTCATCTCGTCAGTTCTACCGATGAAACCTGGCACGTCCTGTGGCAGCTCTTCCGGACGGTGCGGGACGCTCGGCAGTGCGTCGTCGCGTTCCGCCGGCAGCACCGGATCGCCCCTGAGGATGAGCCGGTGCAGGCGGCTGAGCTCGCGTGACGGTTCCAGGCCGAGATCGTCGTGTAGCCGGGTGCGGAGATTGCGGTAGACCTCCGATGCTCGATCGGCCTGGCCCTCGAGATACAGGGCTGTCATGAGCTGACCGACGAGGCGGTGCCGATAGGGCTGTCCGGCCACTTGGTCGGACACCTCGCGCACCACTCTCCTCGTGCGACCCAGCCGCAGCAGCGCGTCCGCCCGGTCCTCCGCAGCCGTCCAACGGGCCTCGACGAGACCCGAACAGAGCAGTTGGCGTCCGGAATCGTCGACGACGTCGAGCAGTGGCTCACCTCGCCACAGGTCCAGCGCCTGGTCCAGCAACTCCACGGTGGTGCGATCGTCGGAAGAGCCTGCGGCCTGCTGGACGAGGGCGGAGAAGCGGTGTGCGTCGACGGTCGCCGGATCGGTGTGCAGCCGGTAGGCGCCGCGCTCGCTCAGCAGCTGCGCGGATGCACCGATCTGCCGGAAGGTGGCCCGTAGGCGCGAGACCATGGCCTGCACCGTCGCTCGTGCGCTGGGTGGGGGCGCCTGAGCCCAGATCAGGTCGATGAGCCGGTCCGCAGGTACCGGTCGATTGGCCTCCAGGACGAGCGCCGCCAGGAGCAACCGGGGCTGTCGTCCTCCGATGGCGACGCGGACACCCTCGGACCAGATCTCCACCGGCCCGAGGACCCGAAACTCCATGTGCACTTCCCTGCCGTCGCTGCGTGTGCGGGCCGGCGCGACTCCTCTGCAAGCATTTTGCAAGATCGCTGCATGCGCCGGCCCTGATTATGGTCGAGCCCGCTGACAGTGAGCGGGCGGTACGAGCGTGCGCTTCGCGGCGCGGCCAGCACGGGGTGGCCGCGAGCGACGAAGGGTGCGCAGAGTCCGGTGCGCTCATCCGGGGGGCGATGAGCGACGCAATCGCCGGGGTGCGATGCCTGCTGGCCGAGCACAACGATCCACCGGCCCGACGCGCCGTCCGCCGGACGGCACCGGCACCGGCCGGTCATCCAACAGAGGGAGTGCGATGAGAGACCCCCTGGCCCTGCTCAGCGCGACAGTTGTGCTGGCAGCGGCCGTGTTGACCAGTGGCGCCGCGCAGGCGGCGCCCGATTCGGCCGCGGCGCCAGCCGCCGTGGGAGCCGTCGCGCCGCCGCACACCGAACCGCGAGTCGCCGCCCCGCCGGTCCCGCAACCGACGCCGTTCAAGGAGGCGCCGCTCAGCACCGCCACCGGCAGGACGGCCGCCCCGCCCGACTTCGGCCCCGGGGAACGCGTGCTCTCGGCGTACCACCGGGGGAAGCTCTCCCGCGACGACGCGGTGCGGTACGGCCTGGGCGCGGTGCGCTCGCCCCGGTCGGTGCCGGCGCACCTTCGACCGACCGGGGCCATCCGCGACCCGCAGCGATATCTGACATACCTGTCGATGTTGGCGGCGAGCGCCGATCCGGAGGCGGCGCGGACGATCGCGCCAGATGTCGCGGTGCCTGCCGGCGCCGCCACGGCCGCCGGCTACGACGACTGCGCCGCCGAACCGTACGACTACCTCGGGGTCACCTATCGCTGCCGGGCGTCGGCCGGCGAGTTCCTCGTCCTCTACAACATCGCCGGTGGAGGCAGGCCGGGCATCCCGGCGGACGCCAACCCGAACGGCCGGGCGAAGGCGGTGCAGCATCTGCTGAACGCGCTCTCGATCGCCGTCGACGAGTATCGCGAGATGGGCTACCCGCTGCCCGTGCGGGACGGCAAGCCCTGGGTGCTGGTCTACGGCGTCGACGAGATTCCGATCGTCGGCGGGGTCGGCCTGCCGATCGACGCGCCGTTCGTTCTGCCGTTCGGCTTGAACCAGCAGGCGACCATGCTGGTGCCCAACGGGCAGGACGACTGGGACTACCTGCCGCGGCATGAGCTGTTCCACGTCATGCAGTACCAGTACTGGGACCGGTCCGACGTCGGCCTGGACTACCTGGCCCTCTTCGTGGGCGGCAAGGAGTTCGGCTCGATGAACTGGTGGATGGAGGCCACCGCGGAGTGGGCGACCCGCCAGACCTACGTCCGGGCGCCGTACGTGCCCATCCCCGGCGAGGAGAAGCTGTACGCCCGCAACGTCTACGACGTGCTCAGCAAGCCCGGGGCGGCACTCAACTCCTGGGGCGGGCTGGGCGGCGGTCCGCAGTATGGCGCGTTCCTGCTGCCGACCTATCTCACCGAGCAGGTCGACGCCTCCTTCGTGCGACGCACGTGGGAGAGCATCCGGGACCACGACCATCTGCCGATCGAGGCGATCCGGCACACCGCTGAGGGCTACGGCCTGAACTTCGCGGACATGCTCCTCAACTACCACATCGCCAACTACCGACTGGCCAAGGCGAACGCCGCGCCCGCCCCGACCGTGGACGCCTGGCGCATCTACGGCTACTCCGACTCCGACGCGAGCCTGTGGCGCAGCAACCTCACCGGCGCGAGCGGGACGAGCGACGACGCCCTCGGGGGCGCCAGACCGGCCCGGAAGAGTCACTCGACGCCCGCCGGCACCCAGGCGGAGTACCAGGACATCCTGCGTAAGGGCGGTGCTGTCTACCACGACTTCCGCGCGGTCAGGAACTCCGGCGACGCGAGCTGCGGATACTGCTCGACACTGATGGTGGACACCACCAGGGACGCCAACCGCAGATCTGCCGTCGTCGTCTGGTCGCCGACGGGAAGCACCGGCACGCTGGCGAAGTACCCGAGCATCCACACCGTGCGCCATCCCGACGCGGGTGGACTGATCACGGTGCCGGACTTCGCGTACCCCATGGTGGCCACTCTGGTTACCACCTGGACCGAACTGGACATCCACTCCGCCGACGCGGACAGCAGCCCGAAGACGTTCACCACGAATGTGGAGAGCGTGCTGCCACTCACGGCCCGCTCGTGCGCGCTGCGCCCGCTCTCGGTGCACAGCGTCGAGACCACGGTCGAGCCGGAGGGCGCGTTCAACAGATACGCCGCCAGCACGCCGGACGGCTGGACCGGCGGCGACTCCACGTACTCGGTGAAGCTGCCCGACGGCCGGATCGTCTGGCTGTTCTCCGACACCTGGATGGGCCCGCTCAACAGCGACGGCACCCGCCCGGTGAGCGCCCCCCTGGTCAACAACACCTTCGTCGTGCAGAACGGCGGCAGCCTCACCACCTACCAGGGTGGCACCGCCGGGGCGCCTCGGGCGTTGATGCCGCCGTCCGGACCCGGAAAGTGGTACTGGGTCGGTGACGGCCACCTCTCGGGCGGACAACTTCAAGTCGTGTACCAGGAGTACGAGCGGTTCGGCTCCGGCGCCTGGGACTGGCGGTTCAACCGCAACGTCGTCGCCAACTTCGCCCTGTCCAACCTGCGGACCCCGGTCAGCGTCCGGGAGTTGCCCTCTGCCAGCGGGGTCGCCTGGGGCTCGGGGCTGCTGCCGGCCAGCCGCAGCGGCGACGGCTACACCTACGTCTACGGCGTCGACGACTCCCCGATCAACAAGCAGATGCGCATCGCCCGGGTGTACGGCAGCGACCTCGCCAACGGCACCTGGCAGTACCACACGCCGTGGGGCTGGACGCTCCGCGAGCAGAACTCCCGCAACCTGCTGACCGGCATCGCCAACGAGTACAGCGTCACCCCCTGGGGCGGACAGTTCCTCCTCCTCAGCCAGGACAGCACCGAGGCGTTCAGCGGACAGATCAACGCCTGGACGTCCTGCTCACCGTACGGGCCCTTCACCCAGAAGACCCCGGTCTACCGCATGCCGGAACCCGGCCCCTACGGCAGCTACTGGAACCCCAACGTCATCTCCTACAACGCCCACGTGCACCCCGCGCTCAGCTCCGGTGACACCTTCATCGCCTCCTACAACGTCAACAGCATGGACACCCGTGTCTCCCCGGACGCGGACCACTACCGCGATCCGGGCATCTACCGCCCCCGCTTCTTCCGGTTCGTCCTCGGATAACCACTGCGGTTCCGCCGGGCGTAGGACACGCCCGGCGGAACCATCGGGCATCACCGGTACCGGTGTGTGCCTCCAAGAGCGCGACCGCGACGTGGGGTCAGCGACTTCGACGACCTGCGGGGCCCCACGTCGCGGCATGCCTGGGGCCGCCGATGCCGGGCGTGCCGGACCCCGGCCACCCGTACCTGCTCATCGCCGGCGACCTGGCGTCAGCCGACACCGCCGGTCTCGAACCAGGCCTGGTCGCCGCCGAGGGCGGGCCGACCAGCCACACCGCGATCCTGGCCCGGACCCGCGGCATCCCGGCCGTGGTCGGCTGTGTCACGTGCGGCTGGCGGCGCCGAACAGGTAGCGCAGCTCGTCCAGCATGACGACCAGCACGCCGACGGCCAGCGCGGCGGCGCCGGCCAGGACCGCCTCGCCGGGGCGTACGGCACCGGCCGGCGCGAGCGCGCCGGCGACGGCACAGGCGACGAGGAACGCGTTGCGCCACACGTGGTGCCGGCCCAGGGGCGCGGCGGTGCGGCCGAAGCAGCGGCAGGTGCCGCCGCCGCGCCGCAGGTTCGCGACGATGGCGGCGGTGAAGGCGAGCAGCAGGGCGCCCGAGGCGAGGAATCCGGCCAGCGGGAACACCGCCAGCAGGACCACGGCGGTGAACTCGGCGGCGACCACGGCCGCGGCGAGCGGGCCGGCGGGCCGGAAGCCCATGTCGCGCAGGGAGCGCGTGAACTCGCGGTAGGCGTCGCGGCCGGAGACCTTCCCGACCGCCGCCGCCAGCAGGACCGTGCCGAGCAGCACCCGGCACCCGATCTCGACGTACATCTGTCATCGCCTCCCTCTGACCACGCCGAGGACCGCCTCGGGTGGCACCGCGCCGAAATGCCGCGAGTCCTGGCTGTGGGTGTTGTCGCCCCGTACCGTCACGGCGCCGTCCGGTTCGACCCGGTGCACCCGCTTGACCATCCACGTCAGGTCGGAGGCGGGGACGACGTCGCGGGCCCGGAAGACGACGAGGTCACCGACGGCGGGCGCCCGGCCGACGCGGACGATGAGCCGGTCGCCGTCCCGCAGCGTCGGCGCCATGCTCTGCCCGCTCACCACCACGAGGCGCCAGCGGCGGCGCAGCCAGCCGGTCATGTCGCCGCCAGCTGGTAGCCGTCCGCCTGGAGGCGGAAGAGCCGGGCGTACTCACCGTCGGCCGCCATCAGCTCGTCGTGCGTGCCCGACTCGACGACTCGCCCGGCGTCCAGCACGACGATGCGCCGCGCGTCGCGCAGGGTGCTGAGCCGGTGGGAGATCAGCAGCCCGGTGCGGCCGTGGCGGATCCGGGTCAGCGAGGCGTGCACGCGGGTCTCGGCGTCCGCGTCGAGCCCGGAGCTGGGCTCGTCCAGGATGAGCAGGTCGGCGTCGGCGCGCATCAGGGACCGGGCGAGCGCGACCCGCTGCCACTGCCCGCCGGAGAGCGTCACGCCGGGCTCGCCGTCCTGGCCGGCGAAGGTGCGGCTGAGCAGCGTGGCGTACCCGTGGGGGAGGGCGCGGAGGCGGTCGTGGATCTCGGCGTGCGCGGCGGCCTCGGCGACCTGCTCGGTCGTGTGCGGCAGCCGGCCGATGCCGACGTTCTCCTCGGCGGTGAGGTCGTAGCACATGAAATCCTGGAACACCGCGCCCATCCGCCGGCGCACCGTCTCGATCCGCAGCTCGCGCAGGTCCACCCCGTCCCATGTGATCCGGCCGCGGTCCGGGTCGTAGAACCGGCAGAGCAGCTTGACCAGGGTGCTCTTGCCGGCCCCGTTGAGTCCGACGAGCCCGACGGCCTGCCCGGCGGTGATCGTGAGGTCGACGCCCCGCAGGACCCAGGGGCCGTCCTCGTCGTAGCGGAACCATACGTCCTCGAACCTGATCGCGGTGCGCAGCGGCGGCGCCGGCACGGTCCCGTCGACCAGGTCGGTGGGGCTGTCGAGGACGGCGACGTAGTGCCGGAACAGCCGCATGGCGGCACCGGCCTCGCCGAGCTGGGCGGCGATGCCGGCCAGGCCGCTGTGCGCCGCGGTGAACGCGGCCAGCAGGAGGGTGAGGTCGCCGAGGCTGAGCCGGCCACGGACCGTGGCGTTCACCGCGAACACCGTCGCGGTGAGGGTCACCGCGGCGCCGGCCAACGCCCAGCACGCCTGCACCGTCGTGGTGTGCCGGGCGGCGGCCAGCTCGATCCCGGCGGCCGAGCGCACCGCGCCGATGAGCCGGTCGTGGAAGAAACGGCCGAGGTGGTAGAGGCGCACCTCCCGGGCGGCGCGCAGGTCGGTCAGCACGGTCTGGAACAGGAACCGGGCCCGGAACAGGCTGGCGCTCTCCTCCACGGCCCGCGCGGTCCGCCGGGACAGTCGCAGTTGGATGAGGAAGTCGGGCACCGCCACGGCGAGCAGGAGCAGACCGGCCGGCGGCCAGAGGGACGTCAGGATCACGGCGAAGCCGCCGATGGTGACGACGTTCTGGGCCACGTCGACCGCGAACATGACGACCACGTACGGCGCCTGGGTGGCGGCCTGCTGGGCCAGCGCCAGCCGGTCGCGCAGGGCCGGCTGCTCGAACGGGCCCAGCCCGACGAAGGTGTTCAGTTTCCGGTACAGCCGCACGTCGGCGGCGATCGTGATCGCGTTCTGCAGGGCCGTGGTGAAGTATCCGGACACCCGGCTGGCGATCGCCGCCAGCGCGCCCAGGACGGCGATCGCCACGGCGTACCAGGTGGCGGTCGACGGGTCGGCCGAGCGGCCCCTGCCGACCTCGTCAAACAGCAGCTTGGTGAACCACGCGACGCCGATCGGGGGCGCCGCGCCGATGACGACGAGGGCGACCGTGGCGGCGAGCGCCCTGCGGTCCGCGCAGCCCAGTCGCAGGGCGGCTCGCAACGTGGCCACGTCTCAGGCCAGGACCGGAAGCTGGTGGCTGGAGTTGACGACGACGCCGTCGACGACCGACAGCACGGCGGGGAAGCCCTTGACCCCGAACTCCTTCTCCGCCTGGTCCTCGTTGATGGTCGCCGTGTCGAAGTCGGCCAGGCGGGGCGCCATCTCCACCGTGTCCTCCGGCATGCCGATCATGAACACGAAGGTGTCGTGGCGGTAGCGCCGGGCGTCGACGGTGAGGGTGTCCAGGATGGTCTGGCACGGTGGACAGGTGGGGGTCAGCATGACCACCGTGCGCCGACCTGCGGTCAGGTCGACGTGCGGGAAGCCGGTGACCTCCAGGCCCGGGGCGGGCAGCACCTCGGGGGCGGCCCCGCCGTCGTGGGCGGCGGCGGTCTGCGTCTCCCGGAGCCGCCGGGCGAGGGCCAGGGTCAGGACGAGGTTGAGCACGGCGACCGCGCCGATCACGGCGATGGCGGCGTAGGCGAAACCCGGCATGGGAACTCCTCAACGAGTCAGCGGGGAGTGGGGGCCGCGCCGACGGCGCGGCCCCCGAGGATGAGCCAGGTCAGCAGACGCCGACCTTCTTCGTGTAGCAGATCGGCGACGACGTCGTGACCGAGCACACGCCGGTGCAGGACAGGGTGCTCCGCCGGTAGTAGCGGAAGTACGAACCGCCCGAGCAGTAGCCGTTGGACACCGCGCAGCACGACTGGCCGTGCTCCGGCACGCAGGCGCCGGCCACCTCGCGGCCGAGCACCTTGCTGAGCATCGCGTCGCCGACGCGGTTGATGAGCTTGGTCATGGCAGACCTCCTTGGTGGGTGACTGCCATCACTGTGCTGGGTGCCGCTGCGCGCGCCCTGCGCTCCTACTGCGCGCCGGCTGCGCTCCGCCAACGCGTCAGCGATTCGCGCAGGTCGTCGACGTACGCGGAGTCGAAGTGCTCGAAGATGTGCAGCGCCTCCTCGCCCAGCGCGACGGCCCGGTCGTGCCTGCCGAGGGTGGCCTGCGCCCGCGCGAGCAGGTGCAGCGAGTTCGCCAGCGGGAACGGCTGCCCGACGCCGCGCAGCATCGCCACCGAACTCTCCAGTTCCACCACCGCCCGGTCCGCGTCGCCCTCCTCGAGGTGCGCCTTGCCGAGCAGCCGCCGGGAGATCGCTTCGCCCCACTCGTGACGCAGCTCGTGGAACGCGAGCACCGTACGCCGCAGCAGCCGCCGTGCCGCCTCGCCGTCGCCGGCCGCAAGGTGCGTCGCGGCCAGCGCCTGCTCGGCCGTGGTCACGCTCATCCGATCGCCGAGCCGGCGCGCGGCGGCCACCGCCTGCCGAAGCTGCTCCACGGCTGGCGGCCACTGCTCGGCGTGCCGGTGCAGCAGCCCGATGGTCTCCCGCGCGAGCGCCTCGCCCCACAGGTCGCCGTCGTCGACGAAGACCCGCAGGGCCGCAGCGCAGGCGTCCAAGGCGAACGGGGAGGTGAGCCGGTACTGCCCGTGCTGCATGCCGAGGGCCAGCAGCACGTGCCCGCCGACGCGGCCGACCGGCCAGTGCGCGGCGCACAGCCGCACCATCACCAGCAGCGCGGCGTCCGCCTCCCGCAACCTGCCGAGGTGGCGGCAGCACAGCGAGTAGCCCTGCAGGGCGACGAGGCGGTGCGCCACCCACCGCCCGCGGCCGGCCCGCTGCGCCGCGCGCAGCAGCGGCACGGCTTCGGCGTGCCGGTTCAGCGACCGGTACGCCGTGCCCAGGTGCAGCCGCAGCGACATCCGGGTCGCCGACGGCAGCTCGGCGTGGCGGCCGAGCACGGCGCGCAGACAGTCGACCAGCTCGGGCAGGTGTTGGCTGCGCATCGTCGCGAAGTTGCCCATCGTGCAGGCCAACCGCCCCGCCAGGTCGACGGCGCCCAGCCGCAGCAGGTCCTGCACCGCCGCGACCAGGTTCTCCCGCTCCGCCTCGAACCAGTCGACGGCCTCCCAGGCGTCGAGCGCCGGCCCCGCGTCGGCCACCGGCAGGGCCCCGCAGGGCAGCGACGCGTCGGCCCGCTCGGCGTACGCGTGCAGCCGTGCGTACCAGGCGACGACCTCGTCGACGGGGACCTCGGTGCGTTCCCGGGCGACGAGCCTGACCAGGTCGTGCATGCGTGCCCGGCCGCTGGCGTCGTCGGTCAGCAGGTGGGCCCGGCACAGCTGCTCCAGCAGCGGCTCGGTGGTCTCGTCCCACATGCCGAAGCTGCGCAGCGACGTGCGGCTGAGCACCGCGAGCAGCCGCGCGGCGGGCTGCGGCAACCGCTCGAACCCGACGGTGAAGCTGCTGCGCACGTCGAGCCCGTCGAGGGAGAGTTCGTCGAGGCGCCGTCGCTCGTCGCGCAGCCGCTCGCGTAACCGCGCCACGGTCATCGCCTCCCGCTCGGCCAGCCGCACGCCGGCGATTCGCAACGCCAGCGGCAGGCGACCGCACAGCTCCACAACGTCGGCGGCGGCCCCGGCCTCCCGGTCGATTCGCTCGCCGCCGGCGAGCCCGGCCAGCAGGTCCAGGCCGTCGTCGATCGGCAGCACGTCGAGCGGGACGACCTCGGCGCCCGCCAGCCCCGGCAGCGCTCCCGTGCTCGTGACGACAGCGCTGCCGCCGGGCGGCAGCAGCGGACGCACCTGCGCCGCGTCCGCCGCGCTGTCCAACATCACCAGCAAGGTCTGGTCGGCGAGCACGGAGCGGTACAGCGCCGCGCGCTCCTCGGCCGCCGCCGGGATCGCCTCGCCGGCCACGCCGAGGGCGCGCAGGAACGCGCCGAGCACCGTGCCGGGCCGCGCCGGATCCGGGGTGTTGCCGCGCAGGTCCGCGTAGAGGCACCCCCCGGGGAAGCGGTGCCGGCTCTCGTGGGCCGCGCGCAGCGCCAGCGTGGTCTTGCCCGTTCCCGCCAGCCCGGTCACGACGATCACCTGGGCGACCCCGGCGACCGTCGGGGTGCGCCCCAGCAACGACAGCAGCAGCCCCAGCTCCTTGTCCCGCCCGACGAAGTCACCGGTGACTCCGGGAAGCTGGTTGGGGCGCACCCACCCCCGCGGGGACGTCTCCTGCTCGCTGCCGAGGATCTCCCGGTGCAGTTGCCGCAGCTCCGGCCCCGGGTCGATGCCGTGCTCCTCCGCCAGCACCCGGACCCCGGCCCGGTACACGGCGAGCGCCTCCGCCTGTCGGCCGCTGCGGTGCAGGGCCACCATCAGCTGGCCACGCAGCCGCTCCCGCAGGGGTCGGTCGCGGACCAGCGTGGTCAGCTCCGGCACGAGTTCCCGGTGCAGACCGAGCGAGAGCAGTGCCTCGGCGCGCAGCTCCGTCGCGTGCTCGCGCAGCTCACGAAGCCGATCGCGCTCGTACTCGACGAGCCGCGACCCGACGTCGACGAACGCGTCGTCGCGCCAGCGCGCCAGCGCCCGGTCGAGCAGCTCCACGGCGCGGCGGGCATCGGCGGTGGCCGCGGCGGCCGCTACCTCGGCGGCGAACTCCGCCGAGTCGACGACCGCCACGGGGTTCAGCTGGTAGCCGGGCGAGCGGGTGAGGATCAGCTCCGGCTTCGCGCCGCGGCGGACCGAGGCGACGACCGCCTGGACCCGGTTGCGCGCCCCCGTGGGCGGATCGTACGGCCAGAGCCCGTCGATCAGGCGGTCGACGGAGACGATGCGTCCGTGGTGGGCCGCCAGGCTCGCGACGAGTGCCCGCTCCAGCGGGGCGAGCGACACGGCCACACCGTCGATGCTCACCTCGATCCGACCGAGGATGCCGATCCGATACCCACGCACGGCGCAAAACTAGCGCGGTCTGCGCCCTTCGTGACCGCACGTCCGGAACGTTCCCGGCGCTGAAAGCGCTGGTCACGACGATCCGGCCCGAAGATCGTGACCAGAGCCACTGTCTGCCCGGTCGCGGGGTGGCCGGTCCGACGCGGACACCGCGACGCCGGTGGCCTGCCCGAGCCCTGGTGACCTGCGCGTGTCCGACCTTGGCGGGGCCGCCGTCGATTTGCGCGGCACCAGTGAGCTACTACTCCTTGCTAGTAGTTGCCCTATGATGGCGACCGCGTCAGGTCGGAGCGATGGGCGCCGGGTCCATGTCTTCTCGACGGAGGGTTCAGCAGTGCCTTTCTCGCGGCATGCCCAGGTGGCCTGACGGTGTCCGCCGCATCGACGAGGTCTTCCCGGCGCAGGTTGCCGATGCGTGGCGTGGCACGGTGGGTGCTGCTGGTATGGCTGGCGTGGTGTCCAGCCCTGTTCGTGGTGCTCGGGTTCGCCTCGCCGGCCGCCGCGCACTTCAAGCTGGTCAAGGCCGTGCCGGCCGACGGCGCGCGGGTGAGTGGCGCTGTCGGAGAGGTCCGGCTGACGTTCAGCGCGCCCGGCACGCCCACCGGGGCCGGTTTCCGGCTTTCCCGCGACGGCGAGGCCGTTGCGGTGACCAGTCACACCCCGGACGGGGGTCGTACGTGGCTGGTGCACCCGGCCGCCCCGTTGACCGGCGGGGAGTTCGCGCTGCGGTGGAGTGTCGCCGCCCCTGATGCTCACCCGCTGACCGGCGACGTGGCGTTCACTGTGGTTCCGTCGGCTGCGGCACCCGGGGCGACGGCCACGCCCCGGCCCACCGCCGGTCCGCCCGGGCATGCCGGTCACGGTGTGCCAGGACTGCCGTCGGCGTCGCCGTCGGCCCATGCCGGCGGGCACGCGGTGGGTCATACCGCTGACGCCGAACAGGGGGCGGTGCGGTTCGTCGGCGTGGCGGGCCGGTGGCTGTCCTACGGGGCGATCCTGCTCGGTGTCGGTGGTCTGGTCTTCGCGTTGACCACGCTGGTGGGAACGCGCCGCGACATCCAGCTGGTCCAGGTCTGGGTGCGGGCGGCCGGGCTGACGGTGGCAGCCGGCGCGGTGCTCGAACTCGCGGCGCTGGCGGCGGTGTTCAGTGCCGATGGTGGTCTCGCCTCGGCGGCCGGCACACAGGCGTTGACCGCGCTCAGTCGTACACCGGTGGCCGCCGGCCTGGGTCTGCGGCTCGCCGGCGCGGCCGGGTTGCTCGTGGCCGGGTCCTTGGAGCCGGCGCTGATCCGGGGCCGGCACGCGGTCGGTCGGCACGCCGCAGCGACCGTCGCCGGTATCCCGACCGACCCTCAACCCCTGGTCGTGCCCACCGTCGGCGAAGCGCACGACGACGACGCGCACCGGGTCCGGGCGCGCGCGGTCCGGCCTGTGCTTCTGGGTGTCACCGTGGCGCTGCTGGTGGGTTCGTTCCTGCTCGACGGGCACACCGTCACCGCGCGACCGCGGATGATCGTCGTGGCGGCGGACGTCGCGCACACTCTCGCCGCAGCCGTGTGGGTCGGTGGGGTCCTGCTCCTGGCCGCGCTGCTGCTGGGGCGTGCACGTCTCGGTGCGCCGACCGGGGCCGCCGAGATGGCGGTGCGGTTCTCCGTGCCGGCCACGGCGGCGGTGACGTTGACCGGAGTCGCCGGCGTCGCGTTGACCGTGGCGATCCTGGACCGGCCGGGTCACCTGGTGAGCACCAGTTGGGGGCGGGTGCTGCTGGTCAAGGTCGCGTTGGTGGCGGTCGTCGCCGTCATCGGGCTCTACAACAGCAGGCGGGTGGTACCCCGGTTGGACGATCCCGTGCCGGGCGGCACGCGTCGCCTGCGTCGCACGGTGCTGGTCGAGGCGGTGCTGATGGTCGCTGTCCTGCTGGTCACCGCGATCCTGGTCAACGCCGGCACGTAGGCAACGCCCACCGGACGCACGGCCGCGTGTCGCGGACGGGGTCGCGGGGGTTACAGGCAGAACAGGATGCCGGCGGCCACGCCGACGACCAGGGGTGCGGCCAGGGTGGCCGAGGCGAGCGCGGCGCGGGCGAGCACGTTGCGGCGGTCCGGCCGGTACCCCTGAAGGCGTTGGAGTCGGATGGCCACCTCGGCGCCGGCCATCGACAGCGCCGACGGTGGGTGCGGCGCGCCGGCGAAGGTCAGCAGCGCGTCGCGTACGGCGCTCGGGCCGCACTCGCGGACCGCGGCGGCATCGGCGCGCAGTTCGACGAGCAGGCGTACGGCCGAGGGCGCCTGCCGGGTCAGTGGCAGCCACGGTACGGCCGCCGCGAGCCCCTCCACTGCGCCGACGAGGAGGTGGTGGCGCTCGCGCAGGTGGGCGCGTTCGTGGCTGAGCACCGCGGCGAGCTGCTCTGCCGGCAGGTCACCGGCGGCGCTGGCCAGGACCGTGAGTCCGCGGGATCCGCCGATGCTGTACGCCATCGGGGTCGGGTGTGGAATCCACAGCACCGCCTCACCGGACGCAGGCGGCCCGCCGGCGAGCGTGAGCAGGTCGGCGTGGGCGCGACGGGCGCGGTGGGCGCGGTAGGCCCGTTGGGTGCAGGTCATGGTGAAGCGGGCGAGCACGGTCAGCAGGAGCAGGGCCCCTACCGCCCCGACGACCTCGTCGACGGCGGCCGGCCGGCTGGGTTGGGCCCAGTGCCAGCAGACGCGAGCGAGGTCGTGCAGTGCCCACTGCCGGGTGCTGCCCGGGGCGAGGAGCATCACGGTGGCCAGGAGAAAGGTGGCGATCATCGCGACGAGCAGGCCGAGCCAGCCGAGCAGCATCGCGACGGGATCGGCGACATGCCGGAAGCACCACCGCAGCGCGGCGGGACCCCACCAGGCCACGGCCGCGGCGCCGGTGACGAGGGCGAGCGCGAGGCTCACGCCTCGGACTTCCGCTCGTCGAGGACCCGCCGCAGGATGTGCAGCTCGTGGTCGGAGGCGGACCGGGCGAAGTGCATGAGCACCAGGTCGGGATGACTGCTCGTCTCGATGACCCGACGCAGGGTGCGCGCGGTGATCTCCTCGCGGGTGCCGGCGGCGCGATAGCGGTAGGCCTTGCCGTCCTTCTCGCGAACGGCCCAGCCCTTACGGTGCAGATTGTCCAGCACGGTGAGGACGGTCGTGTACGCCAGCGCCCGCTCGGTGGTCACCGCGTCGAGGACGTCGCGCACGAGCACCGGATCAGAGGCACGCCACAGCACGTCCATGACGGCCGATTCGAGTTTGCCCAGTTCCGCCACGTGCCCTCCTTCGTGTCGCTCAGGGTACGCGAGGCGACGCGGCGGAGTCACCGCGCGGCGGTGCGGCCGGTTCCGACGCCAAGGCCGAAACCGGCCGCACCACGCCGGCTACAGGCGGTCGAGGATCTTCTGCAGGGTCTGCACCTCGGCGGCCTGATCCGAGGCGATCTTGGCGGCCAGCGCCTTGGCCTCGGGGTTGCTCCCGTCGGCCTGCTCGGTCCGGGCCATGTCGATGGCGCCCTTGTGGTGGGCGATCATCATCTCGGCGAACATCTTGTCGAACGCGGGGCCCTTCGCCGCGGCGAGGTCCGTCATCTGCTGCTCGGACATCATGCCGGGCATCCCCGCGTCCATCCCCGGCATGCCGTGCCCGGGCGTGGCGCTCATGCCGGGCATGCTGTGGTCGCTGGGCAGGTCCGTGGGCTTGCCCCAGGCCGTGAGCCACCCCTTCATGGTGGCGATCTCCGGATCCTGCGCCGCCTTGATCTTTGCGGCCAGGTCCTTCAGTTCGCTGTCGCTCGCGCGCGTCGGGGCCAGGTCGGCCATGGCGACGGCCTGCTGGTGGTGCGGGATCATCATCTGGGCGAACATCACGTCCGCGTCGTTGGCGGTGGCGGTGGCCGAGGACGAGGCGCTCGGCGTGGCACTGCCGGCGTCGTGCGTCATGCCGCCGGCGTCGTCCGCGCCGCCGCAGGCGGCGACGGTGAGCAGGGCGGACAGGGCGACGCCCGCGAGGGCGGCGCGACGCAGGATGGTTGGCGTCATCTGGTACGTGGTCCTTGTCGTGAGGTGGGTCGGAACAGGGCCGTCGGTTCGGGCGAGGCGCCGGACCGGGGTCTGCTCACGTGCGCAGGACCGTGACGGCTCGCAGTCGCAGCCCGATGGGCCGGCGGGGTGGACCTCGATCCGGGCTGATCACCCGCCGGCGGTGGCCGGTCGGCGTGCGTGCGCCGCGATGGCGGGACCGCAGCAGGGACAGGACGCCGAGGATCAGTGCGCCGCCCAGCACCGCCAGGCACACGGTGAACGCGTGCTCCCCGCCCCGGTGTCCGGGCGAGCCGTCGGGTCCGTGTTCGGCGGCGGGCGCGGCGGCGCTCCGGTGGGCGGTGCTCGCGTGGGCGGCTCCGGGTTCGCCCGGGTGGCCGAGGGTGTGCATGCCGAACACGCCGAGCGTCACGGCGACGAGAAGCGCCAGCCGCAGCGGCGCGCGCGCCGGTGGACGCCCCACCCTCACGTGTCGCATCCCACCCCCAGAGGTCGGCCGCCCCGACATCCTCTTCTACTACAACCGCATAGTAGAAGGATTATCACGGCGGCTCGGCACGGGGCTGGCGTTTACCCGGATTCAGCTTTGTCGTGCCTGGCCCGACCGGTCCGGCGCCGGTCAGGCCGTACCGGGACCGTCAACCGGCGCGGCGGGCCAGGCCTCCCATCTTCACCGCGGTGAACACCGCGGCGGCCAGCGCCACGTCGGAGAGCAGCATCAGCCCGATGGCGTAGGAGCCCTGCGACCCGTACACCCAGCCCATGATCAGCGGCGGCACGAACCCGCCGAGCCCGCCGGCGGCCCCGACCAGCCCGGTGACCGCGCCCACCTGGTCGGCGGGGGCGACCTTGCCGACCAAGGCGAACACCGCGCCGCTGGCCGCGCCGAGCAGCACCGCCATGCCGAGCAGCGCGACCGTGGCCACCGGCATCAGGGCCGGCTGGAAGGCCTGCACGACGGCGAACCCGGCCACCCCGGAGAAGCACCACACCAGCACCGGCACGGGGTGTAGCCGGTCGGAGAGCCAGCCGCCCACCGGGCGGGCCAGCACGGCGAGCACGACGAACCCGGCGGTCCGCAGCGCACCGTCCCCGGCACTGAGCCCGTAGGCGGTGCGCAGGTACGCCGGCAGGTACACGCTGAAGGCCACGAACCCGCCGAACCCGACCGCGTACAGGAAGCACAGCTGCCAGGTGACGGTCAGCCGGGCGACGCCGGCGAGCCGCTGCCAGGCCGACCCGGTGGGCCGGGCCGGGCCCGGCGCGTCGCGCAGCAGCAGGAACGACAGCACCGCGTACGCCGCCAGGATCGCCGCGACCAGCAGGAACGGGGCCCGCTCCCCGTAGGCGTCGGCCAGCCGGACGGTGGTGAAGTTGGCGATCGCGGTGCCACCCATGCCGACACCGAACACGCCGATGGCGAAGCCGCGCCGGGCCGGCGGATACCAGCCGGACACCAGCGGGACGCCGACGGCGAAGGCGGTGCCGCCGATGCCGAGGAAGAAGCCGGTCACGATCAGCGCCGGGTAGGAGGAGACCGTGGTGAGGGTCAGCACCGGCACGATGGTGGCGACGGTGACCAGCGGGAAGACTACCCGGGCCCCGTACCGGTCGGTGAGCGCGCCGACCGGGATGCGGCCCAGCGAGCCCACGATCACCGGCACCGCGACGAGCAGGGACTGCGCGGCGAAGCCGAGCCCCAGCCGTTCCTTGATGCCGGGGCCCAGCGGACCGAGCAGGGCCCATGCCCAGAAGTTCACCAGGAAGCCGAGGGTGGCCAAGGCTAGCTGGAGGGCGGCGCCGGAGGTGGCCTCGGGACGCCCGACCGGGGCGGTGGACCCGGCTTGCCGGTCACGGATGCTGGTCATCGTTCAACTCCGTCGGGATCGTCGTGCTGCTGTCGCGGCGTCAAAGGGGAATGCGGCGGTCCGCTTCACCGGTACGAGCCTCGCTCGAGCCAACCCACCCCGGCAGGGCCGGAAGACCCGGCCCAGGAGGACGTCCCACCTGCCACGGCAGGGTGAGCAGACCGACCGGGGTGCCGGGGCGCCAACCGGGCGGCACCACGGCCAGCGCGTCGGCGTCCGCCGCCGCGCCCAGGTATCCCGGGTGCGCCCCGTCGACCAGCCGCAGGCCCCGCGCGCCGCGCCGGACCGGCACGATCCGGGTGTTCCGCTCGTCGAGGCGCAACGGATCGGTGGTGAGGACGGCGGTGTCCAGATCGGCCGGCGGCCGTCCGGCCAGCCCGGTGAGCAGCGGGTCGATCAGGGTGAGCGCGGCGACCAGCGCCGCGTACGGGTTGCCCGGCAGGCCGACGATCCAGCGGGCCCCGGCCTGGGCCAGGACCTGTGGGTGCCCGGGCCGGCACCGCACCCCGTCCACGTGCGCCACGGCCCCGAGGTGCCGCAGCGACGCGTGCAGCCCGTCCGCCGGGCCGACGGAGGACGCCCCGCAGACGACCGTCACGTCGGCGTCTCGCGTGCTGTCCGCGATCGCCCCGGCGAACCAGTCGGGCTGGTCGCCGACCATCCGTGGACCGAGGAGGTCCGCTCCCCAGGCGGACAGCAGCGGGGCCAGCATCGGGCCGATCGCGTCCCGGACCCTGCCCCACGGGGGACGGCCGGCGTGGACCACCTCGTCGCCGCTGATCAACAGGCGGGCCCGGGGTCGGGCCCGGACGGTGAGGTGGTCGAGGCCGACGCTCGCGGCCAGCCCCAGCACCGCCGGCGTGACCGGCGAACCCGCGGGCACCAGTTCCTGACCGCGGGCGGCGTACTCGCCCGCGCACCGGATGTGCCGACGGTCGCCCGGCACCGCCCGCAGGACGTCACCGATCCGGTCGGCGATCTCGTAGGGCACGACCCGGTCCGCCCGGCCCGGGACGGGAGCGCCGGTGGCCACCTCTACGGCGGTCCCCTCGACCAGGGGCGCGACGGCGTGGGTGCGACCGGCCAGGATCTGGCCGACCACCCGCCACGGGCCCGGACCGCGCACCGCGTATCCGTCCATCGCGGAGTTGTCGAACCCGGGCAGCGGGACCGCCGCGACAAGTGGCGCCGCGAGGGTCCGGCCGGCGGCGGAGGCCAGCGGTACCGACTCCGCGGGCAGGGGAGCGGGGAGCCGGTGGGCCAGCGCCCGCGCCGCGGCCCACTCCGTCGCGGGTCGGGACGAATGGTGACTGCCGGTGTGGTGCGGTGCGGTGGTCACCGGCGTGAGCGGGTCCGACCGCCGCGCGGGGTGGGCAGCCGGGGCGGCCCCTCCCATCCGGGACGGGTCGGCCGCAGTCCGGGCCGGTCGTCCCGGCTGCGGTAGACGACGTAGGGGCGGGTGGCGTAGCCGACCGGAGCGCTGAACGCATGGACGAGGCGGGTGAACGGCCAGAACGCGAAGAGCGCGAAGGCGGCCAGGATGTGGATCTGGAAGCCCACCGGGACGCCGGCCATGATCTCGGGGTCCGGGCGGAGGTAGAACAGCGACCGGAACCACGGGGAGATGGTCTCCCGGTAGTCGTAGCCGGGGCCGGCGACGTTGGCCCGCACAGTGGCCCAGAGGCCCAGCACGATCACCCCCGCCAGCACCACGTACATCGCCTTGTCGTTGCGGGTGGTGGCGGCGAAGACCGGCCCGGTCAACCGGCGGCGGGCGATCAGGATGCCCAGCCCGATCAGGGTGCAGAAGCCGGCCACCGTGCCGATGAACACGGCCATGAGGTGGTAGGTGTGCTCGGTGACGCCGACCGCCTCGGTCCAGGACTTCGGGACCACCAGGCCACCGATGTGTCCGATCAGGACCATCAGCACTCCGAAGTGGAACAGTGGGCTGCCCCACCGCAGGATGCTGCTCTCGTAGAGCTGGGAGGATCGGGTCGTCCAGCCGAACTTGTCGTAGCGGTGGCGCCAGATCAGGCCGCCGACGAGGATCGCGATCGACAGGTACGGGTACACCACCCACAGCAGGATGTTCATCGGCGTCCTCCAGTCGTGTCGACCAGTCCGAATGGTTCGAGTCCGACCTGCTCCACCGGCGGCCCGGTGCGGGCCAGCCGGGCGGCGGCGGCGATGTCCCCGGGCTGGGCGGGCGGCAGCATCTCCCGGACGGCGGCGACGGCCTGCCGGTATATCGACTTCTCCCGCCCCAGCGCCTCGACCAGCAGGTCGAGGCCGACGCGGTTCTCCCGCAGCAGCCGCCACCCCTCGTCGTCGGCGGCGGCCAGGTCGAGGACGGCGGGCAGGAAGTCGGGCAGCTCGCCGTCGACGACGGTCAGTCCGGCCGCCTTGTACGCGGCGGCGAAGTCGACCAGCGCCTCACCCCGGCGACGGGTGTCGCCGCAGGTGTAGTACGTCAGGTGCAGGCAGCAGCGGCGCCGGAAGTCGAACACCTCCACGTAGGCGGTCCGCAGGTCGACCGGCGCGGCGGCTTCCCGGTGGGCGACCACCTCGCGCAGCGGCCGGGCGACCTCGGCCGGCAGGCCGTCGAGCGCGGCCCGCACGGTGGGCAGCGCTGCGAGAACCTCCTCTTCGGGATAGCGCAGCAGCAGGGACGCCGCGCGGGCGGCCACCGCCCGCCAGGTCGGCCGGCTCACGGGTTACCTCCGTCGACGGGTGCGGATTCGCGGCTGCGGGGCGGGAAGAGGCCCTTCGGGCTGCCCTTGCCGTCCCAGTTGAGCAGGTTGACCCGGCGGGGTTCGTCGCCCGGGTCGGTGAAGCCCTCCGCCGTCTGCCGGTCGCGCAGCATGTGGAAGGTCTCCACCTGGACCGGCACCGGCGTGCCGGAGGACTCCCCGAAGGGCCCCTGGCCGTACGGGCCGCCGCCGCCCATCCCGGGGCCGCCCTCGTAGTCGAGGCTGCACTCGGTGGCGATCTTCTCCAGCCGGTGCGCGTCCTCGGCGTGCGCGGCGGGGATGACGTACCGCTGCTCGTACTTGGCGATGGCGAGTAGCCGGTACATCTCGTCCATCTCCGAGCCGGTCATGCCGACCGCGGCGGCGATGGCCTCGTCGCGCTCCTCGCCCAGGTTGATCCGGCGCTGGTAGGCGCGCATCGCGGCGAGCCGGTTCAGCACCCCGCGCACCGGCTCCGGGTCGCCGGCGGTGAAGAGCTCGGCGAGGTACTCCACCGGGATGCGCAGCGCGTCGATGGCCCCGAAGAGGTTGCCGGCCTCCTCCGCGTCGTGGCCGGTCTCGCGCAACGCGTCGGCCACCGGCGACAGCGGCGGGATGTACCAGACCATCGGCATGGTCCGGTACTCCGGGTGCAGCGGCAGCGCCACCTCGTAGCGCATGATCAGGTCCCAGATCGGCGAGCGCTGCGCGGCGTCGATCCAGTCGTCCGGGATGCCGGCCTCGCGGGCGGCGGCGACCACGGCCGGGTCGTGCGGGTCGAGGAAGACCGACCGCTGCGCGTCGTACAGGTCGTGTTCGTCGGCGATGGCGGCGGCCTCGGCGACGCGGTCGGCGTCGTAGAGCATCAGTCCGAGGTAGCGCAGCCGTCCCACGCAGGTCTCGGAGCAGATGGTGGGCTGGCCGATCTCGATGCGCGGGAAGCAGAAGGTGCACTTCTCGGCCTTGCCGGTGCGGTGGTTGAAGTAGACCTTCTTGTAGGGGCAGCCGGTCACGCACATCCGCCAGCCCCGGCAGCGGTCCTGGTCGACCAGCACGATGCCGTCCTCGGCCCGCTTGTAGATCGCCCCCGACGGGCAGGAGGCCGCGCAGGACGGGTTGAGGCAGTGCTCGCAGATGCGCGGCAGGAAGAACATGAAGGTCTTCTCGAACTCCTGCTTCACCTGGCCGGAGACCTTCGCCAGCACCGGGTCACCGGCGGCGATCTCGTTGCCGCCGGCGAGTGAGTCGTCCCAGTTGGCGCTCCAGGTGATCTTCGTATCCTGGCCGGTGAGCAGCGACTTCGGCCGGGCCACCGGGGTGTCCTCGCCGGCCGGCGCGTTGATCAGGTGCTCGTAGTCGTACGTCCACGGCTCGTAGTAGTCCTGCATGGACGGCAGCTTCGGGTTGGCGAAGATGCTGAACATCTTCTTCACCCGGCCACCGGAGCGTGGCTTGAGCTTGCCGGAGCGGGTCCGCACCCAGCCGCCCTGCCAGCGCTCCTGGTTCTCGTAGGTGCGCGGGTAGCCCTGCCCGGGGCGGGTCTCCACGTTGTTGAACCAGACGTACTCGACGCCGGAGCGGTTGGTCCACGCCTGCTTGCAGGTGACCGAGCAGGTGTGGCAGCCGATGCACTTGTCGAGGTTCATCACCATCGCCATCTGTGCCATGACCCGCATCAGTACTGCACCTCCTGGGAGCGGCGGCGGATCACGGTGACCTCGTCGCGTTGGTTGCCGGTCGGGCCGAGGTAGTTGAACGCGAAGGACAGCTGCGCGTACCCGCCGATGAGGTGGGTGGGCTTGACCAGCAGCCGGGTCAGCGAGTTGTGGATGCCGCCGCGCCGGCCGTTGGTCTCCGACTTGGGCACGTCGATCACCCGTTCCTGGGCGTGGTACATGTAGACCGTGCCCTCGGGCATCTTGTGCGTCACCACGGCCCGGCAGACCACCACGCCGTTGCGGTTGACCGCCTCGATCCACTCGTTGTCCCGGACGCCGATCTTCGCCGCGTCGGCCTCGCTCATCCACATCGTCGGCCCGCCCCGGGACAGCGTGAGCATGATCAGGTTGTCCTGGTACTCGGAGTGGATGGACCACTTCGAGTGCGGGGTGAGGTAGCGGACGGTGATCTCCAGCTCCCCGTTGCGGCCGAGCCTCGGTTCGCCGAAGAGCTTGTGCATGTCCAACGGCGGCCGGAAGATCGGCAGCGCCTCGCCGGCCTCGTGCATCCAGTCGTGGTCGAGGAAGAAGTGCTGCCGGCCGGTGAGCGTGTGCCAGGGCTTGAGCCGCTCGGTGTTGATGGTGAACGGGGAGTAGCGCCGGCCGCCGTGCTCGCTGCCCGACCACTCCGGGCTGGTGATCACCGGCACCGGGCGGGACTGGGTGTCGGCGAAGGTGATCTGCTTGCCCTCGTGCTCGGCAGCCAGGTCCGCCAGGCGTACCCCGGTGCGCTTCTCCACGTCCCGGAAGCCCGCGGTGGCGACCCGCCCGTTGGTGGTGCCCGACAGCGCCAGGATCGCCTCGCAGGCGTGCGTGTCCTTCGCCAGCGACGGCCGCCCGTCCGCGGCGCCGCCGCGCACCTCACCGTTCTTGTGGCGCAGATACTCGACCTCCGGCCGCACGTCGACCGAGAAGCCCTTGCCGGTGGTGCCGAGGGTGTCCATCAGCGGCCCGAGCGCGGCCATCTTGTCGGCGATCGCGCCGTAGTCCCTCTCGACCACCACCAGTTTCGGCATGGTCCGGCCCGGCACCGGTGTCTCCCCGGTCGCCGCCCAGTCGCGGACCCGGCCGTGCGGGGTCGCCATCGCGTCCGGGGTGTCGTGCAGCAGCGGCGCCGCGACCAGGTCCTTGCGTACGCCCAGCCGCGGCCCGGCGAGCGTGGAGAACGCCTTCGCGATGCCGTGGAAGGCGTCGAAGTCGGTCCGGGTCTGCCACGGCGGGTTGATCGCCGGGGTGAAGGCGTGCACGAACGGGTGCATGTCGGTACTGCTCAGGTCGTGCTTCTCGTACCAGGTGGCGGCGGGCAGCACGATGTCGGAGAAGAGCGTCGTGGAGGTCATCCGGAAGTCCAGGCTCAGCAGCAGGTCGAGCTTGCCCTCCGGGGCCTCCTCCCGCCAGGTAACGTCCTTGGGCCGCAGCTCCTCCGGCGCCTCCTCGGCGCGCAGGTTCGCGTCGGTGCCGAGCAGGTGCCGCAGGAAGTACTCGTTGCCCTTGGCCGACGAGCCGAGCAGGTTGGCCCGCCAGACGGTCAGCACCCGTGGCCAGTTCTCCGGCGCGTCCGGGTCGGTGCAGGCGAACTTCACGTCGCCCTCGCCGAGCCGCTCGGCCACCCAGCCCGCCGGGTCGTCCGGCCGGGCGGCGAGAGCCTCGTCGGCCAGGTCGAGCGGGCTGCGGTCGAAGGTGGGCATCGACGGCATCCACCCCGAGCGGGCCGACTGGGCCAGCAGGTCCATGGTGTGCTTGCCGGCGAACGCGCCGGTGCCGGTGGGGGAGGAGACCACGTCGGCGGAGTAGGTGTCGTAGCGCCACTGGTCGGTGTGCACGTACCAGAAGGCGGTGCCGATCATCTGCCGGGGCGGGCGGACCCAGTCCAGGCCGAACGCGAGCTGCGCCCAGCCGGTCGCCGGGCGGCACTTCTCCTGCCCCACGTAGTGCGCCCAGCCGCCGCCGTTGACCCCCTGGCAGCCGGTGAGGGTGACCAGCGCCAGGATCGCCCGGTAGGTGGCGTCGGAGTGGAACCAGTGGTTCGTGCCGGCGCCGAGCAGGATCATCGACCGTCCGCCGGAGCGGTCCGCGTTGTCGGCGAACTCCCGCGCCACCCGGGCCACCTGCGCCGCCGGCACCCCGGTGACCGGCTCCTGCCACGCCGGCGTGTACGGCGCCTCGACGTCGTCGTACCCGGTCGGCCACTGGCCCGGCAGGCCGTCGCGGCCCACCCCGTACTGGGCCAGCACCAGGTCGAAGACGCTGGTCACCAACTGGCCCCGCACCGTGCGGGTCGGCACGCCCCGGCGCAGCGCCTGCGGGGTGTCGGTGTCGAACCGAGGCAGCTCCACCTCCACCGCGTCGCCCGCCCCGAGGCAGGTCAGCGCCGGCTCCAGGTCGCCCAGGTCCAGGTTCCACTGGCCCTGCTGCTCGCCCCAACGGTGGCCGAGGCTGCCCCGCGGCACGGCGGGAGCGTCGGTGGCCGAGTCCCAGAGCACCGTCCGGAAGGCCGCCTCCTTGTCGGTCTCGCCCAGGTCGTCGGCGGTGAGGAACTTGCCCGGCCGGTACGCCCCGTCGGCACCCGGCTCCAGGGTGACCAGGAACGGCAGGTCGGTGAACCTGCGGACGTAGTCGACGAAGCGTGGGGTGCGCCGGTCGACGAAGAACTCCTTGAGGATGACGTGCCCCATCGCCATCGCCAGGGCGCCGTCGGTGCCCGGCTGGGCGGGCATCCACTCGTCGGCGAACTTGACGTTGTCGGCGAAGTCGGGGCTGACCACCACGACCTTCTGCCCCCGGTAGCGCGCCTCGGCCATCCAGTGTGCGTCCGGCGTGCGGGTCACCGGGACGTTGGAGCCCCACATGACGAAGTAGGAGGCGTCCCACCAGTCCCCGGACTCGGGCACGTCGGTCTGGTCGCCGAAGACCTGCGGGGAGGCCACCGGCAGGTCGGCGTACCAGTCGTAGAACGACAGCATCGAGCCGCCGAGCAGGGACAGGAACCGGGCGCCGACGGCGTGCGACACCATCGACATGGCCGGGATGGGGGAGAAGCCGGCGACCCGGTCCGGGCCGTACTCGGCGATCGCGTGCACGTGCGCGGCGGCGACCATCTCCTGCGCCTCGTCCCAGGTGATCCGCACCAGGCCGCCCTTGCCGCGGGCCTTCTGGTAGCGGCGGCGTCGTTCCGGGTCGCCCTGGATGTCCGCCCACGCGGCCACCGGATCACCGAGGCGGCCCCTGGCCTCCCGGTACATCTCCACCAGCACGCCCCGCGCGTACGGGTAGCGCACCCGGGTGGGGGAGTAGGTGTACCAGGAGAAGGCGGCACCCCGGGGGCAGCCCCGAGGCTCGTACTCCGGCCGGTCCGGCCCGACGCTCGGGTAGTCGGTCTGCTGCTGCTCCCAGGTGATGATGCCGTCCTTGACGTACACCTTCCAGGAGCACGAGCCGGTGCAGTTCACCCCGTGCGTGGAGCGCACCACCTTGTCGTAGGACCAGCGGTCCCGGTAGAAGGCGTCCGCCTCCCGGCCGCCGATCTGGTGCAATGTCCGGCCGTCGGCGGAGACCTCGGCCCGGCGTACGAGGCCGCCCACGGCCAGCAGCGCCCGCCCCGCACTATCGGTGGCTCGCGACATACGCCTCATTCCTTCGATAGATGGCCGTACTGCCCCACGTTCTCGGCAGATGCGCCGGAGCGCAACCCCGAGCGAGGGCGTCCTGGCCATGGTGCCGACGTACAACCTCGGGAAACCGGGCCGAAGGTCCCGAGATCATCGGCTTTGTACCTGCGGGTCCGTGGCGGGACTTCGGGCCCGGTCGGGCGGTCACCGGCGGGGCACGGAGCGGGGCCCGGCCGTCTCGGTGTCACCCTGCCGGAGATCGCCGGGCAGGTTCGGGACCGGGGGCCACCGTGGAGCGTGTTCTTCCTGGTGCCGGCCGGGTGGGGCGCCGCGCTGGGCGGCCGCGACGCGGGCAGACCGAGGACGTGCTCGACGCCCTCTACGACCTCGGCGAGACCGTGCCGGTCAAGACCACCGAGGCGCACCGCCGGTAGCCGCGGGGCGGCGTCGGCAGCGGCCGACATCCGGGCCGGCTCACCTGGCCGCCGCCTCCGCCGGGGTGATCCGGTCCCAGGCCGGGATCGGCAGCGCGATCACCGCGGCCGGGAAGAGACCGTGCTCCTCGTTGTCGATGTGCCGGTGGAGCCGGTCCAGGGCGGCCAGCACTGCGGGCCAGTCCGGGTCGGCCCGGTCGACGCCGCCGAGCACGCCGTGGATGTCGTCGTGCTCCGCGCAGAGCTTCGCCACCGCCCCGGCCAGGCTGCCCTCGGCCCGCAGCTCCACGAAGAGGCCGTCCTCCTCAGTGGAGGTGTGCGGCATCAGCAGCGCCAGCAGCGCGTCCAGCGCCACCAGGGCGTCCGGGCCGGAGGCCCGCACCGCGCCGCGCAGCCGGCCGGCCGCGTTCGCGATCGCCTCGTGCTCGGCCGAGAGCCGGCCGATCAGCGGGAACTCCCGACAGCCGCAGTAGTTGCACACTTCGTCTCCTGACCACGAGGGTGGGCGACTCCATCGTGCGCACCGGCAACCTCCGTCAGCAGGGCCGGACGGCCCGGTACGCCGGGACGGCGGGCCCTGATCCCCACCGCCCTGGCACCGACAGACTGCTCAGACCGTCACCGGCCGGCGGGAGAGCCGGATCTGCCACACGTCCGGCCCGTCCTGCAGCCACTCGCTGGTCATGCCGTCGCCGTAGCGGGCTGCGACCTCGGCCAGCAGCGGGCGGGGTGCGTGCGGGGCGACCAGCACCAGCGCTCCACCGGCCGGCAGCGCCTCCAGCGCCGCCAGCACCCGCGCGTGGCGCTGGTCGTGCGGGAGCTGCCGGACGTCCAGCCGGGGATCGATGGTGAGGGTCGGGGCCGGCGCGTCGGCCGGTGCCCGGTCACCACCGCAGCCGCAGCCACCCCCGCCGCAACCGCCGCCATTCGAGCTTTCCGAGGAGCCGAGCAGATCGTGCATCCCCTCCAGCAACTTCGCCAGCGAGACGTCGGCCGCGTCCACCAGTAGCGGGACGACCAGGTCGTTCTCCTTGGCCAGGTGGACGGCGAAGAGCGCGGCGAGGGCGCGCGCGGTGCCGGCGAGGCGTACCGGCCGGTTGCCGGTCTCCAGCTCGGCGACCAGGCCGGTGATCGCCTGGTGCTCGTCGAGCATGCCCCGGACCAGCAGCGCACCCTCGGCCCGCTCACCGGCGGCGGCGTAGAGGGAGTCCTCCTCGGCGTGCGCGTGCGGCAGCAGTTCGTCGCGGAGCCATCGGAGCAGTTCGTCACGGTGCCGGAGCGCCCCGGCGGCGTCACCCTGGTCGGCCGCGGTCAGCAGGTTTCCGACGTGCCGGTCGAGGTCGGCGGCGAGCTGGGCGTGGTGCCGGACGACGGCCTGCGCGGCCTCGCGGTCGGCCGGGGAGCGTGAGGCGGACATGGAACCCTCCAGGGTTTTGCGGTTGAACGACGTTGTAACGTTATCTAACGTGGAAACCCCGAGAACAGGGCCGGTCGGCGAGACCATCGACCCGCAGCGCCACCGGGCTCTCGGCACCGCCAGCCGGGCCTCGATCCTGGAGCTCGTGCGCGCCGCCGGCGCCGGCATGACGATCGCCGAGGTGGGGGAGCGGACGGGCCTGCACCTGTCCACCGCCCGCGCCCACCTCGACCGCCTGGTCGACGCAGGACTGCTGGTCAAGGCGCGGGCCAGTGGGGGCCAGCCCGGACGGCCGGCGTGGCGCTACCGGGTGGCCGTCGCGGAGGCCCCGGCCCCCGCGCCGTACCGGGCACTCGCCGCCGCCCTGCTCGACCACCTGTCGCGGCGTGGCCACGGAGACGTCCGGGCGGAGGCCACCCGCGCCGGCCAGGACTGGGGACGCCACCTCGCCGCCGCCACCCCGCCCGGCAGGGAGCCGGTCGATACGCTGCTCGACGTCCTGCGCGGGCTGGGCTTCAGTCCCCGCCGACACCGGACGGCCGACGGGGCGACCGAGATCCACCTGCACACCTGTCCCTTCCTGGAGCTGGTCAACCGCAACCCCGACGCGATCTGCGCCCTGCACGTCGGCGTGGTCCGCGGCACGCTCGAACACGCCGGTGCCTCACCGGCCGGCGCCGTGCTCGAACCCTTCGGCGCACCCGACGCCTGCGTGGTGCGGCTGGCCCTGCCGAATATCACCGAAGAGCCGGCATGAACCCACGGCCGATCGCCGTACAGTGGCGGCTCCCCGTCCTCGCGGCGGGCGGCTTCGCCCTGGTGAGCGGTCTCTACGCCGCCCTGCTGCTGCTCGGACTGCCGGTGCCCGCGCCTCACGTCCCGCTGGAGCAGGTGCACGGCCCGCTGATGGTGCTGGGCTTCGTCGGCACCCTGGTGGCGCTGGAACGCGCGGTGGCCCTCGGCACCCGGTGGGCCCTGCTCGCGCCCGCCTGCTCCGGCGCCGGGGCGGTGCTGCTGGTGCTGACCGGGCCGAGCCTGCCCGGCCGGCTGCTGCTCGTGCTCGCCTCGGTGCTGCTGCTGCTGATCTACCAGCGACTGTGGTGGCGGCAGCCCGGCCCGGCGCTGCTGGCCCAGGTCACCGGCGCGCTGAGCTGGTACGCCGCCACCCTGCTCTGGCTCGCCGGCCTCAGCGTGCCGGAGATCGTGCCCTGGCTGGCCACCTTCGTGGTGGCCACCATCGCCGGGGAGCGTCTGGAACTCGCTCACCTCACGCTGCCCCGGCACGGCGTCGGCTGGTTCCTCGCCGCACTCGGCATGCTGACCGCCGGCGCCACCGCCACCGCGCTCTGGCCGGCCGTCGGGGCGTACCTCTTCGGGGTCGGCCTGCTCGCGACGGTGGCCTGGCTGGTGGTCTGCGACGTCGCCCGCCGCACGGTGCGCGCCGTCGGCCTGCCCCGCTACGTCGCGGTCGGCCTGCTCACCGGGTACGCCTGGCTGGCGCTGGCCGGCCTGCTGTGGGCCGGTGCCGGGCCGGTCACCGGCGGCTCCCGTTACGACGCCACCCTGCACCTGGTCTTCCTGGGCTTCACCATGTCGATGATCTTCGCGCACGCTCCGGTGATCCTGCCGGCGGTGCTTCGCCGCCCACTGCCCTACGGACCGTGGCTGTACGCCCCGCTCGCCCTGCTGCACACCACCCTGACGATCCGGGTCCTGGTCGGCGACGTGCTCGGCGTGCCGGCCGGGTGGCGCTGGGGCGGCGTCGGCAACGTCCTGGCGGTGCTCGGTTTCGTCGGCGGAGTGGTGGCCGCGTTGGTCCGCGCCGCCCGGCGGCGGACCCGGACGGCGGCCGTCCCGCCGGTCGTGCCGGCGGTGCGGTGATGGCCGGCACCCGCGGCGACTCCGCCCCGACCGCGTCCTCGGGCCCGGGGGCCGGGCCGACCGTCTCGGCAGTCGCGTCGGCCGGTCCCGCCGCCCCGGCCCCCGGCCCGGCGACCGCTCCGGCCGTGGCGGCGGGCCTTCGGCGGGCCGGCTGGCACCGCCGGGTCGCTGCGCTGCCGCTGGCCTACCTGGCCGGGCTGGTCGTGCTCGCCTTCGTCCACCCGTTCCTCCCGGCGTGGCGCTGGACGGCCATCCACCTGCTGCTGCTCGGTGCGGTCAGCAACGCCGTCGTGGTGTGGAGCGCCCACTTCGCCGCCGCCGTGCTGCGTGCCCCCGCCCCGGACCGCCGCCGCGCCGAGGCGGCCCGGCTGGCCGCGCTCAACGTGGGCGTGCTGGCGGTCCTGACCGGCGGCACGGCTGACCGCCCCTGGCTGGGCGTGGCGGGCGCTACGCTGGTCTTCGTCGCGGTGACCGCCCACCTCGTCGCGCTCACCCACCGGCTGCGCCGCGCCCTGCCGGCCCGGTTCTCCGTCACGGTCCGCTACTACCTGGCGGCGACCGTGGCCCTGCTCGCCGGCGTGCCGGTCGGCGCCGGGATACTGGTGATCGACGACCCGCTGCGCCCCCGGCTGCTGCTGTTCCACGCGCACGTGAACCTGCTCGGCTGGGTGACGCTGACCGTCCTCGGGACGCTGCTGACGCTCTGGCCCACCGTGCTGCGTACCCGGATGGCCGACGGTGCGGTCCGCGCCGCCACCGTCGCGCTGCCGGTGGCGACGACCGGACTGGTCCTGCTGGGCGTCGGCCTGCTCGCCTGGTGGCGGGTGGTCGCCGCGGCCGGGCTGAGCCTGTTCGCCCTCGGCGCGCTGATCGCCCTGCGCCCCGCGCTGGCCGTCGCGCGCACCCGCCCCCCGTACGCGTTCGCGTCCTGGTCGCTCGCCGCGGCCGGCGGCTGGCTGATGGTCGCTCTCGCCGTGGACGCCGCGACGCTGCTGCCCCCTGCGGACCCGGCCGGCGCGGCCGACCGCTTCGGTGCGGTGCTGCTCCCGCTGCTGGTCGGCTTCGTCGCCCAGGTCCTCGTCGGAGCCCTGACCCACCTGCTGCCCGTGGTGCTCGGCGGCGGACCCGCGCCGGTGCGCCGCCGCGCCGCCCTGCTGGAGCGGCACGGCCCGCAGCGCGTCGCGATGACCAACGCCGCCCTGCTGGTCCTCGTCCTGCCCACCCCGCCGTTCGTCCGCATCACCACCTCACTGCTGGTCCTCGCCGCGCTGGTGCAGTTCCTCGTGCCGGCCGTGCGGGTCCTGCTCACCGCCCGGAGGTAACCCGTGTCCGCGCGCACCGAAGCCCCCGTGCCCCGCCCGCTCGGCGGAGCAGCCGTGGGTCTCGCCCTCGTCCTCGTCGCCGTCCTCGTCGGGGTCGCCGCCCAACGCGTCTCCGGTGACGCACCCGTCCCCGCCGCCGCCACCGCCGTCACCCCGACCGGGCACACCACCACGGTCACAGTGGTCGCAGACGGCATGCGTTTCCACCCCGACCGGATCGACGTGCCCCGGGGCGATCGACTGGTCATCGAGCTGACCAACCGGGACAACCGCCGCCACGACCTCGTCCTGGCCTCCGGGGCGAGGACACCGCTGCTGACGCGGGACGGCGACGCCCGGCTGGACGCCGGCGTGATCGGGGCGAGGGTGGAGGGCTGGTGCTCCCTGCCCGCCCACCGGCAGGCCGGCATGACACTTCGGATCGTCCCGACGGGGGCCACGGTGACCGCTCCGACAGGGACGGCCGTGGCGACGGAGGGAACGAGGCCGCGCCTCGATGCCATGGCCGACCCTGGCGCGGCCTTCGTCGCCCGGGACGCCACCGCGCCGCCCGCGCCGCCCGGCCGGCTGCACCGGCGGGAGCTGCACGTCCGGGAAGTCGTCCGGGAGGTCGCGCCCGGGGTACGGCAGCGGCTGTGGACCTTCGACGGAACCGTGCCCGGCCCGGTGTTGCGCGGCCGGGTCGGCGACACCTTCGAGATCACCCTGGTCAACGACGGCACCCTGGACCACGGCATCGACTTCCACGCCGGTGCCGTCGCCCCGGACGAGGTGATGCGCCCGATCGACCCCGGGCAGCGGCTGACCTACCGGTTCACCGCGACCCGCGCCGGCATCTGGATGTACCACTGCTCGACCATGCCGATGCTGCACCACATCGGCAACGGGATGTACGGTGCGGTCATCGTCGACCCGCCCGACCTGCCCCGCGTCGATCGCGAGTACGTGCTCGTCCAGTCCGAGTTCTACCTCGGCCCGGACGGCGAGCCCGGCGACCTGGCCGCGATGCAGGCGGAGCGCCCCGACGCCGTCGTCTTCAACGGCTACCCCGCCCAGTACGCGCACCGTCCGCTGCCCGCCCGGGCCGGTGAACGGGTCCGAATCTGGCTGCTCGACGCCGGCCCCAACCGAGACAGCTCGTTCCACATCGTCGGCGCCCAGTTCGACACCGTCTACCGGGAGGGGCACTGGGAGAACCGGCCGACCGACCCCGGCGGAGCCCAGGTGCTGTCCCTCACCCCGGCCGGCGGCGGCTTCGTGGAGACGGTCTTCCCCGCAGCCGGGCACTACCCGTTCGTCAGCCACGCCATGGTCGACGCCGAGCGCGGCGCCCGTGGCCTGTTCGAGGTCCGGTGACCACCATGAACACCGCTGTCGTAGCCGACCGCCCGGTAACGCGCCGCCGCCGCGTGCGGCAGTTCGTCCCACCCCAGCACGGCGCGTGGGCGATGCTCCTGCTGCCGTACACCGTGGGGGTGGCCTTGGCCGGCCCGCGCTGGCCGCACCTGCCGCTGCTCGGCGCCTGGCTGACCGGCTACCTGCTGTCGTATTACGCCTTCCAGGCGATCAAGAGCCGTCGGCCGAGCCGCTTTGCCCCCCAGCTGCTGGTGTACGGCCTGTTGGCGGCGCCGCTCGCGGCGACTGTGGCGCTCGCCCGGCCCGCTGTCCTCTGGTACGCCCCGGGCTACGCCGCGCTGCTGGCGGTCAACGCCGGATACGCCTGGCGTCGCCGGGAGCGGGCCCTGCTCAACGACTTGGCCTCGGTGGCGCAGAGCTGCCTGCTGGTCTTCGTCGCGGCGACCATCGCCGGTGTGTCCGTCACCCGGGTCACCCCGGCCTTCGCAGTGCTCCTGCTCTACTTGTTCGGCACTGTCCTCTATGTCAAGACGATGATCCGGCAACGCGGTGACAGCCGCTTCCTCCGTCTCTCCGTCGGATACCACGTGCTCGCCCTGGCCGCCGTGGTCTGGCTGGTGGATGTGCTGCTCGGTCCGGTCTTCCTGCTGCTCCTGCTCCGGGCCGCGCTGCTGCCGGCACGCCGGCTCCGCCCTGTGCAGGTCGGGATGATCGAGATCGGTTGCTGCCTGGTCGTTCTGGCCGGGGTGCTGGCGACGCTCTGATTCTTGCGCAACGTCCCCCACTCGGAGGCGGTTGGTCCCTTGTCTCTGTCTGCTACCAAGAGGCCGTTGCCTGCCGGCCGTGGGCATAGTGCGGCCGGAGCGCCTGGGTGAAGGGCTAGGGGTGCGTGGATGAGAGCGGTTGTGTACGACCGGTACGGGTCGCCGGATGTGTTACGGATCGAGGACGTCTCCAAGCCGTCTCCCACCGGTCGGCAGGTGCTCGTCAAGATCGCAGCGACCTCGGTCAACCTGAGCGATTGGGAGACCCTGCGCGGCTCGCCGCTGTATTCGCGCATCGGTGGGCTGCGCTCACCGGCACGCCGGACACTCGGTTCGGACATCGCAGGCCGGGTCGATGCGGTCGGCCCGGCGGTCACCCGGTTCCGGCCCGGTGACGCGGTGTACGGTGACAACCTCATGCTCAAGGGCGGCTTCGCCGAGTACGCGATCGCTCCCGAGTCGGTTCTGGCCCACAAGCCCGCCGCCCTGACCTACGCCGAGGCCTCAGCGATTCCGCAGGCGGGTGCCATCGCATGGCAAGGGACTCAAGGCGCGGCAGCCGGAAAACGGGTCCTGATCAACGGTGCCGGCGGCGGATCGGGCTCATTCGCCATTCAGGTCGCCAAGCGGTTCGGCGCCGAGGTGACCGGCGTCGACAACGCCGGCAAGCTCGACTTCATGCGATCTGTCGGCGCGGACGAGGTGATCGACTACCGCAGCCAGGACTTCACCCGCAGCGGCCCGTACGACCTCATCCTCGACCTGGTCGCGCACCGGTCGGTGTTCGACTACCGCCGGGCACTGGCCCCCGGCGGCCGTTACCGGTGCGTCGGCGGCTCGGTCCCGGCGCTGCTCCGCGTACTGACGATCGGTGCCGCGGCCGGCTGGCTCACCCACCGCCGCCTGGGTGTGCTCGCCGTCAAGGAAGGGCCGACACATTTCGAACCGGTGGCCGACCTCTGCGCCACGGGTGACCTCACCATCCACATCGACCGGACCTTCACCCTCGATGAGGTGCCCGAGGCGTTGGCCCACGTCGGAGAGGGCCGAGCCCTCGGGAAAGTCATCGTGACCGTCGTCTGACCCGATAAGCCGGTATCGATTTACATTGACAGCCGTCTTTACTAACATCGTGGCTGGGAGTCGCCATGCGCTGCTGGGCAGCAGTGCCGTCCACCCCTGGGACGGCTTGAATCGATCGGCGTCACCTTCTCCGGGGTGGGCACCCAGCGAGGGCCACTGGGCGCCGGCGCATCCACTGGAGCATCATGAAAATCTCACGGACAGGACGCCGTCTGGGACTGGGCGCGGTCGCAGTTCTCCTCGCCTCGTTCACGATGGTCGTCGTCAACCAGGCCGATCCGGCCTCGGCGCACGGATCGGTCACCAACCCGCCGACACGCAACTACGGATGCTGGGAGCGCTGGGGTTCCGATCACCTCAACCCCACTATGGCCCAGACCGACCCGATGTGCTGGCAGGCGTGGCAGGCCAACCCGAACACCATGTGGAACTGGAACGGCCTGTACCGCGAGAACGTCGGCGGCAACCACCAGGCGGCCGTGCCGGACGGACAGCTGTGCAGCGGCGGTCGCACCCAGGGCGGCCTGTACGCCTCGCTCGACGCGGTCGGCGCGTGGACCGCGAAGCCGATGCCGAACAACTTCACCCTCACGCTGACCGACGGCGCCAAGCACGGCGCCGACTACATGTTGATCTACATCACGAAGCAGGGTTTCGACCCGACCACCCAGCCCCTCACCTGGAACAGCCTGGAACTGGTGCTCCGCACCGGCAGCTACCCGACCACCGGGCTCTACGAGGCGCAGGTGAACGCGGGCAACCGCACCGGGCGGCACGTCGTCTACACCATCTGGCAGGCGTCCCACCTCGACCAGCCATACTACCTCTGCAGTGACGTGATCTTCGGCGGCGGCGGCAACCCGCCGCCGACGACCCCGCCGCCCACCACGCCGCCGCCCACCACCCCGCCGCCGACGACTCCGCCGCCCACCACGCCGCCGCCGGCCGGAAACGGTGCCTGCACCGCCACCTACCGCAAGACCAGCGAGTGGTCCGGTGGATTCGGCGCCGAGGTCACCGTCCGGGCCGGCAACGCCGCCATCTCCGGATGGACGGTGGCATGGACCTGGCCCAACGGCCAGAGCATCACCAACGCCTGGAACGCGACGGTCACCTCGAGCGGTTCGTCGGTCACCGCGTCGAACGTCGGTTACAACGGTTCCCTGAGCGCCAACGGCACCACCAGCTTCGGCTTCAACGCCTCCTGGAACGGCACCAACTCCACACCCACCCTCACCTGCACCGCTCGGTAACAGCATCTGCGGTGGGGTGGCGCGGCACGCGCCACCCCACCGTCGGCGCCCTCCGCCACCATCAGGAACCGCGACGAGGTGAAGAACGATCATGACTTCCCGGGTAGGCGTCGGCGGCTGGTACCGGAGCCGCGTCGTGTGGATCGAGGTGTGCCTGCTGGCCGCGTCGATCGGTGTGGCCGCCGTGGTCACCTCGACCACCCCGAGGACGGACCCGGCAGATCTCCGCCGGCAGATCCTGGCCCGGATGCGTACGACCCTCGAGCAGGCGGACCCGGCACATCACCAGCACGCCGGGCACACCGCCCCGCAGGTGCCGGCCGGAGAGCAGGCCGCGCCGGCGGTCGTCTGCGGAGTCCATGTCTACGGCCACGAGCCCACCGGGGCCGCCACCCTGGCCGACGTCCGGACGGTCTACGGCTTCCACCTCTGCGGCGTCGCCGAACAGAAGCGCCACTGGGACGGGGCGGTCAAACTCGTCGGCCCGGTGATCATGGACATGACCACCCAGCCTCCCGGCATCAAGGTGGTCGAGGCGACCGCCGACGTCAGGTTCGTCGACCGGCTACGGGAGATGTTCCCCGACAAGTACGAGGTCCTGGCACTCAGGGAGGCGTTGCCCCCGTCGGAGATGGCCGACCTGCGGCGCCGGTACGACGCCGCCGCCGGCCTCTGACCACGCCGAGCGGCCGATACCCGCGCCGCGGCGCCGCAGGCGGCGAGGGCGAGAACGCCAGCGGTCAAGGCGTCCGCACCGGGCAGGGAAGTGCTACGAGGACCGGACATGAGCGGATGTCGGACCGGCCCCTGGTCGCGCAGGATCACCTGATTCTCACGTCTCCGCCGGTGGTCGACGGGCTGCTCGTCCTGGAGTCCGGCGTCGCTGCGGACGCAGCGTGCCACGACGGTGCCGCAGCGCGTAGAGCGCCGCGCTGACCGCGAAGATCGCTGCGCTGGCCAGCAGCCAGCGGGCCAGCAGCGGCTGCGGGGTCAGGCCGGTCGCCGCCGTGTACGTGTCGCCGCCGAGCCCGAGGATGCCGGGAAGATAGACGAGCAGCAGCAGTCCGGAGGCGAGCGCGGGCACCCGCACGTGATTCAGCGCCGATCGACGCCCGGGGCCGCACACCGCGGCGCGCAGCGCCCGGTCGACCAGCGCGTAGAAGGGGAACAGGAGCAGGTCGTGGGCGACGACCGCGCCGACGAACCAGAGCAGCATCCGGCCGGCGGCCGGTTCTCCGGCCAGCCGCAGAGCCATCCAGCCGGTCACCGCGAAGCAGGCCAGCAGGAGCAGCAGGTGCCAGGGCGCGGCGCCGTAGCCACGCCGGAACTCAGTCATCAGGCTGGTCCTCGAAGGTGATGTCGCGGACCCACTTCGTGCAGTGCACGCCCGGCAGCGCCGGCACGACGACGCGGGCGGGGTAGCCGTGGTCGGCCGAGAGGTCCACGCCGTTGACTCTCAGGGCGAGCAGCGAGTCGGGGTGGCGGACCTGGTTGACCTGTAACCGGGCCTGACGGAACAGACCGCCCCGTTCCAGCGACTCGACCCGCGCCACGGCGCTGCCGGCTGCGCCGACCAGCGCCGCGAGGTCCCGTAGCCGCACCCCCGTCCAGGTCTGCGTCGTCGACCAGCCCTCCACGCAGGCGATCGGCAGGTCCGCGGTGTGCTGCGTCATCGCGAGCAGGCCGTCGCGGTCCACCTCCACAGTGCGGCTGCCGGCGCGCACCGTCAGCCGCCACTGAGCACCGGTGTCGTCGGGTCGGACACCGGCCGCGGCGGCGGTCCGGTTGACCGGGAAACCGTTGGGTCCGTCGTCGTGCTGCCGGCCCCGCGGTAGCAGCAGCGCGGTACGGCGCAGCACCCCGTCCAGGCCCTGCCCGACGGTCAGCGCAGCCAGCAGCAACGCGCCGCCCCCGGTCAGGGCGAGGACGCCACGCCGGCTCATCGTCGCCGGGCCGGGCCGGCGGGCCACCAGCCCGTCCGGATCCGGCGGCTCCGGCACTGTCTCCTCCGCCGTCGTACGCATGAAGCGCGGGCCGCGCAGCGCGGAGATCGTACGAGGAAGCTTGATCAGCACGTGCGCGACGAGGGCGGCGGTGAAGATCCAGGCGCCGTACCAGTGCGCGGTGTAGAAGTCGAATCCGAACAGGTAGGCGTACTGGACGTTGAGCAGGCCGGTGGCCGTCTCGAAGAGGACTCCGCCCACCAGGAGCAGCAGGGAGAGCCGTTCGAGCACCTGGGCCACGGACCGGGCCGGCGGCCAGTCGAACAGCTTGGGTACCACTGACCAGAGTTTCGCCACGACCACCGGTAGCAGCACGATGCCGAGCGTCACGTGCAGTCCCTGGGTGAGCCGGAACAGCCAGGCGGGACGGGTCGGCCAGTCGAAGACGGGAGGGTGCAGCCAGCCCACGTCGCTGGGAAATGCCTGGCCGAGCCGGGGACCGTACGCGATCCAGTCCAGGAAACCGGTGATGATCACCAACGGAAGCGTGGCGAGCAGGACGACGCCGAACACGGACGTCAGCCAGGGACCACGCACCGGACTGCGCCACGCGTCGGCGGCGGCGTCGGCTCCGGGCGGGCGATGCCGGTCCAACGTACGCCACAGCCGCGCCGGGTAGGCGGCAGGTGGTTCGTCGGACGGCGGGTCGGCTGGCACGGTTCCTCCAGTCGGCGAGGCCGTCGGACCGGACGCGACGGGCTTCGTGCAGGACGCTAACCGGCAACGGCGCCCTCGGGCGGGCTTTGCCGCATTACCGAAGGCTTACCGGCCGTCCCCTTACGAAGTGCTGACGTCGGAGCCGAACGAGCCCCGGCGGCTTCTCCGCTGACCTAGCGTGACGCAATGCGGGTACTCGTCACCGGCGCCGCCGGGTTCATCGGATCGCAGGTCGCGGACCTGCTCGTCGCGCAAGGCCATCAGGTGGTGTGCCTGGACGCGCTGTTGCCCCAGGCGCACGGGAGTGAGCCGCCCGAGTGGTTCCGCCGCCATGAACCGGTCGTCGGCGACATCCGCGATGCGCACCTGCTCGACGATCTGCTGGCGGGCGTCGACGCCGTGTGTCACCAGGCGGCGATGGTCGGGCACGGGCTGGACCCGTCGGATGCGCCCGACTACGTCAGCCACAACGACTACGGCACGGCGGTGCTGCTGGCAGCGATGCACCGGGCCGGCGTGTCTCGCCTGGTGCTGGCGAGTTCCATGGTCGTCTACGGCGAAGGGCGATACACGTGCGCCCGGCACGGCGTCGTCCGGCCGGCCCCACGCCGCGCCGCCGATGTCGCCGTCGGCCGGTACGACCCCACCTGCCCGGTCTGCGCCGGCGCACTCGCCAGCGCGCTCGTGCCGGAGGACGCCCCGCTCGAACCGCGCAGCACCTACGCGGCCAGCAAACTGGCCCAGGAGAACCTGGCCGCCGCGTGGAGCCGGCAGACCGGGGCGGGGGTCTGGGCACTGCGCTACCACAACGTGTACGGCCCCCGGATGCCCCGCGACACGCCGTACGCCGGAGTCGCGTCGATCTTCCGGTCGGCGCTGGCCCACGGCCGGCCGCCGCGCCTCTACGAGGACGGCTTGCAGCAGCGCGACTTCGTGCACGTCTCCGACGTGGCGCGCGCCAACGTGCTGGCGCTGACCGCTCCGGCTCCGGACGGCCTGGTGCCGGTGAACGTCTGCTCCGGCCGGCCGCACACAGTCGGTGATCTCGCCACCGCCTTGGCGGCGGCGATGGACGGTCCGGCGCCGGTGGTCGTCGGCGGTGCCCGGCCGGCCGACGTGCGGCACGTGGTCGCCGACCCTCGCCGCGCACGTGACCTGCTCGGATACACCGCACGGGTCAGCTTCGCCGACGGGGTGGCCGCCTTCGCCACGGATCCGCTGCGGGAACGCGCCGCCGTGTCGGTCTGAGCGGCCCGCCCCGGCCCGCCACCGGCGGCAGGGCGGCTCACGAGACGGTGAACACGAGGTGATTGACGGCGAGGGCGGTGAGCGCCTGCCCGGCCAGCCACCAGCGGTGCGTCGCGGCGGGTAGGTGCGCCACGGCGACGAGCAGCCAGACCGTGAACGGTAGCCAGATCCGCTCGACCTCCGCCTTGCTCATGCCCGACAGGTCGGCGGCGAGCACCGCCAGCACCGCAGCGGCCGGTAGCAGAACGGTCGGCCCCAGTGTCCCGACCCGTCGCGCGAGCGCGCCGAGCCGCCGGTTCCGCACCGCGACGTGGGTCAGCGGGTCACCGCCAGGTGCTGGTCTGCCGGTGCCGGGCGTCCAAGCGGCCGGTGCCGGGGAACCGTCCCACCCTCGCCAGGCCCGGCGGGCCGCGTGCAGAGTGCGGCGCAGTGCCGGTCCGACGACCGGACCGGCAGAGAGAAGCAGCGCCGCCAGGTTCGCCCAGACCCAGTACGCGTACGGACGGTCGGCCGCCCAGCCTTGGTAGTAGCGCTCGACCACCCGGTCGTACCCCTGCCACCAGTGGAAACCCGCGACGGTGAACACCGTCGCCACAGTGGCCACCCCGGTCGCACCGGCGAGCAGCGCGGCAACCCGGCCTCCTGGACGCAGCGCGAGCACGACGAGAGCCAGGGGCGCGACGAGCACGAAGCCGTAGGACAGGTACAGCGCGAAGCCGAGCAGCACGCCGCCCGCCAACGCGGTCGCGGTTCCCCGCACGGCCAGCAGCGCGAGGCCGGCGGCCACTACCCCGGTGAAGAGACCGTCGGCGGAGGCACCCGCCCAGACCGCTCCGGGCAGCAGCACCAGGAACGGCAACGACGTGCGGGCGGCCCCTCCGGCGCCCAGTGCCCGTAGGGCGATCGGCACGGACACCACGACGCTCGCCCCGACCAGGACGCAGGCCATCGCCGCGGCCGTGCCACCGCCCAGGCCGACCCGGTCGAGTGCGACGAACACCAGCAGGGCACCTGGTGGATGGCCGGCCGTGTGGGTGGACCACGAGTCCGGCTGGAAGTCCAGGATGCGGTCCGCGAAACCGGCCAGCATCCGCCCGACGTCGGTGACCCGGGGTACCTCGTGCAGATACTCCGCCTGCGCGGTGAGCCGTGTCGTCAGCCCCGCCGACCAGCCGTCCACCAGCGCCAGGGCGAGCGTCCAGCCGACCGCCGCCAGGTAGCCGACGGACAGCAGAGGGCCCCACCGGGCGGTGCGGGCCCACTGCGTTCCGGGGCCGACCACCGCGACGGCGATCGCCAACGCGGCCGGCGTGCCCCAGCCCAGGTGCGGTCTCCAGGTGGCGTAGAGCGGCGCGGCGTCGGCGTGCAGGCCCACTCCGGCGCGGTTGAGCATCGCGCCCACCGCCACGGCGGTGACCAGCAGCGTCGCCTCGACGCCCAGCACCAGCAGGTCCCCCCGGTGTCGATCCGGGAGGCGGTGGTGGACGGACGAGCGGGAAACGGTGGCACCGGGTCTCATGTCGACCGGACGGTACGGCTCGGTTCCTCCGCTGTCAGCCGCTTCGCCGGTACGTCACCGGACGGTAAGGAGTGTCGGCACGGTAAGTGTTCCGTAAGGTTGAATCGAGCGCGCACCGCCGTCGGGCGGCCCTAGCGTCGGCGGTATGCCGACACAGATCGACGTGGTGCTGCCGTGCCTGGACGAGGCCGCTGCTCTGCCCGCCGTGCTGACCGCGTTGCCGCCCGGGTACCGGGCGATCGTCGTTGACAACGGGTCGCGCGACGGCTCACCCGAGGTGGCCGCCCGGCACGGGGCCCGGGTGGTGCACGAACCACGGCGCGGGTACGGAGCGGCCGTGCACACCGGGGTCGAGGCCGCCGACACGGAACTGGTCTGCGTGCTGGACGCCGACGGCTCCTTCGCTCCCCGGGAGTTACCCGCTCTGGTCGCCCTCGTCGCCGACGGTCTCGCTGATCTGGCCGTCGGCCGTCGCCGACCGGTCGGCGACGGGGTATGGCCCTGGCACGCCCGGGCGGGCACGGCGCTGGTCGCCGCGCTGCTGCGGCACCGGGGCATGCCGCTGCGCGACCTCAGCCCGATGCGGGTGGCGCGCCGGGAGGCGCTGCTCGCCCTTGGGGTCACCGACCGGGCCTTCGGCTATCCGCTGGAGCTGTTGATCCGAGCCGCCGCGGCGGGCTGGCGCATCCACGAGGTGGACGTCACCTACGCACCGCGCGCTGCCGGCACCCGTTCCAAGGTCTCCGGCTCGGTACGGGGCACCCTGCGGGCCACCCGAGACTTCGCCGCCGTGTTGCGTACCGTCCGGAAGTCGCGGTGACCGTCGTACTGGTGATGGCCAAGGCGCCCGTGCCCGGTCTGGTGAAGACCCGGCTGTGCCCGCCGGTGACTCCCGTCCAGGCCGCCCTGCTGGCCGCCGCCGCGCTGCTCGACACCCTGGACGCCGTCCGGGGGACACCAGGGGTGACGCCGGTTCTGGCGTTGGCCGGACATCTCGCGGAAGCCGTGGACGGCGTGGAGCTGACCGCCGCCCTCGCCGGTTGGTCGGTTCTGCCGCAGCGCGGCACGGACCTCGCCGACCGGCTCGCGCACGCCCACCTCGACGTCGCCGAGATGTTCCCCGGCCGCTGGGTCCTGCAGATCGGGATGGACACCCCGCAACTGACCCCGGCGTCGCTGGCCGCCGCCGTGCGCCGGCTCGAAGATGCCGATGCGGCGCTCGGCTTCGCCCACGACGGCGGCTGGTGGGCGCTCGGGCTGCGCGACCCCCGGCAGGCCGTGATGCTACGGGCGGTGCCGATGTCGACGCCGGTCACGGGCCGATCGACATGGTCCGCGCTGACCGGACGCGGGTTACGCCCCGTGCCGCTGCCCGTGCTGCGGGACGTGGACGACTGGTCCGACGCGCACGCCGTGGCGTCGGCGGTCCCGGACGGCCGGTTCGCCCGCCAGGTAGAGGCCGTGCGTCGCGACATGGTGGTACGCGCGTGAACGGGGACGGATTCGCCTCCGCGCTACGCGACCCCGCCGGAGACGTGCACTGGCTGGTGCCTGCGGACGGGCCCAGCCGCCGCCTGCCGGTGGAGCGGTGGCATCGGCAGGCCACAGCCGCGGAGGCGACGGTGGTGGCCCGCTGTGCCGGCGCCGGTGCCTGGCAGGGGCAGGCCCACGTGGAGACCGGACGACACCGGCGGACCCCCTTCCGCCGGGCGTGGCTGGACCCGGATGCGATGTCAGGTGTCGCTGTGGCGGCGCGCTCGCCGATGACAACCGGGAGATCTACGAGGACATCGTGCGGCTGGCCGGTGGCCCCGGCCGGACCCGGATCGGCATCGTCACCGCCGCCGCGCGGTGCGGGCCGAGGATCCGACGCCGGCACTCCGGACTGCAACAACGGCGACTGCTACGCCGGCCTTTACCGGACCTGCGGGGCGGCCGACGCCCAGTGGATCCCGATCGACCTCGACCACCCGGGCGCCGCCGGCGACCGGTACCGCTACGTCACCACGATGACACCACAGCCCGGGCGACCGCTCCGATACGTAACCGAATTCCGGAATCCTACTTCTTATCTCGGGTAGGATCGGTGGTGTGGAGGCGTCACCGTTCCATGGCGTGGTGGCCTGCCTGGCCACCATGCACGGCAAACAGTGGGCGCTGCGTCCGCTGCTGCGACGACGGCTCGGGATGAGTGTGCGGGTGGCGCCGGTGGACACCGACGCGCTCGGTACGTTCACCGGCGAGGTGCGGCGGGTCGGCTCGGCGCGGGAGACCGTGGTGCGCAAGGCCCGGCTCGGGATGGCCGCGACCGGGTCCGTGGTCGGGCTGGCCAGCGAAGGGGCGTTCGGCCCGCACCCGGCGGCTCCCTGTACTCCTGCCGACGTGGAGTACGTGGCGCTCGTCGACGACCGGTCGGGTCTGACCCTGGTGGAGAGCGCTCTGAGCGTCGAGACCAACCACGGCCAGGTGGTCACCGACGGTCGGGACCGCGGCGCCGTGCTCGCGTTCCTGCGCCGGGCCGGGTTCCCGCACCACGCGGTCGTCGTCCGGCCCGCGGCCGGGCCCGGTCGGCCGGTCAAGGGACTCCGCCGGCTCGCCGACGTCCTCGTCGCCGTCCGGCGGGCCGCCCTCGACTCCGCCGACGGCACCGCCGTGCTCGGCGCGGACCTGCGGGCCCACGTCAATCCGACCCGGATGCGGGTCATCGCCGCCGCCGCCGACCGGTTGGCCCGGCGTCTCGCCACGCCCTGTCCCGCCTGTGCGGCGCCGGGATTCGGCCTGGTCGGCACCGAGCCGGGACTGCCCTGCCGCGACTGCGGCACGCCCACCGCCCACCACGCGCTGCTGGTCTCGGGATGCGGCAGGTGCGCGTACCGCTCGCGCCGGCCCGTGGGCGGCGCCGCGGACCCCGGTGCGTGCCCGGTGTGCAACCCCTGATGAGGCGTCGCCCCACTCAGTGCGACCGCATCGACGCGTTGTTCGGTGGCCGCAGGCGGCAGGCCCGCCGGGCCGGCGGTGGCAGCGCGGGCCGCACCTCGTTGAGGAGGCGGTCCGCGTCGTGCCAGATCATGCCGTGGATGCCGCAGCGGCCGGAGCGGACGGCCTGGTCGAGCAGGGGGGACCGGCGGCGCAGGGCGGTGAGCGTGGCGCGTACCCGGTCCGGCCCGCTGCCGCCCGCCAGGGAGCAGGAGGCGTGGCCCAGCACGACCAGCAGGGGTGCGCCGAGGCGCGCGACCGCGTACTCCAGACTGCCCAGCGCGGCCGGGCCGACCTGCAGGCCGGCGGTGCGGACCGCGTAGACGTCGACGCCGCCGAACACGGTCACGGCCTCGGGCTGCGGGTCGGCGCACGACAGGACCGCGGCCACCGGTGTCGCGCCGGCCGACGGGACGGGAAGGCCGCCGGCCCGGAACCGGTGGTGCCCGGCGCGTAGCCGGGCGAGGGCGAAGCTCGGGCTGGTCTGCCACACCTGCGACGGGGATCCGGTCGCGTCCATCGCTCCTCCTCGTGCCGAGCCACTGTCTGTCGTGCGTCTCACGATACACGAATTACGAATCGTGTAATACAGTGCGCATGTCTGAGGAGGTGACGATGTCCGTCGCACTGGTTCTGGGAGTCCTGGCCGGGCCCGCATCGGCGGCGCTGTGCGCGCTGGCGGTACCCGATCCCCGTCGAGCCGCCCGGGTGGTGGGGGCGCTGCTCGCTCTCACCGCCGCCGCGGCCGCCGCGCTGCTGGCCCGGGTCGCGTACGACCCGGTGGCCCCGGCGCTCCTGCTCCGGCTCGACCCACCCGGGCCGGCGTTCTCCGTGGGGATCCGGCTCGACCGGTTCACCGCGCTGTTCGCGCTCCTCGTCTGCGGGCTGGCCGCCGTCGTCGCCGGCTACGCGCGCCGCTATCTCGACGGCGAGCCGGGCGCCCGCGCCCTGCAGGCCCGGATCGCGGCGGCCACCACGGCGACCCTGGTGATGACCACCGCGCCCAGCCTCGTGCAACTGGCCGTCGGCTGGATCGCGGCCGGGCACCTGCTCATCGGGCTCATCGGCTACTACCGGGAGCAGCCCCGGGTACGGGCGGCGGTGCGCCGTACCCGGGCGGTGTTCCTCGTCGGCGACGTGGCCCTGGTCGCCGGCCTGGCGCTGCTGGTCGCGCCGACGGGCGACGCCGACCTGGACGCGGTCCGGGCGGCTGCCGGCGACCGGCCCGGCTGGCTCCTGGCCGCCGCCGGCGGGCTGCTGCTGGTGGCCGGCGCGGTGCGATCGGCCCAGGTGCCGGCGCACCGCTGGCTGCCGTACACCCTGGACGCCCCGACCCCGGTCTCCGCCTTCCTGCACGCAGGCATGGTCAACGTCGCCGGCTTCCTGATGATCACACTGGCGCCGGTGGTGGTCGCCGCACCCGGCGTGATGCCGGCGATGGTGCTGACCGGCCTCGTGACCGCGGTGTCCGGGACGGTGTTCGCCGCGGTGCGCACCGACGTCAAGGGCACCCTCGCCCGGTCCACTGTCGCGCAGATGGGCTTCATGCTCGCCCAGTGCGGGCTCGGCGCGTTCGGCCTGGCCGCCGTGCACCTGGTCGGGCACGCGGTCTACAAGGCGTACGCGTTCCTGTCCGCCGGCGGCGCGCTCCAGGCCCAGGCGCGGACCGCGGCCGCGCCCCGCCCGGTCGGCCCGCCCCGGACCCGGACCGTGGCGCTCGCCGGCGCGGCGGTGCTCGCCGCCGTGGCGCTCACCGAGCTGTCGCTCGGCGCCAGCCCGAGCGGCCTGCTCAGCGCCGTCCTGGCCGGTGCGGCCGCGCTGACCGCGGTGCGGTCGGCGCTCGTGGACCGCGAGGTGCCGGCGCGGACCGCCGTCGCGATCACCCTCGCGGCGGGCGCGCTGGCCGGCGGCTACCTGGTCGCCGGTCGGGCCGTCGCCCGGTGGCTGGGGCTGCCGACCTCGGTGACGGACGCCGGGGTGGGCGTCGCGGCGGTCACGCTGGCCCTGGTGGCCGTCGCCGGCGCGTTCCTGGTGCGCCGGCACGGCGCCGCGCTGTGGTGGTGGGCCTGGCGTGACGGCGCCGGCGCGTGGTGGCGCCGGTCCGCCGGCGTGGCGGCGGGGGAGCCGGCCGCCTGGGCCGTGACCGCCGTACGCCGCCGCGACGCGTCCGACCGGTCGGACGCCGCCCGGGTCGTCGCCGCGCTGGCCGCTGCCGGTGACCACGTCGCCGCGGTCTGGCCGCTGGACACGTTCGTGGCGGTCAACCCGCTCGCCGGCCGGGAGCGGGTGCCGTTCGCGCGGGCCACTGCCGAGCTGCGGGCGCTCGGCGGCGCGCGGACCCACCTGCCGGCCGACGAGTACCGGCGGCGGCTGCGCGACGGCGAGATCGAGCCGGCCGACCTGACCGCGGTGCTCCCCCCGGCGGCCTCGGCGCCGGTCACGCTCGGCGGACGGTCGATCACGGCCGCGGACCTCCAGGTCGCTGCACTGGCCCACCAGGTGCACGACGGACCGCCCCCGCCACCCGACCTGCTCGCCGTGGCGCGGCGCCGGCTCGCGGTGACCCGGCCCGCCGTCGAGGCCGACCCGGACCCGCTCACCCTGGCCGAGTTGCTCGACCGGGTCCTGGGTACCCGGATCGGCGCCGACGTCGACGAGCTGGTGGCCGGCTGGTGCGCGGCGCACTGCGGCCGTCCGGCCGCCCGCTGGCCGGTTCCCGGCCCGGCCGACGAGAGCTGCTGGGCGCGCTGGCGGCGGGTGGCCGGCGTCGACCGCGCGGGCGTCAGCGGCCTGCGGGCACTCGTCGCCGCGCTGCCCGCCGAGCCCGAGCGGGCAGTCGCCCTGCTCCTGCGCGCCCTCGGCGTGGCGCCGGCGGCCTGGCCGGCGTATCTCACCCGGTCCCTGCTCCGGTTGCCGGGCTGGGCCGGCTACGCCCGCTGGTCTCAGACGCGTCCCGGTGAGCGACCGGACCTGACCCCGCTGGACCTGCTCGCGGTCCGGCTCAGCTACGAGCTGGCGCTGGCCGGCACCGCCACCCACCGCCACCTCGGCGTCCCGCCGACGCTCCAAGCGGTGACCGCCGCGACGACCCCCACCGCCGCGACGCCGACCGCCGTGTCGACGCCCACCGCCGGGACGGCGGGGACCGTACCGGCCGCCGGTGCGCCGGGGACGGACGAGCCGGCGGCTCTCGCCCGGCTGGTCGCGGCGCTCGGCGTCGACGCGCCGGCCCTGGCGCTGCTGCCCGAGGAGACGGTGGCGGTGGTGCGCGACGTGGTGGCCGAGCTGTCCCCGGCGCGGCAGGCCGAGGTGTGGCTCGCCGCCGCGGAGCACGCATACCGGCGTCGGTTGCGGAACCGGCTGGACCACGGGGCGCGGCCGCGCCCACGCCGCGCCGCCCGCGTCACCCCGCTCGCCCAGGCGGTGTTCTGCATCGACGTGCGCAGCGAGGGCCTGCGCCGGCACCTGGAGGCGGCCGGGCCGGTGGACACCTACGGCTTCGCCGGCTTCTTCGGCCTACCCGTGCGCACCGTGGCGGCCGATGCCGCCCGGGGCCGGGACCGCTGCCCGGTGCTCATGCGACCGGTGGCCACCGTCGGGGAGACCGCCGACGCCACGCGGGTACGCCGCCGGCGGGCCCGGCAGGCGTGGCGCCGGGCGTTCGCCTCGGCCAAGGCCGACCCGGTCGGCGCGTTCGCCTTCGTGGAGGTCGCCGGCGTGCTCGCCACCGCCGCCCTGGCGGTGCGCGCCGTGGCGCCGGGCCGGTTCGCGCCACCCGCCGACGACACCGCGCCGACGGTGGCCGACCTCGCCGCCGCCCTGACCCTCGACGAGCAGGTCTACTACGCGGAGGCGACGCTGCGCACCGTCGGGCTGACGACCGGCTTCGCCCCGCTGGTGCTGCTCTGCGGGCACGGGGCCACCAGCACCAACAACCCCTACGCGGCCGCGCTCGACTGCGGCGCCTGCGGCGGCAACCGGGGCGGGGTCAGCGCCCGGCTGGTCGCCGCGCTGCTCAACCGGCCCGAGATCCGCGAGGCGCTGGTCGCCCGGGGGATCCACCTGCCCGCCGACACCCACGTCCTGGCCGGCGAGCACGACACCGTCACCGACGAGGTGCGCCTGTTCGATGTCGACACCGTCCCCGTCCGGCTGCGCCCGCACGTCGACGACCTGACGCGCCGGCTCGCCGAGGCGGGAGCGGGTCTGCGCGCGGAACGGGCCACCCGGCTGCCCGGCCGGCCGGGCTCCCGCCACCTGCCCGGCCGCGCCTCGGACTGGGCCCAGGTGCGGCCGGAGTGGGCGCTGGCCGGCAACGCCGCGTTCATCGCCGCGCCGCGCGAGCTGAGCGCCGGGCGCGATCTCGGCTGCCGCACGTTCCTGCACTCCTACGACTGGACCGCGGATCCGGACGCGGTCGCGCTGGAGACGATCATGACGGGCCCGCTCGTCGTGGCGTCCTGGATCAACCTCCAGTACTACTTCTCCACGGTGGATCCGCACCGCCTCGGTGCCGGCACCAAGACCGTGCACACCGTCCTCGGCGACGCGCTCGGCGTCCTCTCCGGATCCGGTGGCGACCTGCGTGCCGGGCTGCCGCTGCAGTCCGTCGACGACGGGACACGGCCGGCGCACGACCCGCTGCGGCTGCTCGCCGTGGTCCACGCCCCGCACCACCTCGTCGACACCGTGCTCGGCCGCAACCCGGCCCTGCGCCAGCTGATCGACGGCGGCTGGATGTCCCTGACCGTCATCGACCCCCGTACCGGCGAATGGAGTGACCCGGGCGGATCCCGGCGCACCACGCCGCTCCCGGCCCTCGGCCCAGAGAAGGAGTACAGCGTATGAACGAGCTCGGACTGACGCGCATGGTCAAGGTGGAGGTCGTGACCCGCGCCGACGACGTCGACGCCGTCCGGACGCTGCTGCACGCCTCCGGCGTGAGCGGTTGGACCAGCCTCAGCGGGGTCTCCGGCTTCGGCCACCACGGCACCCACGAGGGCCGGCTGCTCTTCAACGACCGGGCCGGACTCGTCATGGTGATCGCCGTGCTGCCGCTCGAGCGGGCCGAGCCTGTCGTCGTCGGCCTGCGCGACATCCTGGCCCACCGGCCCGGCGTCATGTTCGTCAGTGAGGCCTGGGTGAGCCGGCCCGAGTACTTCGGCGCCGATCGACCGGCGGGCCCGGTGACCTGAAGGGGGCGAGTCGCGTCCGGGCGGGGTGGCGACCGCCGCCCCGCCCCGCCCCGCCGTGGCGGCCGGACCCGGCCGAGGAGGCCCTCGGGCACGTCCGGTCGTCCGCCGCTGTACGCACCCGGCCGACGCCCGCATCCCAGCTGATGCGCTCGTTCACGCGCGCGGCGGGTCCAGGAAGCGTTGTGCCAGTTCGGCGAGGGTGTCGGCGGTGTTGTCGACGGGCGCCGTCGGCAGCACGATGTGGCTGACGACCAGTCGCGCGAGGGATTCGGCGCCGACGGCGACTTCATCGGGAGGCACCCGGGGCAGGTGCGTGTCCGCCCACTCCCTCAGCACCGTGACGGCGGCGGCCAGGGCCAGGTCGGCGCGGGTGGTCAGGTAGGGGAGCAGGGCGTCGGTGCCCCGGGCACTGTTGAGGACGGCTTTGACCAGCGGGTCGGTGCCGGCCTGCGTCAACACGAACGTGACTGCGGCATGGACGGCGGCTCGCACGTCGCCGCCGTGGGCGGACAACGCCTCCCGCACACCGTCCATGAACCGGTCGATCTCGCGGTGTGCGATGGCTTCGCCCAGTCCGGCCTTGTTGGTGAACTCGTTGTAGAGCGTCTGCCTGCTCACGCCCACGCGGGCCGCCACGTCGGCCATTCGTACCGCGTCCCAGCCGCGGTCGATCGCCAGGTCGCGGCCGGCCGTGATGACCGTGTCACGCAGGTGCCGGCGCGCGGTGTGGCGATAAGGCGGAGGGGCGGCCATGGTGCGCCGAGTCTATCGAGTAGACACACATGCCTTGCGTGTCTACTCAATTGACGCAGAGCCGGATATTGTCAAGCGTGGTTATCCGTGTGACAGTCGACGCAGCGCTCGACACTCCGGAGGCGGTACATGCAGACCTCGATCGATGCTCCAGCCGCCGGCTGGCGTGACGGCAAGAAGCACCTGTGGCCACTGGCTCTCCTCGTGCCGGTGCTGCCGTTTCTGGCGTACGCGTTGTGGCAGCCCGGCGCCGGACCCGCTGCCTGGTGGCTCACCCCGGCGGTGGTCTTCGGACTCATCCCGATCATCGACGTGCTGCTCGGTGACGACGGAGAGAACCCGCCCGACGACATCGCCCGGCGGTTGCAGGAGGTCCGCTACTACCGCTGGATCACGTTCCTGTTCCTGCCGGTGCAGTACGCCGCCCTGCTGCTCGGAGCGTGGGTCTGGACGCGTGGCGGCCTCGGTGCCGCCGGCGCCGCCGGCCTGGTCGCCACCATCGGGATCGTCAACGGACTGGCCATCAACACCGCACACGAGCTCGGCCACAAGCGCGAAACGGTCGAGCGGTGGTTGTCGAAGATCGCCCTCGCGCCCACCGGGTACGGCCACTTCTACGTCGAGCACAACCGCGGGCACCATGTCCGTGTCGCCACACCGGAGGACCCGGCCAGCGCCAGGCTGGGGGAGAGCTTCTACTCGTTCTGGCCGCGTACGGTCTGGGGCAGCCTCATCTCGGCGTGGCGGCTGGAGATCGGCCGCTTCCGGCTGCGGCACAAGAGCCCGTGGACGCTGCGTAACAACCTGCTCAACGCCGGGCTCATGACCGTCGTGCTCTTCGCCCTGCTGATCGCTGTGTTCGGGTGGCGGCTCGTGCCCTTCCTGTTCCTGCAGGCGATCGTCGGCTTCTCGCTGCTGGAAGCGGTCAACTACCTCGAGCACTACGGATTGTGCCGCCGGCGCACCGCCACCGGCCGCTTCGAGAAGGTCGACCCACGGCACAGCTGGAACAGCGACCGCGTCGTCACCAACGTGTTCCTCTTTCAACTGCAACGCCACAGCGACCACCACGCCAACCCGCTGCGCCGCTACCAGACGCTGCGCAGCTTCGACGTCTCGCCGCGACTGCCCGGAGGCTACGCCTCGATGGTGTTGCTCGCTCTCGTTCCGCCGCTGTGGTACCGGGTGATGAACCCACGGGTTCTGGCGCACTACGGCGGCGACCTTAACCTCGCCAATCGCAACCCCCGCGCCGAGGCCCGACTGCGTCGCCGCTACGGCCGGCCCGCAGCGGACACCACAGCGGTCCACGCCGCCTGACCCGACCCGGTGTAGGTCTGACGGCACCTCTCCGTGTCAGGGCGTAGGATTTCGGTTCCTGCACGGAACGGGGCCGTGCCCGGCCGGTCGCGCCGCTTCGGCCTCGCCGGGCGCCGTGGCGTCCGGGACGAAGGGTGGACACCCCGGATGCACCAGCGGATCCTGCTGCGAGCCCGCAAGGGCCCGTTCGACGTCGTCACCGCCGAGGAGACCTACGAGCGGGACTGGATCGGCAAGAACAGCGGCAACCTGGTCTTCAGCCACGCCGCGCACAAGCTGCTGTCCACCTCGACGGCGGAGATCACCCCGTCGCGGTTCCGGACGGACCCGCGCGATGCCGACGAGATCAACGAGAAGTACGACGTCTTCGTGATCCCGCTGGCGAACGCGTTCCGACACGACTACGTGAACCGGTTGACGTCGATGACCCGGCTGATCGAGCGGCTCAAGATCCCGGTGGTGGTGCTCGGGGTCGGGGCGCAGACCGACGTGGACGGCGACCGGGAGTACCTGCGCCCGATCGACGAGCCGGTGAAGGCGTTCTGCCGGGCGGTGCTGGACCGATCGCACAGCATCGGCGTACGCGGCGAGATCAGCGAGAACTACCTGCGGACGCTGGGCTTCTCCGCCGTCGAGCAGATCGGCTGTCCGTCGATGTTCCTGCACGGCGACAGCTTCCGGGTCGAGAAGGCGAAGGCCACCCTGGACACCGAGGATCGGCTCGCGTTCGTCATCTCGCCGTACGTCCGCGCGTTGGCCCCGATCGTCCAGCACCACCACCAGCGCTACCCGAACCTGCGCTACGTGGCGCAGGGCCTGTACACCCTCGGCACCCTGCTCTACGGCGACGCACCGAAGTTGCGCGGCAAGACCGACGACATGCCGATCCACACCTCACACCCGCTCTTCGTCGAGGACAAGGTGCGGATGTTCATGGACCCGTGGCCCTGGATGGAGTATCTCTCCGGATTCGACTTCGCCTTCGGCACCCGGATCCACGGCACCATCACGGCGCTGATCTCCGGCACTCCCGGGTATCTCCTCGCACACGACTCGCGCACCCTGGAACTGGCCCGCTACTTCGACATCCCGCACCGGTTGATGCGCGACGTGCCGGCCGACGTCGACGCCGCCCGACTCTACGAGGAAGCCGACTACACGGCCCTGAACGAGGGCCACAAGGAGCGCTTCGCGCGGATCACCGCGTTCCTCGCCAAGCACGACCTCGGCCTGTCGTTCGCCGACGGGGACAGCGCCACCCGCTTCGACGAGCAGGTCCGCCGAACCGTCTACCCGCCGGCGGTCCGGCCGGCCTCCGCCTACACGGCCGAGGAACTGCTGACGCGCATCCAATGGCTGCGGGACGAGAACCGGACGCTGCAGCAGAAGCTCACGGCACGCCGCGCGCAGCCACTGCGCGACCAGGTCAAGCAAGCGGTGGGCCGCCGGGTCCGCCGGATGCTGTCGCGCTGACCGTCGTACGCCTGCTCGGCAGCGGAATGGCCGGCGCCGCGACGGCGGAGTTCGGCGTGGCGGGGCGATCAGCCCGCCGCGAATCGCGAGAACCCTTCTTATTTCCATCGACCGGCATTACGCTCTGGGCCAGCCCTGAGGTGCATCACATCGGAGGTTCCTATGAGGACGATGACCATCCGTCGCACGACTGCACTCCGCCTGGTGTCCGGCGCACGCCGCCTGTGGATCGAGTGGTGCTGGTAACTGCCGGCCCGGCGGGCGCTCCCGGGCGCCCGCCCCTGCGGCGGTGGGCCCTGCGGTGACGGACGGGGCGGAGCGCTACGACTGCCACCGCGACCACGGACCGTACGCCGGGGTCTCGGCCTTCCTCGGCCGGGTCGCCGCCGACCGGCCCCGCCTGGCGGCCCGGCACGCGGTCGAACTGCACGCGATCGCTCCCCAGCTCGACCCGGCGGCCCGGCCGGCCGCCGAGGAGGAGCCGATCCGCTTCCACCCCGCCCGCCGTACCGCCTGCCTGGCCTACGGCGCGGCGGAACTCGTGGCGGCCTGGGCCGGCACGCTCCGGCGGCCCGTCACCGTCCGGTTCGATCACGTCGCCGGCGCCGACGAGACGACAGCCGAACTGCTGGACGCGCTGGCCCGCCGGCTCGGGCCGGCCCCGGTGCGCCTCGACCTGCGCGACGACGGTGCCCCCGATCCGGCGCCCGGCGAGCGCACCCCGCAGGCGCTGCGACGGGCACTGGGCGACAGCCTGGCCCGCGGCTACTACCACCACGCGGCCCGGGTCGCCCGGCGCGGGCGGGCGGCGGTCACCCCCGACGGCGACCTGCGGCACTGGTGGGCGTTCACCACCGGCCTGGCCACCGCCCTGGCGGCCCTGAACCGGGCCGCCGAGGCGCTCGACCTCTACGACGAGGCGCGGGCCGTCACCGACGACCCGAAGATCACTATGTCGGCGGCGTACGCCACCGCCATGCTGCACGCCCGGCACCTGCCGGCGGCCGACCAGGACCCGGCGCTGGCCCGGCACTGGCTGGAGGTGGCGCTGCGCCTCGCCGCCGAACTGGCCGACCCACGCCGGCGGCTGCTGTCGACGGTCTTCTACGAGCAGGGCCTGGCGCTGCTGGACAGCCGGGCCGGCCGGCCCGACCGCGCGCTGCGGCTCGTCGACGACGGGCTGACCCGGCTGACGGCCGCGCTCGGCCCCGGCGAACGCCCGCAGGACCTGGCCCGGCTGCGCCACAACCGGGCGCAGGTTCACCTCGCGCTGGGCGACCCGGCGCGGGCGCTGGCCGATCTGGACACCGTGATCGCCCACGACCCCGACAACTGCGAGTACTACGTGGACCGCGCCGCCCTCCACCGGGCGGCGGGCCGGACCCGAGCCGCGATCAGGGACTACGACGCCGCCATCCGGCTGGGACCGCACCTGCCCGAGGCGTACTACAACCGGGCCGTGCTCCAGCAGGAGCGGGGCCGCCCCGAGCGGGCGCGCGCCGACCTGGAGCGGGTGCTCGCCATCGAACCGGGGCACCTCGACGCCCGGATCGCCCTGGTCAACCTGCACGTGGAGCGCGGCGCGCTGGATGCCGCCGAGGCGGGTGCGCGGGCCGGGCTGGCCGGCGCTCCGCAGGAGCCCGCGCTGCTGTGCACCCTGGGCCTGGTCCTCGCCGAGCGCGGCCGGCCCGTCGAGGCCGACGAACTGCTCACCCGGGCCCTGAACGGGGACCCCGAACTGGTGGAGGCGTGGACGAACCGGGCCGCCGCCCGGTTCGAGCGCGGCGACGTGGCCGCCGCGCTCGCCGACCTGGACCGGGCGGTGGCGCTGTCGGAGGCCCCCGTGCCGCGCTACAACCGGGGTACGGCCCTGGCCCGGCTGGGCCGGTGGGACGAGGCGGCCCGCGACTTCGCCCAGGCGCTCGCCCAGCCCGGCCTGGACCGCGCCCTGCGCCGGGATCTGCGCGCGGAACTCACCAGGTGCCGCCGCGCGCTGGCCGTCTGACCCGGCCCGGCCGGGGAGCCGGCGCTCATCGTGCGCCGGCCCCGGTCCGGGGGAGGGGAGCGGGTTCAGCAGCCCTGGCGGCGGCTGTAGATCTGGTGGCGCTCACCGGCCCATCCGATGTAGCCGACCGCCTCGACGCAGTAGTTCGCCGTACCGGTGACGGCGACCGGGCCGGCGTAGTAGCTGAAGTCACCGGAATTGGTGTCCGCGCCGCCCGACCGGGTGCAGTGCGCGCCCTCGCCCGACCGCTCCGCGCAGCGGTAGATCTGCACGAAGGTCGGCGCCGACCTCCCGTACGCCGCGCCGCGGTGGTAGAAGCAGGCGCTGTTGGTGCCCCCGTTGCTGCTGTTGTAGTAGATCACCAGTTCACCGAGCCCGGACGACTGCACCTGGCTGTAGGTGATGGTCCCCGAGCAGGAGCCGGCCGCCTGGGCGGCGGGGGCGCCGACAGTCAGGCCCGCCGCGACGGTCACCAGCGCCGTCAGCGCCGAAAGCATGCGTTTCATGTACCTACCTACCCAATCCACAGTCGACTGTTCCGTAGTGGATCTTAATCAACCGGTGACCTTCGCCGTGGCCCTGATCCATAGGCAACCACCTATTGACAAACAATATTAACAATTGGACCCTGCTGAGAGAGCGCTCTCCCGTCCCCCTGTCTCCCGCGAGGTGTCCCCATGCGTCTCCGAAGAAGGCTGCTCGCCGCCGCGTCCGCCCTGCTCGCCGGGCTCACCGGCGCCGTCGTCGCTACGCCCGCCCAGGCGGTCGGACCGGCGTTGCTGCCGGTCACCGTCACCAACACCACCGGCCGCAGCGACCCGGTCCACCTCTACGTCATCGGCGTCCAGCTGTCCTCCGGCCGGCTCGGCTACGTCACCTCCGGCGGCGGATTCGTACCGTGGACCGGCGGGCAGCTCCCGCCGTCACCCGCGCCGGACGTCTCCATACCGGGCCCCGGCAACGGCGGCAGCACCACGATCCAGTTCCCCCGCGGCTTCTCCGGCCGGGCCTACTTCTCCCTCGGGCAGAAGCTTAAGTTCTTCCTCACCCCGGACGGACTGGTGCAGCCCGCGCCCTGGGCGGCCGGTGACGCGAACCGCGACATCCTCTTCGACTGGAGCGAGTTCACCTACAACGACTCCGGGCTGTGGCTCAACAGCTCCCAGGTCGACATGTTCGCGATCCCGCACGCGGTCACCGTGACCGGCGCCAACGGCGTCACCAAGCGCACCGGCGACGTGGTGGCCAACGGACGCAACGCGGTGATCGACGGGATCCGGGCGCAGCCGGGCTGGGCCGGCACCGTCCACACCCGCTCCGACGGGACCGTGCTGCGCGTCCTGGCTCCGGGCAAGGCGGCCGGGGCCGGCCTGCTCAGCACCACCTACCTGGACTCGTACATCGCCTCCGCGTGGAACGCGTACACCACGAAGACCCTGACCGTGGCGCCCTTCGCCGACCAGCCGGCCATCCGGTACTACGGCCGCACCTCGGGCAACACCATGACCTTCACCAACGGCAGCGGCCAGGTCGTCGCCTCCTTCAACCGGCCCTCCTCGGCCAGCGTCTGGGGCTGTGACGGCGACCTGCCCGCGCCGAACGACCAGGTGGTCGGCCCGATCTCGCGTACGCTCTGCGCCGCCCTCAACCGAGGCACGCTCGGCACCGTCGACACCCAGCCCAGCACGAACGCCGCCGACTTCTACCGCAGCAACCCCACCAACCAGTACGCACGCCTGATCCACGCCAACATGACCGACGGCCGGGCGTACGCGTTCGCCTTCGACGACGTCGGCGGATTCGAGTCGCTGGTGCACGACGGCGATCCCCGTTCGGCCGGACTGATCCTCAGCCCGTTCACCGGCGGTGGCGGCGGCACCCCGACCACCGGGGTGCCAGTGGTCAGCAACTGGAACAACAAGTGCATCGACGTGCCGAGCTCCAACTTCGTCGACCGCGCGCCGTTGCAGATGTGGAACTGCAACAACACCAACGCGCAGAAGTGGACGTTCAGCGGCACGGCGCTCAAGAGCCAGAACAACAAGTGCATGGACGTCGACGCCGGGTCCACCGCGAACGGGGCGGCGGTGCAGCTCTACACCTGCAACGGCACCGGCGCCCAGCAGTTCACCCTGAACGCGGCCGGAGACCTGGTCAACCTCCAGGCCGGCAAGTGCGTCGACATCAAGGACTGGAACGGCAACGACGGCGCGAGGCTCCAGCTCTGGGACTGCGGGGGCACGGCCAACCAGAAGTGGCGCAAGGGCTGACCAGCCGTGCGAACGGTGGCGGGGGCCGACCGCGAGTCGCTCCCGTCACCGGCAGGCGACGGACGAGACGGCCGGTGACACGACGCCGCGCACCGAGGCGTCCATCGACGTTCATCCAACAGATCGATGTGCGTAAGCTCCGCCCGGTCAGATCTGGGGAACCTACCGAGGAGGTTCCATGGATCGTCGAGCAATGCTGCGGGCCACTGTCGTCGGTGCGGGCGCTGTCGCGCTGCCGTTCACCGCGTGGTCGGCGGCGTACGGAGCCCCGGCGCAGAACGCGGCGGGCCCCTACGGTGGGCTCCAGCCCGCCGACGCCAACGGCATCCAGTTGCCGGCCGGCTTCACCAGCTCGATCGTCGCACGATCCCGTCGGACGGTGCCGGGGACGTCGTACACCTGGCACGACGCTCCGGACGGTGGCGCCGTGTTCCCGAACGGCACCGGCTGGATCTACGTGTCGAACTCCGAGGTGTCAGCCGGTGCGGGCGGCGGTGCCTCACGCCTCGTCTTCGACTCCAGCGGCACCGTGGTCGGGGCGTCGCGGATCCTCTCCGGAACCAATAACAACTGCGCCGGGGGCAAGACACCGTGGAACACCTGGCTCTCCTGCGAGGAGGTGTCCCTGGGCCGGGTCTTCGAGACGTACCCCCTCGGCGGGACCGCCGTGGCGCGTCCCGCGCTGGGCCGGTTCAAGCACGAGGCGGCCGCGGCCGACCCGGTCCGCCGGGTCGTCTACCTGACCGAGGACGAGACCGACGGCAAGTTCTACCGGTTCGTGCCGACCACCTGGGGCGACCTCTCCGCTGGAACCCTCCAGGTCTTCCGCGCCGGTACGGCGACCTCCGGCACGTTCACCTGGGCCACGGTGCCCGACCCGGACGGCTCGCCCACCCCGACCCGGCAGCAGGTGTCCGGCGCGAAGACGTTCAACGGCGGCGAGGGCTGTCACTACGCGGATGACACCGTCTGGTTCACCACGAAGGGCGACAACCGCGTGTGGCAGGTCAACCTGGCCGCCGGCACGTACGAGCTCGCCTACGACGACAACCTGGTCAGTCCGGGCACCCCTCCGCTGACCGGGGTCGACAACATCACCGGGTCCACTGCCGGTGACCTGTACGTCGCGGAGGACGGCGGGAACATGGAGATCTGCATGATCACGCCCGACGACAAGATCTCGGTCTTCCTGCGGATCACCGGACAGAGCGGTTCGGAGATCACCGGGCCGGCGTTCACCCCGGCGGGGGACCGGCTGTACTTCTCGTCGCAACGCGGCACGACCGGCTCGTCCTCCGGCGGCATCACCTACTGCGTCACCGGGCCGTTCCGCCGATGACCGGCTCCCGGCCCCGCTGACAGTGACCACGAGGTGGAGGACGCCCGGTCTTCACCGGGCGTCCCGCCGGCCGTCACGGCACGTGTCCGGTTCCTGGCGCATTGACATCGGCGCTCCGGCCACAGCAGACTGTCGCGACAACTGAACCACCGCGTGTACGTGCGGGGGAAGACCGGTCGAAATCCGGCGCTGGCCCGCAACGGTAGGCCGCCCAGAGAAATCTGCGGCGGCGAGCCCGAATACCCGTCGTACGCGTGCATCCGCTCCCCACCCGTCGTGGCCCACGGGTCGGAGTCCCGGTCGACGCGGCGTTGCCGCGGTCGTCCGGGCTTTCGACGACCGCCGGGCCGGAGAGGCGCTTCCGATGGTCGTCCGCCGAAGCCGGCACCGCCTGCTCACGCTCCTCTGCGGCGTACTCGCCGCCCTCACCCTCACCACACCCGCCGTCGCCGCCCCCGAGCGCGCCGCCCTCACCCGCCCGGAGGCCGCCGGCGGCTGGCTCGCCCGGCAACTCGTCGACGGCGAACGCTTCGAGGCGGTCTTCGACGGTGTCGCGTACCCCGACCAGGGGCTGACCCTCGACGCCGTGTTCGCCTTCGCCGCCACCGGCGTCGCCGACGACCACGGCGCCGACGCGCTGGCCTGGGTCACCCGGCCGGACATCCGCGACGGCTACCTCGGCGACGGCGTCTCCGAGGCGTACGCGGGTGCGACCGCCAAGCTCGCCCTCGCCGTGCAGGTGCGCGGTGGCGACCCGGCCGACGTCGGCGGGGTGGACCTGATCGCCCGGCTGCGCTCGCTCCAGACGCCGGCCGGCAGGTTCAGCGACCGGTCCGCGTACGGCGACTACAGCAACGCGTTCAGCCAATCCTTCGCGCTGCTGGCGCTGGACCGTACGGCGGGCGGAGCGCCGCCGGCGGCAGCTGCCTGGCTGGCCGGCACCCGGTGCCCGGACGGCGGCTACCCGCTGCTGCCCGCGCAACCGGTCTGCACGTCCGACGTGGACGCGACGGCGCTCGCGGCACAGGCGCTGCGCGCCGCGGACCGTCCGGCCGACGCCGCCGCCGGGCTGCGCTGGCTGGTGTCCGTTCAGCGTGCCGACGGCGGCTTCGCCAACGCGGGCGGCACGCCGAACGCCAACAGCACCGGCCTCGCCGCGCAGGCCCTGCGCGACGGCCACCGGCTGCCGGCCTGGGCGCGGGCCCGGGCATTCCTCGCCGGACTCCAGGTCGGCTGCGCCGGGGCGCCGGCCGACCGGGGCGCTGTCGACTTCGACGGCGGCGGCTTCGACCCGGCCACCGCACCCCGGGCGACCGCCCAGGCCGTCCTCGGTCTCACCGGGATCGGGTACGCCCGTCTGTCCGCCGCCGGCGCCGACCCCGGCGCACCGGCGCTCGCCTGCCCGTGAACCCTTCGCCGCTCACCCGATCACAGGAGGATCCGTGTTCCGTCATCGTTCCACAGTCCGCACCTGGCTGGCCGGCCTGCTGGCCGCCGTCGTCGCCGGCGTCGCGCTGACCGCAGTCGAACCCGCGCCCCGGGCGGCGCACGCCGCCGCCTGCGCCGGCACCTCGGGAGTCACTGTGGTCGTCGACTTCGCCGCGCTCGGCGGCGGCGTCCAGGTCGCCTGTGCGCCGGGCGATCCGGCCACCGGCCTGGCCGCGCTCCAGGCCGCCGGCTTCACAGTCACCGGCACCGCCCGCTGGGGCCTGGCCTTCGTCTGCCGGATCAACGGCAAGCCCACCGCCGCGACCGAGCCGTGCGTCAACACCCCGCCGGCCACGGCGTACTGGTCGTACTGGCATGCGTCCAGCGGCGGCTCCTGGTCCTACAGCACGTCGGGGGCGACCGGCTACAACCCCGCGCCGGGCAGTGTCGAGGGCTGGTCCTTCGGCGCCGGCGCCCCGCCGAGCATCGCCGCTCCCTGAACCGCCGCTTCTAAGTGGTGTGACCAGCGGCGCACCGGGTACCGGCAGCTGCTCTGGCGTCGTCGCGCGCCCGGGCGGTACGGTGTCGGCACCCGGTGCGCCGGGCACACAACTGCATACGTCCCGCGCGGGGGGAAGCCGGTTCGAAGCCGGCGCTGACCCGCAACCGTGAGCGAGAGTCCCCCTTTCGCGAGCCGGAATGCCCCGCCCGGGACGAGCGGCTTCCACTGTCGAGGTCTACAGGGTGAAGTCCGGGCCGCCGAGGTCCGACCACCCCGCTCACCGCAGCACGCGGAGCGGGGTGTCCGTTTCTCGGGGTGCTTTCCGGAGGTTTCACCGACCGCTCTGCGAAAGGCACCCCTGATGCCCCTGTCCCGGCGTCTCACCACCGGCCTCGGTATGGCCACGGTGACGGCTCTCGCCGCGATCACCGGCGCCCCGCCGGCCGTTGTCGCGGCACCCGCCCCGGCCCACGTCACAGCCGCCCGCGAGGCCGCGTCCTGGCTGGCCGGCGAGTTCACCGACGGTTCGCTGCCCGGCCCGTTCGCCCCCGAGGACTGGGGGCTGACCATCGACGGACTGGTCGCGCTGTCCGCCACCGGCGTCGACGCGCCGACCCGGCAGGCGGCAACCGCGCAGGTCGCGAGACACGTACGGTCCTACAACAGCTACGACGACTGGGGCATCGAGGGCTTCACCGACGGCGGGGCCACCGCCAAGCTGCTCTACGCCGCGGCCGCCGCCGACGCGGACCCCACCGACTTCGGCGGCTACGACCTGCGGGCGGAAACGCTGTCGCTGATCGCCACGGCCGACGCCGGGCACCAGCGGGGGCGGATCACCAGCCGTACCACCGCCGACAGCGGCCCGGACGCCAGCAACACCTTCGACCAGTCCTTCGCCGTGCTCGGCCTGGCCCGCAGTGGCGACCTGCCACAGGACACCGTGGACTTCCTGATCCGGCAGCAGTGTGCGGCAGGTGGCTTCCGGCTCTACCCGGACGCCGCCGACGGACCCTCGCCGTCCTGCGACGACCAGCCCGGCGCCACCCTCGACGTCGACTCGACAGCGATGGCCGTGCAGGCGTTGCTGGCCGCCGCCGAGGACGGCGCCACCGGCGCCGACGATGCCGCCCGCAAGGGCGCCGACTGGCTGGTCACCCAGCAGCACACCGACGGCTCCTTCGGCGGCTCCGGACCGACCACCGGCGCGAACTCCAACAGCACCGGCCTGGCCGGGCAGGCCCTCGCCGCCGCCGGCCGCGACGACGAGGCCGCCCGGGCGGCGAAGGCCCTGGCCGCGCTGCAGCTCACCGCGGGCAACGGTGGGGCGGCCTCCGCCGACGCCGGCGCGATCGCCTACAACACCGACGGGTTCACGACTGCCGCCGCGGCCGGGATCACCGACACCGACCGGGACCAGTGGCGCCGGGCCACCGCGCAGGCATTGCTCGGGCTGGCCCAGGTTCCGCTGGGCCGGATCGGCCTCGACCCGCCGCCCACGTCGCATCCCACCCCGACCGGCACAGCCTCGCCCACCGCGCCCGCCTCGCCCACCGCGCCCGCCACGCCCACCGCGTCTCCCACGCTCACCACGTCGCCTCCGCCGACCGGCACCGCCGGCCCGACGCCGAGCGTGACCAGCCCTCCGGCGACACCCGCGCCCACGACCGCGGCGCCGACCACCGCCGCTCCGCCGATCACGACCCCGGCCGCGTCAGGGCTGGGCGGGCTGCCGACCACCGGCGCGGCGATCGGCAGCTACCTGCTGATCGCGCTGCTGCTGATCGGTGGCGGAGTGACACTGCTCGTGCTCGGCCGACGGCGGGCGGGATGAGCCTCCGCGCCGCCCGCGGTGCGCTGGCCGTCGCCCTGGTCACCGCGGGCACCACGATCGGACCGGGCGGTCCTGCGGTGGCCGCCGGGTCGGCCGGATACTGCCCGGACGCCTCCGGGGTGACAGTCGTGGTGGACTTCAACGAACTCGGCGGCGGAACGGTGGTGCGCTGCGCGCAGGGCGCCCAGGCCAGCGGCCTCGCGGCGCTCAAGAACGCGGGCTTCCCGATCACCGGAACCCTGCGCTGGGGTGAGGGGTTCATCTGCCGGATCGACGGCAAGCCGTCGGCCGCGACGGAGAAGTGCGTCGACACGCCGCCGGCGAGCGCCTACTGGTCGTACTGGCACGCGCCGAACGGCGGCAGTTGGACGTACAGCGACAAGGGTGTGCTCAACCGCAAGCCGGCGGCCGGCAGCTTCGAGGGCTGGTCGTTCTCCCTCAACCGCAACGCCGATGACGCGCCTCGTCCCGGCGCCGCGCCGAAACGCCCCGCCCCTCCACCGCCGCCACCACCACCGCCCCCTCCGCCGCCGCCACCCGCGGGCGGCGGGCCGGCGGTGCCACCACCGGCGGGAGGAACCGTCGCACCGCCGCCGGTCGCCGGTGGCCGGCCCGGCGAGCCCACCCGGCCGGCCGGCACCTCCGGCCCGCCGGCCTCCGTCAGCCCGCCGGCCTCCGCCGGCGCGTCACCGACGGCCGGTACGCCGACCCTGGCGGCGACGCCGGGTGCCGCCACCGGAACGGCACCGCAGGGCTCCTCCGACGAGCCGGTGGTGACAGATGTCGCCGCGTCCCGTGACGACGACGGCCTGCCACCGGGCACGATCGCCGGGGTGCTGCTGCTCGCCGTGCTCGCCACCGGCGCGCTGGTCGCGGCCCGACGACGCCGTGCCGCCGGCCCGGGTGACTGACGCCACGGGCACCTGGTCGCGGACGGCTGACGCCGGCCGGCTGCCGGGCCGGTGGCCGGTGTGGTGGCTACCCCGAGGGCTGCACCCGGGCGCATGGTGGCTGTGGGCGCTCGGCCTGGCCACCGCGGCCAGCCACACCACGAATCCGCTGCCGCTGGCCCTGCTCGTCGCCGTCGCTGGTCTGGTGGTGGTGCGCCGCCGGGGCGACGCGCCGTGGGCGTTGGCGTTCCGCATGTACGTCTGGCTCGGCGCGGTGATCGTCACGATGCGCGTCGTGTTCCGGATCGTGTTCGGCGGCGGCCAGGGCGAGCACATCCTGGTCCGGCTGCCGGAGATCCCGCTGCCCGAGTGGGCGGCGGGCATCCGCCTGTTCGGACCGGTCGCCGTCGAGCAGATCCTCGGTGGCTTCTACGACGGGCTGCGGCTGGCGACGATGCTGGTCTGCCTCGGCGCGGCGAACGCCCTGGCCAACCCGAAACGGCTGCTCAAGGCCGTACCCGGAGCGCTGTACGCGGTCGGCACCGCCATCGTGGTCGCGTTGTCGGTCGCCCCGCAGCTGGTGGAGAGCGTGCTACGGGTCCGCCGGGCCCGTCGGCTGCGCGGCGCGTCCGGCCGGGGGATGCGGGCGCTGCGCGGTGTCGCCCTGCCGGTGCTGGCCGACGCGTTGGACAGGTCCCTGGCCCTCGCGGCGGCGATGGACTCCCGTGGTTACGGCCGCACCGCGGCGGTGCCCGCCGGGCAGCGAACCGTCACCGGCACGCTCGTGCTCGGCGGGCTGGTCGGCGTGTGTGCCGGCACCTACGGGCTGCTCGACACCGCCGCACCCGGCTACCTGGGGCTGCCGATGCTCCTGGCCGGACTGACCGCCGCCGTGACCGGCATGCTGCTCGCCGGCCGCCGGGTCCGCCGCAGCCGGTACCGACCGGACCGCTGGCGCCCGGCCGAGCTGCTCGTGGCCGGCTGCGGGGTGGCCGCCGCGGCACTGACCATGCTCGCCGGCTCGGTGGACCCGGAACTGCTCTACCCGCCGGTCAGCCCGCTCACCTGGCCCCAGCTGACCCCGCTGATGCTTCTCGCCGTGGGCGTCGCGGCGGCACCCGCCTGGCTGGCGCCGCCACCACCACCGACGGCACGTGCCGGACGCCCGCCGGCGGTGGACCGGCCGTTCCCCGTCACGGACGTGCCGGCAGACGGAGAGCGCGCCGCGACCGCGACGACACCGGGAGACCGTCCATGATCACTTTCGACCGGGTCACCGTCCACTACGCCGAGGGCGGCCCGCCGCCGTTGCGGGACGTGACGCTCCGCATCGAGGAGGGCGAACTCTGCCTGGTCGCGGGCCGTACCGGCGCCGGAAAGTCGACGCTGCTGCGGGCGATCAACGGCCTCGTCCCGCACTTCACCGGCGGCACCCTGCACGGCGCCGTCACCGTCGACGGCAGGGACACCCGCACGCACCCGCCGCGCGATCTCGCCGACGTCGTCGGCGTGGTCGGCCAGGACCCGCTGGCCGGGTTCGTCACCGACACCGTCGAGGAGGAACTGGCGTACGGGATGGAGCAGCTCGCCCTGTCACCCGCGGTGATGCGCAAGCGGGTGGAGGAGACCCTGGACCTGCTCGGCATCGCCGACCTGCGAGACCGGCCTCTGCGGACGCTGTCCGGCGGGCAGCAACAGCGGGTCGCCATCGGCGCGGTGCTCACCGCGCACCCCCGGGTGCTGGTGCTCGACGAACCCACCTCCGCGCTGGACCCCACCGCCGCGGAGGACGTGCTCGCCACCGTCACCCGGCTGGTGCACGACCTCGGAGTGACAGTGGTCCTGGCCGAGCACCGGTTGGAGCGTGTCCTGCAGTACGCCGACCGGCTGCTGTACCTGCCCGGCGACGGCCACGTCCACGACGGGACACCCGCGACCGGGCTGGCCCGCATCGACATCGCGCCACCCCTGATCGAGCTGGGTCGCCTCGCCGGCTGGACACCGCTGCCGCTGTCGGTCCGTGACGCCCGCCGACGGGCGTCCGACCTGCGGCACCGGCTCGCCGGCGTGGCGCCGCCGCCGGTCCCGGCGGGCGCGGACACCGGTCCCGCGCTGACCGCGCGGAAGATCGTCGTACGGTATCCGGGGACCGTCGCGGTGGCCGGTGTCGACCTCGATCTGCGCGCCGGACGGGTCGTCGCGTTGATGGGCCGCAACGGATCCGGCAAGTCCAGCCTGCTCTGGGCGGTGCAGGGCAGCGGCCCCCGCCACGGCGGCACCGTGGCCGTGACCGGGCCGCAGGGCACCGTCGACCCGAAGGCCCTGCCGGCCGGTCAGGCCCGCCGGCACGTCGGCCTCGTCCCGCAGAACTCCGGCGACCTGCTCTACCTGGAGACCGTCGACGCGGAGTGCGCCCAGGCCGACCGGGAGACCGACGTGCCGGCCGGCACCTGCCGGGCGCTGGTGGACCAGCTCGTCCCCGGACTGCCCGGTGACCGGCACCCCCGGGACCTGTCCGAGGGACAGCGGCTCGCCCTCGCGCTCGCCGTGCAGCTCACCGCCGCTCCGCCGGTGGTCCTGCTCGACGAGCCGACCCGCGGCCTGGACTACCACGCCAAGCGGCAGTTCACCGCCGTCGTCCGGATGCTGGCCGGCGACGGCCGGGCCGTGGTGGTCGCCACCCACGACGTCGAACTCGTCGCGACCCTCGCCGATCGGGTGATCGTGATGGCCGAGGGGGAGATCGTCTCCGACGGCACCACCGGAGAGGTCATGCTGGCCTCGCCGGCGTTCGCGCCGCAGGTGGCCAAGGTTCTCGCCCCCGCACCCTGGCTGACAGTGGAACAGGTCGCCGCCGCGATCGACGCGACCGGGGCACCGGCATGAGTGTCCTGCGGGTCGCCCCGCGTACCGCTGTGGTGCTGACCCTCGCCTCGGCCGCCGCGCTGGCCACCTTCACCTGGCCCTTCTTCGTCCCCGCACACCCGGAGACCACCGCCCGCACCGGCGAGGCGCCGCTGGTCTTCATCGTCATGCTGCCGGTACTCGTGGCGCTCGTCCTCGCCGAACTCACCTCCGGCGGTATCGACAGCAAAGCCCTGGCGATGCTCGGCGTACTCGCCGCCGTCAACGCCGCCCTGCGCCCCCTGGGGGCGGGGACCGCGGGCATCGAGACGGTGTTCTTCCTGCTCGTCCTGGCCGGCCGGGTCTTCGGACCCGGGTTCGGGTTCCTGCTCGGCGCCACGTCGCTGTTCGCCTCCGCCCTGCTCACCGCCGGCGTCGGGCCGTGGCTGCCGTTCCAGATGCTCTGCGCCTCCTGGATCGGCCTCGGCGCCGGCCTGCTCCCGGCCCGGCTGCGCGGCCGCGCCGAGGTCGCCGTCCTGGCCGGGTACGGGGTTCTCGCCGCCTACGGCTACGGCCTGCTGATGAACCTGTGGTTCTGGCCGTTCAGCGTCGGCGCGGACACCCAGCTGTCCTACGTCGCCGGCGCCCCCGTACTGGAGAACCTGCACCGTCTCGCGCTGTTCACCGCCGTCACCTCCACCTTCGGCTGGGACACCGGCCGCGCGATCACGACCGCCGTGGCGATCGTCCTCGCCGGTCCGGCCGTCCTCGCCGCGCTGCGGCGCGCCGTCCGGCGGGCCGCGTTCGGCGCGCCGGTCACCTTCGCCACGGCGTGCGACCCGCCCACGCCCCGGGCGGACGGCGACGACGTGACCACGCCCGGCGTCCCGCTGTCGTCCTCGCGTCAGGACGGAGACGTCGTGACCGGGCACGCGCTCGGATCAGCGGCGGATCAGGCCGAGTTCGGTGGCGGAGGCGACGGCCGCGGTGCGTGAGTCGACGCCGAGTTTGGCGTAGATGCGGGCCAGGTGGGACTTGACGGTGCCTTCGGTCAGGTGCAGGCGGGTGCCGATGCTGTGGTTGGACAAACCGTCGGCGACCAGGGCGAGAACCTCGGTCTCGCGTCGGGTCAGGGCGGTGCCCGGCGTGCGCAGCCGGTTCATCAGCCGGTTCGCGACGGTGGGCGCCAGCGTGGTGCGTCCGGCGGCGGCGGTGCGGACGGCGGCAGCCAGGTCTTCGGGTGGGGCGTCCTTGAGGAGGTAGCCGGTGGCACCGGCCTCGATGGCGGGCAGTGTGTCGGCGTCGGAGTCGTAGGTGGTGACGATCAGCACGCGCGGCGCTTCCGGGCGGGCGGTGATCCGGGCGGTGGCTTCGGCGCCGCCCATGCCCTTTCCGAACTGCAGGTCCATCAGCACGACGTCGATGTCGCCTTCGCCTGCACGGGTGACGGCCTCCTCGGCGGTGGCGGCTTCGGCCACGACGACGAGGCCGGGTTCGGTTTCCAGCACGGCGCGCAGTCCGGCCCGTACGACCGGGTGGTCGTCGGCCAGGAGGAGGCGGACGGGGACGTCGTCGGTCACGGGCGGCCCTCGGGCTCGGTCCTGCTGGGCGGGGTGAGGGGAAGCTCGGCGGTCAGGGCGGTGCCGTGGCCGGGCGCGGATTCGACGGCCAGGGTGCCGCCGAGGGCGTTCATGCGGGCGCGCATGGCCGTCAGGCCGAAGCCGCCGCTGTCGACGTCGGGGGCGGGCAGACGGTCGGGGTCGAAGCCTTGCCCGTTGTCGACGACGTGAAGGGCGATGCGGTCGCCGAGACAGCTGAGGGTGACCTCGGCCGTGGTGGCCCGGGCGTGGCGGACCGTGTTCGCGAGGGCGGACTGGGCGATACGCAGGAGCGCCACCTCGTGGGCGGTCGACAGCGATACGGGGGCGCCGACGAGGTGGAAGCGGGCGGCGAGGCGGTGGCGGGCGCTGGTGGTGGTGCACAGGCGTTCCAGGGCGCCGGCCAGGGTGGTGCCTTCCAGGGTGGGCGGGGTGAGTGCGGCGACGAAGCGGCGGGCCTCGGCGAGGTTGTCCACGGCGACCTGGCGGGCCGCGTCGACGTGGCCGGAGGCGGCACCGGGCCGGCCGGGCAGGGCGCGCTCGGCGGCGCGCAGCAGCAGCTGGATGCTGGACAGGCCCTGGGCGAGGGTGTCGTGGATCTCGCGGGCCAGACGCTCGCGTTCGGCGAGTACGCCGGCCGTGTGCTCGGCCCGGGCCAGGTCGGCCCGGGTGGCGGTGAGTTCCTCGATCAGCTGCCTGCGCTGTTCGCTCTCCCGATACAGGGCCTGGTATCCCCACACCACCCCGACGGCGACGGCGGCGCCGAGCGCGGGACCGATCACCGTGGCCGCGGTGAAGGAGCCGGTGTGGGCACCGAACCCGGCGACGGCCGCCGCGGCGGTGGCGATCACGGCAGCCAGGCCGGCGCGGCGCGGCAGCAGGTGGAGCTGGAGGAAGTACAGCGGGAAGGCCACCCAGATCGCATCGGGGGACAGGCCCAGCAACACCAGCCACGCGGCGCCCACGGCGGCCAGCCACCAGGCGGCGGCCCACCGCGAGCGGCGGATGCGGGGGAGGAGCGGCCCGATGGCGTACGCCAGGCCGCACGCCACCGACGCAGCGACGATCGATCCGGCGCGGGGCCGGTCGTCGGCCACCGCCCGGCCGGCGGCCAGGACGAGCAGGCCGATGATCAGCAGGTGCAGGCACCAGGCCAGGGCTCGGGTGGTCGGGGTCAGGGCAGGGGCAGCGGTGCTCACAGTGCGTCCCACGTTACCGAGGCCGGCGCCCCGGGGGCCTCTATCGAAAGTTAGAACCCGTGCCCCGTCCTTCGGCCCGCGAAGTGCCTGCCTACGCCAGACGCGGACACGGGCGCCGGCCGCGATGGTGGAGTCGTACCGCTTCCACCGTCGAAAGGACAGGCCGGGGCCGTGTTTGTCGCCTGGAGAGATCTGAAGTTCGCCAAGGGACGCTTCGCCCTGATGGGGACCGTCATCGTGCTGATCACCCTGCTGGTCGGGCTGCTGTCCGGGTTGACGGCCGGACTGGGCCGGCAGAACGTCTCCGCCATCACCGGCCTGCCCGCCGACAGGATCGCCTTCCAGGCCCCCGGCGAGGGCCAGGGCGTGTCGTACTCCAACTCCACAGTCACCGAGAAGCAGTGGCAGCAGTGGGCCGAGGCGCCCGGAGTGACAGGCGCCGAACCGCTGGGCATCGCCACGACGAGGGCCACCGCCGGAAACAGGAGCGCCGGGGTCTCCGCCTTCGGCGTCCGGCCCGGCTCCCACCTGGCCCCCGGCAGCGGCCGGATCGACGGCCGCTCGGCAGTGCTGTCCACCAGGGCCGCCGACGACCTCGGTGTGAAGGCCGGTGACTCCGTCACCCTCGCCGGGCAGCGACTGACAGTGGCGGCCGTACGCGGCGACGCCTCCTTCAGTCACACCCCTGTCGTGTGGATCAGCTTGGACGTGTGGCAGAAGATCGCGCCTCCCACCGGCACCGGCGGCGGCAGCTCGGCGGCCACCGTCGTCGCCCTGACCACCACCTCGGGGGCCGATCTGGTGGCCACCGACCGGCAGGCGGGCACCAAGACGGTCTCCGTCGACGACTCGCTGTCCGCGATCGGCTCCTACACCTCCGAGAACGGCTCCCTGCAGCTGATGCGCGGCTTCCTGTTCGCCATCTCCGCCCTCGTCATCGGAGCGTTCTTCACCGTCTGGACGATCCAGCGCAGCGGCGACGTCGCAGTGCTCAAGGCACTCGGCGCCTCGACCGCCACCCTTCTCAAGGACGCCATCGGGCAGGCCGTCGTCCTGCTCGCCGGCGGCACCCTGCTCGGCACCGGCATCGCCGCCGCGCTCGGCGCCCTCGTCGCCGGATCGGCTGTGCCGTTCGTCCTCACTCCGGTGACCGTCCTCCTTCCCGCGGCCGTGATGGTCGTCCTCGGCGCCCTCGGAGCCGCCCTGGCCATCCGCCGCATCACCTCCGTCGACCCGCTGACCGCCCTGGGGAGCGCCCGATGAGCCTGAACCTGACCGACATCACCCTCACCTACCCCGACGGCGAGGGCCGCCTGACCGCCCTCGACCGCGTCACCCTGGACGTGCCCAAGGGGAGCCTCACCGCCGTGATCGGCCCCTCCGGCTCCGGCAAGTCCAGCCTCCTCGCGGTCGCCGCGACCCTCATCACCCCCGACACCGGCACCGTCACCGTCGACGGCACCCCGACTACCGGTCTCATTCGGGCCGAACTCGCCGACCTGCGCCGCCGCAAGATCGGCATCGTCTTCCAGCAGCCCAACCTGCTGCCCTCCCTCACCGCCGCCGAGCAGCTCCAGGTCATGGCCCAGATCGACGGCCGCCCACCGGCCGATGCCCGTACCCGCGCCGTGGAACTGCTCGACGCGGTCGGCCTCGCCGGTCAGGCCGACCGCCGGCCGCACCAGCTCTCCGGCGGCCAGCGCCAACGCGTCAACATCGCCCGCGCCCTGATGAACAACCCCACGGTCCTGCTCGTCGACGAACCCACCAGCGCCCTCGACCACGAACGCGGCGCCGCCGTCATCGACCTGATCACCCGCCTCACCCACCAGCAGGCCACCGCCACCGTCCTGGTCACCCACGACCGCACCCACCTCACCGCCGTCGACCAGATCGCCGAGGTCCACGACGGCCGCCTCCACGTTCCGGCACCAGCCCGCTGAAGCGGGTGTTCCGGGGGGCGGGTCGGCGCAGCGGCCTGCGGGCTGCTGTCGACGTCGTGATCCAATGAAGCGCATGGTTGTCCAGCGGATCACCGCCGGCCTGCTGTTGCTGATCGGGTTTCTGGCGATGGCGGCCTCCCACACCTTCCCGTTCCTCGACGATCTCTCCGAACCGGCAGAGTCGGCGGTCGCGATCGGGGGCGCGGCGTGCCTGCTGGCGGGGGTGTGGCTGTGGTTGCGCAAGCCGGCGGACCGGTCGTCCGCGCCCTCGGCCGGTGACGGTGAGAGCCCGTGACGGCGCGCGGATCGAGGCCGGGAGAGGGCCGGCGCTCGCGGTGACACGTCCGCCCGCCGCTCACTCCGGCGGGCGCCGCCCGTCGTCGTGCTCGACGGGCGGTCCCGGCTGAGGCGTCGGATACTGAGCCGATGACCAACCCCGACCTCGATCCCGAGGTGTACCCGCCGATCGACCCGCGTGAGGACGTGCCGGACGACCCCGGCGAACTCCTCCCGGACACGCCCGGCGAACTGCCCGAGGCGCCGGTCGAGCCGATGCCCGACGACGGGGAGCCCGGGGGCGTACCCGAACCGGCCTGACCGGCCGGCACCGGGGCACCCGACAGATCGACGATGATGGATAATCTTGTGGTGACCGGCGCGCCGACCGCAGGGGAGACCGGATGAGGATCGTCGACGCCCGGGTGATCGTGACCTGCCCCGGCCGGAACTTCGTGACCCTGAAGGTCGTCACCGACGCCGGCGTCACCGGCGTCGGTGACGCCACCCTCAACGGCCGGGAACTGGCAGTCGCGTCCTACCTGCGTGACCACGTCGTGCCGCTGCTGATCGGGCGCGACCCGGCCCGGATCGAGGACACCTGGCAGTACCTCTACCAGGGGTCGTACTGGCGGCGCGGGCCGGTCACGATGAGCGCCGTCGCCGCTGTGGACACCGCGCTGTGGGACATCAAGGGCAAGGTCGCCGGGCTGCCGGTCTACCAGTTGCTCGGCGGCCGGTCCCGCGAGGGCGTGACCGTGTACGGGCACGCCAACGGCGAGACCGTCGACGAGGTGCTGACCGAGGTCGCCCGCTTCGTCGACCTCGGCTACCGCGCGGTCCGGGTGCAGTGCGGCGTGCCCGGCCTGCCCCGGACGTACGGCGTCAGCGCCGACAAGATGTTCTACGAGCCCGCCGACGCCGCGCTGCCGACCGAGGCGACCTGGTCGACCGAGGCCTACCTGGCCCACGTGCCGGGCGTGTTCGCCCGGGTCCGCAAGGAGTTCGGGCCCACCCTCCGGCTGCTGCACGACGTGCACCACCGGCTCACCCCGATCGAGGCGGCGCGGCTCGGCAGGAGCCTGGAGCCGTACGCGCTGACCTGGATGGAGGATCCCGTACCGGCGGACCTGCAGGAGGGTTTCCGGCTCATCCGGCAGCACACCACCACGCCGATCGCGGTCGGCGAGGTCTTCAGCAGCATCTGGGACGCCGCCCAGCTCATCCGGGAACAGCTCATCGACTACGTCCGCACCACAGTGGTCCACGCCGGCGGGATCACCCACCTGCGACGCATCTTCGACCTCGCCGCGCTGCACCACGTCCGCAGCGGCTCGCACGGAGCCACCGACCTGTCCCCGGTCTGCATGGCCGCCGCGCTGCACCTGGACCTCGCCATCCCCAACTTCGGCCTGCAGGAGTACATGCGGCACACCGAGGCGACCGACGAGGTGTTCCCGCACGGCTACCACTACGAGGGCGGCTACCTACATCCGGCCGAGACTCCGGGGCTCGGTGTGGACATCGACGAGCAGGCCGCGGCCCGCTACCCGTACGCGCCGGCCTACCTGCCGGTGAACCGGCTGACGGACGGCACCGTGCACCCGTGGTGAGCGCGCCGGTTCAGTGGATGCGGCGACCGTGCGCGTCCGGCACCCCGGACTTGCGGAAGAAGTAGGTGTTGATCTGGTCCCGCCACTCGACGGCGCTGCGGAACTGTTCGTCGAGGCGCTCGGCCACCCGGTCGTGGACGGCCGGGTCGACCGCCCCGGCGACGAGCCGCCACCGCTCCCGCATCGCCGTGACCTCCTCGACCCCGGCGAAGTGCGTGTCGTAGATGTGCTGGATCACGGTACGGCCGCTGTGCAGCACGTGCCGGTACGGGACGTGATGGAAGAACAGCAGCAGTTCGTCGGGGCAGCGCTCGCGTGACTCGTACACCTCCGACCACGGCGGCGGGTACTGGCCGGTGAACCCGGTCCCGGTCGCCCGGGTCCGGTCCACCCCGACGCCGTCGCGGTCGGCGAAGTGGTACGTGCCCCACGGGGTGTACTCGTAGCCGTCCACGTCCGGGCCGTAGTGGTGGCCGGGCCGCACCATGAAACCGACGCCGAGCGGGGCGGTGTAGCGCTCGTAGGTGCGCCAGGAATCGTCCATGACCGCGTGCATCGTCCGCCGCAGCGCTTCCGGATCGCCGGTGGTGACCGGCAGCCAGGTCAGGTCGATCCACTCGTCGAGGATCGCGGCAGGATCCAGCAGCGGATCCCAGGCGAGCCGGCCGAAGGCGTACAGGTTCGCCTGCGCCAGCGGGTGCCCGGTCCAGAACGGGTCGTCGCCCACGTTGGCCACTGCCACCAGACCGCCGCCGGTGCCCGCCCGCCCGGCCGCCACGTCGGCGATCGTGCCGCCGGCCGCGCCCCGGGGCCGGAACCGCAGCACCTCACTCCACCAGGGCGCGAGGTAGCAGACGTGCCGCTGCTGGCCGGTGTACTCCTGCGTCGCCTGCACCTCCACCGCCAGCCGGGTGGCCGGCATCGCGGCGAGCACCGGGGACACCGGTTCGCGTGTCTGGAAGTCGATCGGGCCGAACTTCACCTGGAGGATCACGTTGTCGGCGAATCGTCCGTCCAGCGGCGCGAAGTGGTCGTGCGCGGCCCGGGCCCGGTCGGTCGACCGGTCCCGCCAGTCCTGGTGGTGGTCGTAGACGAACGCCCGCCAGCGCACCACGCCTCCGTACGGGGCGAGCGCGTCGGCGAGCAGGTTCGCGCCGTCGGCGTGGTCGCGCCCGTACGCGAACGGGCCGGGCCGGCCCTCGGAGTCGGCCTTCACCAGATAGCCGCCGAAGTCGGGGATCCGCCGGTACACCCGCCGGGTGGCGGCGGCCCACCAGGCCCGTACCCGCTCGTCCAGCGGATCGGCCGTGGGCAGGCCGCCGAGGACCACCGGGGCGGCGAAGGTCACCGACAGATGCACCCGGATGCCGTACGGGCGGAGCACCTCGGCGATCTCCGCGACGTCGCCGAGCCGGTCGGTCAGCAGCCGCGCCTCGGTGTCGTGCACGTTGACGTTGTTCACCGTGACGGCGTTGACGCCGCAGGAGGCGAGCAGGCGTGCGTAGTCGCGGAGCCGGGCGGTCTCGTGCCGGGCGGCGCCGTCGCGCCAGAACAGGGAGCCGCCGGCGTAGCCCCGCTCGACCTGGCCCGACACCGGGTGTACGGCCACGTTGTCCCAGTGGTCGAGCGTCCGCCGGTCCAGTGCCGGTCGGTGCCGCCGCGCCGGGAGGTCGTCGTCGAAGGCCGCCGCGCCGAGCCGGACCACGTGGAACATCCCGTACAGCAGGCCGGCCGGCGCGTCGGCCAGGACCACTGTCACGCCGTCCACCCGCGCCAGCAGGTACCCCTCGTCGCCGAGGGAGCCGTCACCGGTGCCGTTCACCGTCGGTGTCGCGCCGAGCCGGGCCGTCTCGGCTGCCGCGTTCGGCACCGGGCCGGCCCCGCGCAGGGCCAGCACCAGGTCGGCGTCGACCTGCCACGGTGGACCGTGCCAGAGCCGTCCGCCGTACCGGCCGCAGGCCCGGCTCACCTCGTCGAGGACCGTGTCGACCAGGGGCCCGTCGCCGTGCACCAGCACCCCGCGGGAGCCGAGTTCGCGGAACGCCGCGGGCGGGAGCCAGGCGGCGTGCCAGGCCGACTCGCCGGCGTCCGCAGACGCCCGGCCGGTGACCGGGACGCTCATGCGGTGAACTCCGCCCGGATCTCGTCGATCATCGGGTCGCCGATCCGCAGCAGTGCCAGCACCAGGAGCGCGGCGAGCAGGGCGAGTACCGCCTCGGAGAACACCGCTGTGACGCCGGCGACGGCGGCCAGCAGGGCGACGTTGCCGACTGTGACGCCGGGCTTGCGCGCCACGTAGTAGACGGCGAGCCGGAGCACGTCGCGGGTGCGGAAGGTGAACAGGGAGACGATCACCAGCGCGTTGACCCCGACCAGGATCACCCCCGCCCCGACCGCGACGAGCGGCACTGCCCACCAGCCGGGGACGGCGGCGGCGGGCAGGTTCGCCAGGTTGACAGCGATGACTGCGAGCCACAGCAGCGTCGGCGCCCAGACGCGCAGCACGCCCGCCAGGTTGGCCCGGTAGGCCCGGAGGAACGTGGCGGCGGGACGGAGATCGGTCAGGTCGGGGCGTTGGTGCCGCAGCGTGTGCAGCGCGGCCGAGACGGCCGGACCGAGCGGCAGCGCGGCGGCGGCGACCAGCGGGAGGTTGCTGCTGTCGCGGTCGAGCAGCACGAGCACGGCCAGGCCGGGCAGCGTGCTCACCAGGAGCAGCAGTTCCACCACGAGCAGGATGTGGACCCTCGCGGCGGCCCGCGACAACGGCCCGTCGCCGAACTCCCGCAGCCCGCCGGTCGCGCCGGTCACTGCCGGTCCCCGGGCGGGTCGAGCAACCTGTCGTCCCACCACGGCGGGGTCTCGTCCACCACCGGCGTCAGTTCGGCGAGGGTCACCTCGTGCCGGGTGAGGACGAGGTCGAGGTCGGCCCGCCCGGCCGCGACCGGCACTGCGCGATGGGTACGGGCCGGCTCGGCGGCTTCCCGCAACGCGTCGAGCTGCCGGGGCCGGGGCGAGTGCGGGCTGCCCATCTCCCGCCAGGCCGCCCAGGCGTTGCCGGCGTCCTCGCTCACCGACGAGCGGAGCAGGAATGCCGACACGGTGCCCGGCGGGCCGATCGGGACCGACAGCGACAGGGTGTGCCGCTCGGGTGCCGGTTCCCGGCCGGTGACGTCGACCGGGGCCCAGGCCAGCACCGCGACCCGGCCGTCGGGGTGCCGGGTGACGAGGTGGTCCGGTCCGCGTGCGAGCACCTCGTCGCCGAGCCGGGCCATGAACGCGTACAGGTGGTAGGTGGGTTTCTTGATCTGCCGGTGGGTGAGCAGGCCGAAGCCGCCGTGCAGCGGCGCGGTCGGCACCCCTTCCTCCTCGAACACGTCGCTGAAGGTCCAGTAGGAGAAGGAGTCGACCAGGTCCCCGCCGCCGGCCAGCACCGGGGCGAGGTAGGCGGCGTGGAAGGCCGTGTCGTGGATCGGGTTGTCCGGCCGGTAGGAGGAGTTGAACTCGGTGATGTGCACCGGGAGGTCGGCCAGCGCGGTGCCGGCCAGGTGCCGGCGGGGCGCGGCGAACTGTTCCAGCAGGTCCGCGGCCGGGGCCAGCGTCTGCCGGGTGCCGAACGGCAGGTGCCGGGCCGGGCCGGAGGTGTAGGCGTGCCGGCTGACGAAGTCGACAGGCACGTCGCGGCCGGTGACGAACTCGGCGAACGGCTTGAGCCACTCGTCGGCGCCGGGGGAGAGGGCCGGGCCGCCGACCTGGAGCGACGCGTCGACGTCCTTGACGGCGTGCGCCGACACCTCGTACAGGCGGTGGTAGGCGTCCTGGTCGGCACCCTGCCAGAACGCCGTCAGGTTGGGCTCGTTCCACACCTCGACGGGCCAGCCGCGCACCTCGTCGAGGCCGTACCTGTCGACCAGGTGGGCCACCGTGGCGCGGACCAGGTCACCCCATTCGGTGTACGACCGGGGCGGCGTCACGTTGCCCCGCCACCAGAACACCGTCTGGTCGCCGGAGGCGAGCGCCGAGGGCATGAACCCCAGCTCCACGAAGGGCCGGACGCCCATCGCGAGGTAGGCGTCGACGACCTGGTCGACGTAGGTGAAGGCGTGCCGCACCCGGCGCTCGCCCTGGTACGAGTAGGGGCGGTGCACGCCGGCGCCGTCGCTGAGCAGCCCGTGCCCGCGGATGTGCCGGAAGCCGATGTCCCGCTGCACCAGCGCCAGCGAGTCCTGATAGTCGCGTCGCAGAGCCAGGTCGAACCTGCCGGTGCCCACGCAGGTACGCCAGGCGTCGGTCAGCCGGCCGACGGGCCGCTCGGGAACGGTGCCGCGCATCGCCGGTCAGCCGTGGCTCTTGCGGTACCGCTCGTACGCCTTGTTGACCAGGTCGGTGTAGGCCTGCGCGTTCTTGCCCTTCAGCTCCGAGACGTAGGCGTCCCACTCGCTCAGCGGCCGCTGGCCGAGGGCGAACTTCAGCGTGTTCTGGGTGACGTGGTCCTTCAGCGCGGTCGCCCACAGCGTCGTCTGCTCCCGCTCCTCATCACTGAGCGGCGCGGGCGGCGGAGTCACCCAGGGCGCGGGCTTGCGGGCGTTCATCTCCTTCTGGAACTCCAGTTCCTCGGGCGAGAAGAACGACTGCACCAGGTCGAGCTTGCCGCCGTAGGCGAAGACGCCGTTGTAGAAGCCGAAGTCCTTCTGCAGGTGCTTGCTGCCCTTGGGGTTGAGCCCGATGACGTTGACGTCCGGGGCGAGGGCGCGCTTGCCCGAGGCGTCCTTGGTGTACGTGGTTCCCTCGACGCCCCACTTGGCGAACTCCTGGCCGGCGTCGGAGTACCAGAGCCAGTCGACGAACTGCATCATGGCCACGAAGTTCTTGCCCTCCCGGGCCTTGCTGGAGATCATCACGCCGTTCTCCAGCCGGCTCGCCGCGTTGACCGGGCCGGCCGGCCCGACCGGGAAGAGGATCTTGCCGAGCCGGGCGTTCGGGTTGATCTTCGCGATGTCCGGGCGGTAGTCGTTCACCAGGGTCTGCGCGTTCGTGCTGATCACGAACGACTTGCCGCTGGCGAGCTTCTGCCGGGCCTGGTCGTCGGTCTGGGTGAACGTCTCCGGGTCGAGCAACCCCTCGGCGACCAGCTTGTGGAGGTACTCCACCACCTGCCGGTAGCCGTCCGAGGCGCCGGTGAAGACGTACTTCCCGGCACCGGCGTCCCAGCTCGTCGGCTGGTAGTTCCAGCCGGCGCCGGGCAGGCCGTGTGCCAGGGCGAGCATGTTCAGCAGGTTGCCGGCCGGGTTGGGCTTGCCGAACCGGTCGGAGAACGGGATGACGTCCGGGTGGGCCGCCTTCATCGCCTTGAGCATGGCGTACACCTCGTCCCAGGTGGTGGGGGACGGGATCTTCAACTGCTCCAGCACGTCGGTGCGGACCGCGAGCGTGTAGTCCTGCCAGGGCTTCTCGTGCAGGCCGGGCAGCAGGTAGAACTTCCCGTCCTCCTGCCGCAGCGTGTCCATCTCCGGCTGGAGTCCCCACCGCTCGATCTTGTCCTTGAAGTGCGGCATCAGGTCGAGGTAGTCGCTGACCGGCAGGATGGCGCCGGACGAGACGTACGAGCTCTCCTGCGGGTGGTAGGTCTTCGGGATGATCAGCGGGGCGTCGCCGGAGCCGACCAGCACGCTGCGCTTCTGCTCGTAGTCGCTCAGCGGCACGGCGACCGGGTCCAGCTTGACGTTCGTCCGCCGGGCCAGCTCGGCCCAGAACAGCCACTCGGGCTTGAGCGGGTAGTTCGGGTGGTTGTTGTAGAGGATCGAGAACGTGACCGGCTCGGTGGCCTTGAACTGGTCACCGATGCCGTACTTCTCCATCGCGCCCGTACGGTTGCGGTCGAGGTCCTTCTTGTCCGGGGTGTCGTCGCCGCAACCCGCCAGGGCGGCGACGGCGGCCGCGCCGCTGGCGAGCAGCACCTGGCGCCGGGACAGCTTGGCCATGGATTCTTCCTTCCGGTGGTGGGGTGGTGGTGCGGGGGGCGGCTATCCCTTCACGGCGCCGAGCATGATCCCGGAGACGAAATAGCGCTGGATGAAGGGATAGACCGCGAGGATCGGCAGGATCGTCAGCACGATGGTCACGGACTGGATGGTGGCGGCGGACTGGACGACGTCGCCGGCGCTGCCGAGGCCGCCGCCGGTCTGCGTGGCGTCGGTCGCGCCCGCGATGAGGTTGCGCAGATAGACGGTCACCGGGAGCAGGTCCTGGCGGTCCATGTAGAGGAACGCGGCGAACCAGGAGTTCCAGAACGAGACGGCGTAGAACAGCACCATCGTGGCGACCATCGCCTTCGACAGCGGCAGGACGATCCGCAGCAGCGTGCCGTACGTGTTCAGCCCGTCGACGGCGGCGGCCTCCTCCAGCTCGACCGGCAGGCTCTCGAAGAACGCCTTCATCACCAGCAGGTTGAACACGTTTATGGCGTTGGGCAGGGCGATCGCCCACACGGTGTTCTTCAGTCCCAGGCTGGTGACCAGGACGTAGTTGGGGATCAGGCCGCCGGTGAAGAACATGGTGAACACGGCGATCCCGACCAGCGCGGTCCGGCCCCGCAGGTGCCGCTTCGACAGCACGTACGCGTAGCAGGTGGTCAGCACGACGGAGATGAGCGTGGCGACCACCGTGTAGAAGACGGTGTTGCGGTAGCTGATCCAGAACGTCGGGTCCGACGTCACCACGCGGTACGCGGTGAGGTTGAACCCGCGCGGCACCAGGTTCACCTCACCCGCGACGATGTACGCGTTGTCGCTGAGCGAGCGGGCCACGATGGTGAGGAACGGATACAGGGTCACCACCACGACGCCGGTCAGCACGACGGCGTTGACGACCTGGAAGACCCGGTAGCCCGCTGTCGGCCGGGGGCCACGCGGGCGGACCGCCGGTGCCCGCGTGCGGGCGCGCGTGCTCACCACAGGCTCGTCCCCACCGTGCGGCGGGAGATCGCGTTCGCCGACAGCACCAGCGTCAGCCCGATCACGGACTCGAACAGGCCGATCGCGGCGGCGTAGCTGAGGTTCCCGGAGACGATGCCCACCCGGTACAGGTAGGTCGAGATCACGTCCGCCGTCGGGTAGGTGAGCGGGTTGTACAGCAGCAGGATCTTCTCGAAGCCGACGGCCATGAAGGTGCCGATGTTGAGGATCAGCAGGGTGACCATCGTCGGCCGGATCCCCGGCAGCGTGACGTGCCAGGTCTGCCGCCACCGGTTGGCGCCGTCGATGCGGGCCGCCTCGTACAGGTCGCCGTCGACGGTGGTGAGCGCGGCGAGGTAGAGGATGGTGCCCCACCCGACGGTCTGCCAGACCTCGGAGGAGACGTAGATCGTCCGGAACCATCCGGCCTGCTGCATGAACGGGACCGGCTCACCGCCCACGGCACGCACCATCTGGTTCACAGTGCCGTCCACCGACAGCAACTGGAGGACCATGGCGGCCACGATCACGATCGACAGGAAGTGCGGCAGGTAGGACACCGACTGGACGAACCGCTTGAGGGCACGGTTGCGCACCTCGTTGAGCAGCAGCGCGAGCACGATCGGCAGCGGGAAGCAGAACAGCAGGGTCAGCGCGCCCAGCACGAGCGTGTTGGTGAACACGCTCCAGAAGGTCGGGTCGGTGAAGAACAGCCGGAAGTACCGCAGCCCGGTCCAGTACTCGCCGAAGATGCTGCCGCCCGGCTGGAAGCGCCGGAACGCGATCACGTTGCCGAGCATCGGCAGGTAGCGGAACGTCAGGAAGAACAGCAGCGGCAGGACGGCGAGCGAGTAGAGCTGCCAGTCCCGGCGCAGGGCACGCCGCCAGGGCGTACGGCGACTGCGCGGGGTCGGGGCTGCCAAACTCGTCCTCCCGCCTGACCGTCGGCCGGAACTTTCCGGTAATACGTCGTAAGCCTTTCGGAAATTTATGGGTATCGTTATCAGCGTGTCAAGAGCGTCGATTGATATCTCCCTCGACCGGCTCCGCCGCTACACACCGGCCGTTGTCGAGCCCGCCGACTTCGACCGGTTCTGGCGCGCCACCCTCACCGCCGCCGCGGCCACCCCGGTGCTCGTCGACGTCCGTCCCGAACCCACCGACCTGCGGCTGGTCGACGTGTGGGACGTGACGTTCGCCGGGTACGCCGGCGAACCGGTCCGGGCCTGGTACACCCGACCCGCGGGCGTACCGGCGCCGCTGCCGGCAGTGGTGGAGTACCCCGGCTACGGACGCGGCCGGGGCCTGCCGGGCGAGCGGCTCACCTGGCCGGTGGCCGGTTACGCCCACCTGCTGGTGGACAACCGGGGACAGGCCGGCCTGTTCAGCCGCGGCGACACCCCGGACCCGCACGACGCGCCCGGCGGGCCCAGCCCCGCCACGCGGGGGATCCTGTCCCCGGACGACTACCACTACCGCCGCCTCATCACCGACGCCGTCCGCGCGATCGACGCCGTCCGCGTCCTGCCCGGGGTGGATCCGGCCCGCGTCGCCGCGGTGGGCAACAGCCAGGGCGGTGGACTCGCGCTCGCGGCGGCGGGCCTCGTCGACGGCCTCGCCGCGCTCCTGGTCACCGCCCCGTTCCTGTGCGACATCCAGCGCGCCATCGAACTGACCGAGGCCTCCCCGTACGGCGAGATCGCCCGCTACCTGGCGGTGCACCGCGAGGCGGAGGAGCCGGTCCGGCGCACGCTGTCCTACGTCGACGGCGTGACCTTCGCCCGGCGGGCCACCGCCCCGGCGCACTTCGGGATCGGTCTGCGGGACGAGGTCTGCCCGCCGAGCACCGGGTTCGCCGCCTACAACCAGTACGCCGCCGGTGGATCGGCAGCGCCGCTACGGGAGATCCACACGTACCCGTTCAACGGCCACGAGGGCGGGGAGGCCGTCCACGTCCGGCGGCAGCTGCGCTGGCTCGACGCGGTGCTCCGCCCCGCCGGGACGGCAGCCGGCTGACGGGCTCACCGGCGGGGCCCGCGACATCTACCATCCCTGATCATGATCTCGACCGTGTGGCGGATACTCACCCGCCAGATCGACCCCAACCCGGCGCAGGACGACGCCGTGCTGCGCGAGGCGTGCACGCAGGCGCGGTACGGCTCCGACATCGGGCCGGCCCGGACGGCGCTGGTCGCCACCCGGAACGACTACGACCGCCGGGCCCGGTACGTCCGCGTGCTCGCCGAATCGACAGCTCGCGGGCTGGGATCGCGGATCGACCGTACGACCGGCCGGGTCGACACCACGGACGCCTGGACCGATCGCTGGGCGTCGCGCGCGCCCGCGGACCCGGATGCCCAGCTCGTCCGTGCCCGTTCCCTGATGGCACGGGCGTGGGAGGTGCGCGGCGGCGACTGGGCCGCCGGCGTACGCCGGGAGCAGTGGGTCGAGTTCAGCCGCCTGCTGGACCTGGCCCGGCAGGTGAACGATGTCGCGATGCGGCTCGCGCCGGACGACCCCACGCCGTGGGCGCACCGCCTGGACCTCATGATCGACACGAGTGCGCCACTGGAGGACGTCGAGGAGGCGTGGCGTGAGCTGACCAAGCGGGATCCCGGGCACCATCTGGGCCACGTGCTCCGGCTGACCTACCACTGCCGGAAGTGGAGCGGCTCGCACGAGGCGATGTTCGGCTTCGCCCGCTCGGTCGCCGCCACGGCTCCTACCGGCTCACCACTGCTCGTGCTGCCGGTTCGGGCCGCCGCGGAGTGGGCGCTGTGGGAGCAGGATCGCGAACCTCACGGCGGTACCCCCGACGAGATCGGCGAGCGGTGGCGACAGGATCCGGTCATGCAGGCGGATCTCGACAACGCCCTGTCCCGGTGGTTCCACCAGCCGGCGACCCGGCACGCCGCCTGGCTCGACGACGCCAACTTCCTGGCGTACGGGCTGGTGCGCACCGGCCGCGCCGCCGAGGCCGCGCCGGTGTTCGCGTCGATCGGCCGGTACATGACCGGCGTTCCGTGGGGCTGGTGGGGCGACGAGCGGGGCGACGCCGTCTTCCTCCGAGCCCGTCGCCGCGCCCGCCGCGCTGCCTGACGGCGGGCGGCACCGTTCCGGCCACAGTCGATGCCCCCTCGGAGGGACCGTTCTTACCACTCCCTTACGGGACAGCAGCCGGGCACGCGCGCAGCTTCGCGGAACGCGATGCTGAGGTCCGACCACCGATCGGGGAAGAGGGCCACCATGGGATCACTGGCACGGTACGGGCTGTCGGTAGCGACGGTCTCCACTCTGACGGCGGGTGTACTGCTCCCACCCGTCACGCCGGTCGCAGCCGCGGCCCCTTCGACATGGACGGCGACGATCCCCGCGCTGATCCACGAGAGCCGGCTGACCGACGTGGCCGCCACCGGCCCGAACAACGCCTGGTCCGTCGGCTACCAGGCGTCGACCTACACGGGGTACTCGATCGACCAGCCGTACGCCCTGCTGCGGTGGAACGGGCGGACGTGGACGGAACGGCGGCTGCCGCACCAGGCGTATCTGCTGTACAAGGTGGACGCGGCGAGCGCCCGGGACGTCTGGACGGTGGGCTCCCGGCGCCTCGGCGAGTCGTACGCCGGGCACTTCGACGGCACGACCTGGACGGCGCACGCGCCGTGGCCCGCCCCGGCCGGGACCGCGGAGCTGCTGGACGTGGCCGCCACCGGCGGCGGGCGGGCCGTGTTCGTCGGCCACGACGGTGGCCGGCCGCTGGTCGTCGAGGGTGACACCGGTCAGTTCGGCCGGGTCGCGGTGCCGGGAACCGATGGACTCAACGGTGTCCTGCGGGCGGTCTCGCGTACCGCGGACGGTGGCGTGTTCGCCGCCGGGGAACGGTACGTCGCCGACGCGCCCTACCCGGAGCCGATGATCGCGCAGCGCGTCGGCGGGTCGTGGCGGGTGGCGCCGCTGCCGTCGATCCCGAGCGCCCGGCTCACCGGCGTGTGGGCCCGCTCGTCGACCGACGCCTGGGCGGTCGGCACCCAGGACTACGACTCCGCCCCCAGGCCGGTCATCCTGCACTGGGACGGCCGGACGTGGCAGCGGGTGGCCGGACCGGCATCGGCCGGCTGGGTGTACGCGGTCGCGGGCGACGCGAACGGCAACGTCTGGATCAGCGGCACGAACCCGATCCCGCCGTACGTCGAGTACCCGGGCACGCTGCTGCTGCGCTACACCGGCGGGCGATGGAGCGTCGCGTACGGGCCGAAGGTCGAGGGCAACGATCCGAGCCTGGACGCCCTGGCCAACATCCCGGGGACCGCGTCCTTCTGGGGGAGTGGCACGGTGTCGACAGCCGGGCTCCGCCTCACCGCCGTGATCGAGCGGACCAGGTGAGGGCAGGGGCGTGAGCGCGGCACGGCTCACGCCCCACCACCCTGGCACCCGTCGGGAGGAACTACCGCCCGGAGGTCAGCACCGAACGGGTCAGTGCGGTGAGCCCGGCATCCCAGCGCTCGTCGGGCCAGTCGCGAAGATGCTCGACGAGATCGCTGCGCACCGCGGCCAGCAGGGCGTGGGCGAGGAACTCCGCCGACTCGGGGCCCCGGGCCTCGGACACGATGGCGGTCAGCGTCGCGTGCCACTCCTCGTACGACTCGTTGCGATAGGGGCTTCCGCTTCCCGCGTTCTCCAGGGCCAGTGTGAGGACCCGGTTGGCCCGCTTGAACCGGACCAGTTCCCGCAGCAGGTGCAGGGCGCGGTCCGCCGGCGAGTCGCCGGGCGGGCTCGCCGCGAGTGACGCCTGAAGCTGTTCGCCGCGCGTGCCGTAGAGGGCGCGGACGAGGCCCAGCCGGTCGCCGAAGTGGCGGAACAGCGTGCCCTTGCCCACGCCGGCGGCAGCGGCGACGTCGTCCATGGAGATCCGGTCGGGGTCGTTCGCCGCCTCGAACAGCCGATCGGCCGCGGCGAGCACCGCCTCCCGATTCCGCGCCGCGTCAGCCCGCACTTCTGCCCCCTCTCGCAAACGGACCGCCAGTCCGCTATGGTGAAGCGGACCGGCCGTCCGCTTATCGTAGATCACCGCGGGCGGCCCGCCGACAGGAAGGAACAGCAGTGCCGAGTACCGCCACCGATGTGTTCCACCAGGCCCTGGACCGTCTGCTCGCCAAGGACATGCCGGGCTTCATCGCCCTGTTCGCCGACGACGCCGTCATGGAGTTCCCGTTCGCGCCGGCCGGGCGGCCCAGCCGGGTGGCCGACCGCGCCGAGCTGCACAACTACCTCATCGACTACCCGCGGACCCTGGACATCCGCGAGATCGCCGACGTCACTGTCCACCAGACCGCCGACCGGGAGGTGATCGTCGCCGAGTTCACCGCCACCGGCGTCGTCGTCGCCACGGGCGAGCCGTACCGGCTGCGCTACATCGCCGTCCTCACCATCAGGGCCGGGCGGATCCTGCGCTATCGCGACTACTGGAACCCGCTGGCCGTGCGGGAACTGTTCGGCGAGGGGGTGCGGGCATGATCCTCGTCGTCGGAGGCACGGGAACGACGGGCCGGCTCGTCGCCGCGAGACTCGCCGCCGCCGGCCGCCGGGCCCGCGTCGCCAGCCGCCGGGCGTCCGCCGAGGGCGTCCGCTTCGATTGGTACGACCGCAGCACGCACGACACGGCGCTGGACGGTGTGACAGCGCTCTACCTGATCGCGCCCCTCGGCGACGCCGACCCGGCGCCGACCATGCTGCCGTTCCTGGACCTGGCCCGGCGTGCCCGGGTACGGCGGGCCGTCCTGCTCAGCTCGTCGGCGATCGAGGCCGGCACGCCGGGACTGGGCGAGGTGCAGGCCCAGCTCGGCGAGATGATCCCCGAGTGGGCGGTGCTGCGACCGTCCTGGTTCATGGAGAACTTCGTCGGCGACCATCCGCACGCCGCGAGCGCCCGGGAGCGTGGCGAGATCGTCAGCGCCACCGGCGACGCCCGCGTGGGCTTCGTGGATCCGGCCGACATCGCCGAGGTGGCGGTGCGTGCCCTCACGGATCCCGCGCCCCACGACACCGAGCACGTCATCACCGGTCCCGAGCGGCTGAGCTACGCCGACGTCGCCGCCACGCTCACCGACTTCCTCGGCCGCCCGGTCCGGCACCGTGCGGTCGACGAGGACGCGCTCACCGCGTACCACGAGGCTCACGGCCTCGCGCCCGACTACGCCCGCTTCCTCGCGGGCCTGGACACGGCCGTCGCCGCGGGCTCGGAGGACCGGGTCACGACGACCGTCGCGGACGTGACCGGCCGGCCACCCCGGACGTTCCGGGACTTCTGCCGCGACCGGCTGGCCGGAGTCCCTCGGACCGCGGACGCCTCGCGGGCCTGAGATCGACGCGCGGCCGGCGTCAGGACGGGTTCGGTTCGGTCCTGCTCGCGTCGGGCAGCGGCGTGGACGAGGCTCTGCCGGGGGCCGGCGCGGTCCGGGCGGCCAGCGATCCCAGCAGGCGCAGGTTGTCGTACGACGGGCTGCCGGGATCGGTGGTGTAGAGGAACAGCGTCTGGTCCGGGTCGCCGGGCAGGACGAGGGCCTCGTAGCGGAGGGTGATCGGCCCGACCGCGGGGTGGTGCATCCGCTTGGTGCCGTGCGTGCGTTCGTGCACGTGGCGGCCGTTCCACCAGGCCCGGAACTCCGGGCTCTTGATGCTCAGCTCGCCGACGAGCTCGCTGAGCTGCGGATCGTCGGGATTGCGTCCGGCGTAGAGGCGCAGGGTGCCGACCACGTCGGCGGCCACCGCCGGCCAGTCCAGGAAGGCGTCGCGGGCGCCCGGGTCGAGGAAGACCCACCGGATGTAGTTGCGGTGCCGCGGCGGGAGCAGTGTCCAGTCGGTGAGGAGGGCACGGCCCAGGGCGTTCGAGGCGAGCACGTCCGTGCGCCGTCCGAGGATGAGCGCGGGGTGTTCGGTCATCGAGGCGAGCAGCTGGTGCATCGCCGGGCGTACCCGTTGGGCGGGCATCTGCCGGCTGCTGCGCCTCGCCGGCCGCGCGAGGTCGGCGAGGTGGGCGCGGGCGGCGGCGTCGAGCCGGAAGACCCGGGCCAAGGCGTCGACGACAGCGGCCGAAGGGCTGGTGTGCCGGCCCTGTTCGAGCCGGGTGTAGTAGTCGACGCTCACGCCGGCGAGCAGGGCCACCTCCTCGCGGCGCAGTCCGCGGACGCGGCGTCCCTGCGCCACGGCGGCGATGCCGACCGCTTCCGGAGTCAGGTCGGCCCGGCACTGACGAAGGAATCGGCCGAGGTCGGAGTGTCCTGCCATGACCCGATGATCCGCCGCGAACGTCGTCCGCGACACCGCCTGGGTGGGTACGCCGTTCCCAGGCAGCGCTGGGCTCGTCCGGCTGTGTTCTCGGCCCACCCTCGTACCCACGATGGAGTGGCGTCCCCGGCCGGGGACACGACGACACCGAGATCCGGGAGTTCCCATGCCCTACCCCACCGCAGGTCCGGCCACGTGGTTCGTCACCGGCACGTCCCGCGGCATCGGCCTCGAACTGGTCAAGCAGTTGCTGGAGCGGGGTGACGACGTCGCGGCGACGACCCGGTCGGCCGAGCGGCTCGTCGCGGCCCTCGGGCCGGTCGACAGTGAGCGACTGCTTCCCCTCGAACTCGACCTGACCGACGAGGCCGCGGTGACGGCGGCCGTCCGGGCCACCACCGACCGTTTCGGCGGGATCGACGTCGTGGTCAACAACGCGGGGTACGGCTTCCTCGGTGCGGTCGAGGAGGCAGGCGACGCCGAGGTCCGGACGATGTTCGAGGTGCAGGTCTTCGGCGTCTGGAACGTGCTCCGCGCGGCCCTGCCCGGCATGCGCGCCGCCGGCAGCGGCCACATCGTCAACGTGTCCTCGATCCTGGGGCTGACCGCGTTCCCCGGCTGGGGCCTCTACTGCTCCGCGAAGTACGCCCTGGAGGGTCTGTCGGACTCGCTCGCGGCCGAGGTCGCACACCTCGGCATCAAGGTCACCGTCGTGGAACCCGGGTACACGCGTACCGACTTCCTTCGGACGTCCTCCCTCGGCCTGCCGGCGCGCACCACCGACGGCTACGAGGCGATCCGCGAGATGACCGAGGCGCACCTGGCCATGCCCGGCACCCAGCTCGGCGACCCGGTCAAGGCCGCGGCCGCCATCGTCGAGGTGGCCGTCGGCGGCAGAGCGCCGCTGCACCAGGTGCTCGGCTCCGACTCATACGGCCTGGCCAAGGCCCGCGTGGCGACGCTGCTCGCCGACATCGAGGCCGGCCGCGAACTCGCGCTCAGCACGGACGCCGACGAAGCCTGACCGCTTCGTCGACGGGTCGCGGCGTGCCGTCGCGCACCCGGACAGCTCGCGTCGGCCCGCCTCCGGAGGCGGGCCGACCGGTCGCACCGGCGTCGATCCGGCTCTGTCGGAGCCCGTGGCTATCCTTTCGCCGTGTCGTACGCCGATCTCAGTCATGCCCAGTGGAACGATCTCTCCGACGGCGCTGCCGGCCGGCTCGCCCAGGACGTCGCCGCGCGGCACGAGCTGACAGTGACCGGCCTGGGCGACACGGCGTACGCGGGGCGGTCGCACCGGACTGCGCTGTTCGACCGGGGCGGGATGCGGTTCGCTCTCGTACCCGGCGGCCGGCCGACGCTCGGCTACGACGCGGCCCGCTTCCGGCCCGCTGCGCACCAGGCCGCCGACTACGCCGACAGCGCCGCCGAGTTCGGCCTTCCGTCGCTGACCGAGTACGTCGACGCGATGACGTCGCCCGTACGCGACGTCGACATGCCGGCGATGCTGGTCGCGGTGGACGCGTTCGACCCGTGCGAGGTGCCGCTGGCGCCGGACGACCCTCGGGTGCGGGAGCTGGTCGCGTCGGTCGGGAACCGGTTCGGCGGGGTGCGCACCTTCCGGTCGGGTGACGGGCTGACTGTGGAGTTCGACCGGACGACCGGGCAGGTGGTGCGCGCCCGGGCGATCCGCGAGGTCTCGTACGACGAGGCGATGGCCGGGCTCGGGAGCCTCGGCGTGCGGACGACCACTCCGGACGAGTGGGAGTGGGCGTGCGGCGCCGGTGCGACGACCCTGTTCCGCTGGGGCGACGACTGCCCCGGAGACGGCTATCCGTACGACCACAGGACCGGCCCGCACCGGCAGGAGAACCTCTGGGGTCTGGCGATCGGGCAGGACCCCTACCGGCACGAGGCGACGACCGAGCGCACCGTCGTCTGCGGTGGCGACGGCGGCGGTGCCACCTGTGGCGGGAGCGGCTTCTTCCTGGGCTGGCTCACCCTCGCGACCGCGTACCGCGACGAGGATTTCGGCCGGTGGGTCGCCTCCGACGACGGATACGCCGACGAGATCCTGACCCGGCCCGTCATCGAGCTGGGCTGAGGCCCGGATGACCACCGAGCGTCCCCACGGTTCCCGCCGCCCGCGCCGCCGCGCCCCGCGCGTCCTGCTGATCGTCGGCGTCCTCGCGGCGCTCGCCGCCGGTGCGGCGGTCGTGGTGCCGCTGGTACGGCCACCAGGCCCGCGACCGGACTTCCAGCTCCCGGTGGCCTGCGGCGAGACGTGGCGGCTGTCCACCTATCCGGGGCACGACGACTACGACGTCGACTTCTTCCCGACTTCCGGGGACGCGTGGGGACGGCCGGTGCTCGCCTCCGCCGACGGCACCGTCACGGTGGCGGGGATCAACGGCTCGCTGGGCGGACGTACCCCGCAGGATCCGGACGGGCCGCGGGGGCGCGGCGGCGGCTACTGGGTCAAGATCGACCACGGTGGCAAATGGGAGACGCAGTACCTGCACCTGCTCGAACCGCCGTCGGTGCAGGCCGGTCAGCGGGTGGCCCGGGGCGACCAGCTCGGACGGGTCGGCAGCACCGGGAACTCCGGCGCCCCGCACCTGCACTACGAGCAGCGCCGGGGCTGGGAGAAGGTGGAGGCATACTTCGACGGCGTGCCGTCCGGGATCACGTCCGACGACCGCGAGTACTCGGTGCGGCTGACGAGCGCGAACTGCCGGCCGACGCGCCCGTGACCGGAACCGTCAGCGTTCGTCGGTGGACGATCCGGCACGCCGGGCCTTTCCGATCAGGCCGAGGTGGGTGTGCTCGAACCCCTCGGTCGTCTTGAGGCCGTAGCCCAGGGCGCGGTCGACGGCGATGTGGAACGCCCACGCGACGGCCAGGACTCCCAGCCAGTCGATCCGGTCGCCGGACGCGGCCGCTGCCACTGCCACCGCGCCGAGCGCCGCCGGCAGCGTGTACGAGTGCGCCACGTTGTAGCAGACGGCGCCGACGCGCGGCCCGCGCAGGTAGCCGAGCATGGACAGGTCGAAGACGAGGAAGAGGGCGAGCAGCGACCACCACGGGTACCCGGCCGCGACGGTCACGACGACGGCGAGGGCCGCGACGGCGACGGCCTCCACGCGCTGCGCCGCGACCGGGTTCAACTGCGGCATCTCCCACCTCGATGTCTGTCAGTGGCCCTTGCGCAGGCCCGAGCCCCCCGGTGGCCGGGGTGGTCGGAGGCAGCCGGCTCGTGCCGCCACCAGCTCTGACAGGGTACGCGGCGGAGGCCGTGCGCCGGCGGCAACCGCGACGGTCAGCCGCCGAAGCGTTGCCGCAACTGGTACTTCAGCACCTTGCCGGTGCCGCCGCGGGGCAGCGCGTCGAGGCGGTGGATGCGGGCGGGGACCTGGTGCGGCTCCAGCCGCTCGGCGAGGAACGCGGCGAGCGTCGCGTCGTCCAGGGCCGGGTCGGCCGCCACGACGGCGGCGACGATCTCGCCGTGCTCGGGGTCGGGCAGCGCGACGACTGTGGCCTCGCGTACCGAGGGGTGGTCGTAGAGTGCGGCCTCGACCTCCAGCGACGACACGAGCTTCCCGTCGGTGGTGATGACGTCGGTCATCCGGTCGAACAGGAACAGCTCGCCGTCGGCGGTGGCGCGTCCGAGGTCGCGGGTGCGGGTCCACCCGCCGGCGTGCACGCGGGCGTTGAGCGCCTGGTCGAGGTACAGCCGCTTGGGCGCCTCGCAGCGCAGCCACACCTCGCCGAGTTCGCCCGGCGGCAGCGGCTCGCCCTGCTGGTCGACGACGCGCATCTCGGTGCCGCGTCCGGGGCGTCCCAGCCACATCGGCCGGTCCGGGTCGACGTTGCCCAGGATGATCGCCGGCACCGCCTCGGACTGCGCGTAGGCGTTGGCGATGGTGGCGTTCGGCATGGCCGCGAGGAGGTCGCGGGCGATGCGCGGCGGCATGATCGCCGATGCGTTGCCGATGGTCTTGACCGAGCCGAGGTCGTAGCGGTCCTGCGGGCGGATGGCGGCGAGCCGGATCGCGGTCCACGGGGTGAGGATGAGGGTCGCGCAGCCGTGCGTGGCGAGCAGGCGGGCGATCTCCTCCGGGTCGTCCGGTGAGCACACGATCAGCGGTGACGGCGTCGTGGTGGCCAGCACCGCGACAGTCGTCGCGCTCGACGTGGTGCCCAGCGGCATCGGCGCGAGCAGCGGTGCTGGGTCGACCAGCTGCCCGAGGGCGGCGGACCCGCGCCCGTACGTGAGGTTGCCGTGCGGGTTGGTGAACGGCTTCGCCGGGCCGGTGGTGCCGGAGGTGTAGAGGATGTCGGAGATGTCCTCGGGGGTGACGCCGGTGTCGACGGCGGCGGAGTCGCCCTGGTCGAGGTCCGCGACGACCACCGACCAGCGTCCGGCGTCGTCCCGCCACGGCGGGAGCGCCGCGCCGCGGATCACACCGGCCACCGCACACTGGTCGAACCGGCGGCGCAGCTCCACCGCCGGCATCGTGTCGTTCACGTGTACGGCGGTGGCGCCGGCCTTGAGCACGCCGAGGTAGGCGACGGCGTAGTCGATCCAGTCGTCGCCGCCGAACAGCAGCGCCACCCGGGCGCCCCGCCCGGTGCCGCCGAGCCGGTCGAGCACCGCGCGGGCGACGGCGTTCGAGCGCCGGTCCCAGTCCCGGTAGGTGATCGCCGTCTTGCCGCGGACGTTTATCGCCTCCTGCTCGGGCATCAGGCCGGTGCGGTGCCGGAGCAGGTCGGGTACGACGACCGCGGACGTGGGCACACTCATGGGTCCTCCCTCGGATGGCGCGCTCAACTCCACCGGTACACGCGGTGGAAGTCTTCGATCCGGTCGAGCAGCAGCAGGCCCCGGCCGGCCACGTGGCTGTCCAGGACGGACCGGTAGGGGCCGGTGTCCAGGACGGCGTCGCGGACGCCGAAGGCGCGGTCGGCGGTGTGCCGGCTCCATTCGTCGAACTCGGCGACTGTGAGCCGGCGGCGTTCCTCGACGGCGCGGGCGAGCGGGCGGGCCGCGAGCCGGCCGGCGGCGCGCTCGGTGACGACGCCGCTGAAGAACTCGGACCCGCAGCCGGAGCCGTAGGAGAACAGGCCGATCCGGCGGGCCACCGTGAAGTCGGCGTGGTCGATCAGCGAACACAGCGCGAGGTAGAGCGAACCGGAGTAGAGATTGCCGATCTGGCTCGTGTACGACAGCGACGGGGCCACCCGCGCCGCGAAGTCCCTGTCGATGTCGGCCGGCGCCATGCGCTTGGTCTTGCGCAGCAGCGTGCGGTGGGCGCCCTTGACCATCCCGGCGAAGGGGATGTGGAAGACGAGGTGGTCGAACGTGGTGACGATGTCGGCGCCCTCGACGCGGTCCCGGTAGGCGGCGAAGCACCGTTCCAGACAGGTGAGATAGGCGAGCAGGGACAGGTCGGAGTTCACCACGTCGACGTCCGGCCGGGGCCGCAGCGTGTCCATCACCTCCTGGGTGTGGTACCCGCTGGCGCCCAGGTCGAGCCGCAGCACGTCGGGCGTACGGCTGACCAGCATCGCGACCGCGCCGGCGCCCTCCGACGGCTCGAAGTAGCTGCCGGCCGCCGCGACGCCGGCGATGTCGGTGGCGATCACGAGCGCCCGCGCGTCCGGCGCCGGGCTCGCGGCGATGATCGCCGCCGCGCTCTGCAGGGCGGCGGTGCCGCCGTAGCAGGCGTGCTTGACCTCGAACGACCGGCAGCGCGGCGGCAGGCCGAGGAGGTCGTGGACATAGGTGCTGATCGGCTTGCCGAAGTCGAGCCCCGACTCGGTGGCCACCACCACCAGCTCGATCGCCTCCCGCTGCTCTGGCGACAGGGCGTCGACCAGTGGCCGGGCGGCGTTGACCGCGTGGGTCACCTGGTCCTCGCAGGGCAGGCTCACCGACCGGCGGCGCATCATCAGGTTCGGCAGCCGCGACGGGTCCAGGCCGCGCGCCTCGAACAGGCTGGGCACGTCGACGTACGCCCGGCCGGGGTAGACGTGGAGATCCTCGATGCCGACCGCCGTGGTGATCATCCTCGGGCCTCTCCTCTTCGTGGATCCCTCACCGCCGCGGTCCCTGACGTTGTACGACCGCGGGCCGGGCGTGTCTGCTCAGAGTTGAGCGCCCGCGATCGGCCCGGCCGGTTACCATCCCGGGTCATGACGAGATACGTCGCTCTGTTGCGTGCGGTGAACATCGGTGGCGGTAGCTCGATGGTGATGACGGAGCTGAAAGAGGTCTTCGTCTCCTGCGGCTTCGACGGCGTGGCCACGTACATCCAGAGCGGCAACGTCGTGTTCGGCTGCCCCGAGACCGACGAGGTCGCGATCCTGGCCGAGATCGACAGGGGCATCAAGCAGCGGTGGGGTCGCGACGTGCCGGTGCTGCTGCGCAGCCTGGACGAGCTCGACGCGATGATCGCCGCCAACCCGTATCTCGACGTGCAGACGGACCACACGAAGCTGCTCGTCACCATGCTCAGCGGCGACCCCGGCGCGGACAAGCAGGCGGCGCTCGCCGCCCCGCCCGGCGAGAGCGGCACGCTGACGCTGCTCGGCCGCGACGTGTTCGTGCACGTTCCCGACGGGTACGGGCGCAGCAAGCTCAGCAACGCCTTCGTGGAGAAGAAGACCGGTGTGGTCGGGACGACCCGCAACTGGCGCTCGGTGCTGAAGCTGCGCGACATGGCGGCGTCCTGACCGCGTACCCGTCATCGCGGGCTCACCATTGACGGGCCGGACACGGCGCCCGAGGCGCTGTCACCGGCGTCGGCGGCCCGCACGAACCGGTCCGCCAACGACAGCAGCGGGCCGGTGAGAAGCGTCGTGACCAGCGCCATGATGAGCAGGGCGAGGAACAGCGGCGGGCTGAGGATGCCGGCCTGGAACGCGACCTGGAGCACGATGAGCTCGGTGAGCCCGCGCGTGTTGAGCAGGATGCCGATCCGTGTCGCCTCTGCGGGAGAGCAGCCGCCGAGCCGGCTGCCGAGATAGCCGCCGCCGATCTTCCCGGCGAGTCCGAGGACGAGCACGACGACCACCAGCGACCACGGCGTGCTGGCGACCGCGCCGGTCAGCGCGGTGAGCCCGGCGCTCACGAAGAAGATCGGCAGCAGCGACCGCCCGAGCCGCGACACGGCGGCGGTCGGCGCGTCCCAGGGCTCGCCGGGCGGCACCGCCAGGCCGACCAGGATCGCGCCGAACACCGCGGTCAGCCCGAGGAGGTGGACGCCGAAGCCGACCACGAGAGCCACCACGCCGAGCACCACGGCACTGGCGGCCGGCCACCGGCCGCACCACAGTGCCGCCCGGGCGCGGCGCAGCACCCATCGGATCCCGCCGGCCAGCAGCAACGCGCCGGCGAGGACCGCCATCGCGCGGCCGAAGGTCGCGGGGTCTCCGGCGCCCAGCCCGACGGCCAGGGACAGCAGCAGCCAGCCGACGACGTCGACGACCACGGCGGCGGCCAGCGCGAGGGCCCCGGCCGTCGTCTCTGTCAGGCCCCGCTCGGTCAGCAGCCGCGCCAGCACCGGTACGGCGGTGATGGACAGCGTCACCGCGACGCCCAGCACGAAGGCCGGCATCGGCGCGTCGCCGCGTACGGCCGGTCCGGCGACGAACTGGACCCACAGTGCGACGAGCACCCCGCAGGCCAGCGCCGGGACGAGCGCACCGGCGGTCACCCAGGCCAGCCTGCGGTCGTCGCGCGCCGGCCCGACCCGCAGCTCACGCGCGAGGCCGACCAGGAAGAGCACCAGGGCACCCTCGGCGACCAGGCGCAGGAGTGCGCGTATGTCCTCCGGCAGCACCGCCGCCAGCCCGTCGTGACCGGCGAACAGGACGAGGGCCGGGCCGACGAGGAGACCGGCGACGATCTCCCCGATCACCGGCGGCTGCCGCAACAGCCGCGCCACGGCTCGTCCGGTCCCGCCGACGAGCAGCAGCGCCACGAGCAGCGCGGCTCCGTGCAGGAGGACCAGGACGGCGCTCATGCGGACAGTTCCCGGTCGCCGCGCAGCAGGCGTGCGCCGTTCACCGGCCGGATCGGCTCGGCGCCCCACCGGGCGGGCTCGTACTGTCCGCACTCCACGTACCGGGTCAGCGCCGGCTCGTTGATCAGGAGATATCCGCCGGGCAGCTGATCCACCAGCTTCGCCGCGCGGAAGTGCTTGAGGAACAGCCCGACGCGGGACCGGGTGGTGCCGACCATGCTGGCCAGCTCCTCCTGGGTGATCTTCGCGTCGATCTGCATGCCGAGGTTGAGCCGCCGGCCCACCTTGCGGGCGAGTCGCAGCAGCGTCGCGGCCAGCCGGTGTTCGCTGTCCATGGTGACCAGTTGGGTGATGGCCTGCTGCTGGTCGAGCAGCTTGGCCATGAGGAACCGGGTGAAGTGCCAGTTGAGCTGTTCGTCGCTGCTCAGCAGGTCGAACAGCTTCGCCGAGTTGACTCTCCTGATCACACTGTCGCGCATGGCCCGGGCGGTGTCGTGGCGTGGCCCGCCGAGCAGGCCGAGCTCGCCGAACATGTCGCCCCGTGTGTGGATCGACAGCAGGCACTGCTTGCCGTCCGCGGAGGACGCGATGGTCTTGAACTGGCCGACCTCCACGAGGTACATCCGCAGATCGTGGTCGCCGGAGTTGTACGCGGCCCCGCCTCGCGGGACGTGTGTGCGGACGGCGAAAGTCGGGTCGTCCCGGATCAGCCGATGCAGCTCGTTACGCAAACTGGTGGTGGCGCCGGCGATTCGCAAGGAGGCCTCCTGGCGCCCGATGTCGTGGCTCGGGCGTGTTGTCAGGTTCCTGATCATTCGCTGGTGAAATGCGTGACGCTATCAATCGTTGACAGTACAGCCGCAACGCCGGCAAGTATTTCTTCAGCCGGTGTCGGCAAACTGTCGGAATTGCAATACGGCCCGTGCCGGCCGTTCGTCCCGTCGGTCGTGCTCGGCATGCCGCGCGCCCGGCGCTGAGGCGACTCACCTGCATTTCCGCAGGCAGGAGCGCTTGATCTGGGCGGCGGCATGGCGCGACCTACGATGTCCATCTATCTGTGGTGTCTGGTTTCTTCCATGTTCGGGACGCGTTCATCCAGTGAAGCAAATGCATGCAAGGGGCCTTTCGGGGGTGTGGGCGAGGGTTGCGCATACTGCTTGATTGAGCCGTATTAATGCCCGCCGCCATCGTAACTAATTGGGTGGCGGGTGTCTACGCAGCGCAATGACCAGGCATTTTGCGACCTCGGTTGGGTTCGTAGGGGGTGATTGTCAGCGGAATGGGAGTCGGCTGGCCTTTTTAATGATTTAGGTCAATTTGCCTCGCTGAGCAGCCGCTCGGTGACCGACTCGGCGTGCCGGGCGCGCCAGTCGGCCAGCGGCTCCGCCGCGACGAGCCGGTTGAACGCCCCGACGTCGGTGGAGGCCGGCACCCGGTAGTTCAGCCGCTGACCCGGCGTTCCGCGCAGGGCCGCGGCGGTGGCCTCCCGGCAGTAGGCGGCGCAGACCGACGCGAGCACGCGCCGGTCGTCCCGCCCCGCGACGCCGAGATCGGCGCGCACGTCGTCCAGCGGGCGGCCGAAGTGCGTCCGCTCCAACTCGGCGAGCCGCCGCGGGCCGACGTCGGCCAGCCGGTCGTAGCGCAGGAACATCCGGTACAGCTCCTCGGCACGAGCGGCGAACAGGGTGCCCCGGTGCGCCACCGGAGACCGCGCGCCGAGCTCGAACAGGTCCGGATCGGGCGCCTCACGGATGTCGGTGACGTCGAGCGCGGCGAGCAGATCCTTCGCCGCGTCCGACGTGGCGGCCTCGGCGGTGCACTGGTTCACCGTCGTCGTGACGACGAAGTCGGCCCCGAGCGCGAAGGCGGCGGCGACGGCCGCCGGGGTGCCCACCCCGGCCACCCCGATCCGCGCCCCCGGCGCCTCCCGGTCGCGTAGGGCCACCAGAGCCGGCACCAGCGCATGGGCGTCCCGTTCGACTGCCACGTCGGTGGCGACCGCCTCCCGTGCCGCCGCGCCCGCTGCTCCGCCGTCCAGGTGCCCGGCGGCGGCCAGCGCCCGTACCGTCGCCGGGTCGGCGGGGCGCAGGAACCGGACCGCCGTGGCCAGATCCGGGGCACGGACCAGGACCTGCCGGGGACCGTCGCCGTAGCGGAACCGCACGAGCTGCGGCGACACCACGGCGAGCGGACCGGTGACCTCCACATGGCGGACGTCGTGGGCGAGGTACAGGTCGCACAGCGCCCGCTCGTCACCACCGGACGGCCAGGCCATGCCGTACCGGCGGACGTCGCGAAGCTCGGCCAGCGCGGCCCTGATCTCCGGCGGCGCCAGACCCTGGGCGCCGAAGAAGCCGAGCAGTCCGGCCTCCGACAGCCGTCGCAGGAACGCCGGCGACGTGACGCCGAACGGGGACGACCCGGCCAGGCAGGCGTACCGGATGCCGTAGTCGGACCGCAGCCCGGGCGAGCCCGCCGGGCGCGGACGCGACGCGGTGGCCGGCGGTGGGCCGAGGGCGGGACCTCGCGCCACCGGCGCGGCCGGCGCAGTCACCGGAAGCGCGGCCGGCGCGGCGGGCGCGACCGACGTCGCTGGCGGGGGCGGCGGGACCGGCGCGGGCGGCGGGACGGGCGCGGCGGGCGCGAGCGGCCCGCCGGGAGCGGGTGCCGGCAGGCTCCCGGCGGCCCGGCGCCACATCTTGGTCAGCACCTCACCGGGACCGACCTCGACCGGCTCGGTCACCCCCGACCGGGCCAGCAGGCACATCGTGTCCCACCACCGGACCGGCTCGACGAAGTGCCGCAGCAGCGTGCCCGGGATCTCGCCCGGGACGTGGGGCGCCCCGGTCACGTTGCTCACCACCGGGATCGACGGCGGGCCCGGCGTGACGTCGCGCAGGGCCACCGCGAACGCCTCCGCGGCGCCGGCCATGAACCGGGAGTGCGCCGGCACGCTGACCGCCAGCGGCACGCACCGGCCCGTACCGAGCCGCGGCACGGCGTCGACGACCGCGCGGATGCCCGCCGTGCTGCCGGCCAGCACGAACTGGTCGGGCAGGTTGTGGTTGGCGAGGTCGACGTCCGGGATCCCGGCCAGCAGCTCCGTCACCCGCGACAGCGGCAGGCCGAGCACCGCCACCATGCCGCCGCCGGTCACGCTCTCCATCAGCCGCCCACGGCGGACGACCAGGCTCAGCGCGCTGTCGAAGTCCAGGCAGCCGGCGAGGTGCAGCGCGGCGTACTCGCCGAGGCTGTGCCCGGCCACCACCTCGGGTGGCGGACGGCCGTCCGCCAGCGCGGCCCGGGCGGCCAGCACGCTGACCAGGAACACGGCCGGCTGCACGTACCGGGTGCGGCCGAGGTACTCGCCCCGGGCGTCCCGGCACAGCTGCGCCGGCGGCACGCCGATGAGCCGCTCGGCGGTGGCGCACTCGGCGGGGAAACGGTCCAGGAGACCCTCGCCCATGCCGGGATGCTGCGATCCCTGCCCCGGGAAGACCCACGCGCGCACGGCGATCACCGTTCCCAGGGGTAGCGGCCGTGCGCGACGAACTCCGTGATCCGCTGCCGCACCGCGGGCGCCGACATCAGCCGGCCGAACTCGGTGACCGCGTGGTCGCGCAGCCGGTCGTCGACGCCGGAGAACGCCCGGAAGTACCGCTTGGCGTCGCCGACGACCACCGGGTCGAGGCGGTTGAGCCGGAACAGCAGCTGCCGCAGCACCGTCTCGGGACGCTCGGCGACCTCGTCGACGAGATGGATCCGGTACGCCTCGGCCGCGGCGATCGTCTGCGTGCTCAACGTCGCGGCGTACGCCTTCTGGAACCCGACCCGCCGCACCAGGAACGGCAGCACGCAGCAGGGCAGCAACCCCCACAGCGCCTCCGGCAGCGCGAACGTGCTGCGGGCGGTGGCGTGCACGAAGTCGCTGGCGGCGACCAGCCCGACACCACCACCGGCGACCTGCCCGTCCACCTGGGCGATCACCACCCGCGGCACTGTGGTGAAGCGTTCCAGCAGGGCGAAGAACGCCGCGCCCCCGTCGGACGCGCCACCGTCACCGGCGGCGCTCTGGAAGTCCATGCCCGTGCTGAACACGCCGTCACGCCCGGCCAGGACCACCGCCCGGCAGGCGGCGTCGCCCTCGGCCTCGTCGAGTGCGGCGTGCAGCTCGCGCAGCGTCTCGTCGTCGATGCCGTTGCGCCGCTCCGGCCGGGCCAGCGTGACGCGCAACAGCCCGGGCTCGCGCCGGAGCTCGATCGTGCGGTACGCCATCGGAGCTCAGGCCGCGCCGCTCGGCACCTGCGGCAGCAGCAGCGTGTCGCGGATGCTGCCCTCGATGAACAGCCGGTCCCAGGTGCCGCCGCCCTTGGACTCGTGCAGCCGGCGCCGGCCGAACACCTCGGTGGCCATCTCCTTGCCGCGCTCCAGCTCGCGCAGCTCGTGGTAGTCGTCGACGCTGCGCAGGTGGATCAGCTGGAACAGGTGGTCCTGCTGGCCCCAGGTCTGCTCGTACAGCGTGGCGGTGACCCGGCCGGCGAGCCGCTCGTTGACGAAGTGCTGCCAGTGGGCCGCGTACATCCGGCCCTCCTCGCGGAACTCGTACTTGACGTCCGAGGTCCGCATGACGATCGCGCCGGCCGTCGCCGAGTTGATCTGCTGCTCCGGCGGCTGGTTGAGCTGGGACGAGGCGGGCGGCACGAAGGTCGCCGGCTCGGCGTCGTCGCCGTCGTGGTCCATCCCGTGCTGCGGTACGAGCACGTCCTCGTGCAGGCTGCGGTGGACGAAGATGCGGTCCCAGTTGCCGCCGCCCTTGTGCGGCAGCCGGTCCTCGTCGGAGATCCGGCGGAACTCCAGGTCGTGGTCGACCATGTTGAGCAGGATCCGGTAGTCCTGCGGGGACTTCAGGTGGATGAACCAGTGCATCCGGTCCCGGCCGCCGAACACCTCCTCGAAGGCGAACGACGTCGCCACGCCCTCCTGCGAGGTGTTGATGTACTGCAGCAGGTCCACGCTGAACTGGCGCCCCTCGGCGGCGAACCCGTAGGCCATCTGGCCGACCCGGTGCAGGATGAAGCCGGAGTTGAGCGTGTGCAGCACCCGCTCCAGCGGCAGCGACGATTGGTTCAGCGCGCGGTACGGCTCGACCGTCGTGGTCATCGGTTCGCTCCTCAGGTGAGATCGCCGGTTCCGGCCCGTTTCTACGGGGACGGCCGACGGCGTGTCTGCTCACGGTTGAGCGGGCGCCGGAAGCAACCGGCCTGCTCAAGGTTGAGCAGGCGAAGCCGGTACGACTGCCTAGCGTGATGACTCGGCCGGGATCCTCGGCCGTCGACCCTTCCCAGGCGGGCAGGTGCCGTGACGCAACAGACCGATCCAGCCCACGCCGTTGTCCTCTCCGCCGCCGATCCGGAGCGGCTACGCCGGTCCGCGCACCGGCTGCGCGAGCACGTCTCCACCGCGGACCCGGCGCTCGACCTCGCCGACGTGGCGTACACCACGCAGGTCGGCCGGATGCCGTTGCCGCACCGGCTCGCCGTGCGGTGCGCGAGCGTCGCGGACCTGGTCGGCGGACTCGACGCCTACCTGCGCGGCGAGGCCCGCGACGGGGTGCTGCACGGCGTCGCCGGGGCGCCGTTCGCGCCGGCCGCCGCGCCGACCGACGCCGACGCCGCCGCGGACTGGGTCGGCGGCGGCCTGGTCGACTGGCGGCGGTACTGGCCGGGACCACGCCCGCGGGTGCCGCTGCCCGGCTACCCCTTCGGTGCGGCGCCGCCGGCCCCGCCCGCCGCACGGCCGCGCGACCCGGCCGGGTCGCTGCGGGCCTATCTGGTCCAGGTGTACGCCGAGGTGTCCGGCCTGCCCGCCGAGTCCGTCGACCCGCTCCTGCCGCTGACCGAGCTGGGCCTGTCGTCGTTCCTCGTGACGCGACTGACCGCCCGGCTGGAGAACGACCTGGGCGAGCGGTCGCGGACGCTGTTCTTCGAGCACGCCACCCTTGGAGAGGTCGCCGCGGCGCTGGCGGCGGCCGGCCGCACGGCTCCCGCCGGCGCGGTTCCCGCCGAGCCCGCCGAGCCCGCCGAGTCCGCCGCACCTGCCGAGTCCGCCGCACCGCCCGCTGCGGACGTCGTGCCGGCGCCGGCCGTCGCCGTGGAGCGGGAGCCGGAGGAGGAGCGCGAGACGGAGATCGCGGTGATCGGCGTCGCGGGACGCTACCCGCGCTCGCCCGACCTCGACGCGTTCTGGGACAACCTCGCCGGCGGCCGCGACTGCGTCACCCCGCACCCGCCCGAACGCGCGCGGCCGGGATGGCCGACCCACCTCATGGACGGCGGGTACCTCGACGACGTCGACCGGTTCGATCCGCTGCTGTTCGGCATCACCCCCCGCGACGCCGCCCTGATGGACCCGCAGGAACGGCTGTTCCTCGAAGTGACCTGGGCCGCGCTGGAGAGCGCCGGATACACCCGCGCCCGGCTGCGGGAGCGGCACCAATCCTCGGTCGCCGTGTACGCGGGCGCGATGTGGAACGAGTACCCGCTGTTCGGGGCGGAGCGGACGCTGCGCGGCGTCCCGCAGGACTCCGGCGCGACGCTCGGCGGCATCGCCAACCGGGTGTCGTACTGCTTCGACCTGCACGGCCCGAGCCTCACCGTGGACACGATGTGCTCCTCCGCGCTGGTGGCGCTCGACCTGGCGGTGCAGAGCCTGCGGCGCGGCGAGGCCGAACTGGCGGTGGCCGGGGCCGTCAGCCTGTCGCTGCACCCGAACAAGTTCATCCAGCAGCACCGGATGAAGCTCACCGCGACCGACAGGCGCAGCCGGACCTTCGGCGCCGGCGGCGACGGGTTCGTGCCGGCCGAGGGGGTCGGCGCGCTGATCCTCAAGCCGCTGCGGCGGGCGCTGGACGACGGTGACCCGGTGCACGCCGTGATCCGCGGCACCGCCGTCGTCCACGCCGGACGGACGAACGGCTACATCGTGCCCAGCCCGGTCGCGCAGGCCGACGTGGTACGGCGGGCGCTGCGCGACGCCCGTACCGGACCCGCCGAGATCGGCTACGTGGAGGCACACGGCGCCGGCACGGCGCTCGGCGACCCGGTCGAGATCGACGGCCTGACCCGGGCGTACCGGGACGCGGCCGGGACCGACCTGCCGCCCGGCAGCATCCCGATCGGCTCGGTGAAGTCGACGATCGGGCACACCGAGGCCGCCGCCGGACTCGCCGGTCTCACCAAGGTCATCCTGCAACTGCGGCACGGCGTGCTCGCGCCGTCGCTGCACGCCGACGAACTCAACCCGAACATCCCCTGGGACGCCGTGCCGTTCCGGGTGCAGCGGCAGCGGGCCGAGTGGACCGGCCCCCGGGTCGCGGGCGTCAGCTCGTTCGGCGCCGGAGGGACCATCGCCCACGCGGTCGTCGCCGCGCCACCCGCCCGCACCCGCCCGGCCGCGCCGCCCGGCCCGCAGCTCGTCGTCCTGTCCGCCTACGACGAGGACCGCCTCGACGAGGTGGTGCGGCGGCTCGTCGCGTACCTGCGCCGGGACCGCGGACCGAGCACGGCGGACCTCGTCGCCGCGGTCCGGCGGATCGCCGCCGGGGAGCACCCCGGTTCGGCCGCCGACCACGCCGCCGCGCTGCTGGCGCACGACGGGCCGGCCCTCGCCGACATCGCCTACACGCTCCAGGTCGGCCGGGAGCCGCTGCGGCAGCGGCTGGCGGTCGTGGTCGAGGACGTCGCAACGTTGTGCGAGCGTCTCACCGCCTACCGCACCGATCCCGCCGTGCTGCGCGGGCGCGCGCCCGCCGCGCCGGACCCGGACGCCGTGCCGCCGGCCGGCGCGAGCCTGACCGACCTCGCCCGGCACTGGGTGGCCGGCGGAGCCGTCGACTGGGCCGCGCTCCACGAGCCGGGCCGGACGGTCGTGGACCTGCCGGCGTACCCGTTCGCCCGCATGCGGTGCTGGGTGCCGGAGGACACACCGGCCGGTGCCGGGCCGTCCGGCACGCAGGCGCCGACCGTCGCGGCGGCGCCGGACGCCGAGGTGCCGCTCTACGCCAAGGGGTGGGAGCCGGATCCCGATCCCGGGCCGGCCGCGTCGCCGGTGGCCGGGGTGATGCTGTGCGTCGGCGGCAGTCCCGATCTCGTCGCCCGTCTCGGCGGCCTGGCCGTGCACGACGTGGCGGACCTCGCCGCCGTGCTGTCCCGCGTGCCCGACGTCGGCGGGCTGGTCGGCCTGCCCGGCGGGCCCGGCTGGGAGACCCGGGTACGGATGGTGCAGCGGCTGCTGGCCGAGCGTCCCACCACGCCGTTGCGGATCCTGGAGACGGCCGTCGACGACGTCCGCACGGCCGGCTTCGTCAAGGTCCTCGGCGCCGAGTACGCCCGCGTCACCGCCACCGTGCTGCACACCGACCGGCCCGGCGACGACACCGATCTCGCCACCCGGATCCTCGCCGAATGGGTACGGGCCGACGCCTACGGCGAGGTCCGGTACGCCGACGGCCGGCGGTACCGGCCGCGCCTGGACCTCGTACCGGCGCCCCACGCGCCGCTGCGTTGCGACCCGGACGGGGCCTACCTGGTGACCGGCGGCACCCGGGGCGTCGGTGCGCTCGTCGCCCGGCACCTGGCCGGTCACGGCGCCCGGTCGATCGCCCTGGTCGGCGTCCACGCGGACACCGGCGTCGCGGACGACCTGCGCGCCCGCGGCGTGCGCGTGCTCCAGCACGCCGGCGGGTTCCCCGGTGTCGAGGAGTTCCTGCGGCAGGTCCGCGCGGAACTCGGCCCGCTGCGGGGCGTGGTGCACTGCGCCGGTGTGGAGAGCCGGGGCAACCCGGCGTTCCTGCACAAGGACCTGGCGGACGTCCGCGCGGCGATGGCGCCCAAGCTGGACGGTTTCGAGACCCTGGTGCCGCTGTGCGCCGCCGACCCGCTCGACTTCTTCCTGGTGTTCTCCTCGGTGTGCGCCACGGTGACCGGGCTGGCCGCCGGGGTCTCCGACTACGCCGCCGCGAACATCGCCGTCGACGAGCTGGTCCGCGCGCGGATCGCCGCCGGCCGTACGGAGTTCCGCTCGGTGGACTGGCCGCAGTGGGCACAGACCGGGTCCACGAGCGGACGCCCCAACCCGTGCGCGCCGGCCGGTCTCGCCCCGCTGGACGACGCCGCCGGACTACGCGTCGTCGACCGCGTGCTCGCCCTGCCGGCCGGCGCGGTGGTGCTGCCGTGCCCGCCGCTCGGCGACGCCCCCGACCCCGACGCCCTGCTGCGGCTGCGCCCGCGCCGCCCGGCGCCGACGTCACCCCCCGTCGTGGCAGGCGCTCCGGCCGCCGGTACGCCCGCCCCGGGCTCGGCGACAGCCTCGGTCCCAGCCCCGGCCTCGGTCCCGGCGCCGGCCCCAGCCTCGATCCCGGCCCCGGCCCCAGCCTCGGTCCCGGCCCCGGCGCCGGCGCCGGCCCTGACGACGGGCACGGCGACGGCCCCGCCGGGCTGGCTCGTGGGCATCTTCTCGGCGGCGCTGGGCATTCCCGAGCGCGACCTCGACCCGACCGTCGAGTTCGGCGACCTGGGCGTGGACTCGGTGCTCCTCGGCGAGCTGCTGATCCGCATCGAGGAGCGGCTCGGCACCCATCTCGACCCGGCGACGCTGCTGCTGCACCCCACGTTGGAGCGCCTCACCGCCCACCTCGGCGTGCAGGCCGCGACTCCCGAGCCCGAGCCGCCGACTGCGCCCGAGGCGGTGAACTCGCCCGGGCCGGTGGCTGCGCCCGTACCCGTGACTCCACCCGACGCGGTGACGGCGCCCGTACCCGTGACTGCGCCCGTACCCGTTGATGAGCCTGTGCCGACGGCGGCGCAGGCGGCGGTGGTCGCGGGCGGCGGCGCGCGGCCGGACCTGGACCGGCGGGTGGCGGTGATCGGCATGGCCTGCCGGTTCCCGGGAGCGACCGACGTCGTGACGCTGTGGGACAACCTGCTCCACGGGCGCTGCGCGGTCACCGAGGTGCCGGCCGAGCGGTGGGACCACCGCCGCTGGTACTCGCCCGAGCCCGGCCTCGGACGGTCGATCAGCAAGTGGGGCGGCTTCGTCGAGGGCATCGAGTGGTTCGACCCCGGCTACTTCGACATGAGCGACGACGAGGCGCGCTGCCTGGACCCGGCGATCCGGATGTTCCTGGAGGGCACCGCGGAGTGCCTGGCCGAGGCCGGGTACGCCCCGGACGAACTGCGCGGCCGGCGCGTCGCCGTCGTGGCCGGGGCGCGGCTGTCCGACTACGGCCGACGCGTCCCGATCCGCACCGACGTCCTGCGCTCCGACCAGAACTTCATCGCCGCCCGCGTCGCACACCACTTCGACCTGCGCGGCCCGAACCTGGTCGTCGACAGCGCCTGCTCGTCGTCGCTCGTCGCGGTGCAGGTCGCCTGCCGCAGCCTGCTCGCGGGGGAGTCGGAGCTGGCGGTCGTCGGCGGCGTCGAGGTGCTGCTGGACCCGGAGACGTACCTCGACCTGAGCGCCGCGCGGGCGCTGTCCCCGACCGGCCGGTGCTGGACGTTCGACGAACGCGCCGACGGCTTCGTGCCCGGCGAGGGCTGCGGCGTGGTGCTGCTCAAACCGCTGGCGGCCGCGCTCGCCGACGGCGACCGCGTCCACGCCGTGATCGACGGCGTGGCGGTGAACAACGACGGGCACACGATGGGCGTCACCACCCCCAGCCCCGCCGCCCAGGCCGACGTGGTCCGGCAGGCGCTGGCCGCCGCCGGCCGGCGCCCCGCCGACATCACGATGCTGGAGGCGCACGGCACCGGCACGCTCATCGGCGACCCGATCGAGCTGCGTGCCCTCAACGACGTCTTCGGCGACCGGCCCGGCGGCCGGATCGAGATCGGCAGCGTGAAGTCGAACCTGGGCCACCTGCTCAGCGCCGCCGGCATGGCCGGGCTGTTCAAGGTGGCGCTCGCCCTGGAACACGGCACGATCCCGCCGACGCTGTTCTGCGACACCCCGAACCCGCGGTTCGACTTCGACCGCTCACCGCTGCACCCCACCACGGAACCGGTCGGCTGGCCGGCCGGACGGGAACGCGTCGCCGGCGTCAGCTCGTTCGGCCTCGGCGGCACCAACGCCCACCTCGTACTCAGTGGCGCGCCGCCGGGGCCGGTACGCCGGGCGCCGCTGCCCCGCCCGGTGTTCCGGCGCAGGCGGCTGTGGCTCGACGGCGACGGCCCGGCCGGGGCGCCACCCCCGGCCCGGCCGGACACGGGCGAGCCGCTCACGGCGTCCCTGCTGCGACTGCAACTCGTCACCACCGACTGACCAGAAGACCGGAGGCAGGTTCCCGATGGCCGACGTCCAGAGCCGGTTCCGGCTCACCCACGACGACTTCGTCATGCGGAACCACCGGCTGCACGAGGTGTCGGTGCTTCCCGGCGTCGTCTTCTTCGACCTCGTCTACCGCACCGCCGTCGCGGCCGGCTGGGACCACCGCCGGCTCTGCGTACGGGACACAGTGCTCGCCGAGGCGATCGTCACCACCGACGGCTTCGACCGCGAGGTCGTGCTCACCATCGGCGAACCACAGGACGCGGGGCGTCCGTTCACCGTCCGCAGCCGCTGGCTTCGCGGTGACGACCCGGTGTCCGGCTGGCACGACAACGCTCACGGGCTGATCTGCCTCACCGACGAGCCGGTCCCGCCGCCGCTCGACCTGGCCGCGCTGCGGGCCGCCGCCGACCGGCACGACGACGTGGAGGTGCTCTACCAGCGGGCGGTACGGGAGCACATCCGCCACGGCCCGGCGATGCGCTGCCGCGGCACCCTGCACATCGGCGGCGGCGCGCTCCTGGCCGACCTGACCCGCGAGCAGCAACCGGGGGCCGCAGCCGCCGGGTTCCACCTGCACCCGGCCTCGCTGGACGCCTCGACGCTGGCCGGGTTCGGGCAGGTCGGGATGCCGACCGACGACCCGTTCGTGCCGATGTTCGTCCAGGAGTTCCGGGCACCCGAGCCGCTGCCGCCGACGTGTCATGTCCACGTGCCGCGCCCGGAACGGCTCGCGCCGTCCGGCGACGTGATCACCACCGACTACACGATCCGCGACGCGGACGGCCGGTTCCTGGCCGGCTTCACCGGCCTCACCTGCAAGCGCATCCGCGAATCCGGGCTGGTACGCCGGCTGCTCGCCGACGTGTCGGCCGACGCCGCGCCGGTCCGGCCCGCCGCCGCGCCACCGGCGACGGTGCCCGGGCAGCCCGCGGCGTCCTCGCCGGGCGCCGCGAACGGCTTCACCGACACGCTGCGCGCCGCCGTCGCGGACATGCTCGGCCGGCCGCCCGCCGAGGTGGCGACCGGCACCGGGTTCTACGACCTCGGCTTCGACTCGGTCGCGCTGCTCCGGCTCACCGAGCGGGTCGAGCAGCTCGTCGGCCGCAAGCTCTACCCGACGCTGTTGTTCGAGCACACCACCATCGACGCGCTCGCCGCGCACCTGTCCACCGGGCAGGCCCCGGCCGCGCCGGCCGTCCCTCAGTCGTCCGACGCGCCGGTGGCCGCCGCGGCTCCGGCCGCCCCCGAGTCGACGGTGCTGTCCTTCGTCGACGCCTGGGTGCCCGCGGACCCGGCGCCGCCGAGCACCGGTACCCCGGAGGCGCTCGTGGTGGGCGGCGCGCTCCCCGCCGGGCTCGCCGCCGCCCACGTGGACTCCGTCGACCGGCTCCGCGACGCCCCTGACCTGCCGCCCGCCGTCGTCCTGCTGACCGACGACCCGGCCGCCGACCTGTGGCGCGCCGCCACCGCCCTCGTCGACGCCGGACCGCGCGACCTGCTCGTCGTGCACGCCGGTGAGACCACCGCCGAGCAGGCGGCGACCGCGGCGCTGGCCCGTACCGTGACCGCCGAGATCCCCGGCCTGCGCTGCCGGTTCGTCCAGGTCGATCACGCCCGCGACCTCGCCACCGCGGTACGCGCCGAGCTGCGCGCGGGCGACGCCGAGCCGGAGGTCCGCCACGTCGGCGGCCGGCGTCTCGTGCGGCGATGGCGCGAGGTGGACCCGGCCGCCGGGGCCACGGGCGGGGAGCCGTTCCGCGACGGCGGCGTCTATCTGATCACCGGGGGATCCGGTGGTCTCGCCGCCGTCCTCGCGACGCACCTCGCGCGGCGGCACCGGGCCCGGATCGCCCTGCTGTCGCGTACCGCGCCCGCGGCGGCGCTCGTCGACCGGTGCCGCGCGGCGGGCGCCGAGGTGCACGTGGCCATCGCCGACGTCACCGACGCCGCCGCTGTGGACGCGGCGGTGACCGGTGTACGGGAGCGGTTCGGCCGGATCGACGGGGTCCTGCACTGCGCCGGCGTCACCCGGGACGGGCTGTTCTTCCGCGGCGATCCGGGCGACCTCGCCGCCGTCGCCGCCCCCAAACTCGACGGCCTGCGCCACGTCGACGCCGCCACCGCCGGTGACGCGCTCGACTTCCTGGTCGCCTTCTCCTCCGCTTCGGCCGACGTGGCCAACCCCGGTCAGGCCGCCTACGCGTACGCCAACGCGGGCCTGCGGCACGTCGAGCGGCGCGGTCGCGGCCGGACCGTCGTCATCGGCTGGCCGTACTGGGCCGAGGGCGGCATGCGCGCGCCCGCCGACGCCCTGCGCCGCTCGACCGAGCACACCGGCCAGGAGCCGATGCCCACCGACACCGCGCTGGGCGTCCTGCGCGACGTGCTGCGCGGTCCGTACGACGCGGTGCTGGTCCTGCACGGGCAGGCGGACCGGCTGCGGGAACTCGTGCCGGCCGCCGGTGCGGCTGCGGCCACCGCCGCCTCGCGCCCGGCCCTCGGAGCTGCCGCCGTCTCGCGCCCGGCTGCCGGGTCCGACGGCGGACCGGCTGTCGGTGAGCCGGCCGTGGGCGGGCCGGGCGACGACGCGGTCGCGGTGGTCGGCGTGGCCGGGCGTTACCCCGGCGCGGACGACCTGGACGCGTTCTGGCGCAACCTGGCCGGCGGCGTCGACGCGATCACCGAGGTGCCCGCCGGCCGCTGGGACCACGCGGCGCTGTTCGACCCGGAGAAGGGCACCCCCGGGCGTACGTACGGCCGGTGGGGCGGCTTCCTCGACGGCGTCGACCGCTTCGCGCCGACCTTCTTCGGGGTGTCCCGGCGCGACGCCGAGCGGATGGACCCCCAGGAACGGCTGTTCCTCACCACCTGCTGGCACGCCCTGGAGAACGCCGGACATCCGCCCGAGACCCTGCGCGGCGAGGTCGTCGGCGTCTACGCGGGCGTCATGTGGAACCACTACCAGCTCGTCGGCGGGGCCACCGACGGCGTCGCCCCGACCGCGATGCACTGCGCGATCGCCAACCGCGTCTCGCACACCTTCGACCTGACCGGGCCGAGCCTGGCCGTCGACACCGCCTGCTCGTCGTCGCTGATGGCCGTGCACCTCGCGGTCGAGAGCATCCGGCGGGGCGAGTGCACGCTCGCCCTGGCCGGCGGCGTGAACGTGACGGTGCACCCGCAGAAGTACCTCCAGCTCGCGCAGGGGCAGTGGTTGTCCACCGACGGCCGGTGCCGCGCGTTCGGCGCGGACGGCACCGGCTACGTGCCCGGCGAGGGGGTCGGCGCGGTGCTGCTCAAGCCGCTGTCGCGCGCGCTCGCCGACGGCGACCACGTGTACGGCGTCATCCGCGCGACGTCGGTGAACCACACCGGACGTACCGCCGGGGCGACAGTACCGAGCCCCGGCTCCCAGGCCGCGCTCGTCCGCGCCGCGCTGGACTCGGCCGGCTGGGCCCCCGCCACGCTGGGCTACGTCGAGGCCCACGGCACCGGCACCGCGCTCGGCGACCCGATCGAGGTCGAGGGCCTCCGGCAGGCGTTCGACGGTGCGGACCTGCCGGCCGGGGCGTGCGCGATCGGCTCGGTCAAGTCGAACATCGGGCACCTGGAGGGCGCCGCCGGGATAGCCGGCCTGACGAAGGTGCTGCTGCAACTGCGGCACCGCGCGCTCGTGCCGTCGCTGCACGCCGAGGAACTCAACCCGCACATCGACTTCGCCGCCGTGCCGCTGCGGGTCCAGCGCACGCTGGAGCCGTGGACTCCGCCGCCCGGCGTACCGCGGCGGGCCGGCGTCAGCGCGTTCGGCGCCGGGGGCACCAACGCGCACGTGCTGGTCGAGGAGTTCGCCCCCGCCGCCGCACCCGCGCCGGACGGGCCGGCGCTCGTGGTGCTCTCCGCGCCGACCGCCGAGACACTGCGGGCGTACGCGGGCGCGATGGCGGCCGGCCTGCCGGAGTCGACCGGCCCGACCGCGGCGGTGGCCGACCTTCTCGGCGTACCCGAGGAGGCGCTGGAACCGTCGGCGACCCTCGGCGATCTCGGGCTCGACCCGGCGCGGCTGGCGGACCTGGTCGGGGTGGAGGCGATCGGCCGGCTGAGCGTTGCGACGCGCCTCGACGAACTCGCCGCGGACCGGGGCGTCCGCGACATCGCCTACACGACGCAGGTGGGACGGGCGCCGCAGGCGGTCCGCATCGCCGTCGTGACGTCCGGCACCGACGCGCTGCGCAGCGCGCTGGAACGCTTCGCCCGCGGTGCGGACACCGGGGACGTGGTGACCACCGGCGCGCCCGCCACCGGCGATCCGGTGGCGGCCTTCCGGGCCGGTGACCTGCACGAGGTGGCCCGGCACTGGGTCGGCGGCGGCGCGGTCGACTGGTCCGCCTGCTACCCGGACGGGCATCCCCGCCGCGTACCGCTGCCGACCTGCCCGCTGCCGGAGGAGCCCTGCTGGATCGGCGGCTGGGACGCCGCTCGCGCCGGCTCCGCCGGCACGCTCCGCGCCGGGACCGGCGGTGGCGACGCCGTCGCGGTGGCCGCGAGCCCGCCACCGGCCGTCGACGGCGACGTGGTCGTGCCGGACGGGCCGGACCTGGAGTTCCGTGTCCTGGACCAGGGCGTCGCGCTGGTGTCGATGCGCGCGCCGATGTTCACCGACGGGCTGCTCGCGGCTTTGGGGGACACGTTCGCGGAGATCGAGCGGCGCGACGACGTACGTGCGGTGGTGATCACCGGCCACGGCTCGGTATTCAGCATGGGCGGCACTCCCGAGGCCCTGCGGGCGCTGGCCGAGGGCGAGGGCACGTTCACCGACGCCGCGCTCGTGTACGAGGGCATCCTGCGCTGCACCCGGCCGGTCGTCACCGCCGCCGCCGGGCACGCCTCCGGCGGGGGACTGGCGTTCGCCTGCTACGGCGACGTGGTCGTCCTCGGCGACACGTCGGTGTACAGCGCGAACTTCACCCGCTACGGCTTCACCCCGGGCATGGGCGCCACCTACATCCTGGAGCAACGCCTCGGCCCCGCCCTGGCCGCCGAGATGATGCTGACCGGACGGTCGATGACCGGCGCCGAGCTGAGCCGGCGCGGAGCCGGCGTGACCGTGCTGCCGCCGCAGGAAGTCGTTCCGGCCGCGCTGGACCTGGCCCGGTCCATGGCGGACAAGCCACCGGCGGTGATCCGGTCGCTCAAGAACGAACTCGCCGGCCGGATCCTCGACCGGCTGCCCGAGGTCATCGCCAGCGAGGTCCGAATGCACGGGAACGTCCTCGGCGCGGAGTCCGCCGCCCTGGTACGGGAGCACTTCACCAAGGTCGACGAGTTCCGTAGCCGGGCGACGCCGGCCGCGCAGCCGGAGCCCGGACCGGACGACGGCGCGGTGGGCGACGCGGTGACGGAGATCGTGGGCGCCCTGCTGTACCTGCGCCCGGACGAGGTGCTGCCGTCCCGCACCTTCGCCGACCTGGGACTGGACTCCATCGGCGCCGTCGAGCTGGTGCGGGACCTCAACCGCCGGTTCGGCACCGACCTGGACTCGGCAGCCGTGTACGACCACCCCACAGTGCCCGATCTCGCCCAGGCGGTGCTGCGCAACCTGGCCGAGTCCGCCTCCCTGCGCGCCCAGGCCACCGCGCCCCCGGAGCCGTCCGTCGTGGACGAACCGGTCCCGGCCAAGGTGCCCGGGCCCGCCGCACCCGCGCCCGCTGTCACCGAGGCCGCTACGCCGGCCGTCGCCGAGGTGGCCGCGCCCGCTGCGGCCGCTGTCACCGCGCCGGCTGTCGCCTCGCCGGCCGCCGCGGGCCCGCCGCCACTGGTCCTGACCGCGCCCGGCGCGGCGCCCGGGACTGCCCCGCCGTCCGGGGCCGCCCCCGCCACGGCCCCGGAGCCCCCGCCGCTGACGTTCGCCGTCCGCCCACCGCCCGCGTCGCCTTCCCACCGAGAGCCGGCACCGGCGGCGACACCGGCACCGGCGTCGTCATCCGCACCGGCCGGGACACCGGCCTCGGACGCGGCGTCGCCGGGCGCGGACCCGTCGACTGCGATCGCGGTGATCGGGATGGCCGGACGATTCCCGGGCGCCCCGGACCTCGACACGTTCTGGGACAACCTCGCCGCCGGCCGGTCCGCCATCCGGGAGGTGCCGTCCGACCGCTGGGACCTGACGGGACTCTACGACCCGGACCCGGCCGCACCCGGCCGCACCCGCAGCCGGTGGGCGGCGCTGCTGGACGACGTGGACGCGTTCGACGCCGGGCTGTTCCGCATCTCACCGCTCGAAGCCGAGGCGATGGACCCGCAGCAGCGGATCTTCCTGGAGCAGGCGTGGGCGGCACTGGAGAACGCCGGGTACGCCGGGCGGCCGATGCGGTGCGGCGTCTTCGTCGGCTGCGGCGCGGGCGACTATCCCCGGCTGCTGGAGCGGCACGGACGCAGCGACAGCAGCGAGGCGTTCCTCGGCGGGGCCAGCTCGATCCTGCCGGCCCGGATCGCGTACCTGCTCGACCTGACCGGGCCCACGATGGCGATCGACACCGCGTGCTCGTCGTCGTTGACGGCGGTGCACCTGGCCTGCGAGAGCCTGCGCTCGGGCGACTGCGACACGGCGCTGGCCGGCGGCGTCGCGGTGATGTGCACGCCGCAGATGCAGGTCTGGACCAGCCAGACGGGGATGCTGTCGCCGACCGGCCGGTGCCTGCCGTTCGACGCCGCCGCCGACGGCATCGTGCTCGGCGAGGGCGTCGGCGTGGTCGTCCTCAAGCGGCTGGACCGGGCGCTCGCCGACGGCGACCACGTCCACGGCGTCATCCTCGCCGGCGGCGTGAACGGCGACGGCCGTACCAACGGCATCACCGCGCCGAGCGCGGTCTCCCAGGTCCGTCTGCTGCGTGAGGTCCACGCCCGGGCGGGCGTCGAGGTCGGGTACGTCGAGACGCACGGCACCGGCACCGCGCTCGGCGACCCGATCGAGGTCAAGGCGCTGGCCCAGGTCGTCGGCCCGCACTGCCGGATCGGCTCGGTCAAGGCGAACATCGGTCACACCACGATGGCCGCCGGCGTGGCCGGCCTGATCAAGGTGCTGCTCAGCCTGCGGCACCGGCAGTTGCCACCGACCCCGCACGCCACCGAGGCGATCCCCGGGCTGCCGGTGGTGCGCGAACTCACCGGGTGGCACGACGACCGGCTGGTCGCCGGCGTCAGCTCGTTCGGCTTCAGCGGCACCAACTGCCATCTCGTGGTGGCCGAGGCGCCGGCCGCGACGGCGGGCACCGGCACCGGGCCGGTGGTGGTACCCGTCTCGGCCCGTACCGCGTCCGCGCTGCGCGACCTGACGGACCGGCTGGCCCGGCGCCTGCGTACCGAACCGGCCGACGTCCACGACGTCGCCGCGACCCTCGCGCGGGGCCGGGCGCACCTGGCGGTCCGGGCCGCGTTCGTCGCCGCCGACACCGCCGACCTGGTCCGGCAGCTCGCCGGCGGGCCGCCCGCGCCCGACGCGCCGGCCGACCTGGTCGCCCTCGCCGAGCGCTGGGTGGCCGGCGCGGACGTGGACTGGACGGCGATGCCGGCCGGGCGTCGCATCCCGCTGCCCACGTACCCCTTCGACCGCGACCGTTTTTGGACCGGCCGCGACCGGCGGGAGACGGCCCTCACCCCGGCCGACCCGCTGGTGGCCGACCACACGCTGCACGGCGTCCCGGTCCTGCCCGGCGCGGCGTTCCTGCACCAGGCCACCGCCGGCGGGACCGCCCGCGCCGCCGACGTGACCTGGCTGCGGCCCGTCGTGGTCACCGAGCCGGTGACGGCTGTCGTCACCCGGGACGACCGGATCACCCTCACCGTCGGGGGAACACCGCACGCCGTCGCCACCCGCCGCGCCCCCGACCCGGCACCGCCGGAGCGGGTGGACCTGCCGTCAGTCGAGGCCCGCTGCCCCGTCCGCCGTCCGGTCGACGACCTGTACGCGGGATTCGCCCGGGCCGGTCTGCGCTACGGGCCGTCCTTCCGGGTGCTGACGGAGCTGCGGCTGGGCGCCGGTGAGGCGCTCGGCATGCTCGCCACCGGCCCCGACAGCGACGTCCAGCTGCTCGACGGGGCGTTGCAGGCGGTCGCCGGGCTGGTCGATCCCGCCGACCGGATGCTCGTCCCGTTCGCCGTCGAGTCGGTCTTCGTCGCGGACCGGCTGCCGACGACCGCCCGCGTCCACGTGGTACGCCGGGACGGCGGACGGTTCGACGTGGTCCTCACCGACCTGACCGGTGACGTCCGGGCCCGGCTCGACGGTGTGACGCTGCGCCCCTACATGGCGTCCGGCGCCGCATCGGCCGAGAGCCGGCCGGTCGTGACGGCGCCGCCGGAGGACCTGCTGTACGTCCCGGCCTGGCGGCCGGCCGGTGCGCCCTCCGGCCAACCGCCTGCCGGGCGGGCCCTCGCCGTGCACGGCCCCGCCGACGCCGCGCTCGCCGCCGCCCTCGGCGCCGACGACACGCTGCCGCTCGGCGAGCTGCCCACCGGCCGGTACGACACGGTGTACGTGCTCGCCCGCACGGCCGACCCGGCCGCCCCGCCGCAGGACGACTCCGCGACGCCCGAGGCGTTCCGCCTGCTGCGCCGCCTGCTCGACCTGGGCGCGGACCGGGGACCGCTGACGCTCACATTCGTCGTGTCCGGGGTGGCCGGCCTGCCCGGCGAGCCGGTCCACCCGCACGCCGCCGGCCTGGCCGGGCTGGCGAGCGCGATCGCGGCCGAGTATCCGCAGTGGCGGGTCACCTGTGTCGACGCCGGTCCCGGCGACGTCACCCCGGCCGACGCGATCCGCCGCGAGGACGGCACCGACCGACTCGTCGCGCTGCGTGGTGACCGCCGCCTGGTCCGCCGACTGGAGCCGGTGGCCGGGCCGGCAGGCGTGGCGCCGCTGCGCGACGGCGGTGTCTACCTCGTCGTCGGCGGCACCGGCGGCATCGGGTTCGAAGTCAGCCGTCACCTCGCCCGGACCCGCCGTGCCCGGCTCGTGTGGCTCGGCCGGTCCCCGGAGGACGAGCGCATCCGGTCCCTGGTGGCGCAGATCGAGGCGCTGGGCGGACAGGCCGTCTACCTGCGTGCCGACGTCACCGACGCCGTCGCGGTCCGCCGCGCGGTGGCCGAGGCTCGACAGCGGTTCGGGCCCGTCGACGGCGCGTTCCACGCCGCGGTCGTGCTCCGTGACCGTGCCCTGTCCGCGATGGACGAGGCGGCGTTCACCGAGGTGCTGCGGCCGAAGGTCGCCGGTGTCGGTGTGCTCGCCGACGCGCTGGCCGGCGAGCCGCTGGACTTCCTCGCGCTGTTCTCCTCGGCGCTGTCGTTCGCTCCGGCCCCGGGGCAGGCCAACTACGCCGCCGCGAGCACGTTCGAGGACGCGTACGGGCTGGCGCTGCACCGCCGGGGACAACCGGTACGCGTGGTCAACTGGGGCTGGTGGGGCAGCGTCGGCGTGGTCGCCGACCCCGGGTACGCGGCCCGGTTCGCGACGCTGGGCATCGGCTCCATCGAGCCGGCCGAGGGCGTCGCGGCGCTGGAGCGGATCCTCGCCGGCCCGCACCCACAGGTGGCTGTCCTCAAGGGCACGAGGGACGGGCTCGCCGCACTCGGCGTCCACCCGTCGGCGCCCGCCGACGACGCCGTCACCGCGCTCGCGGCACCACCCTCGACGGACGGCACCGCCGCCGGGGACACCGACCCGTCGCTGGACCGGTCCAGCGCGGCCTTCCGTACCCTCGACGGGCTGGCCCGCGACCTGCTGCGCGACCGGCTCCGGGACCGTCAGGTGCCGGCCTCCGGGCCGCTGGCGGCCGCCGTCGCCGCGGCCGTGTCCGCGCCCCCGGCCGGCCTGTCCACCGCTGCCGTGCTCGCCCGGCACCCCGACCTCGCCCCGCACGTCGCGTTGCTGGCCCGGTGCGTCGACGCCCTGCCCGGCGTCCTGGACGGCCGGACCTCACCGACCGAGGTGCTCTTCCCCGGCGGCAGCACCGACCTGGTCGCCGCCGTCTACCAGGGGCAGCAGGCCGCGGACTTCTACCACCGCCTGGTGGCGGCGCAGGCCGCCGCTGCGCTCGGACGGACGGACGGCCGCCCGGGCCGGGTGCTGGAGATCGGCGCCGGCACCGGCGCGGGCTCGGCGTTCGTCCTCGACGCCTGCCCGGGCGTCCGGTACGACTTCACCGACCTGTCGACCGCGTTCCTCCGCGAGGCCGAGGACCGCTTCGGCGGACGCCATCCGGGCCTGCGGTTCGGCGTCCTCGACATCGAACGGGAACCGGCCGGGCAGGGCTTCGAGGCCGGCTCGTACGACGTCGTGCTCGCCACGAACGTGCTGCACGCCACCGCGGACGTGGTCCACAGCCTGCGCCATGCCCGATCCCTGCTGCGCCCCGGCGGTGTGCTGCTGCTCAACGAGGTCACCCGCGCCTCCGACTTCCTCACCGCGACGTTCGGCCTCCTGCCGGGCTGGTGGCGGTTCACCGACGCCCGGCGGCGGCTGCCGCACTCCCCGCTGCTGTCGCCGGCCGGGTGGCGCGCGGCGCTCGCCGAGGCGGGCCTGACCGGCCGGATCCTCGGCATGCCCGGTGTCCCCGACGACGAGCAGGAGCAGTGCGTGCTCGTGGCGACGGCCGGTGCGGCGCCGGTGGACCGGGTGCCGGCCCGCGCCGCCCGGGACTACGTCCGCGCGGTCTTCGCGGAGGTCCTCAAGTACCGCCCCGACCAGCTCGACGACGACGTCACGTTCGACAACTTCGGCGTCGACTCGCTGGTCAGCCAGCACCTCGTACGCCGGTTCTCGGCCGACCTCGGCGACCTGCCGGCCACCCTGCTGTTCGAGCACCTGACGATCGAGCAGCTCGCCGACCACCTGGCCCGGGAACGGCCGGGCCCGCTCGCCGCCACGCTCGGCGTCGCGGCGGTGGACGCCGTGCCGGCGCCGGTCCACCCGGCGGAACCGGAGCGACCGGCCGTCCCGGCGTTCCCGGCCGCCCCGGCCGCCCCGGTCACCTCGGTCACCTCGGTCACCTCGGCCTCCGCCGCCCGGGGCGACGCGGACGCGATAGCTGTCGTCGGCCTGTCCGGCCGCTATCCGGGCGCGCCGGACCTGGAGCGGTTCTGGCAGAACCTGGTCACCGGCACCACCTCGATCACGGAGGTGCCGCCGGAGCGGTGGGACTGGCGCGAGCACTTCGACCCGCGCCGCGGCCGGCCGGGGCACACGTACAGCCGGTGGGCCGGGTTCCTCACCGACGTCGACCGGTTCGACCCCGGCTTCTTCGGCATCCTGCCGAAGGACGCGGCCGCGATGGACCCGCAGGAGCGGCTGTTCCTGGAGACCGTCTGGCTGATGCTGGAGGACGCGGGCGCCCTCGGCGGAGCCCTGCCGCGCGACACCGGCGTCTTCGTCGGCACCATGTACGGCTCGTACGGCCGCATCGCCGCCGCGCAGGGCTGGCCGGAGGGCCGCTACACCGACGGGCACTCGGCGTACTGGTCGATCGCCAACCGGGTGTCGTACACGCTCGACCTGACCGGACCGAGCTTCGCCGTCGACTCGGCCTGCTCCTCCTCGCTGACGGCGGTCCACCTGGCCTGTGAGAGCCTGCGCCGCGGGGAGTGCTCGGCGGCCGTCGCCGGTGGCGTCAACCTGGTCCTGCACCCGGCGCACCTGATCGCGCTGTCGTCGATGACCATGTTGTCGGCCGACGGCGCCTGCAAGGTGTTCGACGAGCGCGCCGACGGGTTCGTGCCCGGCGAGGGCGTCGGCGCGGTACTGCTCAAACCCCTGTCCGCGGCCCTGCGCGACGGCGACCGGATCTGGGGCGTCATCGAGGGCGGCTTCGTCAACGCGGGCGGCCGGACCGCCGGCTACACCGTCCCCAACCCCACCGCGCAGGCCGACCTGGTGGTCCGGGCGCTCGCCGCGGCCGGGGTGACACCCGGCGACGTCGGCTATCTGGAGGCGCACGGCACCGGCACGGCTCTCGGCGACCCGATCGAGATCGCCGGTCTCGGCCGGGCGCTCGGTAACGCGCTGCCGGACGGCCGGCGGATCCCGGTCGGCTCGGTCAAGGCCAACATCGGTCACCTCGAAGGCGCCGCCGGCATCGCCGGCCTGACGAAGGTGCTGCTGCAACTCGCGCACGGCACGATCGCGCCCTGCGCGAACCTGTCCACTGTCAACTCCCGCATCGACCTGTCCGGGTCGTTCCTGCTGCCGACGAGCGCACAGCCGTGGACCGCGCCCCGGCGCGCCGGGGTCAGCTCGTTCGGGGCGGGCGGCGCGAACGCGCACCTCGTGGTCCGGGAGCATCCCGCGCCGCCGCCCGCGCCCGTCCAGCCGGGGCCGCACGTCGTGGTGCTGTCGGCGCGGACCCCGGAGCAGCTGCGGACGCTCACGGCCGACCTGGCCGACCTGGTCGAGCGGACGCGCCCGCGCCTCGACCAGCTCGCGTACAGCACCCAGGTCGGGCGGGCGGAGTTCGACAACCGGCTCGCCGTCGTCGTGTCCGACATCGACGAGCTGGTCCGCCGGCTGCGAGCCGGCGAGGTCATTACCGGAACCGCCGGCACCGATCCGCTGTTCGACGGCGACGGCGGCGCCGAGATCGCCGCCGACCTGCTGCGCCGCGGCCGGCTCGACCAGTCGGCGAAGCTGTGGGTACGCGGCGTCCCGGTCGACTGGGCGGGCCGCTGGCCGGTACGGCCGGGACGGGTGCCGCTGCCGCCGTACCCGTTCGACAGGCAGCGGCTGTGGCTGCCCGAGCCGACCGGTACCGCACGGCCACCGGCGCCGCCGTCCGTACCGGAGGGTGACCGGACCGCCGACGGCCGGGCCGCCGCGCTGCCGGGCCTGGCGGTGCCGGAGGCGACGGTGCCGGAGACCGCCGCGCCCGAGGCGGCGGTGCGGGAGACCGTCGTGCCCGAGGCGGCGGTGCCGCAGATCGTCGTGCCGGGGAGCGTCGTGCCGGACGTGGCGGCGCGGGAGACCGGCGTGCCCGAGAGCGACCCGTGCGTGTACCTGCGGCCGCAGTGGCGGGCCGAGCCGCCGCCGGAGGGTGGGCGGCCGCCGGCCCGCATCCGGGTGATCGGCGAGGGCCCGACGTTCGGCGGCCGCCACGACCAGGCCGACCCGGACGTGATCGTGGTGCACCTGCCGGCCCGTGCCGGCGGGCTCGCCGACGAGGTGCGCGAGAGCCTGCACACCGTCCTGCGGGCCGCCGTCGAGGTGCTCACCCCGGATCCGGCCGCGTCGCTGCGGATCGTCGTCGGCTGCCCGGACGAGCGGCCTGCCTACACCGCCGTGACGGCGGCGCTGCGCACGCTCGCGCTGGAGCACAGCGGCTTCTCCGGGGCGGTGGTCCGGGGTGGGGTGACCGCCGAGGCGGACCTGTGGCACGTCTCCGGGCCGCCGGAGCAGCGGGTCGACGACATCTGCTGGACCGGCGGCGTCCGTGAGGTACGCCGGATGGTGCCGTTCCGGCCCGGCCCGGCCGTCCGGCGCACCGGCGGCGTGTACGTCGTGGTCGGCGGCACCGGCGCCGTCGGCCGGCACCTCGCCGCACACCTCGCCGCGACCCGTACGCCCTCGGCGGTGGTGCTGGTCGGCCGGACCGCGCCGGCCGACGACGCCTTCGCGTTCGTCCGCGCGGACGTGACTGTCGAGTCCGACGTGCGCAGCGCCGTGGCCGAGATCCGCCGCCGCTACGGGCGCATCGACGGGGTGATTCACGCCGCGGGCGTGCACGACGACGCCCGCGCCCTGACGAAGCCGGCGACCGCCGTCGACGCGGTGCTGGCCCCGAAGGTGTTCGGCCTGCGGCACCTGGTGGACGCGCTCGGCACGGAACCGCTGGAGTTCCTCGCGCTGTGCTCGTCGATCGCCGGACGCACCGGCAACCTCGGGCAGGTCGACTACGCGTACGCCAACGCGTTCCTGGACGAGTTCGCCGCAGGCCGGCCCGGCACGGTGTCCGTCTGCTGGCCGCTGTGGGCCGACGGTGGGATGGCCGTCGACGACGCCACCCGCCGGTTGTTCGCGCGGCGCTGGGGGAGTGCCCCGCTGCCGACGGCCGACGCGGTACGGGCGTTCGACCGCGTCGTGTCGGGCACCGAGCCGGTGGTGGCGGTGCAGCGCCCGGTGGACGTCGCGCCGGAGGCCCCGGCCGGTGTTCCGGACCCGGAGCTGGACCTGGACGCGGAGCTGCGTGCGCTCGCCGCCGGGTTCCTGCTCGTCGAACCGGACGAGGTCGACCCGGACATCCAACTGCTCGACCTGGGCTTCGACTCCATCTCGCTGACCGGGCTGGTGAACGAGACGAACGAGCGCTTCGGCGTCGACCTGCTGCCCACAGTCCTCTACGAGCACCCCACGCTCGCCGCCTTCGGCGCGTACCTGCGCACCGTACTCCCGGCCCGGCCGGCCCCGGCCACCGTGGACGCCGGGCTCACGGCGGCCCGGCCCGCGGCGGAGGCCGCCGAGCCCTCGGCGGACCTGCCGGCCGACGCGGTCGCCGTGGTGGGAATGGCCGGGGTACTGCCCGGCTCGCCGGACCTCGACGCCTTCTGGCGGCACCTCGCCGCCGGCGACGACCTCGTCCGCGCGGTCCCGGCCGACCGCACCGACCTGCTCGGCGACCCGGCCACCGCCGGTGTCCGCGCCGGTTTCCTCGACGACGTACGCTCGTTCGACGCCGACCTGTTCGGCATCGCGCCGCGCGAGGCCGCGCTGATGGACCCGCAGCAGCGGTTGTTCCTCCAGACCGCCTGGCAGGCCGTCGCCGACGCGGGATACCGGCCGGAGGACCTCGCCGGCACCGACACCGGGATCTTCGTCGGCGTGTCCGCCTGCGACTACGACGACCTGCTCCGCGCGCACGACGTGCCGGTCGAGGCCCACACCGCCAGCGGCCTCGCCGACTGCATCCTGGCCAACCGGGTCTCCTACCTGCTGGACCTGCGCGGCCCCAGCGAGGCCGTCGACACCGCCTGCTCCAGCTCGCTCGTCGCGGTGCACCGCGCGGTACGGGCGTTGCTGGCCGGGGAGTGCGCCACGGCGCTCGCCGGTGGGGTGAACGTGCTGCTGAGCCCCGGCCTGTTCGTGGCGTTCCAGTCCTCGGGCATGCTCAGCGCCGACGGCCGGTGCAAGACGTTCGACGCCTCCGCCGACGGATACGGCCGCGGCGAGGGCTGCGGCGTCGTGCTGCTCAAACCGCTGCGCGCGGCGGTCGCCGACGGGGACCAGGTGATCGCCGTCATCCGGGGCAGCGCGGTGAACCACGCCGGCCGCGGGCCGTCGCTGACCGCCCCGAACCCGCAGGCGCAGGCGCAGGTCGTCAGCCGGGCGTACCGGGCCGGCGGCGTCGACCCGGCGAGCGTCAGCTACATCGAGGCCCACGGCACCGGCACCCGGCTCGGCGACCCGATCGAGATCGAAGGGCTGAAGAAGGCGTTCGAGGGCGTGGACGCCACGATCGCGGTCGGGACGGTGAAGACGAACATCGGCCACCTGGAGGCCGCGGCCGGCATCGCCGGGCTGCTCAAGGTGCTGCTGAGCCTGCGGCACGAACGGCTGCCGCGCACGCTGCACCAGCATCGGCGCAACCCGTACCTGCGGCTGGACGGCACCCCGTTCACAGTGCTGGACCACGACGTGCCGTGGACCGGCGACCGGGTCGCCGGGGTCAGCTCGTTCGGTTTCGGCGGCACCAACGCCCACGTGGTCGTGCAGTCGCCGCCGCCGCTGCCGGCGTCCCCGGCGTCGGGCCCCTGGCGCCTGGTGCTGTCCGCGTCCGGCCCCGCGGCGCTGGCGGAGTACCGGCGCCGGGTCGCGGACCACCTCGCGGAGAGCACCGACATGGCCCGTGCCACGTACACGCTCCAGGTGGGACGGGAGGCCCTGGCCCACCGGTTCGCCGCGGTGGTCGCCGACGCCGCCGAGGCGGTGGCGGTGCTGCGCGGCGAGGCGCCGCCCCGCCTCGACGCGGAGACCGAGACCTGGCTGGCCGGCGGCGACGTCGACTGGGCGGCGACCTGGGACCACCGGCCGGCCCGGATCTCCGTCCCCGCCCCGCCGCTGGACGCCCGGCCTTTCTGGTTCGACGAGGGACCGGCCCGCGCCGCCGCACCCTCCCGGCCCGCCCCGGCCGAGCTGCCCGCCCCGCGTGTTCCGGCGGAGCCGCCCGCCCCGGTCCGGCGCACCGCCGCCGACCGGATCGTGCTGCGTGATCCGTCGGCGTTGCGCAGGAACGGCGCGGGCCGGCGCACGGCCGCCGACGCGGGAGCGGTGAACGGCGGACCCGCGTCGAACGGCGCGGCCCCGGTGGGCGTGCTCGCCCGCCCGGCCCGACCGGCCACCCACCCGGCCGGAGCCGGTTCCGCCGCTGCCGCGCCACCCGCTGCCGCGCCACCCGCTGCCGCGCTACCCGCTGCCGCGCCACCCGCCGCCGCGCTACCGGCCGCCCCCGAGCGGCCGAGCCCCGTCGAACCGCACGCCCCCGTCGACCAGCCGGGCCGCGCCGAACGGCCGGCCGCCGCCGTCGCCCAGGGGCCGGCGCCCGCGGAGGTGGCCGAGGCGGTACGGGACTGTGTGGCGCGGGTGCTCGGCGCCGACCGTACGGAGATCACCGCCGACCGGGCGTTCGCCGACCTCGGCCTCGACTCGATCTTCCGGATGGAGCTGGCCCGGCTGGTGGTGGCGACGTTCGACGTGGAGATCACCGCCGCCGACCTGTACGAGCACGACACGGTCGAGGCGGTGGCGGCGCTCGTGGCCGCCGGTACGCAGGCATCACGCCCGGTCACACCGGCCGGAGACGGCGTCGAGGAGATCGTGACCGGGGTGCTGGAGCGTGCCGTCGAGCCCGGCCGGACGTTCGCCGACAGCGGCCTCACCTCGTTCGACATGCTGCGGGTCGTCGGCGCCCTGGAACAGCGCTACGGCGCGCTGCCTAAGACCCTGCTGTTCGACCACCCCACGATGCCCGACCTCACCGCGTTCCTGGCCGGGCGGTCCGCCGGGACCGGCGTCCGGACCGAGACGGGCACCGGTCCACGGGCCACCGGCCGGACGATCGAGAGCGGCGCCGAGGTCGACGGCGAGCCGGTAGTCGTCCGCAAGCGGACCCTGCCCGGCCGCCCGGCGCTGCGTGACCTCCTGGCCGACCTCGACCGCCGCCACGCCAAGGAGGGCGGGCTGGCCGGACGGGACATCGCACCGTACGCGTTCGTCGACTCGGCGCGGGCCGGCTACGTCAACTTCTCGGTCCGCGGCGACGACGTGTTCGCCTGGAGCTTCGTCGGGCACCACGACCACTTCCACGACCTCGTCGCGGAGTGGATCGCGTGGGCACGGCGCAACGGCCTGCGGCCCAACTTCCTGTCCCTGGCCCACCTGACCGAGGTCGCCGGGGAACCGGTCACCGCGACCCCGTTCGGGGCGGTGCAGCGCCTGACGGACCTGGCCTCGTTCACCGTACGGGGCGGCCGGATGCAGCGCCTGCGCAGCCTCCTGCACCGGTTCGAGCGGGCCGGTGACTGCCGGATCGAGGAGTATCAGGCCGGCGCGTCGCCGGAGACCGACCGGCAGATCGTCGGTCTGATCGACTCCTGGGGTCGCCGCAAGCAGATGGTGAACCCGTACGTCGGCGTGGTCCGGGAGGAGATCGGCGGCGGCACGCTCGACCCCCGGCACCGGGTCTTCCTCACCCGTGTGGACGACGTTCTCGTCAACGCGGTCATCGTCACCCGGATCCCGTCCGAGCGGGGATACCTGCTCGATCTGGAGTTCTACGCCGACGAGATGCCCGCCGGTGGCCTGGAGTGGGCGATCGTCCGGATCATCGAGGTGACCGCCGCCGAGGGCTGCACGTCGTTCAGCTTCGGGGCGAGCTTCGGCGTCGCCATCACCGAGTCGCCGAACGCCGACCCGGCGGTGGCGGACGCGCTGGCGGAGCTGCACTCGGTGGGCGTCTTCGGGCCGGGCAACTTCCAGTTCAAGAACAAGTTCCGGCCCGAGAACACGCCGATCTACCTGTGCCAGCCGGCGACCGGCGACCGTACGTCGGTCACCGACATCATCCTGATGATCGCCAATCCAGACCTCGTGGACGGCGCCCCCGCCGATCCCGCGCCGCTGAACGCCGCACCGCCGCCGCACGCCATCGTGCCGCCGGACGCCGCCGTGCCGTCGCACAACGCCGCGCCGCCGGAGGACGCGGGCCCGCCGCCGGACCCGGCGCTGCGGCCGGGACGTACGGATCTGCTGGCCGCGCACGGGTACAACGCGCTCGCCCTGCCGACCGAGCTGGTCCCCTTCGACCTGCTCACCGACTCCTGGGCGGAGCGGGCGGACGGCTTCGTCGCCGCCCGGACGCGGCTGCTCGCCGAACGGTCCGGCCCGCCGGAGCTCACCGCGCACGACTGGCTGCCCATGCCCGAGGTGGTGCCGACCCGGTCCGGGCGGACGGCCGAGGAACTGCTGTGCCGCTGCCACCCCGGCCCGCGCGGCGTCGTGCTGCACGCGGCGGCCTTCCCGACCTGGCTGTCGACGCTCGCCGACCTCGGCTACGAACCGGTCGCCGTTGGGGTGGGCCGGCTCGACCCGGAGACGATCGAGGCGTTCGCGGCGGAGCTGACCCGCCGGCCCGCCGGGTCGGTGTCGTTCGTGGTGGCGGAGGCGGCCAACAACGCCGCCGGTGGCGTACCCGTCGAACCCGACGCCCTCCGGGAGCTGCGCCGCGTCACCGCCGCGCACGGGGTGCCGCTCGTCCTGGACGCCAGCCGCGTCGTCGACAACGCCGTCGCGCTCGCCGGCCCCGGCGGGGATCCCTGGGCGGTGGTGCGGGACCTGCTCGCCGTCGCCGACACGGCGACGCTCAGCCTGTCCAAGGACTTCGGCGTCACAGCGGGCGGCCTGGTCGCCACCCGCGACCCGGAACTGGCGGCGCGGCTGCGCGAGCACGTGGCGCGGCGCGGCTCCGAGGTGGACCGGGCCACCCGGATGACGCTGCGGGCCGCCCTCGCGGACCGCCGGGGCGTCACGGAACTGGTCCGGCGGCGCGTCGCCGCGGTCGCGGTGCTCCGCGACGGCCTGCGGGCGGCCGGCCTGCCGGTCGTGGACGTCGACGGCGCCCACTGTGTCCTGCTCGACCTCGCCCGGATGCCCGGCCTGGCCGGTCAGGAGCACCCCACGATGTCCGGGCTGGCCTGGCTCTACGCCGGCGCCGGAGTCCGGGGCGCGCCGCACCTGGCGATCGGAGGGCCGCTCGCCGGCACCGTCCGGCTGGCAGTGCCGGTCGGCTTCGGGCCCGACGACGCCGAGGCGGTGGTGGCCGCCGTCGCCGCGCTCGCCGCCGCACCGGGAGAGATGCCCGAACTGGTCACCGGCGGGGTCCGCACGGCCGGGGAGGCGGCCCGGGCGGTCTACCAGCCCGCCGACCGGGTGCCCGAGGACGTCCGGCAGGCGCTGCGCGACCAGGCGCCGGCCGACGACAACGGCAGCGTGCTGCGGGAACACCAGCCGGCCGTACGCCGACGGGTGGTGCCGGTGGCCGGCGCCCAGGTGGAGGTCTTCACCGCCGGCGACGGCCCGCCGCTGCTGCTCGCGCACCCGTTCAACATCGGCGCGGGCGTCTTCGCGCGCCAGTTCGAGGCGCTGGCCGGGCGGTACCAGGTGATCAGCGTCCACCACCCCGGCGTCGGGGCGAGCACCGCCTCGGCCGACCTCACCCTGGACGGGATCGCCGCCCTCGAACTGCGGGTGCTGCGGGAGATCGGGGTCGACGGCCCGGTCCACGTCGCAGGCGCGTCGTTCGGCGGCCTGGTCGCGCTCACGTTCGCCCTGAATCATCCGGAGGACACCGCCTCGCTGATCCTGCTCGGCAGCTCCTACAAGATCGGCAACCGGGTCGGTGAGATCAACCGGCTGGCCGTCGTGGCCGCCCAGGACCTCGACCGCACGATCGAGGGGTCCGGCGCGGACCGGCTGCGGCACGAGCGGGCCGCCGTGGAGGCGCTGCTGCTGCGCTGCGAGAGCATGGACCCCCAGACCGGGCTGCGTTACCTCGACGTGTTCGCGGCCCGGCCGGACCTCCGCGACCGGCTGGGCGAGCTGGACCTGCCGGCGCTCGTGGTGCAGGGCCGGCACGACACAGTCATCCCGTCGGAGACGGCGCGGCTGCTGCACCAGGGCATCAGGGGCGCCCGCTACGAGGAGATCGCCGACGCCGGCCACTTCCCGTATCTGACCAGCCCTCGGGAGTGCAACCGGATCCTGACCGACTTCCTGCGCGGCGCCGGAGGGGAGGGGTCGTGACCGTCCTGACTCCCGAGCTGGAACTGCTCGGTCCCGACGCGACGACCCGTACGACTGTGGTGCGGCCCGGCATGTGCGGGCCGGGGTCGCTGTTCGTCGGCCAGGTCGGCGACTGGACCTGGGACACCGTCAGCGCGCTCTGCGACACCAACGTCTACACCGCCCGCGACGCCGACGGGATGCCGACCTACCTGGCGTTCCACTACATCCACCTGCGCGGCGGCGCGGACCTGCACGTGCGCGGCATGACCTTCGGCGACGTGCTGCGGGTGGACTCGCGGTCCTTCGCCTCCGGCAGCGAGTCGGTGCTGACGCTGCACGAGATCCGGCGCGGCGACCGGCCGGGACGCGTCGTCGACCCGGACGAGTTCTACGCCCACCCCGACCCGGGATGCCTGTACGCGCAGAACTTCAACCGCTGGGTGGTGCGCGGCCCGTCCGGCGGCAACGGCGACCTGCGCAGCGCGTCCCCACCGGGGTTCCGGCACGGGCACCTGCCCGTGCTGCCCGCGCGGCACTCGCCCCGGCGCGCGTACGCCGAACTGCGCGCCCTCGGCGCCGAGCCCGACCCGTCCGACCCGCTGGACCGGCTGGCGCTGGACTACCCGGTCGATCCGAGCCGCGACCTCAACGGGGTGGGACTGCTCTACTTCGCGTCCTACTTCTCCATCGTGGACTGGGCGTCGCTGCGGCTGTGGCGGCACCGCGGCGGCACCGACGCCGGCTTCCTCCGGCGGATCGTGCTGGATCAGCGGATGAGCTACCTCGGCAACGCCGACGTGGGCGCGGTGCTGCGGGTGCGGGTGTCCCGGCGGCCGGGCGGCGACGTGCCCGGCGCCGACGAGACGGTCCGGGTGGTGCTCGCCGACCGCGACACCGGACGGCCGCTCGCGGTGGCCCTTTCGCAGACCCGGACGGAGGGAACGACGTGAGCCCCAGCGACGAAGCGGTCCGGCGGGTGGTCCACGAGGTGATCGCCGAGATCCTGCCGGCGGTCCCCGGCGACCGGATCCCGGGGGACGCGCACCTGCGCGACCTGGGCGCCGACTCGATCGACCGGGTCGAGATCATCCTGGCCCTCCGTGAGCGGCTCGGCGTCGACGAGCCCCTCGGCAGCTTCAGCGACCTGCCCGACATCGACCACCTGGTCGCGTACCTCTGCGAGGTGACGGCATGAACGTGGGCATCGAGGCCCTGAACGTGTACTGCGGGGTGGCCTCCGTCGCGGTGCCGGTCCTGTTCGAGGGGCGCGGTCTGGACGCGGCCCGCCTCGGCAACCTGATGATGACCGCGAAGTCGGTCGCGCTGCCGTTCGAGGATCCGGTCACGCATGCGGTGAACGCCGCCAAGCCGATCCTCGACGCGATGGACGAGGCCGACCGCGACCGGATCGAACTGCTGGTGACCTCCAGCGAGTCCGGCCTGGACCTGAGCAAGTCGATCGCCTCGTACGTGCACCGGCACCTCGGGCTGAGCCGCCGCTGCCGGATGCTGGAGGTGAAACAGGCCTGCTACGCCGCGACCGGGGCGCTCCAGCTCGCCTGCGGCTACCTCGCCGCCGGCCTGTCACCGGGCGCCAAGGCGCTGGTGATCGCGACGGACGTGTCACTGGTGAACGAGAACGCCTCGTACACCGAGCCGGCGATGGGCACCGGCGCCGCCGCGGTGCTGCTCGGCGACGACCCGCGGGTGCTCGACGTGGACCTCGGGGCGTTCGGGACGCACAGCTACGAGACGTTCGACTCGGCCCGGCCGGGCCCGACGTTCGACGTCGCCGACGCCGACCGCTCGCTGTTCGCCTACCTGGACTGCCTGACGAACGCCTACGCGCACTACGCGGAGAAGGTGGCGGACGTCGACTTCGCCACCACGTTCGCCGGGCTGGCCATGCACACGCCGTTCGCGGGCATCGTCCGCGCGGCGCACCGCAAGCTCGCCCGCGAGCACCGGCTGCCCGACGCCGACGCGGACTTCGCCCGCCGGGTCGCGCCCGGCCTGGAGTACCCGCGGCTGGTCGGCAACCTCTGCTCCGGCTCGGTCTACCTGGCCCTGGCCAGCCTGATCGACCACCTGCGGCCCGACGACCCGGTACGCGTCGGGATGTACTCGTACGGCTCGGGCTGCGCCGCCGAGTTCTACAGCGGCCTGGTCGACGGCCGGTCCACCGCCGAGGTCGGCCGGATGCGCATCGGCGAGCACCTCGCCGGCCGGTGCGAGCTGACGTTCGACGAGTACAAGCGGATCCTCGCCGACAACGCCGACTGCCTGGTGCCGGTGGCGGACAAGCGGATCGACCCGGGGCGGTACGCCGAGGTGCTGGACCGGGTGGCCGGTGCGCGCACACTGCTCGCCTGCACCGGCGTCCGCGCCTACCACCGCAGCTACGAGTGGATCGGAGCAGGCGCGTGACGCCGGGGCGGGATCTGGCCGCCGCGCTGCTGGCGGCGGGTCCGCTGCTGCGGGTGCTGCCGCCACCGGTACGGGTGCGGTGCGCCGACCCGGCCACCGCGGCCGCGCTGGCCCGGCTGTGCGACCGGCTGGACGTGCCGGCACCGACGCCGGTGACCGACGCCGCCGACCTCGGCCCCTTCGAGCGGGTGGTGAGCGACCTGCTGGACCTCGACGCGAACCCGGCACCGCCGCCGGCGGACGAGCCGCGCGTGGTCGCCGAGGCGCGCGAACAGGACTTCACCTGCCGCTTCCGGCGCACCGACGTGCGTACCGGCGACGGGGTGGTGCTGCCCACGTACGCCGCCGGCGACCCGGACCGGCCGCCGGTGCTGATGGTGTCCGCGTGCGGGATGCCCGCCCGGCTCGCCGAGGGCTGGGCCGGCCGGCTGTCCCGCGACTTCCACGTGCTCGTCCCCGAGACGCGGGGCCTGTTCGCGGACGTGGACGGATTCTCCGCCGACACCGGCGTGGTGGCCCAGGCCGACGACCTCCTCGCGGTGCTGGACCGGTTCGGGCTGCGCCGCGCGCACCTGATCGGCCTGTGCGGCGGCGCGGTGCTCGCGGTCGTCGCGGCCGCGCGGGCGCCGGAGCGGGTGTCGTCGCTGAGCCTCTGGCACGGCGACTTCGACCTCGGCGACGAGAGCCCGAAAACCGACCACCAGCAGAACCTGCAGGCCCTGATGGCGATGGCCGCCCGCAGCCCGCAGCAGGCCGCGGCGGTGCACGCGGTGCTCACCAACACCATGCTCGGCGTCGCCCCGCCACGGCTGGCGCACCTGGTCACGTACCCGTACGCGACGCCGGAGCTGCTGCGCCGGTACTGCCGGCTCAACGGCGCGATCATGGGCACGGACCTGCGCCCGTACCTCGCCGGGCTGACCACGCGCACGCTCGTCGTCACCAGCGAGGACGACCACACGGCGCACCCCGCCGGGTCGCGGGCCGTGGCCGCCCGGATCGCCGGGTCCGTCCTGCACGTCGCCGAGCACGGCGACCACCTGTCGCTGTTCCACGCCGAGGAGAGCCTCGTCGACCTCGCCGCGCGATTCGTCGCCGGCGACGACGCCCTCGGCACACGATCTCCCGCCGAAGCCGGCCGGCGGGTGCCCCCCGTCCCGACGAGAGGTGGAGAGGAGGTGTTCCCATGACCAAGGAGACCGCGCCCAAGAAGTCGCTCCCGGTGCGCAAGCTGGAGTCCATCAAGGCCAGCACCGTCGCCCCGTGCGCGCCCGCGCTGAACTGAACCCGGTGACACGGGGGCGGGGGTCCGGCTGCCGGACCCCCGCCCCTGCGCCCAGTCCCGCACCGTCAGAGGAGAGGTCCCACAGTGACCGAGTTCGCCCTCGACGCACCGGTCCTGGTCCGGCCGTACACCGCCCGCAGAGACGGTGACTTCGCCGTGATCGGTGACGACAGTCGTCAGGTCTACCTGTCCATCCCGGCCGAGGGCCTCGACCTGCTGGAGTGGCTGCGCGACGGCGCCACAGTCGGTGAGGCCGTCCGCCGCTTCGAGGCGACGCACGAGGCGTCACCGGACGCCGACGCGTTCCTCCAGGCGCTGGCCGACGAGGGGTTCCTCGCCCCGGCCGGCGCGCACGACCCGCCACCGGACGCCGAACCGGCCCGGCCGCCACGCCCCGGACACCTGGAGTGGCTGTCCCCGCAGGCCGCGCGGCGCCTGCTGAGCCGGCCCGTGCTCGCCGTCTGCGGAGTGGTCGTCGGAGTCGCGGTCGCGATGGCCGTCGACCGGCCCGGGCTGGTGCCCGGGCCGTCCAGCCTCATGTTCCACTCCCACTTCTGGGCCTACCTGCTGGTCGTCCTGGGCATCGCGGTGATCGGCGTGTGGCTGCACGAGCTGGCCCACGTCGTGGGGGCGCGCGCCGCCGGCACGTCGGCCCGCATGACTGTCGGCAACCAGATGTACGCCATCGTCGCGCAGACCGACCTGTCCGGTATGTGGATGGCGTCCAAGCGGGAACGTTTCGTCGCGGTGCTGGTCGGGCCGCTCGTCGACGTGATCGGCGCGGCGCTGCTGTTCATCACGCTGTGGCTGAACGACGTCGGCGTCCTCGGCCTGCCGGAGCCGGTACGGCTGGTGGTGGCCGGCGTGCTGTTCACCTCGTTCATCCGGCTGCTCTGGCAGACGTTCCTGTTCCTGCGTACCGACTTCTACTACCTGATCACGACGGCGCTGGACACCCGGAGCCTGATGGCCGACACCGGCGCCTACCTGCGCAACCTCGTCCGGCGGGTGCTGCGCCGCCGGCTCATCGACCAGTCCGGGGTGGGGCGCGGCGAGATGCGCACCATCCGGATCTACGCGGTCGTCTGGGTGCTGGGCCGCGTCGTGGCCCTGGCCGTCCTGTTCACCGCGACGATCCCACTGCTGTGGTTCTACCTGGTCCGGGTCGTCGGCTTCTTCCGCGGTGACGAGATGACCGGCCAGTTCACCTGGGCGGACGTCCTCGCGCTGGCGATGCTGTCGTTCCTGCTCGACGGCGGCGGCACCCTGATGTGGCTGCGGTCGCTGCGACGCTCCAGCCGGCTGCGCCGCCGCGCGCCGGACCGCGTCCTGGTGGAGTAGGCCCCCACGGACGACGACTCCGCCCGCACGCCGACGGCGCGGGCGGAGTCGTCGTCTGCGAGGCGCCTCAGCGCCCGGCGGACCTGCGGAACTGGGCGATCGCCAGGGGGATCGACAGGGCCAGCAGAGCGCCGATCCACAGCCCGGAGGCGGCGACCGGGTGTTGCAGCGGCCAGACGTCCGGCGCGGTGGACGGGTCGACGTTGCCGAACTGGACCCGGACCGCCTGGACGATCGCCGAGACCGGGTTCCACTCGGCGACCGGTTGCAGGACGCCCGGCATGGAGTCGATCGGCACGTATGCGTTGGACAGGAAGCCCAGCGGGATGGCGATGGTGAAGCCGGTGCTGCTGACCGCCTCCGGCGCCCGGGACGCCAGCCCCACCACTGCCATCAGCCACGACAGCGCGTACGCGAACGCCAGCAGGATCAGAAACCCCAGCGCCGCCTCGGGCAGCGACGTGCGGCTGCGCCACCCGACGACCAGGCCGAGCAGCGCGGTGACGGTGATGACCACCCCGCTGTTCACCAGGTCGCTCGTGGTGCGGCCGACGAGCACCGCGGACCGGGAGATGGGCATCGACATCAGCCGGTCGACGATGCCGTTGCGCAGGTCGGCGGCGATCGCGGTGCCGGTGTTGACGGCACCGAAGAGGACCGCCTGCACGAAGATGCCGCCGAGCAGGTACTCGCGGTACGGCACCCCCTGCGCGTCGATCGCGCCGCCGACGATGAAGCCGAACAGCAGCGTCATCATCGCCGGCGCGATGGCGGCGTTGAGCAGCATCTCGGGTACGCGCAGGATCATCCGCAGGTTGCGCTTCGCGACGACGACGCCCTCACCGAAGGCCAGTACGACGGCGTTCACTGCTTCTCCTCCACGGTCTCCTTGACGGGCTCGTCGCCGGTGCCCCGGCCGGGGCCGCCGGTGAGGGCGAGGAAGACGTCGTCCAGCGTCGCCGTACGCAGCGCGGCGTCCCGGACCGGTATGCCGGCCTGGCGCAGCAGCCGCGCGCCGGCCAGGAGCGTGTCCACCCCGTCCCCGGCCGGCACGGAGATCCGGCCGGCTGTCTCGTCGACGCTGGCCGGACCGGTGCCGAGCGAGGTGAGTACCGTCTGCGCGGCGGTCAGGTCGGCGTCCGGCCCGACCGTGATCTCCAGGCTGGTGCCGGAGACCCGCCGCTTCAGCTCGTCCGGCGTGCCGCCGGCGACCACCCGGCCGTGGTCGATCACCACGATCTGGTCGGCCAGCCGGTCGGCCTCCTCGAGGTACTGCGTGGTCAGCAGCAGCGTCATGCCGCCGGAGACCAGCTCGCCGATGGTGTCCCAGAGCGCCGTCCGGCTCCGGGTGTCCAGGCCGGTGGTCGGCTCGTCCAGGAACAGCACCCGGGGGGTACGGATCAGCGCGGCGGCCAGGTCGAGGCGCCGCCGCATGCCACCGGAGTACTCCTTCGCCCGGCGTCCGGCGGCGTCCACGAGGTCGAAGCGTTGCAGCAGCTCGTCGGCCCGCTGCCGGCTCTGCCGGGCGCCCAGGTGCAGCAGCCGGCCCAGCATCTCCAGGTTCTCGAACCCGGAGAGGTTCTCGTCGACGGCGGCGTGCTGCCCGGACAGGCTGATCACCCGGCGTACCTCGGCGGCCTGGGTGACCACGTCGAACCCGGCCACCTCGGCCCGGCCGCCGGTCGGGGCGAGCAGTGTGGTGAGCAACCGGACGGCGGTGCTCTTGCCCGCGCCGTTCGGCCCGAGGATCCCGGTGATGGTGCCCTCCGGCACCACCAGGTCCAGGCCGTCCAGCGCGGTCACCTTGTCGAACTGTCTGCGTAGCCCGTCAGCGACGATGGCGTTCGCCACGTCGTCTCCTCCCTCTGCGGTTCGGTCGGATGCTCACCGGCCGGCCGGCCGAACCGCAGTGGGAGCCGGTCGCGCCGGCCCGGTCAGAACTCGACCGTGAGCGCGGTCAGCCCGCGCAGCGTGAGCCCGGGCCGCCAGGGCGTCTCGTCGAGGCTCTCCGCCGGGCGCAGGTCGGGCATCCGGGCGAGCAGCGTGGTGATGGCGACCTGCCCCTCGACGCGGGCCAGCGGCGCGCCCAGGCACATGTGGGCGCCCCGGCCGAAGGCGAGGTGCCGGTTGGCGGTCCGTTCGATGTCGAGCCGGTCCGGCTCCGGGTAGCGGCCCGGATCGCGGTCGGCGGCCGCGAGGACCCCGATGACCATCTCGCCGCGGCTGATCGGCACGCCGCCGATCTCGGTGTCCTCGGCGGCGAACCGCGGGAAGCTGATCTCGATCGGGCCGTGGTAGCGCAGCATCTCCTCGACGGCGCCCGGCGCCAGCTCGGGCTTGTCGCGCAGCAGCTGCAACTGCTCGGGGTTGCGGAACAGCGCCAGGACCATGTTGCCGATCAGGTGCTGCGTGGTGCCGAGACCGCCGACCACGAGCAGCGCCACCATCTTCAGCAGCTCGTCGTCGCTCATCCGCTCGCCGTCGGCCTCGGCCAGGGCCATCCCGGAGATCAGGTCGTCGCCGGGCTCGGCGCGCTTGCGCTGGATCAGCGCGTCCAGGTAGCGCACGAACTCCTCGATCTCCGCCATCACCTCGGCCGGGCTCATGCCCTGCGGCGCGGACTGTGCGGAGGTCGGATCCAGCGACAGCAGCAGCTCCGACCAGAGCCGGAACCGGTCCCGGTCGGCGCGGGGGATGCCGAGCATGTCGGACATGACGGTGAGCGGCAGCGGCACCGCGAAGTCCTCGACCAGGTCGAAGGTCCGTCCCTCGCGTTCGAGCAGCCCGTCGACCAGCTGGTCGGTGATCTGCTGGACGCCGGGACGCAGCCGTTCGACGTACTGCGGCGTGAACGCCTGCTGCACCAGCCGGCGCTGCCGCGTGTGCTCGGGCGGGTCGACGCTGCCCATGCTGCCGCCGAGCAGCCGTACCACAGCCTCGGGCAGCGCCGGCGCCTCCATGCCCTCGGGCATCACTGTCGGACTGGTCTTGAACCGGTGGTAGTCGGTGAGGAAGCTGGTGCACTCGTCGTAGCCGGTGACCAGCCAGACGTCCTGGCCGGTGGGCATCCGGACCCGGGAGACCGGGTTGGTGTCGCGGAGGGCGGCGTAGGTGTCGTAGGCCGTCTCCCGTGCGGCTGGTGACATCAGGTCCGGTTGTTCGGAGGTCGTCACGTCGGCGTCCCCTCTCCAGCGTTCGGCCGCACCGGTCGGCGCCGGCTCCGGATGAGCATTTCCGGGCCATGGCGACACCTCTGCTCAGAGTTGAGCACCGGCCACCCTGCGCACTACTGCGCAGACGTCACCGGCCCTCTTCCGGTGGACTGCGTGCTGTTGTCCTGGTTCCCTTCGATGACGGAGCGCCGACGCATGGACCTCGAAACCACGGAGACCGAACGCCTGCGCACGCTGGACCAGCAGCGCGTGTGGCACCCGTACACCCCCACCGACGCCTACCTCAACGCCAAGCCCCTGGTGATCACCCACGGCGAGGGTGTCTACCTGGTGGACAGCGACGGCAACCGCTATCTCGACGCGGGCTCCTCGCTGGGCGTGAACATCCACGGCCACCAACGTCGGGAACTGAACGAGGCGCTGGCCGCGCAGGCGGCGAAGATCGCGCACACCACGCTCTACGGCATGACCCACCCGGGCGCGGCGGAACTCGCCGACCGGCTGGTCCGGCTCGCCCCGGAGGGCATCGACAAGGTGCTGTTCCTGGAGTCCGGCTCCAGCGCCGTGGAGACGGCGATGAAGATGGCGTACTCCTACTGGGTCTTCAAGGGATCGCCGCAGCGCAACAAGTTCGTGTCCATGGGCGGGGCCTTCCACGGCGACACCATCGGCGCGCTGTCGGTGGGCCAGATGACGATCCTGAAGAACTTCTACCAGCCGCTGCTGCGCGAGACCAGCTCGTTCGCCCAGCCGTACGCGTACCGCTGCGGGTTGTGCAACAACAACTGCAACCTTGCCTGCGCGGACACGCTGGAGGAGGTGCTGGAGCGTGAGGGCGACGAGGTCGCCGCCGTGCTCGTGGAGCCGCGCGTGCAGAACGTCAGCGGCATGATCGTGGCGCGCGACGGTCACCTGGCCCGGGTCGCCGAGATCGCCCGCCGGTACGGCGTCCTGCTCATCGCCGACGAGCTGGGTGTGGGCTTCGGCCGTACCGGCCCGATGTTCGCCTGCCAGGCCGACGGCGTGTCGCCCGACATCCTCTGCGTCGGCAAGGGCCTGACCGGTGGGTACATGCCGTTGACGGCGACGATGGCGTCGGCGGAGGTGTTCGACGCGTTCCGCGGTGACGGCAAGATGCTGCTGTCCGGGCACACGTTCTCCGGCAACCCGCTCGCCGTCGCCGTGGCGCTGGCGAGCCTGGACCTGTTCGAGAAGGACGACCTGATCCGGCACGGCCAGGCGCAGGCCGTGGTCCTGGCCGAGGAGCTGGACAAGTTCCGCAGCGTGGCGCACGTCGGCGACGTCCGGCAGTGCGGCCTGCTGGCCGCCGTCGAGCTGGTGGCCGACGTGGAGACGCGCGAGCCGTTCCCGATGGAGCTGGGCGTCGCGACGCGCATCACCGAGCGGTGCCGGGAACTCGGCATGATCATCCACTCGGCGCCGAGCGACACCATCGTGATCGTGCCGCCGCTGGTGATGACCGAGGAGGAGCTGCGCACGATGGCGCGGATCCTGCTCCAGGCGACGCAGGAGGTCGTGGCCTCACTGCCGGCCTGAGCACGGAGAAACGGGAACGGGACGGGCGAGAGGCCCGTCCCGTTCCGTCGTCTCCGGACCGCCTCAGGACCGTCTCCGAACCGCCTCAGGACCGCACGGCGAGATCGGCCAGCAGCGCCTCGGCCAGCTCGGCGGGCGGGCCGGCCAGGTAGAAGTGCCCGCCGCTGAACACGCGCAGGCTGAAGCCGGCCGACGTGACGTCGGCCCAGGAACGCATCTCCACCACGTCGACCTCCGGGTCGGCGTCGCCGGTGAACGCCGACACGGGACAGCGCAGCGGCGGGCCGGGCAACTGCCGGTACGTCTCGTTGACCGCGAAGTCGGCGCGCAGCCCCGGCAGGAACAACGCCATCAGGTCGTGCCGGCGCAGCACCTCGTCCGGCGTGCCACCGAGCGCCGCGACCGCGGGCAGGAACTCGTCCGCGCCGAGCGTGTGCCGGTCCGGCCGGCGGGCGGGCAGGTGCGGCGCGCGCCGGCCGGAGACGAACAGCCGTGCCGGGCCGCCGCCCGGACCGGCGGACAGCCGCCGGGCGGTCTCGTAGGCGACCACCGCGCCCATGCTGTGGCCGAACAACGCGTACGGGCGGTCCGCGTGCGCGCTGATCGCGGCGGCCAGCGGGGGCACGAGGTGGTCGATGCTGGTGTACGGCGGCTCCCGCAGGCGGGACTCCCGGCCGGGCAGCACGACCGGGCAGACGCCCAGGTACGGCTCCAGCGCGGCGCGCCACGGCCGGAAGAACGAGCCGCCGCCCCCGGCGTGCGGGACGCAGTACAGCAGCATCGGGGCGTCCCGGTCGGCCGGGCCCTTGATCCACTGGTTGCTCATCGTTCCTCCTCGTCGGACCGCAGCACCACGTGCCCCACAGTGCCGGTGGCGCCGACCGCGGTGACGAGCGCGCGCAGCGGGACGCCGGTCCACGGCTCGGGCCGGCGCACGAACCGCACCGGCAGCGCGTCGAGGTCGACGAGCGGGTGGGGCGTCTCCGCCAGCAGGGTCGGTACGAGCCGGCGGTGCCGCAGCTGGAGGAGCACCTTGGTCAACTGCGCGAGCCCGGATGCGGCCTCTGCGTGGCCCAGGTTCGGCTTGAGGGTGCCGATCGGCACGCGTACCCCCTCGGGACCGGGCGCGGCGGCGGCCAGGAACCGGCCCACGGCCTCGATCTCGGCGGCGTCGGACAGGGCGGCGCCGGAGGCCGCGCACTCGACGTATCCGATGTCGGCGGGGGTGAGCCCGGCCCGGCTCACCGCCTCGGCGAGCGACCCGGCGAGGGTGGCCGCGTCGGGCGTTCCGAAGCGGCTCGTCGCGCCGCTGTGCCCCACCCAGGTGCTCTCCACCACGGCGTCGACGCGGTCGCGGTCGCGGCGCGCGTCGCCGAGCCGGCGCAGCAGCAGGGCGCCGGCGCCCTCGCCGGGCGACCAGCCGGCGGCGGCGGCGTCCAGTGCCGGGTGCGGCGTCTCGGCGACCAGGCCCAGACCGCGCAGCACCGCCACGTGGTACGGGTGCGCCAGCAGGTTGACCGCGCCGACCACAGCCGCGTCGCAGTCGCCCCGGTCGAGGCTCTCGGCCGCCTGGCGCAGGGCGGTGAGCGCGGAGGAACAGGAGGTGTCCACGGCGACGCTCGGGCCGCGGAAGTCGAAGGTGTGGGAGATCCGGTTGGCGATCTCGGAGCCGGTGCCGGAGATCCGGGCCGGGTCGCCGTCGCGCCACCGGTCGGTGCCGGCGAGGCGGTGGTCGTGCCACATCACACCGACGAAGACACCGACCCGGCCGAGGGACGCCGGGGTGTGGCCGGCGTCCTCCAGGCACGCCCACACCACTTCGAGCAGTACGCGTACCTGCGGGTCGAGGACGGCGGCCTCGGCCGGCGCGATCCCGAAGGCCATGCTGTCGAACGTCTCCAGGCCGGACAGGTAGCCGCCGGCCGGTCCGGAGCCCCGCCCGGGCGGGGGCGGCGTGATCGCGCAGTGGCCGGCGTCGAGGTTGCGCCAGAGCGTCCCGACGTCGTCCGCGCCGGGGTAGCGGCCGGCCACCCCGACCACGGCGATCTCGCCCGGCCCGGCGACGGACGGCGGACCGGCGGCGGGGGTGCCGGGCGTCTCGGCCTCGTCGTCGCGCGTCACCGGACCGCACAGGAACGCCTGCTGGAACACGTGGCCGTCGTCCAGCCGCAACGCGGCGCGGACCGGCGCCTCGGCGACCGCGCCGACCGGGCACAGCCCCAGCCCGTGGTCGGCCTGGGCGCCCATCAGCACCTGGCCGAGGTAGCCGGCCTCCAGCGCGAGGTACCGGTCGGCGTCGTCGCCGTAGAGCGGGCGGATCGCCCGCGCCTGCCCGACGAGGAGGAGCTGGAACGCCGCCCGGTCGTACACCGGGCGGTTGTAGACGAAGTGCGCGGTGCGGTCCAGGGCCGATCCGTCGCCGATGCGGCGCAGCGTGTGTTCGTCGGGGTGGTGGTAGTAGACGCCGGCCGGCAGCCCGGTGACCCGGTCGCCGGGCACGTGGACGTAGACCTGCACGCCGTAGGTGTCGCCGGCCGACGGGTACAGCCGCCGCGTCCGGTCGCCGTCGGACAGTGGACGCAGCAGGCTCAGCAGGTCCGCCACAGTGGACAGCGGCACGGGCCGGTCGAGGAAGTCGCGGCGCGAGGCCCGTCGCCGGTACCGCCGTGGCGCGGGGTGTTCCCCGGGCAGCGGCACGGCCTCGCCGTCGTCGCGCAGGTCGAGCCGGGCCGCGGCGAAGGCGGACCGTTCGGTGGGGGAGAGCACGTCGACCGTCCGCGGAGGCGGCGCGACGGCCGGGGACGGGTCCGCGGGTACGGGCGCGGGCGTGCCGGGCGACAGGTGCGCGGCGATGCCGTCGATCGTCGGGTTCTCCAGCAGCGCCGCCACCGGCACCCGCGTGCCGAGACGCTCGTGCAGCCGGGCCGAGACCTGGACCATGGTGAACGACGTGGCACCCTGGTCCCACAGGTCGGCCGCGGGGTCGACGGTCTCGCCGAGCAGTTCGCCGAACAGTTCCGTGAGCACCTGACGGACACCGGGCTCGTGCGGAGCGTCCGCCGGTCCCGGTGGGTCCGGCGGCCCGACCGGCGGCCCGACCGGCGGCCCGACCGGCGGCCCGACCGGCGGCCCGACCGGCGGCAGCGGCCACGGCAGCCGGGCGCGGTCCAGCTTGCCGTTGTCGGTGGCGGGGAACTGCTCCAGCACGGCCAGATGGCTCGGCACCATGTAGTCGGGCAGCGTCTCGGCGGCGAAGGCCCGCAGGTCGCGGACGGCCGGTGCGGCGCCACCGGAGGACAGCAGGTACGCCACCAGCTTGCGTTCGCCGCCCTCCTCACGGGCCACCACCACCGCGTCCTTGACGCCCGGATGGCCGCGCAGCCGGTGCTCGATCTCGCCGAGTTCGACCCGGAACCCGCGGATCTTCACCTGGTGGTCGGCCCGGCCCAGGAAGGTCAGGTTGCCGTCCGGCAGGAACGCCGCCCGGTCGCCGGTGCGGTACATCCGGTCGCCGGGCGGCCCGAACGGGCACGGCACGAACCGGTCCTCGGTGAGGTCCGGCCGGTTGTGGTAACCGGCGCTGAGCACCTCCCCGGCGATGTAGAGGTCGCCCTCGACGCCGGGCCGGCACGGGCGCCGGTCGTCGTCCAGGACGTAGTAGCGGGCGTTGTCGATCGGCCGGCCGTAGGGGATGCTGCGCCACCCGGGCTCGACGGTCCCGACGCGGTACCAGTTCGACCACACGGTGGCCTCGGTCGCCCCGCCGAGGTTGACGATCTCGGCGGCGGTGAAACAGGCCCGCAGCTCGTCGGGCAGGGACAGCGGCGTGTGGTCACCGCTGAGGAACACCAGCCGCAGGTCGGTCGTGCCGGGCCGGCCGCGGTGCGCGGCGGTCAGCGGTACGACGTGCGCCAGCGTGGTCGGCGCGGAGTTCCAGAACGTGACCGGCTCCCGCAGCAGGACGTCCAGCAGCAGCGCCGGGTCCTTCTGCTGCTCGGAGTCGGCGACGTAGATCGAGGCGCCGTAGCCGAGCAGCCCGAGGATGTCGAACACGGACAGGTCGAAGCCGAGCGAGGTCACGCACAGCCCGGTGTCCTCGGGTCCGAAGCGGAACGTCCGGCGCGCCCAGTGCAGGAGGTTGTGCACGGCCCGGTGGGTGACCGCGACACCCTTGGGCCGGCCGGTGCTGCCGGAGGTGAAGATGACGTAGGCGAGGTCGTCCTCGCCGGTGCACGGCTCCGGATCCGGCACGGCTGCGGAACCCACCCGGTCGGCGTGGACCACGGCGATCCCGTCCGGCCATCCCGGCGCCGGCAGGTCCAGGTCGCTCGTCGTGACGAGCGCGACCGCGCCCGCGTCGGCGAGCATCAGCGCGGCGCGCGCCGGCGGCAGCGACGGCTCCACCGGCAGGTAGGCGCCACCGGCCTTGAGCACGCCGTACACGGCGGCGACCATGAGCGGCCCCCGGGCGACGCTGATCCCGACCACGGACCCGGCGCCGACGCCCGCGGCGCGCAGCCGGACCGCGATCCGGTTCGCCACCGCGTTCAGCTCACCGAAGGACGTGGTCCCGCCGCGCCCGCGTACGGCCACCGCCTCGGGCCGGGTCCGGGCCTGGGCCTCGAACAGCAGGTGCACCGGCCCGGCGTGCGGGAACTCGACGGCGGTGTCGTTCCACCCGTACACGACGTCGCTGAGGTCGGCCAGTTCGGCCAGCGCCGACCGGTACGCGTCGAAGATCCGGTCCAGGTCGTCGTCGCCGATCGCACCCTCGGTGGCGTCCCAGAACAGCCGCAGCGTGTCGTCGCCCTCGTCGATCGCGATGCAGTCCAGCGCCACGTCGGGCGTGCACGTCAGCCACGGGCCGGCTGTCACGCCGTCCGGCAGCGGCACGTCGCCGAGTTCGAGGAGCCCGGTGCACACGACCGGGTACCCGGCGCCGCCGTCGCGCATCCGCCGCAGCACCAGCCGCCGCAGCTCGGCCAGGCCCGAGGCGCCGTCCGCCGCCGCGTCGGCGGTGATCTGCCGGTCGTAGCGCCCGGCGAGGTCGAGCAGGCCCTCGCCCGGTTCGCCGGCGGCCAGCCAGCTCAGCGCGGTCAGCTCGGCGGGCCGGAACGGCTCGGACCGCGACGTCCAGCGCACCAGCGGCACCGCGAAGCGGTCGCGGTGGCAGGTGCCGATCGCTGTGGTGAGCGCGGCCATGAGCAGCGCGTCGAGGGCGAGGCCGCGTTCCCGGGCCAGCCGCCGGATCCGCGTCCAGCCCGGCACCCGGGCGGTACGCCGCTGCCGTGGCCCGGTGCGCGCCTCGACCGGCGGGCCGGGCGGAAGGTCGGCCAGGCGGTCCTGCCAGTACCGGCGGGCGTGCGGGTCCGGTGCCGCCTGCGGTGCGCGGGGCGGCCCGGCCACCGGCGTGCCCGGCTCGGCGTAGCGGCGCATCAGCTCGCGCAGCAGCAGGTGGATGCTGCGGCCGTCGGCCACCAGCAGGTCCAGCGCCACGTGCACGGTGGCCCCGCCTGCCTCGTCCACCTGGACGCGCAGCTCACCCTGGGGGAGCCGGCCGAGCGGGAAGGCCCGGCCCACCATGTCCCGCTGCACCGCGTCGGGCGACGGCACGCCGCCCGCTTCGTCCGGCCCGGTCACCGGGATGTGCCACCCGTCCGGCACGTCGTCGCAGGTGACCAGCCGTCCGTCCGGGGTGACGACGGTCCGCAGCGGCTCGTGCGCGGCGAGCAGACCCAGCCAGGCCGCCTCCAGCCGGGGCAGGTCGAGCCGGTCGACGGCGAAGGCGTGCACCACCTGGCAGCCGCTCCACGGGCCGGTGCCGCCCGTGGTCCGGGCCACGAAGTACGCCTGCTGGAGGTCGTTCAGGGGCCGGCCGGCGTCGTCGGGGACGGGCCGCAGCCAGCGCAGCGTGTTGACGAACCAGGCGAAGGTCGCGGCGACCACGCCCGGGCCGAAGGCGTCCTCCGCGACGTCCCACCGCACGCGCAGTTCGCCGTCGCGCTCGCCGATCTGCGCGTCGAGCGTGACGCCAGTGGTCTGGCTGACCGCGTACCGGCCGTCGGCGCCGGTCCCGCCCACGTCGAGCAGGCTGGTGAACACCACCGGCAGCTGCGCCGGGACCGGCAGCCGGCGGGACCGCAGCTCACGGAGCGCGGCCACACCGGGCACGTCGGCGTGCTCGAGGTCGCGGCGCAGCCGGTCGTGGACCGCCCGGGCGGCCTCGGCGAACGGCCGCCCGGTCGTCGCCTCGGCGACGAACACGGTGGTCGAGGTGAACGGCCCGGGCACACCCGCCGCCTCGGCGGGCAGCCAGAGCCGGCTGTTCGTGGTCAGCACGAGCGAGAACGCCGCGTCGGCGCCGGCCCGCCGCAGTGCCTCGGTGAAGGCGGTGAGCACCACAGCGGTCGGTGAGACGCCGAGATCGCCCGCGTACGCGGTCACCGCGGCCCACTCGCGTCGCGTCAGCGCCGCCGTGTACGGCACCCGCACCGGGCCGGGCTCCACGCCGGAGGTGGGCAGGGCGGGTCCGGGCGGCAGGTCGCGCAGCGCGTCGGCCCAGTACTCCAGGCCGGCGCGGTACCCGTCGCCGTCGCGGTGGGCGGCGAGGGCCACGCCGAGGTCCCGCAGGCCGGCGCCGGGGGCGGGCAGCTCGCGCCCGGGGTCGTCGTGGAGCGCCCGGAGCTGACCGACGAGCAGCTCCAGCCCGGCGCCGTCGACGATCGCCGCGTCGACGCTGAGGTGCAGCACGCCGCCGCCGTCCGGGGCCCGGGTCACCTCGACCGTCCACAACGGCTCGTCGGCCGGGCCGTAGGAGTGGTGGGAGAGGCGCCGGCGTACGTCCTCGGCGTCGTCGCCGACCGGCATGGTCCAGTCCGGCGGCCGCTCGGCCACCCGTTGGCGCCCGTCGGGGGTCAGCACGAGCCGCAGCGCCTCGTGGTGCCCGACGAGCCGCCCCCACGCCGCGCGCAGGCGGTCCACGTCCAGGTCGGCGAGGTCGTACTCACGGTAGAGGTGGCAGCCGGGCAGACCGGTCGCCTTGGCCAGCAGGTACCCCTCCTGGAGCGGGGTGAGCGGGAACGGTTCGTGCCGCCGCCCGGGCTCGGGGCGTACGTCGGGACGCAGCCCCGCGCCGGCGGGTGCGGCGTGGGCGGCCAGCTCGGCCAGCTCCCGGGCGGTGGCGCAGCGGCGCAGCGCGTCGGTCGGCAGCTCGGTGCCGAACGCGGCGCCGACCTCCAGCAGCAGCCGCGCGGCGGCGAGGGAACCGAGTCCCAGGTCGCCCAGGGCCGTGTCGGCGTCCGCTGTGACCCCGGCCGGCAGCACGCCCGACAGGACGTCCAGGACGATCTCCACGCGGTCCGGGATGGCGGTCTGCTCGTTCATGCGCTCCCCGCTCCGAAGGCCGGCGTTCGCCGCAACCTAAGCGGCGCCGGACCGGACTTGCTGCTCAACTCTGGGCAGCACGTCCGTCCGGCGGGCCGGACAGTCCAAGTCGTGTCCTTACGACCGAAGTCCGCCTGGGTGTTCCCGGGGCAGGGCGCGCAGCGCCGGGGCATGGGCGGTGACCTGTTCGACCGCTTCCCGGACGAGTGCGCCGCCGCCGACCGGATCATCGGCGTACCGGTGACCCGGCTGTGCCGGGACGACGACCTGCTCGGCGACACCCGGTACGCCCAGCCGGCGCTGTTCGTCGTCGGTGCGCTGGCCTACCTGGCGGCACGCGAGGAGGAGCCGCCGCCGGACTACCTCGCCGGGCACAGCCTCGGCGAGTACGCGGCGCTGTTCGCGGCCGGCTGCCTGGACTTCGAGGAGGCGCTGCGCCTGGTGTGCCGCCGCGGCGAGATCATGGCCCGGGCGGCCGGCGGCGGCATGCTCGCCGTCCTCGGTGAACGGCTGGACCGGCTGCCCGGGGTACTCGCCGACGCCGGTGTCGACGACGTGGACGTGGCCAACGACAACGCCGACGGCCAGGTGACGCTCTCCGGCCCGCGCGAGTCGCTGTCGGCGGCGGCGCGGGCGGTCACCGGCGCCGGTCTGGGCCGATGCGTCCCGCTTCCGGTGGCCGCCGCGTTCCACTCGCGGTACATGCGCGCCGCGGCGGGCGAGTTCGCCGAGGTGCTGTCGCAGGTCCGCTTCGCGCCGCCGCGGGTGCCGGTGATCTCCAACGTGACCGCCCGGCCGCACGACCCGCTGCTGCTGCCCGACCTGCTCGCCGTGCAGCTGCGTCGCCCGGTGCGGTGGCGCGAGACCATGGCGTATCTGGTCGGCCGCGGCGTGCGCACTGTGCGCGAGCTGGGTCCGGGCCGTGTGCTGACGGACCTGTTCCGTCCGGTGCTCGCGGCGGCGCCGGCCGTGCCGGACGGCGGCGATCCGGGACCGGCGGCGCTCGGCTGTCAGCGGTTCCGCGCCGACTACGGCGTCACGTGGTCCTATCTCGCCGGCTCGATGTACCGCGGGATCAGCTCGGTGGCGATGGTCGCCCGCCTGGGCAAGGCGGGCCTGCTCGGCTTCTTCGGCGCGGGCGGCTTCGACCGCGACGAGGTCGAGGCGGTCCTGCGCTCGCTCACGGCGGATCCCGGTCCGGGCCGCTTCGGCATGAACCTGCTGGCGATGCCGGACAACCCGGCGCTGGAGTCGGCGCTGGCGGAGCTGTACGTCCGGCACGACGTCCGCTACGTCGAGGCGGCCGGGTACACCGGGGTCACCGCGGCCCTGGTGCGGTTCCGCTTCGCCGGCGCGCACCTGAGCGCCGACGGCACCCCGGTCGCCGTCCGGCACGTCGTGGCGAAGGTGTCCCGGCCCGAGGTCGCGGCCGCGTTCCTGGCCCCGCCGCCGCCGGCGATGCTCGCCGCTCTCGTGGCCGAGGGCGCGCTGTCCGCCGGGGAGGCAGCCGCGGCGGCGCGGCTGCCGGTGAGCGGCGACCTGTGCGCCGAGGCCGACTCGGCCGGGCACACCGACGCGCGGTCCCCGTTCACCCTCGTGCCGGACCTCGCCCTGCTGCGCGACGCGGAGATGCTCCGGCACCGCTACCACGAACGGATCCGGGTCGGCGCCGCGGGCGGCCTGGGCACCCCGGAGGCGGTCGCCGCGGCGTTCGTGCTCGGCGCCGACTTCGTGGTCACCGGGTCGATCAACCAGGCCACGCCCGAGGCCGGGACGTCACCCGAGGTCAAGGACCTGCTGGCAGGCGCCGGGATCCAGGACACGGCGTACGCGCCGGCCGGTGACACGTTCGAGTTCGGCTCCCGCGTGCAGGTGCTGCGCCGCGGCACGATGTTCGCGGCGCGGGCCACCCAGCTGCTCCAGCTCTACCACCGCTACGACACCTGGGACGAGGTGCCCGCCGCGATCCGCGACGCCGTGGAACGGACCACCTTCCGCCGGCCGTTCGCGCAGGTGTGGCGGGAGACCGAGCGGCACTACCGGGACACCGGCCGGGCCGCGGAGGTGGAGCGCGCCAGCCCGCGACGGCGGATGGCACTGGCGTTCAAGTGGTACTTCGCCCACGCCACGGAGGTGGCGCTGCGCGGCGACACCACCGAACGGGCGAACTTCCAGGTCCACACCGGACCGGCGATGGGCGCCTTCAACAGGTACGTGCGCGGCACCGAACTGGCCGACTGGCGGCTGCGGCACGTCGACGTCATAGCCGAACTGCTGATGCGCGGGGCGGCCGACGTCCTGCGCCGGCACTGTCCGCCGGTGGCCATTAGTGAGCAGAGCCGCTGGTCCGATGCTGACTAGCGTGTCCGGGCGCCCACCGAACCAGCCGAAGCGAAGGAGTCTCCGATGACCACCACATCGAGTCCGCCGTTCGTGTTGCCGACCGCCCAGGCCCAGACCTCGATCGACCGGGCCGCGATCCTGCACTCGGGCAACGCCGGCGTGATCGTCGAACGGGTCGGTCAGTTGCGTGCCGAGTTCCGCTCCGAGGCCCGGCAGTTCGCCCGGGAGCTGTCGGAGTACCTCAACACCAACTACGCCGGCATCATCACGGTGTTCGTCTACGAGGAGACCTTCGGCACGAAGGACCGCCTCCACTGGCTGATGCACCTGAAGTCGCTGCACGCGTACGAGACGCTGATCGAGATGGGCAGCCGCGACGCCGGCTGGCGGGACATCATCATGCGCCAGCGCATCGACCCCGCGCGCGGCGGCGGCACGTGGGACCGGATGTTCCTCGACGGCGACCTGCACGAGACGGTGCTCATCCCGTCGGCCTTCGGCATGTACGGCACGTCGGACGAGACGCCGGACTCGGTGCGGACCACCGAGGGCGCCGCCACGTTCACCGTACCCACCGCGCAGCTCCAGACCGACGTGCCGGTCGAGGACCAGCTCAACTCCGCCACCTGCGGCATCCTCATGCACCGCACCGGCGAGCTGCGCTACGAGTTCCGGGCCGAGGGGCGCGCGTTCGCCCGGGCGCTGTGCGAGAGCTGGAACCGGGCGCTCGCCGGCCACGCCACCATCTACCTGTACGAGGAGGCGTTCGGCCGGTCCGACCGCATCCACCACTTCATCCACCTGAAGTCACTCAGCTCGTACTACACGCTGATGGGCGTCCGCGCGATGAGCGACCCGGCCACCCGCGAGGTGTTCACCCGCCAGTGGATCCCGGAGGAGAAGGGCGGCGGCGGCTGGGAACGGATGTTCGTCCAGTCCAGCCTGTCCGACCTGTCGCTCACGCCCCAGCACTGGGGCATGTACGCCACCAAGACGGAGCGGTGACCGATGCCCGTGACTGACTGCCTGCACACGATCTTCTCCCGGCGGGCGGCGGAACAGCCGCACCGGATCGCGGTGACCTGCGGCGACCACCGGCTGTCCTACAGCGAGCTGGACCGCCTGTCCGGTGAGCTGGCCGAGCGGCTGCGCGGGTACGGGGTCGGCCCCGGCGTCCACGTCGGGGTGTGCGTGGACCGCTCGGTCGACCTGGTCGTGTGCGTGCTGGCGGTGGTGAAGGCGGGCGGCGCCTACGTGCCGGTGGACGCCGAGCATCCGGCCGCGCGGGTCGCGGCCGTGCTGGCCGGCAGCCGGGTTCCGGTGACGGTGGCGGTGACCCGGACCGCCGACTCGCTCGCGGAGTGGTCGGGTCCGGTGCTGTGGGCCGACGACAGCGAGGACGACGACACCGACGACGAGGACGGCGAGGGCACGGCCGCCGAGGCCGCGGCCGGTGCCGGCCCGGCGGACCGGGCCGTCGGCGCGGACGCGGTACGGGAGCCCGCCGGTGAGGCCGGGCCGGACGACCCCGCGTACGTCATCCACACGTCGGGCTCCACCGGGGCGCCGAAGGGCGTGGAGGTGTCGCACCGCAGCGTCGTGGCGCTGCTGGAGCACGGCGCGGAGCGCTTCGGCTTCGGCGGCGACGACACGTGGACGCTGTTCCACTCGATCGGCTTCGACTTCTCCGTCTGGGAGCTGTGGGGGGCGCTGCTGTCCGGCGGCCGGCTCGTCGTCGTACCGGGGAGCGTCGCCCGGACCCCGGCGCTGATGCTGGACCTGGTGCGGCGCGAACAGGTCACGGTGCTCAACCAGACCCCCTCGGCGTTCCGCCAGCTCGCCGCCGCCTACCTGGCCGACGAGGGCCCGGACGACCTGCGCCTGGTGGTGTTCGGCGGCGAGCGGCTCGACGTCGCGATGCTGGCGCCGTGGATCGCCCGGCGCGGCGACGACCGGCCGGAACTGGTCAACATGTACGGCATCACCGAGGTGACCGTGCACGCCACCGCCCGCCGGATCGTCGCGGCGGACCTCGACCGGCCGTCGGTGAGCCCGATCGGCCGGCCCCTGCCCGGCGTACGGATCGAGCTGCGCGACGAGACCGGTGCGCCGGTGCCGGATGGCACGCCGGGGGAGCTGTACGTGGCGGGCGCCGGGCTGGCGCGGGGCTACCTGCACCAGCCGGAGCTGACCGCCGAACGTTTCGCCGAGTCCGGCGGTGAACGCTGGTACCGCTCCGGGGACCGGGCCGTGCGGACCGACGGCGACCTGGTCTACCTCGGCCGGGTCGACAGGCAGTTGAAGGTCCGCGGCTACCGGATCGAGCCGGGCGAGGTGGAGGCGGCGGTCCTGGCGCACCCCGGCGTCGGCACCGCGCTGGTGACCGCCCAGGACTTCGGCGAGGGCGACGTACGCCTGGTCGCCTACGTCGCGCCCCCGCCCGGCGCGGACCCGTCCGCGCTCACCGAGGCGGACCTCGCCGTGACCGTGGCGGACCTGCCCGGCTATCTGCGGCCGTCCCGCTTCCACGTGGTCGCCGACATCCCGCTCACCGTGCAGGGCAAAGCCGACGTGGCGGTCCTGGACCGCCTGGCCGAGCCGGCCGGCGACGACGCGGTGTCCGGGGTGAAGGCCATCGCCGACGAGGTGCTGCGCCGCGACGTGCCGGTGGACGGCGACCTGTTCGACCTGGGCGCCACGTCGCTGGCCCTCACCCGGATCGTGGCCATGGTGAACGACCGGTTCGGCATCGCGCTGACCGGCGCCGAGATGGAGGAGCCCACGGTCGGGTGCCTCGCCGAGGTGGTGGACGCGTCCCGACGCCACCATTCCCTGCAACAGGTAGGAGGATGACATGGAGGACGACTACACGCTCACCGACGAGGAACTGGCCGACTTCCACCGCAACGGGTACTTCGGCCCGTTCCCGGTGTACGAGGTCGAGGAGATGCAGCGGCGGTGGCGGCGGGAACGGCTGCGCCTGCTGGACCGCTCGCACGCGGTCTACCAGGACGAGGCCGCGCTCTCCGGGAACACCAACATCTCCAACTACGACCGCCACCTGGACAACGAGTTCCTGGCCGACCACATCTGCCACCCGCGGATCGTCGACCGCGTCGTCAGCGTGCTCGGCCCGGACGTGCAGTGCTGGCGGTCGGAGTTCTTCCCCAAGTACCCGGGCGACGAGGGCACCGACTGGCACCAGGCCGACACGTTCGCCAACGCCTCCGGCAAGCCGCAGATCCTCTGGCCCGGCGACGCGAAGGACTTCGGCGGCACGATCACCGTCTGGACGGCCTTCACCGAGGCCAACGAGGAGACGGGGTGCCTCCAGTTCATCCCGGGCACCCACCGGACGATGTTCTACGACGAGACCAAGCGCATGCACTACGACCCGGCCTCCATCAACAGCACCGACAAGGACGGCGTACGCCGCGGGTTCTTCGGCTACGACTACCGCGAGCTGCAGATCGACCCGGACTGGAAGCCCGACGAGTCCAAGGCGGTGTCGATGGTGATGCGGCCCGGCGAGGCGATCATGTTCTGGTCGACGCTGATGCACGCGTCGCTGCCGCACGCGGGACGCACCGAGGAGATGCGGCTCGGCTTCGCCGGCCGGTACGTGCCGGTGTCGGTGGATGTCTACCCGGACACCGACGTCATCGAGGAGTACGGCGGCGCCGTGTCGCTGGACCGCTGGGGCTCGGTGCTCGTCGCGGGACACAACGGCAACCCGCACAACCGGATGGCGACCGAGACCACGCGCGGCCACCGGTTCACCCGGCGGGACCGCTCCGGGGCGCGGGTGTCACCGGCATGACCGTCTTCGAGGTCGTGAAGGCGAGCCTCGTCGAGGTCGTCCCGGACGTCGACCCGGCGAGCGTCACCGCCGGGCGCACGCTGAGCGACCTCGGCTGCACGAGCATCGACCGGGCCGAGGTCGTGACGCTGGCCATGGAGCGGCTCGGCATCGTGGTGCCGATCTCCGAGTTCCGCGACGTCAACGACCTCGACCGGATCGTCGAGCTGCTGCGGACGCACATGTGAGCACGGTCGCGGTGACCGGCACCGGGATCGTCTGCGCGATCGGTGCGGACGTCCCGTCGTTCACCACGGCGCTGCGGGCGGGCCGCAGCGGTGTCGTCGGCACCGCTGACGGCCTGGCCGCGCCGATCACCGGGTGGTCGTTCGACGACGCGGTGGCCGGCGTGCCCGAGCCGCTGCGCCGCCGGGCGGTCCGGGCCGCGGCGCGCGCGCCGCAGCCGGTGCGGGCCGCCGTCGCGGCGGCGCTCCAGGCGTGGACCGGGGCCGGCCTGCCCGGCGCCCGGATCTCCGGCGACCGGGTCGGGATCGTGGTGGCCGGGCACAACCTGACCGCGCGGTACACGCACGAGCTGTACCGGACCTGGCAGGAACGGCCGGCGTACCTGCCGGCGCGGTTCGCCCTGCACGTCCAGGACACCGACCACGTCGGGACGCTCAGCGAGGTGCTGTCCGCCACCGGCGAGGGTTTCACCGTCGGCGGGGCCTCGGCCAGCGGCAACGTCGGCATCGTGCACGCCGCCCGGCTGGTCGCCGCCGGCGCGGTGGACTGCTGCGTCCTGGTCGGCGCGGTCACCGAGCTGACACCGATGCACCACCGGGGTTTCGCGGTGCTCGGCGCGCTCGCCGAGCCGGGTGGCGACCCGGCCGCCGCCTGCCGGCCGTTCGACCACGACCGGCGCGGCTTCGTCCCCGGCGAGGCCGCCGCGGCGCTGGTGCTGGAACACCCGGCCGCCGCGGCCCGGCGCGGCGCGGCGGTCCTGGCGACGGTGGCCGGGTACGCCCTCGGCCTGGACGCCAACCGGCTCGCCGACCCCGACGCGGCCGGGCAGGCCCGCGTGATCCGGGCCGCCCTGGCCGCCGCGGGGCTGGCCCCGCACGAGGTGGACTACGTCAACGCCCACGCCACCGGTTCCCGGCTGGGCGACGAGACGGAACTCGCGTCGCTGCACGACGTGCTCGGCGCCGCCGCCGGCCGGCCGTGGGTGAACGCCACCAAGGCGCTGACCGGTCACTGCCTCGGCTCGGCCGGGGTGGTCGAGGCCGTCGCCACCGTCGCGCAGCTCACCGGCGGCTTCGTGCACCCCAACCCGAACCTGGCCCGACCGATCGATGCCCGGATCCGGTTCGCCGGCGCCGGGCCCGAGCCCGCCCGGCTGCGGTACGCGCTGTCCACCGGCTTCGGCTTCGGGGGCATCAACACGGCCGTGGTCCTCGCCCGTACCGCCGATGGAGGTTGAACGATCATGTATGACGTCGTCGTCGTCGGGGCCCGCTGCGCGGGCGCGCCGACCGCCATGCTCCTGGCCCGCCAGGGCCGCCGGGTGCTGCTGCTGGACCGCAGCGCCTTCCCGGCCGACAAGCTCTCCACGCTGTACATCCAGCAGCCGGGCGTCGCGCGGCTGGCCCGCTGGGGTCTGCTGGACGCGCTTCGGGCCACCGGCTGCCCGCCGTTGGACCACGTCGTCTACGAGCTGGGTGACGTGCGCGTCGAGGGCTGCTGCAGCGGCATCGACGGCATCCGCGCGGCGTACGCGCCCCGCCGCTCGATCCTGGACCCGCTGCTGGCCGGCGCCGCTGTCGACGCCGGCGCCGAGTTCCGCGACGACTGCCGGGTCACCGGCCTGCTGTGGGAGGACGACCGGGTCGTCGGGGTGCGCACCGACCGCGGCGACGAGCGGGCCGCGCTGGTCGTCGGCGCCGACGGGATGCGCTCCACCGTCGCCGGGCTCACCGGCGCGCCCACGACGACGTCCCACCCGCCGCTGACCTGCGCGTACTACGCGTTCTGGGACGGGCCGAAGACACACTTCGAGATGTACGAGGGCGACACCGGCTGGGTGTCAGCGGTGCCGACGAACGACGGCGCGGTGCTCATCGCCGCCTACTACCCGCAGCAGCGCTTCGACGAGGTCCGGCACGACGCGCGCGCGGCCTACCTCGACAACGTGCGGACCAACGCGCCGCGGCTGTACGAGCAGATGGAGCGCGGCCGGCAGATCGGCGGCGTGCACGGCACGGGTGACCAGCAGAACTTCTTCCGCCGCGCGCACGGCCCGGGCTGGGCGCTCGTCGGCGACGCCGGCCACCACAAGGACTCGCTGACCGCGCGCGGCATCTCCGACGCGTTCATGCAGGCCGACCTGCTCGCCGAGTCGGTGGGCGAGCACCTGGCCGACCGGACACGGCTCGACGCCGCGCTGGCCGACTACGACCGGGAACGCGAGCAGCGGCTGATGGAGAACTACCAGGCGACCCTGCTGGTGGCCCAGGCCGAGGCCCGGGACAAGCGCCGCGCGCTGCTGCGCGCCGTCGGCAGCAGCCCCGAACTGACCACCCGCTACTTCGACGCGGTGGCCGGGATCGTGCCGCTGCGGGAGCTGTACACACCGGAACTGATGGCGCTGATGTCCGCCCCGACGGCCCCCTGACACCGCGCCCTATTGAGCAGACACCCGTGCCGGTGATCGGCGACCGTCAGATCCGCAGACGTCTTGCGATCCGACCTCACCGGCACGACCTTTGTGGAGGAACCATGTCGCCCACCCCTTACGACTCGCCCTTCAATCGCCGCGCGCTGCTCCGGATGGGGCTCGTCGCGGGCGCCGCGGTGGCCGGCGTGCCGCTGCTGTCGGCCTGCGGCGACGACGACGAGCAGCCGTCGCCGGCGGCGGCCGGCGGGGGGTCGCTGGCGGTGCTGAAGGTGGGCGCGCCGAACGCGGTCACCGACGCCGAAGCCGGCAACCCGCTGCTGACCAGCATCGGCGCGACCCTCATCGTCATGCGGCACGTGTACGACTCGCTGATGGTGCTCGACAACGGCGAGTACAAGTACCAGCTCGCCGAGTCGGTGCAGCCGAACGCCGACGGCAGCGTGTGGACGATCAACCTGCGCTCCGGGGTGACGTTCCACGACGGCAAGCCGGTCACCGCGGCCGACGTGGTGCACAGCATCCGTACGCTCGGCGCCAAGCCCAGCAACCGGGCCTCCGTCTACGCCAACGTCGACCTCGCCAAGGTGACAGCCGTCAACGACCGCACCGTCACCGTCCCGCTGCTGACCCCCCGCGGTGACTTCAAGGAAGCCGTCCTCGTCGTCTTCTCGCCGGTCTTCCCGGCCGGCATGACCGAGTTCAGCAAGCCGATCGGCTCGGGCCCGTACCGGCTGGCCGAGCGCAACGGCACCACGACCCGGCTGGTCGCCAACGAGCAGTACTGGGGTGGCAAGCCGAGCGTCGCCGAACTCCAGATCGTCGGCATCCTCGACGCCGGCGCCCGGCTGTCGGCGCTGAAGGCGGGACAGGTCGACTACGCCGTCAGCATCAGCTCCACCGGCGCGAAGACCGAGGCGGCGAACAGCGAGCTCACCGTCGTACGCGGTGGTCCGGCGAACGCCAACGCGCTGTCGTTCGCGATGAACCAGAAGCTCGCGCCGTTCGACGACGTCCGGGTCCGCCAGGCGGTCCGGCTCGCCGTGGACCGGCAGGCGCTCGTCGACAACGCGCTGCTCGGGCTCGGCTCGACGGCCGACGACGTGGTCGGCAAGAGCCTGCCCGGCTACGCCGACCTGCCGGCGCGCGCCCGTGACCTGGAGCAGGCGAAGCGGCTGTTCGCCGAGGCCGGGATCACGAAGCTGACGCTGCGGACCGGCGAGATCGTCCCCGGCATGCTCAACGCCAGCCGGCTGATGGCCCAGCAGCTCAAGGAGGCGGGCGTCGAGCTGACCCTCCAGGAGATCTCGCCCGACGCCTACTACGCCGACCTCATGACGCTGGCCACGCACCCGTTCCAGGCGTTCTACTACGTCAACCGGCCGGCCGCCGTGCACCTGTCGGCGGTGACCCACGGCAAGGCGCCGTTCAACGTCACCGGCACGTCGGCGGCCTACCAGGCGCGGCTGGCCAAGGCCCAGGCGACTGTCGACGACAACGCCCGCGCCGAGGCGTTCAAGGCGTTGCAGGAGGAGTTCTACAAGGAGGGCGGCGACCTGCTGTGGGGCTTCCAGGAGCAGCTGGACGCCGCCCGTAAGGGGATCAGCGGGGTCCGCACGATGCAGTCGGTCCAGCTGTTCGACCGGGCGACCGGGCCGGCGTGACCGCGCTCGGGTTCCTGGCCCGACGGCTGCTGGCGACGGTGGCCACGCTGTTCGCGGTGGCGGTGGTGCTCTTCGCCGGCTCGGAGGTGCTCCCGGGTGACGCCGCGTCGGCGTCACTCGGGCCCGACGCCACCATCGAGGAGGTCGCGCAGCGCCGGGCCGAACTCGGCGTCGACCGGCCCTGGCCGGTGCGGTTCGTCGAGTGGGGGACCGCGGCGCTGCGCCTCGACCTGGGCACCAGCACCTCGATGCACCGGCCGGTGGTGGACGTCGTGGCCGAGCCGCTGGCCGCCACCGGCCTCCTGGTCGGGCTCACCGCGGCGGTGACGGTGCCGCTGGCGATGGGACTGGGGCTGCTCACCGGGCTGCGGCCGGGCGGCCGGGTGGACCGGGCGGTGTCGGCCGTCGCGGTGGTGGCGGTTTCGATCCCGCAGTTCGTCACCGCCGGCCTGCTCGTGCTGGTCTTCGCCGACCTGTGGCCGCTGCTGCCGGCGATCTCGCTGCCGCCGCTGGGCGGCGGACCGCTGGACCGGCCGGAGATCCTGGTGCTGCCGGTGGTCGCGCTGACGCTGTTCGGCGCGGCGTGGGCGAGCCGGATCGTGCGGGCGACTGTCATCGACGCGGACGCGATGCCCCACGTCGAGGCGGCCCGGCTGGCCGGGCTGCCCGAGCGGGTGGTCGTGGCGCGGCACCTGCTGCCCGCGGCGGCGCCGCCGTGCGCGCAGACGTTCGCGTGGCTGCTGTCCGGGCTGTTCGGCGGCACCACAGTGGTCGAGGTGGTCTTCAACTACCCGGGCCTGTCGCAGACGCTCGTGGCGGCGGTCCGCAACCACGACACCGCCGTCCTGGAGGGGGTCGGGCTGCTCCTCGCCGCGATCATCCTCGTCTCGTTCATCGTGGCCGACCTGCTCGTCCTCGCGGTCGACCCCCGGCTGCGGGTGGCCGCCCGATGAGGGCCGCGCGGTGGCTGCTCGCCGGGACGGCCGTGGCCGTGGTGCTGTTGGTGCTGGGCGTGGCGCTGTTCGGCCCGTTGTTCGCCGGCGAGCCGGAGCGGATCGTCGGGTTGCCCTACAGCGCCCCGACGGCCGGCAGCCCGCTGGGCACCGACAGCGCCGGACGGGACGTGCTGGACCGGGTGCTGGCCGGTGGCCGGCCGCTGGTGGCCGTGCCGGTGGTGGCGACGATCCTGGCCACCGTGCTCGGCCTGGTGCTGGGCCTGGTCGGCGGCTACTTCGCCGGGATCACCGATGCCGTGGTGTCCCGGCTGGACTACCTGCTGCTGGGCCTGCCGCCGGTGCTGATCCTGCTGGTGCTGCTGCACGGCTGGGGGTACAGCGCCACCACGATGATCATCGTGGTGGTGCTGACCGGCACGCCGTTCGTCTCCCGGGTCACCAGGGCCGAGACGCTCCGCGCGGTCGAGGACGGGTACGTGGTGGCCGCCTACGCCGGCGGCGACTCGCACCTGTCGGTGATCGTCCGGGAGATCCTGCCGAACATCGTCCGGCCGGTGCTCGCCGACTTCGGCACCCGCCTCGCCATCGCGGTCACGCTGACGGCGGCGGCGGCGTTCCTCGGCTTCGGCTCCAGCGGCCCGAACTGGGGGGCCATGATCAGCCAGAACGTCGAGGGCATCCAGCTCACCCCGTGGGGCGTCGCGGTGCCGGCGATCCTGCTCGGTGTGCTCACCGTCGCCGCGAACCTCGGCATCGACCGGATCGTCGGGCGGGTGCTGCGATGATCGAGATCAGTGGGCTGCGGGTCGAGGACACCGCCGGCCGGGCCGTCCTGGAGAACCTGTCGCTGCGCGTCGCCGAGGGTGAGCGGGTCGCCGTCGTCGGCGAGTCCGGGGCGGGCAAGACGACACTGGCGATGGCCCTCGTCGGCGCGGTACGGCGCGGACTGCGGGTGGCCGGGGGCACGGTCGTGGTCGACGGGCACGACGTGCTGACGGCCTCCGGCGCCGAGGTACGCCGGGTCCGGCGGCGGGTGCTGGCGTACCTTCCGCAGGACCCGCCGTCGGCGCTGAGCCCGACGCTGCGGGTCCGGGCGCAGATCCGGGAACTGGCCGCGGACCGGTCCGACGCGGCCGTGAGCCGAGGGCTGGTCGAGGTGGGCCTGCCGGGCGACCGGGCCTTCCTGCGCCGGTACCCGCACCAGCTCTCGGGCGGCCAGCAGCAACGCCTGGCGCTGGCCCGGCTGCTGGCCGGTGACCCGCGCGGCCTGGTGCTGGACGAGCCGACGACGGGCCTGGACGGGCTGGTGCGCAAGCAGGTGCTCGACCAGCTGGACCGGCTCTCCGCCGACCGCGGGCTGGCGGTCGTGTTCGTCACCCACGACCTCGCCGCGGCCGCCCGGATGACCGATCGCCTGATCGTGCTGCGGGGCGGCGTCGTGGTCGAGGAGGGACCGACAGCGCAGGTGCTCGCCCGCCCGGCCGCCGCGTACACCCGGGACCTGCTCGCCGCGGTGCCGGACCTGCCGGCCGAGATGCGCCGCCGCGCCGCCACGCCGGTGCGGGGGGCGGAGGTCCTGACCGTGTCCGGGCTGACCGTGCCGCGTGGCGGGCGGGTCGTCCTGGACGACGTGTCCCTGCGGTTGCGCGCCGGCGAGGCGCTGGCCCTGCTCGGCACGTCGGGCTGCGGCAAGACGACGCTCGCCCGGGCCGTCGTCGGAACACTGCGCCCCAGCTCGGGCCGGGTGACGCTGTCCGGCGAGGTCCTGGAGCCGACGCTCGGGCGCCGGCCGGTGCACCAGCGACGCCGCATGCAGCTCATCCCGCAGGACTCCGGCGGGTCGCTGAACCCGCGGCGGCCGGTGGGCGCGGCGATCGGCCGGGTGGTCCGCCTGGCCGGTGGGATGACGGCCGAGGCGGTGGCGGCGGAGACCCGCCGGCTGATGGGGCTCGTCGGCCTGCCGGGGGAGCTGGCGTCGCGGCTGCCGCGGGAGCTGTCCGGCGGGCAGCGGCAACGCGTCGCGATCGCCCGCGCGCTCGCCGCCGGGGCCGACGTGCTCGTCTGCGACGAGATCACGTCGAACCTCGACGCCCAGGTGGCGGCCTCGGTCCTGGCCCTGCTCGACTCGCTGCGGCGGACCCTGGGCCTGGCGGTGCTCATCGTGACGCACGACCTCGGTGTGATCGCCCGCAACGCGGACCGGGTCGCCGTGCTCAGCGGCGGGCGGATCGTCGAGGAGGGGACCGTCGAGCAGGTGTTCGGCAACCCGCGCCACGAGGCGAGCAGGATGCTGCTGGACGCCGCGCGGCCCGTCACGGCGGTGGCGGACGTGCCGTGACAGCCCGAGGCGGAGGGCCGCTACCGGCTTCCCGGTAGCGGCCCTCCGCCTCGATCTCAGCGCGTCAGACGAGCTCTTCGAGGAGTTCGTAGTTCAGCGTGAAGGTGTGGCTGCCGTCCTCCAGCTTGCGCATGGTGGCGGTGCCCTGGATGCCGGCGAGCCCCTCGGTGCCGGTCCCCGGCACGATGTGCCACTCGGCGCCGCCCTCCTCGTCGCTCATCAACCCGACGGCCTGGTGCTGGAGCATGAAACTGCCCTTGGAACCGCCGATCGACACCTCGATCACTTCGTGACCGACGTATCCGGCGCCGCCCTTGCCATAGGCGAACAGGAACTGCGCGCGGCTGGTGCCCTCGAGTTCACCGGAATACGTCTTGGTGACCGAGGCCCGCGAGAATTTCATGCCGTCGGGGGTCTCCTGCCACTCGTCTTCGTCCCAGGAGTCGAGCGTAAATGAAGCAGTCGCGGTGCTCACCTTGTCTCATTCCTTCCGTGGTTCTCTTTCAGTCCCAGACCGAGGCACAGAACGGGTGACCGGCCGGGTCGAGGAAGACCCGCCACTTCGCGTCGCCGGGCTGGTCGGCGGGCTTCGTCGCACCCAGGCGCAGCAGCTCGGTCTCGGCCGTCTCGATGTCGTCGACGGCCAGGTCGAGGTGCAGTTGCTGGGGAACCGTCTGCCCGGGCCACTCCGGACGCCGGTAGTTCTCCACCCGCTGCAACGCCACGGCGACGCCGTCACCGTTGCTGAGGAACGCGCCGGACTCCGACTCGTGCACCGGCTCGAGGCCGGCCGCTTCCCGGTAGAAGGCCACCAGCGGGGCGATTTCGGAACAATCCAGTGTTACCGCCGCCAAGCGACCGACAGCCATTCATGTCTCCTGGAGATTTGTCGTCCGATCGAAAGCGTGGCCCGAGCCTAGCAATCCGCCGTCGTCCACGCCACGGTCGCCGGGTGTGTCGCGACCGGCCTGCTCATTAGACGGTTGCGAATGGACAGCAGGCCCCGAAGGTTCGGCAGCATACCGGCTGAACCGTCGGCGGCGCCACCGATACACCAATCGAGTTGCCCTCACTTCGTGCTCACAACAGCGCAGCGTCAGGCGCACTCGTCCGCCACGATTCGCCGGTACCCCAATCACCGGCGTGGAGGAGAACACGGTGGAAGGCTTCGAGATCTTCACCTACGGGGACGCCGTCGCCGACGTCTTCGACGGGACGGGATGGGCCGGCGACCCGGGTGACACCGAGGAGACGATCGAGTGGCTCGCCGAGAACGCCGGCGGCGGGCCCGTGCTCGAACTCGGCGTCGGCACCGGCCGGGTCGCCGTCCCGCTGGCCCGCAGGGGCATCGAGGTGCACGGCATCGACGCGTCGGAGGGGATGCTGACGCAGCTGCGCGACAAACCCGGCGGCGAACTGGTGCACGTGCACGTGCAGGACTTCACCGACTTCACGCTGCCGTACAAGTTCTCGCTGGCGTACGCGGTCTTCGACACGCTGCCGTTCATCACCGACCAGGAGGAGCAGATCCGCTGCTTCCAGAAGGTCGCCGACGTCCTGGAGCCGGGCGGGCGGTTCGTGATCCAGACGTCGATCCCCGACCCGGCGCGGTACGACCGCAACCAGCGCACCCAGACCGTACGGGTGGAGAAGGACCACGTCGTGATGACGTTCACCCGGCGCGAGCGGATCTCCCAGTGCTCGTCGATCCAGTTCGCGGTCCTGCGGCCCGACGGCATCCGGTTCTTCCCGATGCGCATCCGCACCGTCATGCCGTCGGAGATGGACCTGATGGCCCGCCTCGGCGGGCTCACCATGGAGTCGCGCTGGGGTCACTGGGACGGACGACCACTGCGCGACTCCGACGAGCGGCACATCACCGTCTACCGCAAGTAGAGCGGCGGATCGGTGGAGCACAGCCAGACGAGCGCCGGCGGTGCGGGCCGGCGCCTTCGGGTGGTCCTGGTGCAGCAGGGCGTCTGGGACATGCCGCTGGAGTCGCTGCCGCTCGCCTCGGCGTACCTCAAGGCGATGGTGTCCGGCGACGCCGAGCTGAACGACCAGGTGTCGGTGGAGATCTGCAACTTCCGGGGGCGGGTGACGCACGGGGAGATGGCCGCCCGGCTGTTCGCCGGCCCGCTGCCCGACGTGATCGGGTTCTCCGTCTTCGGCTGGAGCCAGCGCGCGTTCGGGGCACTCGCCGCCACCTACAAGCAGCTCAACCCGCAGGGGTGGGTCATCTTCGGCGGCACCCACGTCAGCGCGCAGGCCGACCGCGTGTTCCGGCTCTACCCGGAGATCGACGTGGTGGTCAACGGCGAGGGCGAGCTGACCTTCCTCGACCTGCTCCGCGCCCGGCTGGCCGGCGTGGCCCCCGACGCCCTCGGCGACGTGCAGGGCATCTCCTGGCACCGCGCCGACGGCAGCGTGGTCACCAACCCGGACCGGCCCCGGATCGAGGATCTCGACATCATCCCGTCGCCGTTCCTCACCGGAGCCGTCGAACTGCTCGACGCCGACGGCCGGTTCCGCTACGACGTCGCGCTGTTCGAGACCAACCGCGGCTGCCCGTACAAGTGCTCGTTCTGCTACTGGGGCGGCGCGGTCGGCCAGCGGGTACGCGCGTTCTCCCGGGAACGGCTGCGCGCCGAGCTGGAACTGTTCGCCCGGTGCGGCGTGCACACAGTGGTCGCCTGCGACGCCAACTTCGGCATGCTGCCAATCGACCTGGAACTCGTCGACGACCTCATCGACATCAAGCGGCGGCACGGCTTCCCGCTGGCCTTCGAGAGCTCGTGGGCCAAGAACAAGTCGAAGGTGTTCTACGAGATCGTGCGGCGGATGAAGGAGGCGGGGCTGCGCAGTTCCTTCACCCTGGCCCTCCAGTCGCTCAACCCGGACGCCCTGACCCTGATGCGCCGGCGGAACATGAAGGTCAACGACTGGCGTGACCTGGTGCGGTGGCTCAACCGGGAAGGGCTGGACTGCTACGCCGAGCTGATCTGGGGCGCGCCGGGCGACACCGTCGAGTCGTTCCTGGCCGGGTACGACGAACTCGCCCAGCACGTGTCCCGGATCGCCGTCTACCCGATCATGCTGTTGCCGAACACCGAGTACGCGGAGAACAAGGAGCTGTACGGCATCGTCGCGCTGCGCGGCGACAACGACGACTTCGAGTACGTGCTCGCCCACCGCACCATGACCTTCGCGGACAACGCGGTGATGCAGCGATTCCTGTTCTGGGCCCGGGTGATGGCCGAGAACGCGGTCCTGCGTCACTGCTGGCTGCCGCTGCGGCGGCTCGCCGGGTGGGAGCAGTCCCGGGTCCTCAACAGCCTCGCCGACTGGGCGGACACCACCACGGCGCGGGAGGCGATCCCGTTGCGGGAGGCCGCGATGCGGGGTCACGGCGGCGGCGCGCCGGCGTACGCGGCCGCCATCGGCTACCTCTTCACCGAGGCGGATGGGCGGCGGGCGCTGGAGCTGTGGTGGCAGGAGGTGGTCTCGCGGCAGCTCGCGGCCGACGTCCGCCCGTTCCTCGACGAGGTGTACCGCTACGACCTGCTGACCCAGCCGGTCTGCGAGCCGGACGGACTCGCCGTCGTCGAGATCGGCGGCGTCGAGTACTTCCACCGCCCGGACGTGACCCTGGCCTACGACGTGCCGGGCGTCCTCGCGCGGATGCGCGCCGACGAGCCGGTCTCGCTGGAGCCGGAACCGATCCGCGTCGACATCTACTACCGCACCGGCGCCATGACCGCGGTCATGTCGACGAACCACGAGGAGATCCTGCACTTCATGGGGGAGGTGCGCAGAGCAGGCACCCCGCTCACAGTCCCCTGACCGATCGCCGGTGTCCGGAGTGGACCGGCGCTGCCATACTCGGCCCGATGGGGTCGTCGTCGAGGTGACTGTGCAGTTCCGGGTGCTGGGTCCGCCGGAGGTCGTCCGGCACGGGCGGGTGGTGCCCCTCGGCGGGCCGAAGCAGCAGGCGCTGCTGGCTCTGTTCCTGCTGCGGCCGAACCGGTTCGTCGCCGCCGACTGGCTGGTCGACGCGCTCTGGGACGCACGACCGCCGGCCAGCGCCCGGACGACGCTGCGCACGTACGTCGCCGGGCTGCGCCGGGCCGTGGAACCCCAACGGTCCCACCGCGAGCCGGCGCGCGTCCTGCGCAGCCACCCCGGGGGGTACGAGCTGCGGGTCGACGCCGACGCGGTGGACGCGATCCGGTTCGCCGGCCTGGTGGACCGGGCTGCGGACGCGCTCGCGGCCGGGCAGGCGGCGGCCGCCGAGCGGACGTACACCGAGGCGCTGGCGTTGTGGCGCGGCGAGCCGCTGGCGGGCGTGGCCGACCTGACCGCGGTGCGTCCGGAGGCGGCCCGGCTGGCCGAGCTGCGGCTGAGCGCCGAGGAGGGGCGGCTGACAGCCGCCGTCGCCGCGGGCCGGCACGCGACGCTGCTGCCGGAACTGCGCCGGTTCGTCTCGGCGCACCCGCTGCGCGAGGGCGCCCGGGCGCAGCTGATGCTGGCCCTGTACCGCTCGGGGCGGCAGACCGAGGCGCTCGCCGTCTTCGACGAGGGCCGCCGGATCCTGGCCGGCGAGTACGGGATCGACCCCGGCGAGCAGACCCGCGCGGTGCACCGGCTGATCCTGGAGCAGGCCGTACCGCCTGATCGGAGCAGTCCCGCGGACACCGGCGGCCCGGCGACCGCCGGGGCGGCGCCGGAGCGGGACGGCGGACCGCTCGTGGGCCGGGACGCGGAACTGGAACGGCTGCGGGGCACGCTGGACGCGGCCACGGGGCAGAGCGGGCGCGTGCTGACGCTGGTGGGGGAGGCCGGCATCGGCAAGACCAGCCTCGCCGCGGCACTCGGCGCCCGCGCCGCCGCGACCGGCGTCCCCGTGGTCTGGGGCCGCTGTCCGGACGTCGGGCAGGCGCCGCCGTTCTGGCTGTGGAGCCAGGTGGTACGCGCGCTGGTGGCGATGCCGCAGACCCGCGCCACCGGCTCGGCGAGCCGCCTGGACGGGTTCGCCGCCGGCGCGCCGAGCGGACCGGCCGACGGTCGCGGTCTCGACCCCACGGCCCGGTTCCAGGTGTACGAGGCGGTGTCGGAACTGGTGCACGCGGCGGCCCGGGAGCGCGGCCTGCTCGTCGTCCTCGACGACCTGCACGCCGCCGACCCGGACTCGCTGCTGTTGCTGCGGTTCCTCGCCACCGCCCTGCCCGCGTCCCGGGCGCTGGTGGTCGCCACGCTGCGGCCGTACGGCGACGACCCGGCCCTGGTGGCGACGGTCGCCGAGCTGGCGCGCGGGGGCGGCTTCGGTCAGGTCCGGCTCGCCGGGCTGGACGCCGCGGCGGTCGCCGACCTGGTCCGGGGCCGCACCGGCGTGGCGCCGCCGGAGCCGGTGGTGACCCGGCTCGTCACCCGGACCGGCGGGAACCCGTTCTTCCTCACCGAGCTGCTGCGGTCCCGGACCGATCCGGGCGCCGCAGCGGAGCTGCCGCCGAGCATCCGGGACACCGTGCGGCTGCGGCTCGCCGGACTGCCCGGCCCCGCCCGGCGCTGCCTCGACCTGCTCAGCGTGGCCGGGCACGACCTGGACCTGGCGGTGCTGGCGGCGGCACTGGACAGCACCGCCGAGACCGTCGCCGAGGACCTCGCCCCGGCCTATCCGGCCGCGCTGGTGGTCGAGACCGGACCGGGCGCGCTCGCGTTCCGCCACCCGCTGATCGCCGAGGTCACCTACGCCGAGCTGGTCCCGCCGCGCCGGGCCGCGCTGCACGCCCGGCTGGCCGCCGCGTACGAGCGGACGGCCGGCACCGCGCCGGCCGAGCTGGCCCACCACTACGGGGAGGCGGTCGGTCTGGGCCACGGCGAGGACCACCTGCGGTGGTCGCTGCGCGCCGCCGACGACGCCACCCGCCGGGTCGCCTACGAGGACGCGCTCGGCCACCTCGAACGCGCCGCGCTCCGGCTGGCCCCGGCCGCGCGGGTCTCGCCCGACGCGGCGGCCACCGAGCTGACCGTCCAGTTGCACCGCGCGTCCCTGCTCCAGATGACGGTGGGCGTCGGCAGCGACGCGGTCGACCGGGTCTGCGCCCGCGCCCGAGAGCTGCTGACGCTCGTCGGGCCGGACGCCGACATCCGCCACGCGCTCTGGGCGCTCGGCGAACTCGCCGCCAACCGGGCCGAGTTCGCGATCTGCGCCGACCTCGCCGGGCGGCTCGTACGGGCGCCCGACGACGGCAGCGGGCTGACCGCCGTCGCAGGTGAGTACCTGCTGGGCGCGGTCGCCTACTTCACCGGCCGGCAGGCCGAGAGCGAGCGGCGGCTCACCGCCGGGATCGAGCGGCTGGGTACCGTCGACCGGGCGCTGCTGCGCCGCGAGGTGGGCCGGCGTCCGGTGCTGGCCTGCCACAACTTCCGGGCGCTCGTGCGCTCGATGCGCGGCGACCCGGCCGGCGCGCGGGCCGACATCGCCGCCGCCGAGGCCCTCGCCGAGGACCTCGACGACCCGTACGGCCGGGCCAACGCGGCGCTCTACGCCGCCTGGCTGGCGATGCAGGAGCACGACGTCGCCGCGGCCGACGCGGCGGGGCGACGGTGCCGGGACATCGGCCGCGCCACCGGCCTGCCGCACATGACCGCGACCGGCGCGTACTTCCTGGAGTGGGCCGCCGCGCGCGGCGGCGACCACGGCCGGCTCGACGCGATGCGCGCCGCCGCCGAGGAGTTCTACCGTCCCGGACTGCGGTCCACCCGGACCATCACGCTCTGCGCGATGGCCGAGGCGTACCTGACCGGCGGCCGTCCGGACACCGCGGCGACACTGGCCGAGGAGGCGCTGGCAGTGGCGGACCGGGTGGGCGAGCGCGTCTTCGTCGCGGAGTTGCACCGGATCCGCGGCGCGGCCCGGCGCGACCGCGCGGAGTGGGACCTCGGCGCGCGGATCGCCGCCGAACAGGGCGCCGGGCTGCTGCTGCCCCGGTTCGCCGTCTTCTGACCGGCGTGGAATCCCGCCTCCACGCCGCCTCCACACACTTTCCACAGCCGTTCCACGCCCGGCTGGTGCCCTGGTCGGTGTCGGGTAGGACGGCCGGAGCCGTCCGGGACCATGTTCCGAAGGGGCACCACCATGGGATCAGCTCAGCCGCCGGCTCACCAGGAGGTCCAGGAGGTCGAGGTCGCCGTCGTCGGCTGCGGGCCGGTGGGTGCGCTCACCGCCAACCTGCTCGGCGCCCGCGGTGTCACCACGCTGGTCGTGGAGCGCAGTGCCACGCCGCACGGTCAGCCGCGGGCCTTCTCCTGTGACGACGAGGCGCTGCGCATCTACCAGCAGGCCGGGCTGCTCGACGAGGTACGCGACGAGACGATCGCGCCGCCGCTGGTCGAGTACGTCAACGGCGCGGGCCGGGTCTTCGCCCGGATGAAGCTGTCCGAGACGGACTTCGGGTACGGGCACGCGCCGCTGCGCTTCTTCGACCAGCCGCGACTGGAACGGACGCTGCGCGCCGGGCTGGACCGCTTCCCGCACGTCCGGCTCGCGCTCGGCACCGAGCTGGTCGGCCTGACCCAGGACGAGGACGGCGTGACGGTGCTCCTGTCCGACGTGGTCACCGGGCAGCGGCGGGCGGTCCGCGCCCGGTACGTGCTCGGCTGCGACGGCGCCCGCAGCGCCACCCGCGCCGCCGTCCGGATCCCGCTGTCCGGGGCGAGCTACGCCGAGCCGTGGCTCGCGGTCTCCGGCGACGTGCCGCCCGACGCCGTGCGGGTGGCCGACACCACGTTCGTGTGCGACTGGCGGCGCCCGGCGTTCGTCTCTCCCGGCGCGGCCGGCAGCTACCGGATGGAGTTCATGCTGCGCCCGGGCGAGACCGAGGACGAGGTGCAGCGGCCGGAGACCGTCGCCGCGCTCGTCTCGCCGTACGTCGACCCGGACCGGTTCGCCGTCACCCGGGCGGTCGTCTACACCTTCCACCACCTCGTCGCGCAGCGGTGGCGGGAGGGACGGGTGTTCCTGCTCGGCGACGCGGCCCACCAGATGCCCCCGTTCATGGGCCAGGGCCTGTGCAGCGGCCTGCGCGACGCGGCGAACCTGTCGTGGAAGCTGTCGCTGGTGCTGTCCGGTGCCGCCGATCCCGCGGTGCTCGACACGTACGAGACCGAGCGGCGCCCGCACACGGTGGAGATGGCACAGACGAGCGTCCGGCTGGGACGCGTCTTCCTGGCCCGCAACCGGATCTCCGCCTGGCTGCGTGACACCGCGCTGCGTGCGGTCCAGACGGTTCCCCGGGTACGGCGGTTCGTGGAGCGCTTCGAGTTCAAGCCGGTGCCGGCGTACCGGCGGGGCCTGATGACCGGCGGGCGGCGAGACGGCGTGGTCGGGACCATGTTCCCCCAGCCGCGGGTCCTCATCCCGGGTGCGCCCGGCGAGCGCCTGCTCGACGAGGCGCTCGGCGACGGCTTCGTCGTGCTGGGTCGCGCCGGTGTGGACGACCCGCCCGGCGCGTGGTGGCAGGGGTTGCCGGTGCGGTTCGTCGCGGTCCACCCGTCCGGCACGCCGCTCGCCGGCCTGCCGGACCCGCTCGCCGGCCCGCCGGAGTCGTCCGCGGACGGCCGTCCGGACCGGATCGACGTCGTGGACGCCGACGGGGTGCTCGGCGGGTGGCTGCGGCGGCACGGCGCCGACCTGGTGGTGCTGCGGCCGGACCGGTTCGTGTTCGCGCTGGCGACGGCCGGCGGGATCGAGCAGGCCGCACGGGACCTGTCGGCCGCCCTCGGTGCGCCGCCGGACGGCGGCCGGAACCGGGCGGCCGGCCCGGGACTCGCGACGGCGCCGGCAGTGCCCTCGTCGTCGTGACCGCCCTCGTCGGCAGCCGGGCCGATCTCCCACGCCCGCCGTCGCGGCGTGCCGACGTGCGGCCCCGGCCGTGGCGGTCCGCCGGCCGGCGGTGCCGAGCCGGCTCGGCGTCCACCGCCGCGCGCAATCGTCTTCCCGACTCGGCCGCCCGATGTGGCCGGACGGGCAGGGGGTTGTCTTGCGCGCGGGCAGAAAGATCCGGCACGCCGTTGCGCCGCCCTGGACCGCCGACCCTGTAGCCGGACGTCCCCCGGGGACGAGACTCGTACCGGACCGGCGGTGCCCCGCGTGCGGCACCCGGCCCGGGCCGGCTGTCTCCCGGTCGACCCGATCGAGACTTCCCACTCTCCTACGACGATCGTGCGCCGCCGTCCGGCCTCGCGCCGGACGGTCGTGCGCGCGGAAAGGTGGCAGTGATGCGTTCACGAAGATCAGGCCGGTGGACCGGCGCGGTGGCGGCCGCTCTGGCGGTGGTCCTGCTGGGGCCCGGGGCGACAGTGCCGGGCGCCGCGGCACCGGTCCGGGTCGCCGGCCCGCCGGGAGCGGGCCTCGTCGCCGGCTGCGAGACGTTCGGGTTCACGGCCATGCCGGCGGTCGCCGGTGTGGCCGCTCCCCGTGACGTCGAGGCGGTCGACACCAACCAGAACGGCTTCGACGACCTGCTCGTCGCCTCGGCGAGCGGTGACGGCGACGTGCACCAGCTCATCGCCGTCGGTAACGGGACGTTCCGCACGTCGGTGGGGCCCGGCGCCCCGCCGGAGGTCTATCCGGCGCCGGGCACGCCGCGCGCCGTCACCGTCGGCTACTTCAACCGGGACGCCAAACCGGACTACGCCGTCGCGACCACCGACGGGGTGGGTGTCTGGTTCGGCGCCGCCGGTGGAGACCCGGGCTTCGGGCCGGGAGGGCGCGTGCTGGCCGGCCGCAGCGTGGCGGACGTCGCGGTGGCCGACTTCGACCGTGATCTGCTGCCCGACCTGGCGGCCCTCGACCCGGAGGACCGGACCGACCGGGACGACGACCGGGTGCGGGTGTTCCGCAACCTCAACGGCGGCAGCTTCGACCAGAGGTTCCTCCTCGGTGACCAGCCGACGTACGTCCAGCCGGACTTCCTCGCCGCCGGCGACCTGACCGGCAACGGCGTGCCCGATCTCCTGGTCAGCAGCCGCACACAGGGCACGGTGTCGCTGATCCGCGACGGCGCTAACAGCCCCGCGCCCCGGGTGGAAGGGATCGGCGAGGCGTGGAAGCCCGCGATCGCCGACTTCGACCTCGACGGGCGGCTCGACGCGGCCGTCGCGATCCCCGGCGAGGACCGCATCCGGTTGTGGAGCGACTACCGCGACCCACCGTCCGGCGGCTTCCCGTCGGCGCCCCGGGAGTTGCCGTCGCTGGACCTGGGGCCGCTGACCCCGGGGCGGGAGGGTCCGCACGACGTGGACGTCGCCGACGTCAACCGGGACGGCCGTCCGGACCTGGTGGTGGTCGGCTACGCCAGCCGGGCGGTCTACGTCTTCCCGGGCCGTGGCGACGGCACGTTCGGCACCCCGGCCGTCCTCGCGGCGGGCAGCCAGCCGGTGCAGGCGGCCGTGGGGCGGTTCGACAACAACCAGTCCCTCGACGTGGCCGTCCTGGACGAGGTCGACAACACCCTGCGCGTCTACCTGAACACCTGCACCGCGCCCGGACCGAACCTGACCGCCGGCGGGCTGGAGGTCACCCAGGTCATCCAGGACCTGGGCAACTCCGTCGACCTGGTCGCCGACCGCCGCACCGTCGTCCGGGCGTACGTCGGCACCGACGCGCAGACGCCCGCGGTGACCGCGGCCCTGCACGGGTTCCGGGCCGACGGCACGTCGCTCGGCCCGCCGCTCGCCCCGGCGAACCCGGGCCGCCTGCTGGTGCCCGACCGGACGGTGCGACGCGGACAACTGGGCGGCGGGTTCCTGTTCGAGCTGCCCACCCAGTGGACGAGCGAGGGCCAGGTCAGGCTGCGGGTCGAGATCAACCCGGACCGCCGGGTCACCGAGCCCGACCACCTGGACAACGTGACCGAGCGCACGGTGCGCTTCCAGGCGTCCCAACCGGTTCGCGTCAAGCTGATCCGGTTCGGCTACCAGCGCGACGGACAGACAGTGCTGCCTCCCGAGTCCGACCTGGACCGGGCCGAGTCGCTGCTGCGGCGCACGCTGCCGACGAGCCGGCTGGAGGTCACCCGCGCCGACTACCGCGACGACCACCCGTTCTTCTGGATCGGTGACGACAGCTTCTTCCTCGACGCGCAGGACGCGCGTTCGGTGCTCGACCGCTACCGGCAGGCGACGGCAGGGACGCGGGAGCCCGGCGTCTACCACCTGGTCATGGTGAACCGGGACCGGATGGGCGGCATCGCCGAGAACATCCCCGGATGGGTGGCGGTCGGCGGAGCGCACAACCCCACGACCATCCTGCACGAGCTGGGGCACCTGCTCGGCGCCGGGCACGTGGAGTGCACGGACAATCCCGGCGACGAGACCGGGCCCCGGTCCTACCCGTACCCGCGCGGCACCATCGGCGGGCCGGACCCGGCGAATCCCGGCTTCGCCGGCTACGACATCGGTGACGCCTCGGTCGGCGCTCCGCGCCGGATCGTCTGGGCGCCGGACACCAGCCCGCCGGTCGCCGACCTGATGAGCTACTGCCGCAACACCTGGGTCTCCGACGACCTGTGGCGGCTGTGGCGCAACCGCGTCCAGAACCCGCCCGCCCAGCAGGGCGCGACGGGTGACCTGCTGGCGCTGTCCGGCGCCGTCGGCGACGGCACCGCCACCCTCACCGGGCAGCGCCTGACCCGCACCACCCAGCGCCCGGCCACCACGCCCGGCCCGTACGCGCTGCGGCTGCTCGACGCCGCCGGGGCGACGCTCGCCGAGCACCCGTTCACCCCGGCGGCCACCGAGCACGCCGCGACACGTCCCTTCCACGAGGTCGTCGACTTCGCCCCCGGCACCCGCCGGGTGACGCTCGTGGACACCCGCGCCGGGCGGGACCTCGCCACCCTCCCGGTGTCGGCGAACCCGCCCGTCGTGGCGCTGGCGGGCGAGGCGCCGCCCGCGTCGGTGCCGGCCACCGGGCCGGTCACTGTGGGCTGGAGCGCCGGCGACGCCGACGGCGGTCCGGTCACCGCGAGCGTCCTGTACAGCCCGGACGGCGCCGACGACTGGCGGGTGCTGGCCACCGGGCTCACCGGGACGTCGTACACGCTGGACGCCGCGCAGCTCGCGGGCACCGGCGGCGCGGCCACCGGCCGGCTGCGGGTACGGGTCACCGACGGTGTGCACACCGCCGACGCGACGAGCGGTCCGCTCACTGTCGCCGGCAAGAACCCGGCGGTACGGATCACCGCTCCGATGGGCGGCACGTTCTTCGCCACCGGGCAGACGGTCACGCTCGCCGCGTCCGTCACCGACCCGGAACAGGGCGACCTGGACGGGTCGGCGGTGCGCTGGACCTCCGACCGTGACGGTGACCTCGGCACCGGCGCCACCCGTACGCCGGGGCAGCTCAGCGAGGGACGGCACGTCCTCACGGTCACCGCCACCGACGCCGACGGCCTGCGGGCCACCGCGCGTACCGAGGTGACTGTGGGCCGGGTCCTGCCGGCCGGTGGCCCGCCCACAGCCGACGCCGGGCCGGACCGGACCGCCGTCGAGGGCGACACCGTCACCCTCGACGCGACCCGGACCACCGACCCGGACGGCGATCCGGTGACCCTGTCCTGGACGGTGCTCGCCCAGCCGGAGGGTGGCGGCCTCGGCGGCGGCCTGCGGCTGGAGGGTCCGGCCCGCACGCCGTCGTTCCGCGCCGACCGGGCCGGCACGTACCGGCTGGAACTGACCGCCACCGACGCCCGCCACGGCACCGCCACCGACACGGTGACAGTCACCGTGGCGAACCGGCCGATCGAGGTGAGCCCGATCGCACTGGACGAGGAGCTGCGGGTGGCCGGTCCGGTCACCGTGCGGGCCACGTTCACCGACCCGGGCGTGCCGGACACCCACCGCTGCGCGGTCGACTGGGACGGCGGGGGTCCGGCCCCGGCCACGCCCGGTGTGGTCAGCGAGGACCGCAACGAGGGCGGCTGCGTCGCCACCGGGAATCTCCGGCCCGGCGTGCACGTCGCGCGCCTCACGGTGACCGGCGACGACGGCGGAACCGGGCAGCAGACGGTACGGATCGTGGTCTACGACCCGTCGGACGTGACGGTGGCCGGCGCCGGCGCGATCGTCTCACCGGCGGGCGCGCTCAGCGCCGACGTGGCCGCCACCGGGCCGGGGGAGTTCGCCTTCGTCGCGGGCCTGGTGAAGGGTTCACCCACGCCGTTCGGCGCGACCACCTTCCGGCTGCCGGGACGCGAGTTCACGTTCGCCGGTACGACACACGAGCGTCTGACCGTCGCCGGATCGGTGGGCCGGTACCAGGGTGAGGGCACCGTGAACGGCCGGCCGGGGTACGCGTACCAGCTCACTGTCGCCGACTCCCCGGACGGACGTGACGTGGACCGGTTCCGGATCAGGATCTGGGAGAGCGACGGAGGACGCGTCGTCTACGACAGCGGCCGGGGCGCACCGGACGATCTCGACCCGGCGCACCTGCAACCGCTGAACCAGGGCCGCGTCGTGGTCGTCGGCTAGCCCGGCGCCCCTCCCGCCGTCCGCCGCCGGGAAGAGGCGGACGGCGGGAGGCCGTGCCCGTCACACCACGTAGTGCTTCGCGACCCTGTCGATGTGTGGGCCCTTGCCGAGATCCGGTCACGGGCGTAGGAAGAACACCACCGTCCGCTGTCGAAGGAGACACGCGTGCCCACCCCCAGACGGCTCCGTCTCGCCGTGTCCGCGTTGGTGACCGCATCGGCCGTGCTGCTCGGTTCCGGCGCCGCCGCGGCGCCGTCCGCGCCTCCCGCACCGGCCGGGCAGCGGTCCTGCGACCCGATCGACCCGGCGGCCTGCCTGCTGCCGTTCCCCAACGACTACTTCACCGTCCCGGACCGCAGCACCCCGACCGGCAAGCGGGTCCGGTTCGCGGCCTCCGCGATGCCCGCCAACGTGCTCGGCGTGCCGATCGACCCGGCGGAGTGGAACCGGCAGGACGGGTTCAGCCCCGGCTCGCCGATCCTGGCGCGCGTACCCGGCCTCGACGCCGCGCGGACGCGGATCGCGCCGGTCACCGACGTGGGCCGCTCGCTGGCGCCGGACGCGCCGATCGTGCTGCTCGACGCCCGCACCGGCAGGCGTACGCCCTACTGGGCGGAACTGGACGCGCACGCCGCCGGCGACCCGGACCGGCAGGCGCTGATCATCCGGCCGGCGGTCGCGCTGACCGAGGGCACGAGGTACGTCGTCGGCCTGCGCGGCATGCGCGACGGCGACGGCGCGCTGATCCCGGCGCCGAAGGCGTTCCGCGCGTACGTGACCGGCGCCGGCCTGGACCGGCGTGACCCGCGCGCGCCGCAGATGAGGCGGATCCTCGCCGACCTGAGCCGGGCCGGTGTCAAGCGGCACAGCCTCTACCTGGCCTGGGACTTCACAGTGGCCAGCCGGCAGGGCCTCACCGGGCGGATGCTCGCGGTCCGGGACGGCGCGTTCGCCGCGCTCGGCCGCCGCGCGCCCTCGTTCACAGTCAACCAGGTCACCGACTACACGCCGGAGCAGGATCCGCTGATCGCCCGGCAGGTGACCGGCACCGTCGCCGTACCGTCCTACCTGACCGGTGACGGCGGACCGGGCTCCCGGCTGCACTACGGGCCGCCCGGCGGCGACGGCACCCCGCCGGCGCCGGACGCGCTGCCCACACCGTCCGGCACGACGGTGGCGGCCGACTTCGTCTGCAACATCCCGCGCAGCGCGTCCGCCGCGAAGCCGGCCCACCTCTCGCTCTACGGCCACGGCCTGCTCGGCCGGCCGACCGAGGTCAACGCCGGCAACGTCAAGACCATGTCGCAGACGTACGACTTCACCTTCTGCGCCACGAGCTGGATCGGCATGGCCGCCGCCGACGTCCCGTACGTGGCGGGCGCCTTCACCGACCTCAGCGCCTTCCCCGCGGTGGCCGACCGGCTCCAGCAGAGCTTCCTGAACTTCCTCTTCCTGGGCCGGACGATGATCCACCGCAGCGGGTTCGCCGCCCACCCGGCGTTCCGCGACGCCGCCGGGCGACCGCTGATCGACGTGGCCGGCGGGCTGCACTACGACGGCAACAGCCAGGGCGGCATCAACGGCGGCGCGCTCACCGCCGTCGCCCAGGACTGGACCCGCTCGGTGCTCGGCGTGCCCGCGATGAACTACTCCACGCTGCTGCAACGCAGCGTCGACTTCGCCCCGTTCCAGTCCGTGATGGACGGCTACTACCCGGACCGCATCGACCAGCAGCTCATCTTCGGTCTGCTCCAGATGCTGTGGGACCGGTCCGAGGCCAACGGGTACGCCCGGCACATGACCGGCCGGCCGCTGCCGCGTACCCCGGCGCACCGGGTGCTGATGCACGTGGCCTTCGCCGACCAGCAGGTCTCGACCGCCGCGGCGGAGGTCCAGGCCCGCACCATCGGCGCCCGACTGCACACCCCGGCGCTGGCCGACGGCTGGTCACCGGACGTGCGGCCGTTCTGGGGCATCGCGCCGATCCGCAGGTACCCGTACGCCGGCTCGGCCATGGTGGTCTGGAACAGCGGCGCCGCGTACGCGCCGCCGCCGACCAACCTGGCCCCCGCCGGACCGGAGTACGGCGAGGACTCGCACGAGTTCCCGCGCGCCCAGCCCGGCGCGCAGCGGCAGAAGGCGGTGTTCCTGCTCACCGGCAAGGTGATCGACGTCTGCGCGGCCGGACCCTGCCCGTGAGCTGCGTCCGGCCGGTCTGAACACGCCTACCCACAGGCCGACCTCCCGCGGCAGCCGGCACACCAATGTCCTAGGACGCTCTGACGGGTGTGCCGGCCGTCGCGGTGCGGCGCAGCGCCGTGCCCACTCAGAGCAGCACCTCGACCGGCGCCGGATGACCGAGGAAGTGCACCGGGCTGGCGGTCGGCCCGTACGCCCCGGACTGGTGCACCACCACCAGGTCGCCGACCTCGCACCGGGGCAGCTCCACCCGCCGGCCGAGCGTGTCCAGCGGCGTGCAGAGCGGTCCGACCACTGTGACCGTCTCCCGCTCGTCGGCCGGCTTCGCGGTCACAGCGGACACCGGGTAGTTGCGGCGTACCACCTGGCCGAAGTTGCCGGAGGCGGCGAGGTGGTGGTGCATGCCGCCGTCGACCACCAGGAACGTCTCGCCGCGCGAGTGCTTGCGCTCGACCACCCGGCTGACGAAGACACCCGCCTCGCCGACCAGGTACCGCCCCAGCTCCAGCACGACAGCGGTGTCCGGGTGGCTGCGGCGCCACCGCTCCACCTCCACGGCCAGGTGCCGGCCGTACGCGGCCAGGTCCAGCGCCTCGTCGCGGGGGAAGTACGGGATGCCGAGCCCGCCGCCGATGTTGACGTGCGCGAGGTCCAGCCGATGCTCGCGTACCAGCCGGTCGGCCAGCTCGAACGTCTGGCTGACCCCTGTGGTCAGCGCGTCCAGGCGCAGGTTCTGCGACCCGGCGAAGATGTGCAGCCCGCACAGTCCGCGCCGGCCCGGCCCGCGCAGCACCTCGCCGACCGCCTCGGCGTCGATGCCGAACTGGGTCGCGCCGCCGCCCATCGTCATCCCGGAACCGGAGAGCTGGAAGTCCGGGTTGACCCGCAGCGCGAACCGGGCGGACCGCCCGACCGCCGTCTCGATCCGGCGCAGCCGGGCCAGCTCGTCGCCGGACTCGACGTTGACCACCACGCCGGCGGCGATCGCGGCGGCCAGCTCCGGGTCGCGCTTGCCCGGCCCGGCGAAACTGATCTGCTCCCGGTCGACGGCGGTGCCGAGCGCGGTCAGCAGCTCACCGTGGCTGGCCACGTCGAGTCCGTCGACGAGCGGCGCGAGGCGCTGCACAAGCGCCGGCATCGGGTTGGCCTTGATCGCGTAGTGCAGCAGCACACCGTCGGGCAGGGCCGCCCGCAGCTCGGCGACCCGGTGGCGGACGGCGGCGAAGTCGTACAGGTAGAAGGGCGTGCGGCCGGCGATGTCGGCGGCGAGGTTCAGGTCCATCAGGGCTCCACGCGGTAGAGGGTGAGGTCACGCAGCAGGTCCATGTCGTGGCCGAAGGCGGCCCGGTCGGCGCCGTAGACCATGAACACGGCCGACGGCGGCTCGACGATGTGCGCGCTGGCGCGCGCGACGGTCTCGCCGACCGACACGTGCACCTGCACGGTGTGCTCGCTGCGCAGCGCGGGCAGGTCGACGGCGCTGACCCGGCCGGCGTGACGAGGGGTGATCACCCAGGCCCCCAGCTCGCCGGTCGGCCGGGCCCGCACGTCGTACGGCTCGCCGGCCCGCAGCAGGTAGTGCGCGAGGTCGATGTCGACGCCGTGGGTGCGCAGGTAGACGGCGCGCATCTCGCCGCCGGGCGGCCGGGCCGCGACCTCCAGGAAGACCAGCTCGCCGTCGGGCGTGCCGAACACCTCCATGTGTACGCCGCCGTCCGGTGGCCGCAGCGCGGCGAGCGCCCGGTGGCCGAACCCGGACACCCGCACGGCCGTCGGGTCGTCGGCGGGCAGCGTCCACACGCCGAGCGACCGTCCGGCGGCGAACTCCATGCAGGGGTTGAGGTTGGCGCACACGTTGCTCCACACCACCCGGCCGTCCTGCACCAGCGCGTCGAAGTTGTAGAGCGTGCCGGAGACGAACTCGTCCACCTCGTAGCTGTTGCGGTCCTTCGGCGAGGACGCCCAGCTCGCCCAGGCGCGCAACGCCGCCGGCCCGTCCAGCCGCCGCACGTCCATGCTGGCGTACCTGTCGACCGGCTTGACGACCATCGGGAAGCCGATCTCCGCGGCGATCCGCTCGCAGTAGCCGCGCGGGTCGGCGGCGTGCCGGTCGCGGTCGAAGCGCAGGTGCCGCGGCAGCCGCAGCCCGCTGCCGGCGAGCGCGGCCTTGCTGGCCATCTTGTCCACGAACGGCAGCAGGCGCGCGGCCGGCCAGCCGGCCGTGCCGAGGCGCTCGGCGAGTCGCGCGCAGATCAGCTCGCAGGACTCGTCGTTGGTGAGGAACCGGAGCTGCTCCGGCCGGGGGCGGGGCAGCTCCCGGTCCAGCAACGCCACCAGGTCGGTCGTCTCCATGTCGTCGGGCACGACGATCCGGGCGTACGCGGCGCGCTGCTCGTCGGTGAGCCGGCGCGCGTAGTGCGGGCTGGAGACCAGCCAGAGTTCCGCGTCCGCGAGCCGGCCCAGGTCGGCCAGGCCGGATCGGATCACGTTGTCGTTGATGAGGATGACGTACAGCTTCTTCACGCGACTCTCCTCGCGGGTCAGTGTTCGAGCAGGACGGCGCCGAACGTGCCGCCGACCCCGACGGACGCCATCAGGGCCAGGTCACCCGGGCGCAGCCGGGGCCGGACGGTGTCCAGGTTCAGGAAGATGTCGGCGCCGAAGCAGTGGCCGTACCGGGGCACGTTGTCGAGCACGATCCGATCGGCCGGTACGCCGATCACACCGGCCGCCGCCCGCCACACGTTGACGTTGACGTTGTGCGGCAACAGGACTGTCAGCTCGTCGGGACGGCGTCCGGCCCGCCGCAGCGTCCGGTCGACCACGTCGCCGAGATGCTCCTGGAAGCGGCGTTCGTACTCCTGGCGGCTCGGCGCGCCGGGCTCGGTGTAGATGCCGCCGGCGTACTGGCCGTGCGTGGCGACCGCGTGGGCGAGCACCCGGTCGCGGGGCCCGTTCCGGCGCAGCAGCACCGCGCACGCCACGTCCCCGGCGATGCCGGTGTCCAGCACCCGCAGATCCGGGCTGTCGGCGGTCTCGCCGATCAGCAGGACGCCGACGGCGTCGCCGGGCCGCCCCGCGAGCAGCCGGTCCATCAGGTCCAGCGCGCTGATGCTGGAGACGCACTTGTTGGACTGGGTGCCGAAGCACAGCGCGTCGCCGCCGAGCTGCCGGGCGACCAGCCGGGGCAGGCCGGCGCCGACCGGTCCGATGTACGGGCCGGTGTGCGCGTGCACCACCACCGCCACCCGGTCCGGTGTCACGCGCGCCTCGTCGAGCAGCCGCCGGACGGCGTCCAGCAGCATCGGGAACTCCTGCCCGGCGGCGGCCACCGGGATCCGGTCGTAGCCGTAGAGCCGGCCGTACACCCGGGCGCGGGCCGAGGTGAGGCCGAGCAGCGCGTGGTCGTCGGTGACCGACAGCCGTCGTTCCGGTTCCACGCGTACCACCGCGTCAATCGCGATCATCGGGTGTCCTCCGGGCGGGCGGCGCGGCGACGACGCGGCGGCCGTTGACCGGGCTGCACGACAGCACCCGGGCCGGCACCCGGACCAGGCGGGTGGCCCGGTAGCGGCGCAGCAGCTCGCGCCACTGCTCCGGATCGCGGTCGTCGAGCGCGGCGAGCCGGCCGAGCTTGCGGTACTGGAGGAACCCGCGCGGGCGGGACTGCGGGCGGGCCCGGCGGATGTAGCCCCAGGCGTCCCACATCAGCGGCTCCCACCCGGCGAGGGCGGCCAGGTCGTACAGGAACAGGTTGCGGGCCTGCCAGCGGCCGGCGTCGGCGTTCAGCATCAGGCCGCTGAGGCGCAGCGCCGCACGCTCGCCCTCCTGGGCCCGGCGCCAGGCGCGGGCGCCGGTGAGGAACACCGACTCCGGTACGTCGTCCCGGTAGTGGTCGGGCAGTTGGAAGGTGTCCCGGGCGTTCCGGTACATCCGGCCGTCGGCGTACCGCCACCGGCCCTCGCCGGCCGACCAGTACTCGACCACCACGTGGTCGTGCATCGGCCGGTAGGGCACGTACAGGTGGTGGGCGGTGCCGTACCGCAGCCGGGCCGGCACCCCCTGCTCCCGCAGCACGGCGCAGAGCAGCAGGCTCGCGTCCCGGCAGACGCCCAGCCAGCGGCGGTGCAGCGGCCGGGCCCGGGTCAGCGGCGCCGGGTCGAGGGCGAGCACCCGGTCGAGCATCCGCCGGGTGGTGCGCAGGTCGACCTCGGCGAGCCGGTCCGGTCCGGGCTGCCAGCCGGCCGCGGGCGGGTCCAGCTCGTAGTGGGCGAACAGCCCGCCGATGACCTCCACGAGGGCCGGCACGTCGGCCGGCAGCCGGCGCAGCGCCTCGGCGTGCGGCCCGGGTTCGGTCATCGGGGTGTGCCGGCGGTAGGTGGCGAGCATCCGGTCCAGCCCGGCGGCCGGTGTCCGCACGGCGGCGGTCACGACTCCTCCTCGAGCCGGCGCCGCAGCTGCGGGTAGTCCACCTTGAGGCTGCGGTTCTGCGGCAGCGGACCGACGTGGATGCGGCTCGGCCACAGGTGTTCGGGCAGTTCCCGGCTGATCCGGCGGCGCATCTCGGGCACCGGCGTCGCGGTGTCCGCGACGAACGCGACGAGCCCCTGGACGAGGCCGCCCGGCGCCACCGGCCAGCCGACCACCGCCACGGCCTCGGTGCCGAGCACCTGCCGCAGCAGGGTCTCCACCTCGAGCCGTTCCACCCGGTGCCCGCGGACCTGCATCTGGTCGTCGCGGCGGCCCTTGAACACCAGCCCCCAGCGCGGGTCGTGGGCGACCAGGTCGCCGGTGCGGTACCAGCGTCCTGGCGCGTCCGGCAGCTCGACGAACCGGGCCGCGGTCTGCTCCGGGTCGCCGTGGTAGCCCGGGACGAGCTGGCTGCCACGCAGCAGCAACTCGCCGGTCTGCCCGGCGGCCACCCCGGCCAGGTCGGCGCCGACGACGCGGACCTCCTGCCGGGGGTACGGCCATCCGATCGGCACGACGTCCGGCAGGTCCTGGTCCGGCCGCCAGCCGAAGGAGGTCACCGCGATCGTGCACTCGGTCGGCCCGTACACGTTGAACAGCTCCCCGTCCGGGTTGGCGGCGTGCCACGCCTGCGCGAGCCGCCGGGGCAGCGGTTCCCCGCAGAACAGCGTCCGGCGCAGGCTGGGCAGCGCGCCGGGCCGGAGCAGGCCGAGGTCGAGCAGGCTGACGCCGGTGGTGGGCACGGACAGCCAGAACGTCAGCGCGTGCTCCCGTACCAGCGCGGGGAGCTTGTAGACGGCCTGGTCGGGCAGCGCGTACACGGCCGCGCCGACGGTCCACGGCAGCGCGATGTCGTGCACCGACAGGTCGAACGTGAAGTTGTTGACCTGGGCGAACCGGTCCTCGCAGGTCGGGCCGAACAGCTCGATCGCGCCGTCCAGGTACGCGGTGAGGTTGTCCAGTGTGACCAGGACGGCCTTGGGCACCCCGGTGCTGCCGGAGGTGAACATCAGGTACGCGCCGCCCTGCGGCCGCCGGGGCTCGCCCTCCCACCGCGGCCCGGGGCCGTGGTCGAGCACCGGCGCCGGCGGCGCCATCATCGTCCGCAGCCGGTCGTCCTGGTCCGGGTCACCGCTGTCCAGGACCGCGACCACCTGTCCGTCGAGCCGTTTGAGCACCTTCTCGCAGTAGGCGGGCGGCGACGTGGGGCACATCGGCACGAACGCCTTGCCGGCCAGCAGGCTCGCCAGGATCGCCACGTACCGGGTCAGGTTCCGGCCGCAGTACACCAGGCAGAACGGCTCGTCCCGCTCGTCGAGCCGGCCGGCCAGGGCGTCGGCGCGGGCGAACAGCTCCCGGTACGTGTACGCGCGGTCCTCGACCCAGAGCGCCGTACGCTCCGGGTGCCGCCGGGCGGCGGCCAGCAGCCGGTCGCGCAGCTCGGCGCGGTATCCGATGGTCATGTGTGACTCCCGTATTCGAGCACCACGGCGGCGAAGACCGCGCCGAGCCCGACCGTGGCGAGCATCAGCCGGTCACCGGGCCGCAGCAGGCCCGCGCGGTCGGCGGCGGCGAGGTTGAGGAAGATGTCGGCGCCGAAGCAGTGCGCCGTGTGCGGCACCTGGTCCAGGTAGACCGACTCGAACGGAATGCCGGCGCGCGCCGCGACCTGCTTCCAGGAGAATGTGTTGACGTTGTGCGGCAGCACCATGCGGATGTCCGGCCAGGTCAGCCCGGCGTCGTCGAGCGCGCGGCGCATCACGTCGGCGAGCCGCGCCGGATACTCGGCCTCGAACTCGGCGTTGGCCGCCTCGTCCTGCCACTGACAGGCGGCGTGCCGGCCGTACGTGTCGATCCGGGCGGCCAGGACGCGGTGACCGGCGTCGCGGCGGCTGAACAGGCAGGCGACCCCGGCGTCGCCGGTGACCGAGCTGTTCGGGATCACCTGCATGATCGGGGTGAACGCGACGTCGGCTGTCACCACGATCGCCACGTCGGTGGCCGAACCCCGGGCCAGCAGCCGGTCGACCACCCGCATGGCGGACACCGTCGACGCGCAGTTGTTGGTGGTCATGCCGAACGACTGCGCCCGGTCCAGCCCGAGCCGGCGGCAGATCCGGGCCAGGCCGGCGCGGCCCACCACGTCCTGGTGGGTGCCGGTGTGGGCGTGCACCAGCCAGCGGACCCGGCCGGAGTCCACACCCGACTCCTTGAGCAGGTTCGCCACCGTCTCCTCGACCAGGGCGGCGGTGTCGCCGGACCACACCGGTACCCGGTCGAGGCCGTAGATCCGGTGGAACACGGCCAGCTCGGCGCGCGGCATGTCGTACCGGCCGGCGAGGGCGAAGAGGCTGGGCCGGTCGTCCGGCACGACGGCCTGCACGGCGGTCAGGTTCAGCACGGCGCACCGGCCGGTGCCAGGGCCGCAGTGGGCACCGGGTACCGGCGCAGCAGCTCGGGCTTGTCCACCTTGCCGTTGCTGTTGCGCGGCAGCGTGGCGAGCACCTCGTACCGGGTGGGCCGCTGCCAGGTCTCCAGGCCGGACCGGCAGGCCGCACGCAGCGCGGACGCGTCGACGGCGGCCGGGTCGGCGGCGACGAAGGCGGCGATGTCGTGGTCGCCGTCGTCGAGGGCGGTGCAGACCACGCTCGCCTCGGCGACGCCCGGCACGGACCGCAGGACCTCCTCGACGTCGCGGGGGATCAGTTTGCGTCCCCGGACCTTGATCACCTCGTCGATCCGGCCCTTGAAGAAGAAGTGGCCGTCCTCGTCGAGGTAGCCGTAGTCGCCGGTGTAGAGGCAGCGGCCGCCGCGTACCGGGTGCTCGCGGATCTTGCGGGCGGTCTCGTCCGGCAGTCCCCAGTAGCCCTGCATCACCGTGCCGCCGCGCACCACGAGCTGCCCCACCTGGTACGGCGGGCAGGGCCGGTCCTGCTCGTCGACCACCAGGATCTGGGTGTTCGGGATGGCCTGCCCGACGCTGCCCGGCTTGGCGTCGAGCAGCTCCGGCGGAAGGTAGGTGCAGCGCTTGCACTCGGTGACGCCGTACATCGAGTAGATGTCCGCGCCGGGGAACAGCCGGCGGATCGCGGCGATGTGCCGGGGCAGCAGCGCGGCGCCGGTGTTGGTCAGGCAGCGGACGCTGCTCACGTCCGGCATGCCGAAGCGGCTGAACTGCTCGACCAGCTCGAACAGCACCGGCACGCCGGGCACGACTGTGCAGCGGTAGCGGGCGATGTCCTTGACGACCTGCAACGGCAGGCTCATGTCCCGCTCCAGGACCAGCGTCGCGCCCTGCGAGAACGCCATGATCATCTGGTAGAGCCCGTAGTCGAAGGCGAGCGGCAGGGCGCAGAGGAACACGTCCTCCGGGCCGTTGCGCAGGTACTCGTTGAGCGAGTCCAGCGCGGTCAGCATGTTCGCGTGGCTGAGCATCACGCCCTTGGCGTCGCCGGTGGAGCCGGACGTGTAGACCAGCGCGGCCAGATCCTCGCTGATCACGTCGACGGGTGCCGGCGTACCGGCGAAGAGGGTGTCCTCGGCGCCGACCGGCAGCACCGCCCGGACCGACGCCGGCAGGCCCAGGCCGGTCAGGGAGCGCGCCATCGGCTCCAGCGCGAGCAGGACGGTGGCGGCGCAGTCGGCCAGCACGTGGCGTACCCGCTCGGGCCGCTGCTCGTGGCCGACCACCACGGCCACCCCGCCGGCGGCCAGCGCCGCCCAGAAGGCGGTCACCGTCTCGACCCGGTTCCCGGCGCAGATCACCACCCGGTCGCCGGGGCGCACGCCGTCGGCCTGGAGGCGGCCGGCCAGGCCGGCCACGCGTGCCGCCAGGTCGCGGTAGGTCAGCCGGTGCGGTCCCGCGATCAGGGCGAGCTTGTCGGGATGACTGTCCACTGTGGCGGTGAGGACGTCGTACAGGGTTCGGTGCATCGTGTTTCCTTCAGCTCGTGGGGATGGCGCTGACCCGCCCACCGAGGCGGCGGGCGCGGAGCAGCTCGTGGACGACGAAGCCGACGGCCGGCAGGTGGGCCACGGCCAGCGCGAGGTAGACGTGGGACACCGGATGCCCGGCGCGGGCCAGCCCGGCGGCCAGGGCGAGCTGGACGACTGTGAGCGTGGCGTTCACGACCAGCGCCCGGACCCCGTTCCCGGTCTCCTCCAGGAAGATCGACAGGGTGAGCAGCGGACCGGCGACCAGATAGGCCGGCGCCAGGTGGCCGAGGTAGTCGGCGGCGGCCCGGGCCACCGCCGGATCGCCGGTGAGCAGCCCGGTCCCGGGCCCGCGGAGCAGCCAGACCAGGGCGGCCACGACCGCGAACACCGCCGCCGACAGCCCGACCGCGGCGACGACCGACGGTCCGACCCGCCCGCCCCGGCGCTGCGCGGCGAGCCGGTTGACGGTGATGCCGGCGCCCACACCGAGTGCGATGGCCGGCAGCAGCACGAGGTTCTGCACCCGGTACGCCACGCCGTACCCGGCCACTGTCAGCGGGGAGTAGCCGGCGAGGATCCGGGTCAGCACCAGCCCGCTGCCGAACAGCAGCAGGTAGCCCAGGCTCACCGGCACGCTGATCCGGCAGACCTCCCGCCAGGACCGGCGGACCGGTGCGCGCAGCCCGATCCGGGCCCAGGGCCGCACCCCGCAGCGGGCCAGGCGGCGGGACGCCCAGACCGCTGTGGCGGTCGCGGTGGTGGCGGTGGCCGCCGGCAGGGCGAACACGCCGAGCCAGCCGACGAGCGCGGCGGTGAGCACCACCCCGGAGCCGAGGCTCACCAGCGTGCCGACGGTCACCGCGCGTACCTGCCGCAGCCCGTAGAGGCTCGACATCAGCGCCACGCTCACCGCCAGCACCGCGCCGGTGAGCGTGTTGAGCTGGACGAACGCGTACACCAGGGTGCGCGAACCGGCGGGCACCGCGTACAGGTCGAGGAAGAGCGGGTGCGCCACCAGGAACAGCAGCGCCACGCCGAGGTTGACCGCCACGCCGAGCACGAGCACGGTCCGCTGCCGCCGCGCGTACGTGTCGAGGTCGCCGCTGCCCGACGCCTGGGCGGCGAACGCCACCGACGCGACACGCAGGCTCTCGTTCACCGAGTTCTGCAACAGGATCATCGGCAGCACCAGCGCCAGCGGGTACAGGTAGGCCGGATCGTGCCGGCCGATCACGGCGGTGTTCAGCAGCGGCGCCACCAGGCTCGCCAGCGACGCGAGCAGCACCGGCAGCGCGATCGCCAGCACCGGCCCGAGCACCGGCGGCGCGGCGCTGTCCCCGGCCGGGCGCGACTGGTCGACGGCTGTCATACCGGCACCTCCCGGCGCAGATAGCCGGCGTGCACGTTGGCGAGCTGGATGGGCGTGGTGCCCTCCATGAACTCGTACGCGACCACGTCGGTCAGGGACCGGGCGAGCCACGGGTGGTCGACGAGCGCCGCCACCGGCAGCTCCCGGGCGAGGACCGCGGCCACCTCCTCGGCCGCCGCTGTGGCCCGCTGCTTCGCCAGCGACACCAGCGCGCCGCGCAGCGGCTCCTCGTCGACCTCGCGGGCGGCGGCGGCGTTCAGCTCACGCGACCGCTCCAGCATCTGGTCGAACCGGTCCAGCTCCGGGCGGGCGGCGCCGACGTGGTCCCGGACGTAGTCGACGAGGGCCTGGGCGTGGCCGAGCGCCATCGCCGCCACCCCGGGCCGGAAGCGGTGGAACGTCTTGAGCATGCCCATCATGCCGCGCTCGGTGGCCTTCAGGTGGCTGCCGAGCACCGCCTCCGGCGGCACCCGCAGTCCGTCGACGCGCAGCTCGGACAGTTGCGCGCCGGGCAGGGCGAACATCGGGAGCACGCGTCGTCGTACCGCGCCGGACTCGATCAGCTCCGGCGTCATCAGCACCGCCACCAGGTCCAGCGGACCGTCGCCGGTGCGCGCGAGGACGGTGCCGACGGGCGCCACCGCCCCGTTGCCGAACAGCAGCTTCTCGCCGGTCAGCCGGCCGTCGCGCAGCGTGGTGTCCAGGTGGGCGGCGTCGGAGCCGCGTCCGGGCTCGGTGACCGCGAAGAACGTGCGGCACCGGGTGGTGGACACCAGCTCCCGGAACCAGGCCCGCTGCCGCGGTGTGCCCAGCGCGTCCAGCAGCACACCGGACAGCGACGGGCCCGGGGTGGTGAGCAGGAAACTCGCGCTGCCGTAGCTGAGCGCCTCGAACATCGCGGCCCGCCGGCGGGTGTCCGCCGCGAACTCGGCCTCGATCTTCTGCGCGACCGCCGGGTGGTCGAGGTGCCGCAGCACCAGGTCGGGATCGTCCGGCACGGCCGGCGAGTTCTCGCGGTACCAGCTGGCCGCGGCCAGCCACTCCGGCCCGTAGCGGGCGGCGAAGCGGTCGGGATTCAGTCGGAACACGGGGCACCGTCCAGGTAGATCCGGTTGGCGTAGAGCAGGGCGGTGCGCATCTGCGCCATCTGCCCGGCGAGGACGGACCGGCCGCCGGCCATCCGGATCAGGTCGCGGGCCAGCCCGTCGACCTCCCGGACCCACCAGGCCCGGCCCGCCGGTTCGGCGAGCGCGGCGGCCGCGTCGGTCTGGCGCAGGGCGGCGGCCCGGGCCACCAGCCCGGCCATCTGGTGGGCCACCACCGGGTGGGCACTGAGCCGCTGACCGGCCGAACGCCGGCCGGCGAGGAACCGCCGGCACCAGCGGACCGCCTCGCCGAGCGCGTCCCGCTCGGCGTCGGCGAGGGCCTGCCGGAACAGCCGCAGGGCCGGTGCGTCGGCCGGTCCGCCGGCCGCCCGGTACCGCAGCACCACCAGGCCCGCGCGGGTCAGCAGCTCATGGGGTACGACGGTGAGCCGTTCCGCCCCGAGGACGGCGCCCGTGGTGAGGTCGAACGCCTCCACCGGCGCCGCGTCGCGGTCGGCGAGCACCAGCCCGGCGTACCCGGCGGCCTGGCCGGATCCGGCCGGCAGCGCGCCGGTCTCGCAGGCCCGGGCAACGGCGGCGCCGACTGTGAACCGGACGGCGACCGGGTCGGTGGCCGGCCCGGCGGGCCGGGTGGGCAGTCGCAGCACGTTCGTCACGGCGTCACCGCCCGGGTCAGCACCACGGCGGCGGACAGGCTCTCCACGTCCTCCTCGACGTAGGCGACGTAACCGCCGGCCGGGGTGGTGGACTCGGCGCCGAGCCAGCGGAACAGCCCGGTGCAGGTGCGCTCGGGCGGCAGGAACTCGACCCGGCACGGCCAGGAGTCCGGCCCGTACGCGTAGGCCCACCGCCGGTAGAGGAACGTGGCCCGGTTGACCCGCACGGTCAGCTCCGCCGGGTCCACGTCGTACTCCGCGCACCAGCGCGCGACCAGGCGGGACAGGTCCCCGTCGTCGCCCAGCACCGCCGGCTCGCCGAGCGCCGTGACGGTCAGGATCTCCGTTCCGGCCGGCCGGCGGCCGATCCGCACCGCCCCGGCGGTGGACCGGCTCGGGCCGGGGAAGTGGGCGCCGACCGGGGCCGGGACTGTGGTCTGCTCGACGCTGAGCAGCAGGCCGTCGCGGTCCGCCGGACCGGCCCGCAGGAAGTCGCAGAGCACCAGCAACGCGAGCGCCGGGGAGATGCTGCCCTGGTCGACCAGGTCGAACGAGGTGCAGTCGAGGCGGTGCCGGTGGTGCAGGTACGGGCCGAACGCGGACACGTCCGGGTCGAACTCCGGCGTCCAGTAGCTGGTGACGAGCACACCGAGGTCGCGGAAGAGACCGGGTCCGGTGCGGTCGGCCAGCGCGTCGGCCAGGTCGACGAAGGTGTACTGGTCGCCCCGGGTGAGTGTGGCCTCGTCGAGGACCACGCCGGCCATCCGGTGCAGGTCCGCCTGGTACTCGACGAAGCGCGGCCGGGGTGGGTGCCGGTCGTCGCGGGTGGGCAGCACCGCGTGGTGCGCCGCCTGTACGTAGAGGCCGGTCATCGGTCAGGCGATCTTCGCGGTGCTCAGCTGCGTCCGGACGTACTCGTAGATGCTGCCGATGGTCTGGAAGTGCTCGGCCTCCAGCGTCGTCGCGTCCACGAAGAACCCGTCGACCGCGTCCTCCAGCGCCATGAGGAACGTCAACGACGTCATCGAGTCGATCCCGAGGTCCTCGCGGAGCTGGGTGTCGAGATCCATGTCGAGGACGGCGTCGTCGTGCGTCACGTCGGCGAGCACGCGCTTGACGGTGTCGATGAGCTCGGATTCCTGGATGGGCACGGAAATGCTCCTTCGTTCGGGTCGGAGGCGGCCGGAACCGGCCCGCGAGCGGGCTGGGAATCGCCCGGGTGGGCGCACGGTTGTCCGCCGGCGATGGTGATCGGTGCGGAAAGGATTTCCGGGATCGCGATAAGCCGCCGGAAAGTGTCCTCCGGTTGCGGTCGGCGGAAGGAACTTTGCCGAACCGCGATCGGGGGTGTCAATGCTTTTCCGACTCGGCGGGTGACGGCAGTACGACTGAGCGTGTCAGTCGGAAATGCGGCACCGTGGCGATTCGTGCGGACGCGGCCGGCTCGCCTTTCCGGTGTTCCCGGCCGACCCGGTCCGGATCGGCGATGTCGGACCTGGCCGTCCGTACCCGGATCCGCGCTATCTGTCCACCTTGCCGGGTCGGACCGGGCCGGAGGCGCCGCTCACCCGGGCCGGACGGGTGGTCGCGGGATGTCTCCGACCGGCCGGCGCGTGCTCGTGGCGATTACTCCATGAGGGCGTGTGGCGCTACCCGGTAGCCGACAGTCGTTTCCCGCAGTGATGCCGTGTGACGCAACTCGCCAACCGTCCTTCCCGGCGGCTGTCCGGCGGCTGTCACTCCGCTTGCGGATGAGTTCTCGGCGAATCGCCGGCATCGAAAGGATGATTCGGAGTGGTCTCTTCGGTCCGGCTGTCGGAAACCGAATTGACCGCCTTCCGATCACGCGTCATCACGCGTTTACGAGAATGTGTCGCGGTGGGAATTCCACAACGGCGCGGCACCCGAGGCGGCCGCCTCTCGCCTGCGTCCGCCGAAGCGGGTCGCGGTGATGCCGCGCCCGGACCCTCCGGCGGCCCTTCGTGCATCGGAGATCCGCGATGCTAGCCTGCCCGTCTGGTAAGGACAGTCTTCTCGACCGGGTTCAAGAGTGGATCGATGACGGATGGTTCGGACGCCCGGCGTTCGCGGCACCACGCAACGTCCGGGACCACACCCGTGACCGGCGCCGGCAGCCGAGGTGGTCGCGGATGACCCGGACCGCACCGGCGGCCGCCCGGGCCGCGCTCGCCGCCGTCGTCGCGTCGGCGGTGCTCGCGCTGACGCCGCTCGCGCCGGCCGCCCGCGCCGAGGGCGACCACGTCAAGTACTACACGGTCGAGGCGGCCCACCAGGGCGAGCCGGAGAACCTCACCGAGATCGCGGAGCGGTTCCTGGGCGACGGCGCGCGGGCGGCCGAGCTGTTCGCGCTCAACGCCGGGCGGATCCAGCCGGACGGCACCACCCTCACCGACGGTTCCCGGCTCCGGGCCGGCTGGGTGCTGGTGCTGCCGTGGGACGCGTACGGCAGCGAGGTCCGCCGGGGCGTCCCGCCGGCCGCGAAGCCGGCGCCCGGCGCGTCCACGCCGGCCGGACGGCAGCCCGCCGCCGACGGCGACGCGGCCGTCCGCCCGCCGAAGGGGTGCCGCACCGCCGCGACGTCGCGCGCCCGGTCACAGTGGGCGGGTCCGCGCGTCGCCGCCGACCAGGCGTGGCCGCACAGCCGGGGCCGGGACCAGCTCGTGGCCGTCGTCGACTCCGGCGTCGCCGGCGGCCTGCCCCCGCTCGCCGGCCGGGTGACGACGGGTGTCGACCGGGCGACCGGCGGCGCTCGCGGTGACACCGACTGCCTCGGCACCGGTACGGCGATGGCCGCGCTGATCGTGGCGCAGCCGGTGAAGGGGTCGGCGGTGGCCGGCATCGCGCCGGACGCGGCGGTCATGCCGGTCCGGGTAGCCGGCCGGACACCCGGCGCCTCGACCGCGGCGAGCGTGGCGGGCATCCGGGCGGCGGTCGGCTCCGGCGCCTCCGTCGTCGCGCTCGGGCCGCAGGTGGACCTCGGCCAGGCCGAGGTGGTGTCCGCCGTCAACGAGGCGGTCGACGACGGCGTGGTGGTCGTGGTGGGCGCCGCCGCTGAGTCGGCGCCACCGGACCCGGACGTGCCACTGAACGACGCGGTGCTGCGCGTCGGCGGGATCGGGCCGGACGGGGGTACGGCCGACAGCTACCGGTCCGGCGGCGTGGACGTGGTCGCACCCGGCGTCGACGTGACCAGCCTCGGCATCACCGGCGCGCGACCGGTGAACGGCGCCGGCACCCACCTCGCCGTCGCGTACGTGGCGGGGCAGGCGGCGCTGATCCGGTCGGCGTACCCGGATCTCGACCCGGCGCAGGTCCGCAACCGGGTGCTGAAGACCGCGAAGACCACCGGCGGCGTCGCGCCGGAGATCGACCTGACCGCCTCCGTCACCGCCGTGCTGCCCGAGGAGGCGCCCCGGGCACAGGCGGCCGCGCAGGCGTCCGGCTCCGCCGGGATCGGCCGCCGGGCGGCGTTGCTGACGCTCGCCGGGCCGGCGGCGCTCGCCGCCCTCCTGCTGGGCCTGCGCGCCCGCAGGTCGGCGCGGACCGGTGCCGGGCGGCCGGAGGCGGCACCCGCCGGGACCGGGACGGCAGCCCCGTCCGTCCCCACCGTCACGGCGGACGCCGCCGCGACGCGGACCGATCCGGCCGTCGCCGCCCCGCCCCCGACCGATCCGGCCGTCGCCGCCCCGGACGTGACGGCGGCGGTCGCGGAGCTGAGCCGCGACCCCGCGCTGCGGCACCTGGCCGCCGACGAGGCGGGCATGGCGTACCTGGCGGAGACCCGGCCGGAGGCGCGCGAGAAGGCGCTCATCGGCCTGGTGCCGGGCATGGACGACGAGACGGTGGCAGCGCTGCCGGCGATGGTGACGGCGCTGCCCGGCACCGACGAGCAGGAGCAGTCGCTCACCGGCGTCCTGGTCGACGTCCGGCGTCACCTGCGCGGCGACCCGCTCGCGCTGGACCGGGCGCTGGTGCGCGCCGGGAAGGTCCGGTGGCAGTCCCAGCACGAACTGGCCGAACACGTCACGTCGTACGCGCAGCAGCATCCGGAACTGGACCGGCTCGCCACCGCCATCGCCGAGACCCGCTGGTCGAGCGGCGCCGGGGAGCCGGCGCGGGGCAGCTGATCAGAGCAGCACGAGTTCCTGGGCCAGCATGTCGGTCCAGGTGCGCCGGGTGAAGTTGCAGCCGGTGTGCGCCACGAACTGCTCCAGGGTGCGTACCGGCCCGATGCCGAGCCGGTCGACCGGCGGGGTGTGCAGCATGTAGAGCACCCGGCGACGGCTCAGTTCCTCGTAGCGGGACCAGTCCTGCTCGACGTGGTCGCTCCAGTGCCGCGGCCGGTCCTGCCGGATGTAGTAGTGCCAGGTCAGCACCTCGGTGGGGTGGAACAGGTCGTAGCCCCACGTGTAGGCGCGCAGGGCCAGGGTGATCTCCTCGCCGTGGAAGTAGATGCCCGGGTCGTAGGGCACCTCGGCGACGAACGAGCCGGGCGCGAAGAGGAACCCGGCGGCCAGGAACAGCGCCGGCTTGGGCGGTACGCCGGGCGCGGCCCCCTCGATCAGGCGCTGACCGAAGACCGGTACGCCGAACGTCGTCCAGTCGCTGACGACGATCTCGGCGGGCGCGCCCGCGCCGGTAAACTCCTGATCGGGCTCGTAGCTTGCCGGGTACGCGGTGAGGACCGGCTTCGCCGCACCCGTCTCCCGCGCCATCCGGATCATCCGCACGTCCCAGCCCGGCGCGAACCGGGTGTGGCTGTCCACCTGCAACAGCCAGTCCTCGCCGCGGTATTGCTGGAACGTCTTGTCCCGGGCCCAGCAGGCGCCGCGGCTGTCCCGGGCGTCGTACTCCTGCACGTCCACCTGCGGCAGGTCCCGGATGGCGGAGATGTCCTCGTCGCCGAGGTGCTGCCAGCACACCCCGATGCGGACGTCCTCCGGGTGCGCCGCCTTGGCCAGGCAGTCCAGCACCGTCGGCACCAGTTCCCGGTCCCGGTACGACGCGACCGCCACGAAGATCGTCACGCGTCCGCCTCCGCCTCCGCCTCCGCCGGGACGAGGGCGTACGACTGGAACAGCAGCGCCAGCGCGCGGTGCTCGTCGGCGGGATCGGTGACCGGGAGCCGGTCACCACGTGACCGGATGTGGGCCAGGAGGTCCGGCTCCGGTGCCAGCCCGTACGCCTGGAGGTAGTAGGCGACGGACTCGGGCCAGAGCCAGCGTCCGTCGGTGCGGTAGGTCGTCGGCACGACCCGGCCGCGTCCGGGCTCCACCACGTCGAGCCCGCGCGCGGTGGTGGCGAGCACCGGCGTGCCCGCGTCGAGGTACGCCGCCGCCCGTTCGAGGTCGGTGCCGGACAGCCGCTCCCGGTCCGGCGCGAAGCGAGCACCGTCGTCGTCCACCTCGTCGAAGACGCGGGCGATCCGCAGCGGTTCGGTGTCCCGGCCGGCCCAGAGCAGCGCGCCGGACCGGCGGGCCCCGGCCGCGTAGGGCGGCAGCTTGTCACCGGGGCGGTACACCTCGACCAGCGGGGCCGAGATCCCGGCCCCGGCGAGTGCCCGCATCACTGTCGCCGCCGTCACCGCCTGCGGCCCGTTCGTCTCCAGCACGTAGACCGGCGCGGGCGGGATCACCGAGGCCGCCCACTCCGGAGCGATCCGCCATCCGCGCCACAGCGCCACCGCGCCGGGCTGCTGCCGGGCCGCCGCGACCGCGACCCGGTCGGTGTCGTCCATCAGGCCGTCGCGGCCGGTGAGGTCGGCCAGTGGCGGCACCCGGCCACCGAAGACACGCGGATTCGGTACGGCCGACGCGAACGTGAACGGCAGGTCGACCGGTCCGGGCGGCTCCGGGAGAGACACCGCGCCGGTGTCGGCGAGCCGCAGCCGCGCCTCGGCGAGCATCGCGTCCGGCACCCGGCCACCGAGGTGCAGCAGCGCGATATGCAGCTCGTCCTGGTCCGTCATTCCCGGCCTCCTCGCGTCCTCGTCGGCGGGCGTCGGCGCATTCGACCACGGCGGCCGACGGGAGCGCCGCGCAGCGCCGGGGCTCGTGCCCGAAGGACACCGCGACCCGAGGCGTTCGTGCACCCGGTCAGAGCGCCCTCGCGCGTACCAGGGCGGCGAACGCCCGGTGGACGGCGACCGCGTCGGCGGGCGCGGGCGGGTCGGCCCGGCACCGCCGCAGGTACCGCAGCAGACCCTCGTCGGCCAGCGCGCCCTCGTCGAGCAGCCGGTCGGCCACGTCGGCCGGCCAGACCCAGGTGCCGTCGGTGCGCAGGTGCGCGGTCAGGGCGGGCGCCGACCGCAGGTGGGTGACGAACGCCGCGATCTCGTCGTCGTCGACCGGGAGCCGGGCGTCCCCGTCGGCGGCCAGGTGCACCTCGCCGGGCGGCTGAGGAGCCCAGATCAGCGCGGACCGGGACCGGGCCGCCCACTGGTACGCGGGCAGCGGCAGGTCGGGCCGGTACACCTCGACCGGCGCGGCGTACCCGGCGTCGGCGAGGGCCTGCTGCCCCCGGTCGGCGATCGCGGGCAGTTCGTCGTCGGGCGCCGTCGCCTCGACCAGGTAGACCCGCACGGCGTCGACGGTGCCGTCCGGCCCCCGGGTGATCCGCCAGCAGCGCCACACCCCGGCGGTGCGCGCCGGGTCCAGCACGTCGAGCAGGGCCCGGTCGAGGTCGTCCACGGTGCCACCGGCTGTCTCGTCCACCACCGGCGGCGCGGCCGTCGCGTACAGCGGCAGGTCGGCCGGCGGGAACGGGACGAACAGGGCCGTCGGTTCGGCGTCCACGTTCTCGTCCGCAGCCGGTTCGGGCAGCAGCGGCGTCTCCGGGGGCAGCAGCGCGGTGAGCACCGCGATCTCCGCCGCTGACTGCGGGAACGCGCCGAGCAGCCGTGCGGCGCAGGCGCCGTGGTCGCCGTGGGCGAGCAGGCCACGCAGGCCGGCGAGGTCGCCGTCCGGGATCCGGCCCGCGGCACGCAGGCAGAGCAGGTGCAGCAGACCGGTGCTCATCGCGTCGCCGCCGTCTCGTGCAGGAAGGCGGCGGCCAGCCGGGCGGGCGCCGGGCCGCCCGGGTTGACGAGCACGTCACCGTCACCGGCCACCCGGGCCAGTTCCGCCAGGTCCAGCAGCCGCCACCCGGGCGCCGGCACCGGCTCCCGGTGGGGTTCGCCGGTGGCGACCACCACGCACCGCTCGTCGTCGGGGGCGCTGACGACGAGCGGCCGCCCGTCGCCGTTCACGGCCAGGTGCAGGGGGGACGCGCGCAGCACCGACCGCAGGTGAGCCGGCTGCGCCGCACCGGCCGCGACCAGGCGCAGCAGCGCGTCGACCGGGTCGGTGGGGGAGTCCGGGAAGTGCGGGCGGTAGTCCGGGTTGCGCCGGAACTCGCCCACCTCGCCGTCCGCGCCGACCTGCCACACCCCGACGACCGCCTCGAACGGCGGTTCGTCGTCCTCGCCTGCCGGCCACTGCGGGTCGAGCAGGAACAGGAACTCGTCGTCGCTCATCCGTCCGTGTCCTCGTCGGCGAACCGGAGGGCGTGCCAGACGATCGCGGCGGCCAGCCGTACCGGCTCGGGGCGGTTCGGGTCGACCAGGACGTCGATGCCGTCCGGAAGCAGCTCGGCCAGCTCGGCCGCCTCGACCCGGCGCCACCCGGGCGCGAAGGTGCGGGCGCGCTCGTCGGCCGAGGTGGCCACGACCACGCACGGCAGGTCGTCGAAGGAGCGGACGACGAGGGGACGGCCGTCGCCGTTCATCGCGAGGTCGAGCGGGGAGGCGCGCAGCGCGGACTGGACCTGCTCGATCGCGGCGTCGCCGCGCATCATCCGGTGCAGCAGCACGTCGAGCGGCTCGGCGCTGTGGGTCATGGTTCCTCCAGGTGGCGGCGGCCCGCCGCGACGGTACGGTCACGGCGGGCCGTCCGTCCGGCTCAGGCGAACGGGTCCGGTGCGGCCGGGACCGGCACCGGAGGCAGTCCCTCCCGCGCGGCGTACTCGTTGAGCCAGCGCTCCAGCGGCGGACCGGACGGCGCCACCCACGGCTCGGCGCCGTTCTTCGGCACGACCAGCGGGCCCACCGCGAGCGTGTCCATGATGTCGCCGGTCTCGGTGGCCCGGACCGTGTTGAACGGGTACACCCAGCACCACTCGTACTCGGCCGGTGCGTCCGGGGCGAGCAGCGTCAGCGGCTGCTCCGGGTTCTCCAGCCGGCGCAGCGCGGTCTGCGCCCGGGTGCGGGCGTCGTCGGCGTTCATCGGGTAGTCCTTCTCTGTCGTGGTTCGTCTGACGGGATGCCCGCCCCGGCCGCCGTGACGGCCGGGGCGGGCGGCGGGTCACCGCCGGGGTACTGGAGCGGTGTGCGGTTCCGGCAGGGAACCGCCGGACGAGGTGGACATTGTGGCGCCGCTCGCCACCCGGCCGGCGGCGTCGTGCTCCAGCCGGGCCTGCGAGCCGCCGTCCTCGGCCGGGACGACCCGGCCCGCAGCGTCGTACGCGATGCGCGTCACCGACTCGCCGGTGCGCCGTTCCACCACCCGGCCGAGCAGGTCGTACGTGTAGTGCGTGACCTCGCCGGCCGCGTCGGTGCGCTCGACGAGCTGCCCGGCGGCGTCGTAGACGTACCGCTGGGTGCGGCCGTCGAAGTCGGTCTCGGACACCATCCGCCCGTTCGGGTCGTACGTGTAGCTCCACGTCGCACCCGCCGGGTTGGTGACACGCACCAGCCGCAGCTCGGTGTCGTACGCGTACTCGGTGCGGTTGCCCTCGTCGTCGATCTCGGCCGTGACCAGGTCGAACGCGCCGTACTCGCGGATCGTCCGGCGGCCCGTGGCGTCGACCCACTCGACCAGGTTGCCCTCGCCGTCGTAGAGGAACTCCTCGACCGAACCGTCCGGGTTCTCCCGCCAGGCCAGGTCACCCTCCAGCGTCCAGCCGAACTCGGTGAGACCGGTGTCGTCCTGGATGCTGAACAGGCGGCCGAGCGCGTCGTAGGTGTACTCCGTCTCGCCCTGCCCGGTGCTCACCGCGGTGATCTGCCGGGCCGGGTCGTGCACGACGGCGGTCGGTCCGACGTGGGTGGTCGTGCCCCGGCCGTCGGCGGCCGGCTGCTCGTACCGGACCACCTCACCGGAGGCGTCCACCTCGGCGATCAGCAGGCCGTCCGGGCCGAACTGGCGGTTGCGGGTGCTGCCGTCGAAGTCGGTCCAGGACACCGCGCGACCGAGTTCGTCGTACGTGGTGACGGACCGGCTGCCGTCCGGCCGGGTGACCGCGACCAGCCGCCCGTACGCGTCGTACTCGCTCGCGGTGGTGCGGCCCAGCGGGTCGGTCGTGGACCGCAGGCGGTACGCCTCGTCCCAGACGTTACGCGTGGTCGCGCCGAGCGCGTCGGTCTCCGCGACCACCTGGAATCGGTCGTTGAGCTCGTATACGCGCACCGCGCCGAGCGAGTCGGTCACCACCGTACGGCCCGGCTGGTAGTCGAACCGGTAGCGCAGGTAGCCGCCCTTGCCGTCGGTGGCGACGCACCGGCCGGCCTCGTCGTAGGTGTACGTGTACCACTCGCCGTTGCGGTCCTCCCATCGCACCAGCCGCCCGTCGGCGTACGTGAAGCGCTCGGGGTCGCCCGAGGAGTTCGTCACCTCGATCAGGTTGAGGTCGCCGTCGTAGCCGAACTGCGACGCCGCCATCAGGTCACCCGCCGCGTTGGGCAGCGAGACCATCGTGACCAGTCCGGCGGACGAGGTGAACGCGATGGTGGCCCCGGTGGACGACAGCAGCTGCGTCGGCGTACCCCGGCGGTCGCGGTGGATCGTCCAGCGGACGCCGCCGTCGGTGACGTCGGTGAGCAGCGACTCGGTGCGCGACGCCGCGGCGAACAGCAGGCTGCGGCCGGACGTCGGATCGGTCAGCAGCCACCCGCCGCCCACCAGTCGGCGCAGCGGCAGCGTCCGGCCGGTCTCCGGCTGCGCCACCTCACCCTCCGCCGGTAGCGGGTAGGTGAGCAGCGAGCCGTCGGCGGCCAGGTACCGGACCTGCTCGCCGTCGACGATGATCCGCTGGTCGAGCGTGGAGGCCCAGGCCCGGCCGAACGACCGGCCCCACCGGTAGTCGGAGCGGTAGGTCCGCTCCAGCGTGAGCCCCGGCATCACGGCGTCGGTGTGGGTGAGGATCATCCGGCCGGTGGTGACGTCGATCGGGTCACCCACGGTCGGCGTCTCCGCGGTGGTCTTCGCCACCGCCTCGGGCGCCACCCCGGCGAACGTCTCGGTGGTCGGCGAGAAGTCCGTCATGTCCACGTCGGAGTCGCTGTCGCGGACCGAGGCCATGTCGACGTCGCTGTCGGCGTCGCGGACCGAGGCCATGTCGACGTCGCTGTCGGCGTCGCGGACCGAGGCCATGTCGACGTCGGAGTCGGCGTCGCGGACCGAGGCCATGTCCACGTCGCTGGACGGGCCGGGCACCGGGTCGCTGGTCCGGATCAGGACGACGGAGCCGTCCGGTCCGATCTGCGGCAGCGTCGCCAGACCGGGCACCTGCGAGTCCTCGAACGTCACCCGGCCCCGCGAGTCCTTCGACACGTTCACCACGTGGCCGACGGTGCCGGGACCGCCCGTGCGGAAGCCGACGATGCCGTTGGTGCCGTTCGGCATGGCGCCGAGCGCGTCCACCAGCCCCTGGAGGGTGCCGACCTCCTCGGTGGTGCGCCCCGGGTACTGCTTCTGGAGGTCGCTCAGCTCCCTCGGCTGCGTCTGCGACGGGATCTGGGTGATCAGCCCGGACTGCTTGTAGCTGTCGACCGCCATCGTGAGCGTGATGCAGTCGTTCTGGTTGCCGGCGTCGCGGGACTGGTGGATCTGCCGCAGGTGCCGCCGGTCCGCGTCGTTGAGCGTCTCGAGGTCGGCGGCGGTGTTGGCCGTGCCGCCGTGCGAGTTCGCCGCCATGATCTGCAACGTCGACCCGTTGCTCAACGGGACGTCCCGGGACAGCGCGTCCCGGAAGGTGTCGAGGATCCGGTTCTGTGCCTGCGGGTCGCCCTGCGCCGCTGCCAGCTGCTCGGCCAGCGGCGTCGTGGTGTCCGCCTGCGTCGCGGCAGAGGCGGTGCCGATGCTGACCGGGCCGGTCTGCTGCCCCTGGAAGCCGTACTCCTGGCGACGGCCTCGCCGGTGGCTGCTGCCGCTGGGGCGGCTCCGGTCCCGCGGGCTGCGCGACCGGTCGCTGCGGTCACGGCTGCCGCTCGGCTCGCCGTCGACGGCGAACGCGTGCGTCGTGGTCCGCTGCGGCCTGCGTGTACCGGTGATCAGCTGATCGGGCCGGGGCCGCTGCGACGGCGGAACGTAGTCCTCCTCGCTGGCGTAGCCACGACGGGCGGGGCCGTACCAGTGACCGACGTTCTCCCAGTAGTGCTGTGCGCGTTCGCTCCTCGCCAGTGAGTGGATCTCCTGGAGCGCGTTCGCCGCCTCGTGGCGCTCCTGGGCGTAGCCACGGGCCTGCTCCGCGAATGTGACCACGGTGGCGAACTCCCGGCCGGCGGCGCTGGTGATGGAGTCCAGCGCCGTGAACCCACGGAGGTAGTTCGCGATCTGGCCGGCGGTCCGGCGACCGCCGTCTGCCTCCGCGCCGATCCGGTCGCCGAGGCCGGTCCCCTCCGCGTTGTTGTACGGGCGGTTGCCGACCATCGGCTCGTTGAAGTGACCGTCCCGGTTGCTCCGCGGCCCGGTACGCGGGCGGTGCCCGGTGCTCGCGTACAGGTCGGAACGGATGCTCTGGTAGCTCTGGTACGCCGTCGAGGACGTGTCGGCCAGCGTCGTCTGCGAGGCGAAACCGACAGTGTCGAACCAGGCCTGGGCCTGCGCGGTGACCTGCCCGACCGGTGTGCTCAGCGGCGGCGGCGACGGGGTGTCGCGCTCCACGTACTCGTAGGTGACGGTGCCGTCCGGGTTGCGCCTGGCCTCCCGCACCCAGGTCGGCATGCCGTAGAGCGCGCTCGGCGGTGGCGGCGCCGCGTTCGTGGGCAGGCTGCTGGGCGTCTGGTCGGAGGGCGCGGCGAGCGCCGGCTCCACAGCGGCCAGCGGGTGCGGCGTCGTCGGAGCGGGCGTGCAACTGGTCAGGCCCAGCGGGTCGGCCACGGTCAGCGGGTTGCTGACGTACGCGGTCGGGTTCGGCCCGCCGGACAGGCCCAGCGGATCGGGGCTGACGTACCGGCCGGTGGCCGGGTCGTAGTAGCGGAACCGGTTGTAGTGCAGGCCGGTCTCGGCGTCGACGTACTGGCCGGGGAAGGCCAGCGGCGTCGCGGTCCGGTCCGCGCCGCGTCCCCACAGGTCGCCCCGCGACCACCAGCGCAGCCCGCCGCCCGGCTCGACCAGGTGGGTCGGGGTGCCGATGGTGTCGGTGATCACCGCGCGGAGCGTGCCGTCGTCGGTCTGCGCGACCGGCACCGCCGCGTCCGGACGGTAGTCCCACGTGGTCGTGGTGGTGGCGCCGGCGGCGTCGCGGTGCGTCTGCTCCAGCATCAGGTCACCGGACCAGGCGAACGACACCTCCTCCAGCACCCGGTCGCCGTCGCCGAGACGCTGCTTGGCGATACGCCGGCCGAAGCCGTCGTAGCGGTAACGCCAGCGGTCACCGCCGGGCGTGACGGCCAGGACCAGCTGGTCCTCGGCGTCCCACTCGAAGCGCCACGCGCCCGCGTCGTCGACCCGGCCGGTGAGGCGGCCCTTCGCGTCGTAGGAGAACGTCGCGTCGTCGGAGCGCACGAGCATGGTGCCGGTGAACTCCCAGCGCCCGCCACCGGCGCCGACCAGGTTGCCGGCCTCGTCGTAGTCGTACCGCTGCGGGACGTCGCCGTCGACGGCCCGGACGCGGCCGGTGTCGTCGGCGGTGAACGTCAGGTCGCCGGCGAGCGAGTCGGCGATCGCGGTGACCCGGTCGGCGGCGTCGTAGGTGTAGCGGCGCTCGGCGGCGTCGGCGATGTGCTGCCCGGTGAGCCGCCCGGCCGCGTCGAAGGTCTGCCGCAGCGCGACCAGGCCGCCGACGGTCCGGCCGATCTCCCGGCCGGCGTCGTCGTGGGTGAAGCCGAGCAGGTGCTCCCCGGCGGTCAGGCTCTCCGGGCGGCCGTCGGCGTCGAACGTCCAGCGGCTCGACCGGCCCGACGGCGTGGTGCGCGCCTCGACCGCGCCGGAGGCGGTGTACGAGGTGCGCACGGTCCGGCCGTTGATCGTCTCGGACAGCACCCGGCCCTCGGCGTCGCGGGTGAACCGCACCTGCGCGTCCGGGCTGAGCACTGCCGCCACGTGGCCGTCGGCGTCGTACTCGACGCGGGTGACGGCGTCGCCGACCCGGCGTTCCACGACCCGGCCCCGCGCGTCCCAGCGGTAGCGGGTGACGGTGCCGGCGGCGTCGGTGTGCGCGACCAGCCGGCCCGCCTCGTCGTGCTCGTAGCGCTGGGTACGGCCGTCGAAGTCGGTCTGCCCGCACAGCCGGCCTGCCGCGTCGTACTCGTAGTGCCACGTCCGGCCCGCCGGATTCGTCACCCCGATGAGCCGTAGTTCCGTGTCGTACGTGAACTCGGTGCGGTTCCCCGCCTGATCCACCCGTGCCGTGGGTAGATCGAAGGGGCCGTACTCGAAGCTCACCGCCCTTCCTGATGCGTCGATGACGTCCACCAGATTCCCTTCACCGTCGTAGAACCACCGTTGCGTGGAGCCGTCCGGGCGGACCCGCCACGCGAGATCCCCCTCGGCGGTCCAGCCGTACGTCGTGACCGCGCCGTCCGGGGCCCGGGTCGCCCGGACCCGTCCGAGCGCGTCGAACTCGATGTCGTCCGCGGGCGCGGGCGGGCGCGGCGGGACCGGGTGGGTCGAGCCGTCCGGAAGGGTGAGCGTGCGCGCCTCGTGGTCGAAGCGGGTGACGCGACCGAGCGGGTCGGTGCGCGACAGCAGCCGGTGCGCCGTGTCCCACTCCTGCCGGACCGTCGCGCCCAGCGGGTCGACGATCGCGGTGACCAGGTGGCGCTCGTCGAACTCGTACCGGGTCACCTCGCCCAGCGAGTTCGTCACGTGCGTGACGCCGTCGTCGTACCGCAGGGAGTAGCGCAGGACGTCGCCGCCGCCGCCGGCCCGGACGCAGCGGCCCGCCTCGTCGTAGTCGTAGCCGAACCACTCGCCGTTGCGGTCCTGCCAGCGCACGAGCCGGCCCGCGTCGTCGTAGCGCAGCCGCGTCTCGTGGCCGGAGGAGTTGCGGACCTCGACCAGGCGCCGCCTGTCGTCGTAGCCGAAGGAGGGGAGGTGGACGGTGCCGTCGGCGGCGCGGACGTGTGCGCCGACGACCAGGCCGCCGGTCAGGTGCGGCACCACGACCGGGCCGGACGCGGAGAGCAGCAGGCCGGGCGTGCCGTCGGCGGAGCGTTCGATCCGCCACCCGGTGCGGTCGGTGACCACGTCGGTGAGCCAGGAGTCGCCGTGCGCGTCGGCCGGCGCGAACAGCAGCGACCGGCCCGGCTCGGTGAGCAGCCAGCCGCCGCCGGTCAGCCGGCGCAGCGGCCCGCCGGGGCCGGCGACCGGCAGCGCCTCGTCGCCCTCGGCCGGCATCGGGTACGTGTGGATCGAGCCGTCGGCGGCCAGGAACCGCGCGTACGTGTCGTCGGTGACGACGCGCTGGTCCAGCGTGGAGGCCCAGGTCGGGCCGAAGCAGCGGCCCCACCGGTAGTCGGAGCGGTGGGTCCGTTCCAGGGTGAGCCCCGGCAGGCGGGCGTCGACCTCGGTGTAGAGGACCCGGCCGGTGGTGACGTCGACCGGGTCGCCGACCACAGGGGCCTGCGCGGTGGGCGTGGCCACCTCGGCGGCGGGCACGTCCACCGGCGGAGCCGGTGCCGGTGGTGGCGGGGCCACCTCGGCCTCGTGCGCACGGTAGGCGTCCCACCAGGCGTTCTCGGCCTCCGTCACGGACTGCTCGGCCTCGGCGGCGGCGTCGGCGTCCGCGTCCGTCCGGGAGGCCAGGCCGTCCAGGCGGGCCGCCGCCGCCGACAGCTTCTTCGCCGCGTCGGCGACGGCGAGCGCGGACGCGCGCAGACCGGGGGAGAGGTCCCGGCCGATGACGTCCCGGGCCGCCGCCTCGTCCAGCCGGACCACGAAACCGCCGGGCACCCGGACCTCCGTGCCGGCCCGGTGCCTGCCTGCGGCGTCGCGGGAACGCGCGACGAAACGGAACTCGACGTCGTACTCGACCGCGGCGGTGAGCTTGTCGTCCGGGTCGGTGCGCCGGGCCGGCTTGCCGGTCGTGCTGACCGAGACCTTGCCCTCGTCCTTCACCTGGGCGCCCGGGTCGGTCCGGTAGAGCTGCTGCTCGACCAGCGTGGCCGCGTTGACGGCGGCGAAGTCCTGCCGCTCGCCCACCCGGCTCGCGCCGCCCGGATGGCCGACGCCGCCGACGACGAGCGGCCCGGCCGTCTTCAGCGCGAACGAACGTCCGGCGGTCTGCTCGTACTCGGTGTCCGCGGCGCGCTTCGCCGAGCCGCCGATCTTCACCGTGGCGTCCGCGCGCAGGAGCTTCGGGCGGGCCACCAGCCGGGCGTCGAGGAACAGGTCGCGGCCCAGCCCGGCCGGCATCGGCAGCGGGAACGCGCCGTTCAACATCGCCGGCAACGCCTTGATCCGGCTCACGGTCAGTGTGTCGCGCAGCGCCGCGTCGACGTCCCTGCCGGGTGCGGCGCCGGAGGCGACGAGCGCCTGCCGGGCCGCATCGTGCAGGCCGGGCAGGTCGACCAGGACGTCCTCGACGGCGAACCGGCCCGGCTCGGGCAGCCGGTCGAAGCCGGCCTCCTCGCGCCATCGCCGCCGGCCCTCGTCGGTGGTCTGCCCGGCGGCGACCGGTGTGACCGGGCCGGACGGGGCCAGTTTCCTGCCCTCGGTCGCCGAGTACGTGGTGACGTCGTGGACCGCGTGGACCGACACGCCGCCCTCGGGCAGCCCGCGCCCGGTGACGGTGACGGTCAGGCGGACCGCCCCGCGGTAGGTGGGCACCGGGCCGGACACGGTCAGCGACTGCTCGTACGTGCGGCCGGTGCGCTCGATCGCCTTGGTGGCCTGGTTGCCGAGGGCGGCGGTGCCGGTGAGACCGGCGGCGACGGTGCCGGAGGCCGGGCCGTGCCCGGTGGTGCGGGTGGCGTCGTCCTGAACCCGGTCGGTCTCGGTGCCCTGCGCACGTCCGGTCAGCGTGACCTGCGCCGCCGTCCGCGACGTCGTGCGGGTCTGCGCCTCGCCGACGACCGCGCGGTCGGTGACGGACAGTTCGTCGACAAGGTCGATGCCGGTGAAGCTCGGCTCGCCCACCGGCTCGGCGGTGAGCGTGACGTCGTACGTGGCGCCCCGGAAACGCCGCTCCAGCCGTACCGTCTCGCTCCGGCCGCCGTTGAGCGCGTCGGCCAGGTGCAGGTGGGCGGCGCCGAGGAAACCGGTGCTGCCGAGCCCTCGGACCGGGTCGTCCGGGCCGCGGTCCCGGGTGGACGGCAGGATCGCCTGGGCGAGCTCCTCGCTCGACTCCCGCGCCAGGGCACGCCGCAGGTGCGGGATGCGATCGGTGAGGTCGATGTGGGTGGTGACGCCGCCGATGCCGAGGGACCGTTCCGGTCCGGCCCGGAACTCCGGTTGTGCCGCGTGGGCCGGTGCGCCGGGGCCGGCGGCGTCCTCGTTCTGCCGCTGCTGTGCCTCGCGTACCAGGTCGCGTTCCCGCTGCTGCTGTTCGGCCTGCTCGGCCCGCTCCCGCTCCTGCGCCGTCCGCAGCGCGTCCGTGGCCGCCTCGTGCGCCGCGGCCAGATCCTCGCGTTCGCGCCGGTGGCGTTCCTGGAGATCGGCCAGGTAGTCGTCGGCGAGCTGCCGGCCCGCCGGGCTGATGCGGCGGTCCCGCCGGACCCGGTCCACGTAGGCCTGCACGTCACGCAGGTCGGTGTGCTGCCGCCGCAGCAGGTTCCCGAGTTCCGTGGCCTGTTCGCGCGCCATCCGGGCGAGCTGCTCGCGCTGCTCGGCGCGGAGCGTCTCGGCGTTCTCGGCGTGCCGCAGGTGCAGCCGCACGTCGGCGGTGCCGTGCCGGCGGGCGCGGTCGCGGTCCTGGAGTCGTTTCAGCTCCGCCGGGGTCATCCGCATGACGACAGCGCCGGGCAGGGTGAGCCGCCGGCCGGCCCGCCGGGCCGGTGTGCCGGGCCAGCGGCCCAGCGGACGCAGGTTGCTGTCGTGCCGGGCCTCGGCGACCACCTCGGCCTCGACGTCCACCCGCACCAGCAGCTCGCGTTCGGCCCGGCCACCGCCGAGACGCAGCTTGGAGACCCCGGAGGCGCTGCGCTCGCTGATCCGGCCCCACGCCCGCCGCCACGGTGTGACGGACAGGATGACAGCGCCCCCGGGCCGGCCGGTGCTGCCGCCGTGGTCGGCGACCGGCCCGCTGACCGACGCGACGCCGGTGCCGGAGACGCTCACCTCGATCGCCCGCGCGTCGGTGGTCTTGCGGGCGGTGCCGCTGGCGAAGGTCCGCTTGACGCGCGCGAACTCGGCGCCGTCGAGCACCGCCGGGTTGGTCGGGCGCAGCCGTACCCGCACGTCGGCGCGGGCGTCGGCGGCCCGGCGGCCGTGCCACAGGTTGCTCAGCGCCAGCGGGCGGCTGAACAGCTCGGCGTCACCGGTGAGGCGCTCGGGCGACAGCTCGTCGGCGACCACAGTGGAGATCCGGCCGTCCTCGGCGGCGTAGATGTCGTCCCGGGCGGCCTCGCGCAGCGTCTCGACCACTGCGTCCTGCAACCGGTCGGCGCAGACGAACGACTCCACCCGGCGTCCGTCGAGGTCGTGCGGCCCGCCGGTCATCCGGCTCAGCGGCGGCGGGTACGCCATGGTCTCCACGTCGCGGGGGACCGGGCTGGGCTCCGCGCCGGGGCGCTGCCGGGAGACCCGCGACTCCGGGACGAGCATGCGCACGTCGAGGCGGTGCGTGCGGGGGCGCTGCGCTGATGCGGCTACGACGGTGGGCACGTCCCGGCCGTACGTGCCGAGGGAGAGCTGCCGGCCCGCCTGGTTGACCCGCACCGTGGACGTGGTGGTGACGGTGAGGTCGAGGGTGGCGGCGAACTCGCGCAGCCGTACCCCGGTGGGCTTGCCCTCGTCGTCGAGCGCCGGCCCGTGGTCGCTCTCGGTGGACTGCCCGCCGGTGACGGCGCTCTCGTCGGTGGTGCCCCAGGTGACCGCGGCGCGCGGTCCGCCGAGCAGCGTCGAGGCGGCCTGACCGAGCGGACCCAGGATGCGTGGCTCCAGGCTCAGCTCGGCCGACCGGCTGTCGTCGCGGGCGCTGGTGACTGTGGACCTGGCGGTCCGCTTGGCGGCGGTGCCGATCTTGTCGTGGTCGAGCAGGTCGCCGTCGGACACCTCGCCGAGGCTGCCCTTGATCGTCACCACCGTGACGTGGTCGTGGAACGTGCCGGTACGGATCAGCGGGATCTTCAACCCCGGGCCGACGATCCGGTCCGCCAGGTGGCGCAGCTGGTCGGGGGAGAGCTGCGTGCGCAGGTCGGTGGCCCGGGTCAGTGCCGCCTGAAGCTCGGGGGTCAGTCCGTCGGCGAGCTGCTGGTCGCCGAAGTGCCGCAGCGTCTCGTCGCGGGTGGCCAGGCGGAACCGGTCGTGACCGGGCACCGACCGCACCGCGTCGGCGACCGTCTCGTACAGGCTCCGGTCGCCGACCCGGGTCAGGTACGCGCCGCCGAACGACTCGCCCCGCTCGATGCGCGCCGGTGCGAAGTGGGTCCGGTCGGTGCCGCGCCGTCCGCGCCACTCCCGGCCGTCCGGGTCGAGGGCGGTGCCGGGCAGCCGGTCGCCGGTGGTCCACTGGAGCGCGTCGACGGAACCGGACAGCATCCGCGGCGCGCGGCCCAGGACGCGCACCTGGACGCCGTACTCGACCCGGTAGCGGACGCCCGGCGCGGTGCCCGTCACCGTCTGCTTGCCGCCGGTCCGCTCGGTGATCGTCCGGGTGGCGCCACGCTCCCGGCCGCCGCCGACCCGCGGCCCGACGACCAGGCTCAGCGGCGCGGCGTCCACTCCGGCGCCGGCGAGGCCCCACAGCCCCCACTGCCGCTTGGTGGCGGCGGCGCTCGTGCTCTCGGCGGCGAGCGCGGACGTGTCGACGTGCGTGAGCCCGTCGACCCGCTCCACCTCCTCGACGTGCCGGGCGACCAGGCGGACCTCGACCTGCCGGGCGCGGCCCGGGAAGAAACGCCGCCAGCCGCTGCGCGCGGCGCGCGGCAGCGAACCCGACCGGACCCAGCCGTCGTGGACGTTCGCCGGGTCGGTGACCACCATCGCCGGCAGGCTGCCGGAGAACGTCGCGTCGCTGAGCAGCTTCTGCATCACCGGGCGGCCGGGCGCGCCGATCCGGACGAGGTCGGCCATGCCGTCCTCGGCAAGGATCGCCTCCACCTGGTCGAAGAACGTGGCGCCCGGATCGGCCGGCCGGCTGCGTACGCTCTCCACCCCGAACCGGGCCGGCACGGGCGCGCCGAGCGCACGGTCCGCGGCGGCCGGCGCTGTCGCGTCTGCCGTCCGCAACCCCGTGTGTACGGCGAGAGCGACGCTGCCGGAGGTCTCGACCGGTTCGACGGCGGGACGGCCGGGCCGCACGAGCCTTGCGACGAACCGGATCGGCACCGTCACCTCGGTCAGCCCGGTGACCTTGACAGTGGTGGTGGACGTGTACGTGTCCTTGTGGGCGGCGGAGTGCTCGGTGGTGGGCGCCGTCGGCACCGACCCGCCGATCCCGACGACGACACCGGGTATCGCGGTGACTGTCACCTTCGGCTCGACCCGCCGGTCCCGGTTGTGGCGCAGCGTGTGGGTGAGGTTCTCCCGGTTCTTGGCGGAGACCTTGCGCGGGTCGTCGTGGGCCCGGTCCACTGTGAGCGCGTCCCAGTCGAGGACGGCGGTGACCCGCAGCTCGGCCGGCCGCCCGTCGATCGTGACCGGGTACGGGCGGCCCTCGCCGAGGAACTGGTCCACGTCGTCGCGGCTGTCCGCCTCCACGGCGGCGACCACGTCGTCGGACAGGCCGGGGTCGAGGGTCCGCAGCGCCGCGCCGAGCGCCGCGTTCTCGGTGGCGCGCAACTGTTCGGCGAGGCCGAGGGTGCGGCTGTCCCGCAGGTAGGAGGGCAGGCCCCGGCGTACCGCGTCGGGCGACGGCAGCGGCGCGGTGGTCTCGGTGGCCGACGACGTCTCGCCCGCGGTGTCCTCCGCGGCGGTGGTCTCTTCTGCGGCGGTCTCTTCTGCGGTGGTGGTGTCGTCGGCGGCCGACCGGGTGGCCGGGTCGCCGGCCGGCGTGGACGTGGCGAGCCCGTCGTCGCTGTCGTCGCTTCTGTCGTCGTCGAAGCCGCCGTCGAAGCCTCCGTAGCCGTCGTCGTCGCCGAACAGGTCGAAGCCGCCGGAATCGCTGTCACTGTCGCTGTCGGTGTCGCTCGCCGGGGCCGACGGAGGTGGCACATGGCGTGCGTAGGTGACGTGACCGGACGGGTCGATCGTGCGGAGCAGCTCCAGCCGTCCACGCGGCCGGGCGCCGACCACCGGGTAGTCGCGCGGCGTCCCGGCCGGGTCGTCGTACACGACGAGGTGCACCTGGGTGCCGCGGGCGGCGGCGAACTCGACCACGTCGTGCGCGTTGGCGATGCGCTGCCGTTCGGCGTCGTCGACCGGCGTGTCGCGGCGTCGCCCCCCGGGGTCGGGGGCGAGTACGGCCCGGACGAAGTGGCCGTTGTCGTACGTGTTGCGCTGCCGCATCGCCGCGGCCTCGTCGAGACTCATCGTGTCCCGGCCGGCGTGCAGCGTGCTCATCCGCAGGGCGTCGGCGTCACCGTCGGGCAGCGCGGCGGCGATCGCGTCGTAGAGGGAGCCGGACTGCCGGCCGAGCCCGCCACGGTCGGCGACGGCGGTGGCGGCGGCGAACTCCTGCTGGATGGTCCCGGAGTCGTTCGACGTCGCGACGAGGTGCGCGGCGACGAGGCGCTGGCTGTCCGGCAGGCCCACGGTCCGGGCCGGCCGTGCCGGGTCCAGGTCGGGGTCGAACTCGGGTGGGACGTCCGGCGCCGTGGTGGTGTCCGGCGCCGGCAGCGAGACGGCGGTGACGTACCTGTTGTGTGGTTGCGCGCCGAGCTGCCGCAGCTGCTGCGGCGTGAGCGTCTGCTGCCACGTCCACGACGGGCCGGGCACCACGTCGGTGGGCGCGGCGAACGGCTTCGGGGCGGCGAGGTCCGGCCTGCGCAGTTCGGCCCGGTACTCCTTGAAGCCGGTGCCCTCGGTGTAGAACAGCTGCCGGTTGACGTTCGTCGGCACGGCGTGCGACTGCGGCAGGAAGTTGCCGACGGCGAAGTCGGCCGCGAGCCGGGACAGGTCGGTGGGCGTGGCGGCGCCCACGAAGTCCGTCATGAAGGCCAGGTCGCGGTCGGGATGCCTGTTGTTCTGCGAGTCGACTTGGACGTCGACGGTGAGGACGTCCGCCGGCAGACCGGCCGGCGTCGCCGCGCCGTGGGCGACGGCAAGCTCCTCGCCGTACGCCCGGTGCAGGCTCTCGGCCAGCAGGAGGAACTCCGCGCCCGCGTCGCCGAACCGGACCTCGGGCCGGCCCAGGGTGAGCAGGCCGTCGACGAACAGGTTCGGCTCCGGCGAGTACGGCAGCATCGGGTGGACCGTGGCCTGCCGGTCCCGGGACCGCATGTCCTCGTCCACGGCTGTGGTGAAGTCCCGGACGAAGGCGTCCCGCCCGGCCTGCGTGTCGAGCTTGGCGAGGCCGTTGCGCACGGCGGCCAGCTTCTGCTGCTCGGTCGTGCGTTCGCTGCCCGCGGGGAGGCCGGCGATCCTCGCCCGGTGGTCGCGTGCGCGTCGTTCCAGCCGTTCCCGGGTACGCCGGATCAGCTCCTCGGTGTCGCCGACGCGGTATCCGCCGGAGATCATCATGGGCCGGGCCGGTGGCTCGTCCTGCGGTCCGGTCGCGTCCGGGTCGAAGCGGGTCCGGCTGTCGATGCGGTCGAACACGTGGGTGCCGTCGGCCGTCGTCCGGGCGCCCATGTCGAAGTCCTGGATCGACACGTACGGGTAGCGCCGGGCCTCGCCGTCCGGACCGCCCTGCGCGAGGCCCTGGATCGCGGCGACCGTGTCGGGGTCGCGGAGCACCTGGTTGCGGGTGCGGCCGTACGGGAACTTCCCGTTCTTCGTGCCGACCGCGTAGCCGTTGACCGCCACCGGCACGTCGAGGTCCTCGGCGAGCCGGGCGGCCCGGGCGACCGCGTCCCGGAAGGCGAGGTCGGGCACCTCGGCGGTGGTGTTGACGCCGAAGACGAACGCGACTGTGGTGCCCGGGGCGAGTCCCTCGGTGACGGCACGGACCACCTCGGGGATCTGGTCGACGTCGTCGGCGGGCAGCATCGAGTTGACGACGAACCCGATCGGCGCGCCGTCGTCCTTGAGGTCGGCAGTCTCCTGCCGGTAGTTGCCCGGACCGACGTCGCGGGTGTGCCGGGTCAGCTCGTCGAACCGCGCGTTGCGGCCGCCGGGCACCCGTACCGGCTCGAACCGGACCGGCGCCGTCCGGGGCGGCAAGCCGCCACGGTCGGGCGAGAGCACGTCGCGCTGCTGACCGGCGATCCGGTGGACGTTGCGCGCCAGCAACCGCGGATCGTTGCCGGGCTGCCGCGTGGTGGTCGCCATCAGCGAGTTGTCGCCCTGGACGAAGGTGCCGTCCAGGGCGCGGTCCGCCACCGAGTACTCGTCGCGCAGACCGAGGAAGTGCCCGATCTCGTGCGCGAGGTCGAGGTCGGAGGAGTGCGTCGACCAGGTGGTCTGGGTGGTAGGTGACGGAGAGCCGTGCAGCGCCACGACGGCGTGTGCCTCGCTCGGCCGGGTCACGAACTCCACTGTGACGTTGAGCTGATCGGCGCCGATCCGGAAGCCCTGGTTGTAGATCGCGTCGACCGCGTCGCGTACCCGGGTCTCCACGTCCGGCCGGGCATCCGCCGCCGCGTCGTCCCGGGGGTCCAGGAAGACCTTGACCGTGAAGTCCTGCACGTTGCGGTCGCCGAGGTCCAGCACCCGATGGTCGTACGCGATGCGGTTGTCCACCGCGTCGAGGCGCAGGCGGGGCCGGTCGCCCGCCGGAACGGTCAGGCCGGCCTGCTCGTACGAGCGGGCGACCACGTCGGGCACGCGGGTGTCGGGATGGAGCCCACGGTCGATGACGTCGTACGCGCTGGTGTGCGCGATCCGCCGTGGCGCCGTGTCGTGCTGCTCGGCGCGTGCCCGGGCGATCTCGTCGCGGGTCTTGGGCGTGGGGAACCGGTCCGGCAGGACTCCCGGGACGCGCAGGGTGTTGTCGACCGGGGGAGCGCCGGGCGCGGCGTCGGTGCGCGGGCGGGCGTCCGGGTCCAGCGGCAGGCCGGTGACCGTGGCGAGGGCCTGGTCGACCTGGTCGGAGCCGGTCTGGCCGAGCGCGTCCCGCCACCCGTCGAAGTACGTGCGGACACCGCCGTCGTCGTCCTGGACGAAGTCCCGCACCGTGGCGGGGTCGCCGCCGTTCCGCAGGTACTCCGACGCGTTCACGAGCAGGTCGTGGCCGCCCTGGGCGGAGTCGTTCCGGACCGCCGCGGGCTCGTGATCCCACGGCCGGGTGTCACCCACGGATCCGGTCACCGAGAGCGTGGGCTTGCCCGCCGTGAGCGCCTCCTGCCACGTGTTCGCGCCCTCGGTGACCACGAGCGTGGCGCGGTCGCGGAGACCGGCCATCTGCTCCGGTGTGATGCGGGGCAGCGCGGCGACGTGGACGTCGGCGTTGCTCGTGGTGAGGACCCGCTCGTCGTTGCCGAGGACCAGGACGACGGTCTTCCGGCCGGGCCGGGCGGCGGCGGCCAGCCGGTCGACGACCTCCTGGTGCGGGGGAGTGTCAGGCGTGTCGCCGTAGTAGACGAGCACCACGTCGGTGGCGTCGTCGTCGACCACCGTCGCGAGGTCGTCGGCCCCGGGGATCCCGGTGGCGGTGATGACGTCCCGGGCGGCCGGCCGGGTGGAGGGCGGCGGGCGACGGTAGGACGGCACCCCGGTCGAGGTCTCGTCGAGTTCCGCCTCGACCGTCCCGGTGGTGCTGCGGACCTGCCGGGGGAACTGGTCCCACAGGAACGGCTGGAGCGTGACGACGTCGTGGTCCCTGCCACGGGCGGCGTCGCGCAGCGGACCGGCCCACGCCTGCTGGAACCACTCCTGCTTCTGCTCCGCGGTCCACTCCGAGCCGTCGTCGTTCTTCGGTACGTCGACAGCCGGCAGCACCGTCAGCACGTCGCCCTCAGGGAGCAGGCGGGCGGCGAGCTCGTCCATGCGCAGGCTCTGGGTGTTGCCCTGCTCGCGGATCTTCTTCTCGCGGAAACCCTTCTGCCGGTCCACCTGCCACGCCTTGGCCCGTGGCGCGCCGGGCCAGTCCGTCGTCTTCCAGGCTTTCTCATTGGTGCCGGGCGGCCCCTGCGGTCGCATGACGACGTCCATCCCACCGCGGTGGCCGGTCCACTCCCGGTGGAACAGGTCGTACGAGCCCGCCGGTGTCTCGAACTCCTCCTGCCGGCCGAGCTGCTCGGCGTAGAAGGGCGTCTTGTTGCCGGGATAGGTCAGCACGACAGTGCCCCGGTAGCCGGTGGCGGCCAGCCCGTCGAGCATCGCGACCGTCGCGGCCTGGTGTCCCACGCCGGGCGACCCCTGGTCCACGACGTGCACGACGCCGTACTTCTCGTTCAGCCTCTGGCCGACGGGGGTGGGCGAGGGCCTCGGCGCGCGGTGCCGCAGCGTGGCGGGTGAGAGGTCCGTCGGGGTCAGGTCGACGGCCTGAGTCGTGGGACCGGCCGACGGCGGTGGCGGCATGCCGGGTGGTGGCGGCATACCCGGCGGCGGTGACGGTGGGAGCATGCCCGGCATACCGGGTGGCGGTGGCGGTGGTGGCGGCATGCCCGTCATGCCGGGCGGTGGTGGCGGCGGCGGTGGCGGGGCCGGGGCGCGGGACGGGATCTGCGGATTCGGACGCGGGTCCGGCGTCTGGTCGTGCGCCGTCTGCGGCACCGGCAGGTCGCGCACCGGGCCGGCAGTCAGCGCGGCGTCGTGGATCGTCGCCAGATCCTGCGCGGTGAGATAGTCGACCGGCCCGGTCGAGGTCGCGGCCTGCTCCGACGACGTCGGCAGGGCGCCGACGTCGAGGCCCATCACCCCGGGACGGTCGACAGTGGTGAACAGGTGCTCGGGGGCCTGGTGACCCTCCTTGGCCCCGAGGTAGTGCATCACCTCGTGCACCATCACCGAGAGACGGTCCCCGGTGTTCCACAGGTGCTGGTCGGTGCTCACCCCGGTCTCCGAGGTCACCTCGACCGGCGGGTTGCGGCGTGGATCCGCCTGCCAGTCGCGGGTCATACCGTCGCGCCACGGAGGCGTGTCGACGACCAGGTCGATGTGCAGCAGCCGGCCGTCGGGCAGCGTGTACCGGCCGTTGACCATCTCGTCGACGGTGCGCTGAACCGTCTCCGCGAAGTTCCGCAACTCCCGGGGGGACATCTGGTCGTTCTTCGAGACAAGATCCAGGTGTACGTCGAACGACCGGTAGTCCCTGCCGTCGGCGGTGAACTCCCGGGTGGTGAAGTCGATAGTCGTGATCTCGCCGCGCAGCAGGTGCGTGCCGGGGACGACGGTGTCCTTCCAGGGCACGTACCGCTCGGTGCGCAGCCGCTTCGGTTCCGCGCTCGCCTTGGCCTGCCGGAACTGCGGGCTCCGCTCGGCCCGGGTGGTCGCGGCAGGGTCCGCGACGGCGAGCGGCGGCGCTTGCACGCTTCGCGACCCGTCCGGCGTCGGTTCGGCGGTGTCGTCCCGCGCTGCCGTCGGTCCGTCCGGCGTCGGTGCGGTGTCGACGACGCTCGTGTCCGTGGCGTGGTCCGCCACCGTGGCGGCGGTGGCGTCCACCGAGGCGTCCGAGTGGACGTCGTTCGATGCGGCGTCGGTGGTCGGGCCTGGTACCGCGACCGCCTGCTCCCCTGTGGAGGGCGTGCCTGTACCCGGATCGGTGGCCGGGGAGGCGACCACGGCCGGGCCGTCGACCGAGATGCCGTCGACGGGCGCCATCGGTGGCGGGGGCGCGGCGCCGACGACGTCGCGTGGGAGAGCGGTCGGCTGGCCGCTGGTCGTCGACGGCGGCGTACCGGTGGCCGGTGTGCTCGTGGTCGACGTGCCGGTGCTCGGCGCGCTGGTCGGTGGGCTGGTCGACGGCGTGCTCGCAGACGGGGTGCCGGTGCCGGTGCTCGATGCGGTGGTGGTCGGCGTGACGGTGGTCGGCGGTGTGGTGGTGCTCGCGGTGCCGGTGCTCGGTGTGGTGGTGCTCGCGGTGCCGGTGCTCGGTGTGGCCGTGCCTGGCGTGGTGGTTGCCGGTGTGCCTGCGCTCGGTGTGGCGGTGGACGGTGCGGGGTCGGCCGGGACGGCCACCGGGCCGGCAGTGGTGGCAGGCGAGGTCACGGGTGCCGGGGTGTCGGCACCGGCTGTTCCGCCGCTCGACGTCGGAGTGTCGAAACCGGGAAGTCCGCCGCCGTAGGGCGCGGCGACGTCGGCGCCCGCTGCCGGGATGCCGGTCGTGGGCGTACCGGTGCCGGTGCTCGCCGGGTTGCCGCCCGGCGTACCCGTCGAGTCGGCGCGCGGGGCTGTGGCCTCGCCGCCTGCGGCCGGGCCCGGCCCCGTGGCGACACCGCCGACCCCACGCGGGTCGGCGCCGGCGCCCGGACCGGCCGTGCCGGGCCCGCTCGGGGTCTGACCTCCGACGCCGTCGGGGCTCGCGCTGCCGTTCGATACGCCCGCTTGCGACCCGTCGCGGACCTGACCACCGGCGGTCTGACCATCCGCGACTGGACCGCCCGCGGTCTGACCTCCCACGGTTGGACCGCCCGCGGTCTGACCGCCCGCGGTTTGGCCGCCCGGAGTCTGAGTGTCCGGGGTCTGACCGCCCGCAGTTTGGCCGCCCGCGGTCTGACCGCCCGCGCTTTGGCCCTCGGAGGTCTGACCGCCCGGGGTCTGAGCACCCGGGGTCTGGCCGCCCGCGGTCTGGCCCCCGGGAGGCTGGCTGCCCGGAGCGGTGCTTCCGGCGCTGCCCTGACCGGTGCCCTGGTTGCCCGGACCCTGGTCGCCGGAGCCCTGATGCGCCGGCCCCTGACCCCCGGCGTCGCCCGGGCCGGACCCCTGACCGGCACCGCCTCCGGCGACCGGGCCGCCCGAGGGCTGCGGACCCGGGCCGCCGCCCTGACTGCCCGGGCCGGCGGAGGAGCCGGCGGGTGGGGGCACGGGTGGTCCGTCCACGGCCGTGGGCGGAGGCGTGGGAGCGGTGGTCGTGAGGTTCTTCGTCTCGATCGTCGGCGGTGGCGCCCCGGCACCGGCGCCCGGGCCGTAGCTCTGGCCGACCACTGTGGCGTAGTGGTGGGCCATTCCGCCGATCATCGACGACGTCATGGTGGCCCACGGGTTGAAGCCGCCGCCACCGACCATCATGGTGAACAGGCCCTCGAACAGCGTCTCGGCGAGTGCCGACAGCCCTTCCCGCGACAGGACACTGTTGTTGATCTTCGGGAAGAACTTGCCGCCGATCATCTGCACGCCGCTGACGCCCGCGCCGATGAACGCGCCTCCGGCGAACGCCATCGCCAGGTCCTTGTAGTCCAGGGACTTGCGGTTGCCCTCGATGATCTGCGTGACCTGGGCGGCGGCGCTCTGCCAGAGTTCCTCCAGGCCCTCCTGGAACGCCTCCCAGGCCAGCCGCATCAGCATGTTGCGCAGGCGCTGGCGGAACAGGCTGATCAGCGCCCCGACGATCTCCTGACCGATCTTGATCAGGGCGGGCACCGCCGCCGCGCCGAAGCCGGAGGCCAGCGCGATGGCGATCTCCACGACCTGGGTGAAGGCCGCGATGACGATGTTGTACTGGGTGTTCTCCGAGTCCAGCGCGAAGTTGTAGGCCGAGCCGCCCAGTGCCAGCGCGATGTTGCCGCCGGCCGGCACGTTCTTGGTGATACCGACCTGGTACTGCTGGAACGCGTCCATCGCCGGGCCGGACAGGCTCCCGGCCAGCCCGTAGCCGAGGTTGGCGGTCGCGCCCATCCCGTTGAGGATGGTGCTGCTGAGCGCGTACAGCTCGTCGCCCATGGCCCGCAGGGCGGCGGGGTCGGCCTTCGGGTACTCCTCGCCGACGGCGACGAGGATCAGGTCGTACGCCCACTGCCACTGCGGGTCGTTGGGGATGTGGAAGTCGGGCATGTCCTACCGGGCGCGGGTGGGTGGCTCAGGCGCCGGGGATGATCGGGGTGGGCGTGCCGTCGGGCGCGTAGCTCAGGTACAGCGGCTGGTAGCCGGGCGCGGTGGGGTCCACCGAGGGGTTCTCCTTGACGACGAAGAACCGGCCCTGTCCGGGATCGATCGCCCTGCCGTCCGGCGTGGTGACGGGTGTGCCGGTCAGCGGGGTGATCGAGTCGTAGAGGTTCGCGTCCACCCGGGTGCTGCCGTCCTCGAACGGGTTGAGCGCGATCAGCCGGTACCCCTCGGGCAGCGGCCGGCCGCCGACGTGCGCGGTCGCGTACTCCGGCCGCACGGAGTAGGACGAGATGGCCGGAGTGGCGGCGGTGAGCGGGGTCAGCGCCTCGGCGGGCTCCAGCGGCAGCAGCGGCGTGCCCTGCTGCTGCGGGAGGAGCCTGGCCCGCTCGGCGACCGGCTCACCGGCCGGCTCGCCGACCGCCAGGCGGCGGGACAGCAGATGGGGCCGGCGCGGCTCACCCTCCGCCGTGGGCTCCAGCACCGGGCCCGCCACCGTCCGCCTCGCGTACGTGGGTCCGTCCAGGCCGTCGAAGTCCTTGGCCATCTTCCGGCTGACGTCCAGGGCGGCCTCGTCCGCCTCCCGGTACGCCCGGCCGCTCTCCTTGAGGCCCTGGGCGGTGTAGTGCAGGGTGCCCTTGACGCCGCCGATGATCGCTTCGAGGTTGTCCAGGCCCTGGAGGAACTTGGTCGAGAACTGCTCGCCCATGTCGTCGTCGCCCCAGGCGTCGGCGTACCGGGCGCGCAGGGCGGTCAGCTGGGAGAGGTAGGACTCGTAGAGCTGCACGTGCGACTCGTACGCCTTGCCGAGCCCCTCCACGCCGTCCGGGTCGACCCACAGCCGCCCGCCGGGATTGTTGCTGATCATTCGGGCCCCCGGGTCAGGAGTTCCCGCACGCTCGTCACCATGCGGGGTTCCTTGGGCAGGAACGCGTCGGCCCCGGCCTGGCCCCGGACCAGTTTGTGGGCGTCGAGGCCGTCCGGCAGCATCGGCGCGAGCACGTCGGCCGCCTGGTTCATCACCTGTTCCTTGGCGTCGGCGTAGGTGTCCATGATGAGCCGCGTCAGATCGGCGGTGGTGAGCCGCTTGTGGGCGCCGGAGGGGAACTGGATGTCGGTCAGCACGCCGTTCTGGCCGACGGTGACGCTCACCTCGCGGCGCGGTGACGTCGCGGTGGCCGAGAGCGCGCTCATCCGGGCCTGCATCTCGGCGAGGCTGGTGCGCTGCCGTTCGTACTCCTGGAACAGGCCTTCGATGCGCTCGCTGTAGTTCACGACGGACCACTCCCTCGACGTCGCGGTCCAGTGAAGACGCCACGACCGTCGCGCCGGAACTCCGGCCGGGGATCAGTGCATGAAAGTGCAACCACTCTTCCCGGGCTGTCGGCCGGTGGCGGCGGTTGCGGGGGCGCTGCCGTGCAATGTTGGGTGACGTTCGGACATGGTGGCGCGACCGGGTTGCCGCGGGGCGCGGCCGCGGATCAACACTCTTCCCTGCCACCTTTCCCTGACATGAGGAGTCCGGCCGTGACGATGCCGACCGTCAGTACCACCGAAGAGGGTATGCAGCGGGCTGCCCAGGAGTTCTCCGACAAGGCCACCGCCTTCACCGGCCAGCTGCGGGCCGTGAACGGGCAGATGGCCATCCTGATCTCCTCCTGGACCGGCCAGGCGTCGCAGGGCTTCAACCAGGCGATGGACAACTGGGAGAACGCGTTCCAGCGGGTGATCAACGAGCTGCTGAACATGCTCGAGGTCATGGGCGTGACCACCAAGGGCTACCAGACGGCCGAGGACGAGGCGTCGAGCGTGGCCAACTCCTTCGGCGCCGCCCTGCCGGGCATCTGAGCCGTACCCCGACCCCCGATCTCCCGAGAGGACTGACGTGTCCAACTACACCTTCGACTTCGTGCAGGCAGACGCCGTGCTGACCGACATGAACCGCATCAACGGCCAGATCCAGTCGTCGCTGGAGGAGATGGAGCGCACTGTCGAGGCCAGCCTCGCCCAGTGGACCGGTGCCGCCCAGGAGCAGTACAAGGTCTCGAAGCTGGCCTGGAACCAGGCGGCCGACTCGATGGTCGGCTACCTGGAGCAGGCCCGCATGACGCTGCTGCAGATCTCGGACAACTACGGCACCACCGAGCAGCGTCACGCCATGATCTGGAACGACGTCCGCGGCGGCTGAACCGCCGGACGGCCGCCGCGGACGCGGCGTGGCGGCCGGCGTCGTCCGTCCCCGGCCCGGTGAGCTAGACGACCCGGGCCGCTGGGGTCTGTGCCAGCGTTCCGCCGTCGACACCCGAGTGGAGTGAGCTCCTTGGCCCGCATTGACTGGGGATACCCCAACGACAAAGCCATCAGCGCGATGAACGCCTACGGCATGGGCGACGCCGCCATCGGAAAGCCGGAGGGCACCACCCAGGCGGCGTACGACTCCTGGATGGCCTTCTACAACAAGCACCAGAACAACCGCACCGGGGTGAACTACGAGCGGTGGAAGGACGAGGTCCGCGCCGAGCATCCGGAGTGGATCGAGGCCCGCGAGTGGTACGACAAGAACATCCTCGACACCGACGGCTGGCGGAACCTCGTCAAGACGTACAAGGACAAGATCACCGACCCGTCGAACGTGACGCCGCCCGCGTTCACCGACAAGTCCGACTGGATCGACGAGGACAAGACCCCGACGAACTCGGGCTTCACCCCGCCGGGAATCAACCCGACGTTCAAGGGTGACACCGCCTCGACCAGCGGGGTCGCGGTGAACACCGCCGCGCTGGAGTGGTTCGCCAAGGAGATCCTGGGCAAGATCACCGGTGCCGGGAACATCCTGCTCACCACGGCTGACCAGGTGGGCGCGATCGACCCGCGTCCCGGTGCCTTCGCCCGGGCCGAGGTGCTGCGGCAGGCGGTCGTCGGGGCGACGGCCCAGGACGGCGGCGTCAAGGGCGACATGAAGGACATGCTCGTCAACATGAACACCGCCCTCCTCGCGGTGCAGACCGCCCTGCTGAAGATGGCCGCGGACTACCGGAACCTCGAAGAACTCAACGCGCTGACCACCGACAAGCTCGGCGAGATCATGGGTGACTCCTTCAAGGGCCTGGACAACCTGAGCACCTACGGCCAGAAGATCATCAAGACCGACGGCAACTGACGCGGGCGGACAGGTCCGGCAGCTCGCGAAGAGGGACGGGGCATGGGAAACGGTCTCGGCGACACCAAGCTCGACGGGTGGAACGACCCGGCGGAGCCGGAAGGAACCTTCCCCCCGAAGGTGATCCCCGTCGGCGACCTGTACGACTACCGGACCTGGGCGACCGAGACCCGGGGCTGGCGCAAGCTCATGGCCTCGGTCAACGGCGGCGCCGCGGTGTTCAGCGAGGAGGGCCTGAAGTACGCGGCCGGCCGCGTCAACGTGGGGTCGGTGGTCGAGGCCGCCCGGGCCTTCCAGGCGACGCAGGACCTGCTGATCTGGCTCGAACAGACCATCCGCACCGCCGTCGCCTCGATGGTCGGCGACGACAAGGCGTGGAAGGGTCCGGCGGCCAACGGGTTCCGGGACAAGATGAACTTCTACGCCGACCTGCTCGGCAAGCAGGCCGAGCACCTCGCCGGCGGCGCGGTTCCGGACTCCACCACGGCGGCCAACAGCATCAACTCCTCGACCAACGTCACGTCGCTGCCGTCGCAGCTCTACGACGCCGCCAACCACCTCTCCTGGGCCCAGCAGACGATCTCCTACCTGGACGGCGCCTGGGCGACGATCGCCTCCCAGAACGGCGTCGGCAGCGGCAGCGGTCCGGTGCCGATCAGCGGCACCGAGTACGAGAAGCCGATGGCCCAGCAGATGGCCGATGTCGTCCACACGGTCGCCGAGCAGTACAAGATGACCACCGACAAGGCGGGGACGTCCGGCATCACCATGCCGACGCCCAGCATCACCACGCCGACGATGCCGAACTTCACGACGCCGAACCTCACGACGCCGAACCTCACACCCCCGCCGACACTGACCCCGCCGGGGTTCACCCCGCCACCCGTCGGCGGCATCACCACGCCGGGGTTCACCACGCCGCCGAACATCACAGTGCCCACCATCACGCCCCCGAACCTGGCCGGCATCGGTGGTCCGGGCTCCGGCCAGGGGCCGGGCGGCGTCACCCCGCCGTCGTTCTCAGGCCCCGGCGAGATCGGCGGTCCCACCCCCGGCGGCGGCAGCGGGCTGCCCGGATTCGACGCGCCGGGCATCAACGGCCCGGGGGGCGTCGGCTTCCCGGGCGTCGGCGTACCGGGTGGGGGCGGCCTGCCTGGCGGGCTCGGTTCCGGTGTCGTACCGCCGGGCGTCAAGCCGCCCGGCTCGGCCAACCTCGGTGGCGGGGCGGGCGGCGCCGGCTCGGTCAAGCCGCCGTCGTTCTCCGGGCCGGGTGAGGTGGGCGGCCCGAAGCCCGGGGCGGGCACGGGCACGGTCATCGGCAAGCCAGGCGGCGGGTTCACCGCGCCGAGCATCCCGGGATTCGGCCCGCCCGGCGGCGCCGGCCCCGGCGCGGGCGGCAGCCCCGGACTGCCGGAGAAGCCGGACGCGAACGGGCTGCTCGGCAACAGCGACGACTTCGCCCCCGGCACCGTCGGCGGTGTGGACATCCCGGCCGCCCCCGGTGGCGCCGTGCCCGGTGGCGGTGGCTTCCAGTCGCCGATGATGCCGGGCATGCCCGGCGCGGGCGCGCCCGGTGCCGGTGCCGGTGGCGGCTCCGGTGTCCCCGAGGCGCCGGACGCCAAGGGCCTGGTGGAGGGCGACGAGGCGGACTGGCGGTCACCCGGGTTCGACGGTGTGCAGGTTCCCGGCGCACCGGCCGGCGCCTCGTCCGGCGGTGCCGGGCTGGGTGCCCCGATGCCGGCCGTGCCCGGCATGCCGGGGCCCGCGGGCGGAGCCAACAACCCCGCTGGGGCCGAGTCGCCCGACGCCCGGGGACTCGTCAGCGGCGACCCCGAGACCTGGGGACCGGTGGGCGTGGACGCGGGCGTGCCGGACGGGTCGGCCGGTGCGCCGGCCGGTGGCGACGGGCTCGGCGTCGACGGTCCGCAGATCCCCGCCGGCCCGCCCGTGGCCCCGGGCGTCGGCGTCGACTCTCCGGTCGCGGCGGCGCCGCCCGGAGCCGCCATGCCGATGATGCCCGGCGCGCCGGGCGCGCCGGGCGCCGGTGCGGGCACGCCCGGCGGGGGCGTGCCGGACGCACCCGACGCCTCCGGGCTGATCGAGGCGGACATCGACGACTGGCGCCCGTCGACCCCCGACGCCGCAGGACCGCAGGCGCCCGCGGGCGCAGGTGCGGGCGGCACCGGGCTGGTGGAGCCGCCTCCCTCCGCGCCGCTGATCGCCGGTGCGACGCCGATCGCGGGTGTGGTGCCGCCGGTGGCCGGCCCGCCGGGCGGCACCGCACCCGCCGGGACCACGCCCCGGACCGCGCCCGACGTGTCCGGCCTGATCCGGCCGGACGAGACCGACTGGACCCCGGCCGGACCGGGTGACTTCGCGCCGGAGGCGGGCGACGGCACGACGGCCGGTGGCGCAGGCCTTGACGGATCCGCGCCGGTCGCCGACGTGTCCGGCCCGCAGCCGGGGCCGGGGGGCGGCACGGCGGACCTCGACGGTTCCGTGCCGGTCACCGGTGTGCCGGGCGCGCAAGCGGGTCCGGACGGTCCGCCGGCCGGTCCGGATCCGGGTGTGCCGGAGGCCGCCGTCGAGGAACCGGCCGCGCCGGACGTTCCGGCAGCGCCCGTGTCCGGCACCGGCGGTACGTCGCCGGGTGCACCCGTACCCGAGGTGATCGCACCGCCGACGGCGGTGGAGGTGCCGACTGTGGTCGACCTGTCCCCGGCGGCGGAACCGCAGCCGCAGGCCGAGCCGACCGCGGCCGTCGCGCCGCCTCCGGCCGACCTGTCCCCGGCGGTCGGCGGTGTCGTGGCGGCTCCGGTGATCGTCGGCCACCCGGGCCAGCCAGGGCAGCCGAGCCTGCCCGCCCAGCCCGGCCCGGTGCCGAACCCACCCGCCCAGACGGCCACGCCGAACCCGCCCGGGCAGCCGAACCCGCCCGCGCAGTCGAACCCGTCGGTCTCGCCGGGAGGCGGCAGTCCGGAGGGGACGCACCGGAAGGCCGGCGTCGCCGCTGCCGTGGCCGACGGTGAGGTTGCCGTCGCCGTCCCCGGCGCGCTCGGCCTGGCCGGCGCCGCCGCCGTGGCCGGACTCGCCGGTTCCGGCCCGCAGCCCTCCGGTCGCGCGACGCCCGGCGCGGACCCCGACGAGCCGGCCCGCGCCGGTACGGTCCGGGGTCGCTCCGATCGCGACGACGACCGCGAGCCCGGCGTCGACCGGGAGCCCGCCGCCGGCCTGCGCGAGGACGACGCCGTCTGGGGCGGTGACCGCGCCCGGCCGGCCGCCGACGACCACGTTCCGCTGGTCCGGCCGGACGACGACCCGGACGACACGACCGACTGGGACGACCTCAGCGACGCGGACTGGCTGACCGGTACGTCAGCGGACGACGGCAGGGAAGGGTGACCATGTCGGAGACACCGCAGCCCCCGCGCGCCGTGTGGCGGCGGGTCACGCCCGCGAAGGCGCCCCGGCCGGCCGGCGGCACGTTCGACTTCTTCAGCGCCGACCTGGAGAAGATGCGCCGGTGCGGCGAGCCCGGCGTCAGCGACGCCGAGTTCACGACGTCGCTGGCCGAGGAGGAGAAGGCGGCGGCCGCCCGCGCCGAGGCGTTCTGGGCCGAGCAGGAGCGACGCCGCAGGGACGAGGAGGAGCGGGCGGAGAAGGAGAAGAAGCGCCAGGCCGAGGAGGACGACGACGTCAAGGTGGCCGAGCGCTACCGCAACGACCGCTACGCGGTGAAGCTGCTGCGCCAGGAGCGCACCGTCTGGGGCGGCGACGGCGCCGACGCGGGGACGATCGGATGAGTACGGTCACCGTCAAGCGCCCGCCCCGCGCGCCCGGCCCGGAGGCGCCGGAAGGCTCGATCGAGCTCCAGGAGCCGCCGCTGATGGCGGAGGAGGCCCCGCTCGACTTCCGCTCGTTCGCGATGGTCGTGCCGATGGGCCTCGGCATGGGCGCGATGCTTGCCATGTTCGGCCTCTACAACCGCACCCCCGTGATGTACGTGATGGGCGGCGCGATGGCCGGCGGCATGCTGCTCATGGGCGTCATGCAGATCGGCCGGGCGGCCGCCGAGCGCAAGCGCAAGATGCGCGGCGAGCGGCGCGACTTCCTCCGCTACATCGGGCAGTTGCGCAAGCAGGCCCGCGAGGCGGCCGACCAGCAGCGCCGCCACGTGCTGTGGAACAACCCGCAGCCGGGCTGGCTGTGGTCGATCGCGATGGGCAGCCGGCTGTGGGAGCGCCGGCCCAGCCACGACGACTTCGGCCGGGTCCGGATCGGTCTCGGCCGGCAGACCGCGATGCTGAAGTTCAACCCGCCGTCCACCAAGCCGATCGAGGACCTCGAACCGCTGTCGTCGATCTCGCTGCGGCGGTTCTCCGAGGCGTACCGGACGGTGTCCGGCATCCCCACCTCCGTCGGCCTGCCGAGCTTCACCAGCGTCGAGTTCGAGGGCGCGATCGACCCGGCGATCGACCTGGCCCGCGCCATGGTGGCGCAGCTCGCCACGTTCCACGCCCCGGACGAGCTGCGGATCGCGGTGCTCGCCGCCGAGGTGCACCGGGGCCCGTGGGAGTGGGTCAAGTGGCTGCCGCACAACGCGCACCCCACCGCGTACGACGCGGCGGGTCCGGTCCGGATGTTCGCCGGCAGCCACGACGCGCTGATGGACATGCTCGGCCCGGAGATCACCGACCGGGGCGACCACGACCGGGCCGTCAGGCCGACCACCAGCGAGCCGTTCCTGGTCATCGTCGCGCATCTGGTGGACCTGCCGGACAGCTCCCGCCTGCTCGGCGCGGGCATCCGCAACGTGGTCCTGCTCGACCTGACCGGCGCGATGCCCGGCGGCCCCAAGGTGCTGCGGCTGACAGTCACCGACGACGTCGTGGAGTTCCCGGCCGGCGCCACGACCGGCTCGGCCAAGCGGGACGGCCTGGACCAGACCCAGTGCGAGGCGCTCGCCCGCATCATCGCGCCGAAGCGGACCAGCGGCACGCTGGAGGTCTCCGACGAGCCGCTGGACACCAGCTTCGAACTGACCACGCTGCTCGGCATCCGCGACGCCATGACCTTCGACGTGCAGGCCCTGTGGCGTACCCGCACACCGCAGCGCAACCGCCTCATGGTGCCGATCGGCGTCACCGAGGAGGGCGAGGTCATCGAGCTGGACCTGAAGGAGTCCGCGCAGGGCGGCATGGGGCCGCACGGCCTGCTCATCGGCGCCACCGGCTCGGGCAAGTCGGAGCTGCTGCGTACCCTCGTCTGCGGCCTGGCCGCGACGCACAGCTCGGAGATCCTGAACCTGGTGCTGGTCGACTTCAAGGGCGGCGCCACCTTCCTCGGCATGGACAAGCTGCCGCACACCTCGGCGGTGATCACCAACCTGGCCGACGAGCTGCCGCTGGTCGACCGGATGCAGGACGCGCTGAACGGCGAGATGACCCGGCGGCAGGAGATGCTGCGCGCGAGCGGTTACGCCTCGCTGTTCGACTACGAGAAGGCGCGCGGCAACGGCGCCCAGCTCGTGCCCTTCCCGGTGCTGCTGATCATCGTGGACGAGTTCAGCGAGCTGCTGTCCAGCAAGAGCGAGTTCATGGACCTGTTCGTGTCCATCGGCCGGCTCGGCCGGTCGCTCGGCGTGCACCTGCTGCTCGCCTCCCAGCGCCTGGACGAGGGGCGGATCAACCGGGTCGAGGGACACCTGTCGTATCGGCTGGCACTGCGCACGTTCTCCTCGATGGAGTCGCGGTCGGTGATCGGCGTGGGCGCGGCGTACGAGCTGCCGCCCGAGCCCGGCAACGGCTACCTGAAGGTGGACACCACGAACCTGGTGCGCTTCAAGGCGGCGTACGTCTCCGGCGCGTACACCGGAAGTGGACGCCGCGGCGGCGTCGCGGACGCCGGGGACGAGCCCACCGCGGACGTGGTGCCGTTCACCACCCGGCAGGTCGCGGTGCGCCACGACCCCGGGCCGGAGCGCCCGGCCGAGCAGGTCGAGGAGCCCGCCGCCGACGCGAACGGGCCGAGCCTGGTCGAGGTGCTGCTGGACCGGCTCGCCGGCTCGGGCCCACCGGCCCGCCAGGTCTGGCTGCCGCCGCTGTCCAGCGCGCCCAGCCTGGACTCGCTCATGCCGAGTGTGCTGCCCGACCCGGTACGCGGCATGACCATCGACGACCCGGCCGTCCAGGGCGGCCTGCGGGTGCCGGTGGGCGTGGTGGACCGGCCCGCCGAGCAGCTGCGCGAGCTGCTGGTGGTCGACCTGAACGGCGCGGACGGCCACGTCGGCATCGCGGGTGCCCCGCAGAGCGGCAAGTCGACGCTGCTGCGCAGCCTGATCCTGGCGCTGTCGCTGGCGAACACGCCGCGCGAGGTGCAGTTCTACGGCCTCGACTTCGGCGGCGGTGGTCTCGCCTCGATCGCCGGCCTGCCGCACGTCGGCTCGATCGCGACCCGGATGGAACGCGACCGCGTCGTCCGGACGGTCGAGGAGGTCCTCCAGGTCATGGAGAGGCGCGAGGCCGAGTTCGCGCGGCACGGCCTCGACTCCATGACCAGCTACCTGGCCAGGGTCGCCGACGGGGTGATCGAGGACGGCTTCGGGCACGTCTTCCTGGTCATCGACGGCTGGTACACGATGAAGCAGGACTTCCAGGAACTGGAGCAGAAGTTCCAGGAACTCGCCTCGCGGGGCCTGTCCTTCGGCGTGCACGTGATCGTCACCGCGACCCGCTGGTCGGAGCTGCGTACCTGGATGCGGGACCTGCTCGGCACGAAGCTGGAGCTGCGGCTCGGCGACGCGATGGAGTCCGAGCACGGCTCCCGCAAGGCGGCCACCGTGCCCAACCAGGTCGGCCGCGGCCTCACCGCGGGGGCGCTGCACTTCCTGGCCGCGCTGCCCCGGATGGACGGCAGCTCCGAGGTGGGCGACCTGGCCGAGGCCACCAAGTCGGTGGTCGAGGAGGTCGGCACGTTCTGGCCCGGCCCGGCCGCCCCGCCGGTACGGATGCTTCCGGCGCACCTGATGGTCGAGACGCTGCCGCCGCCCGAGTCCGACTTCAAGTTCGTCATCGGCCAGGACGAGCAGCGTCTCGCCCCGGTCTGGCACGACTTCATGACCACCCCGCACATGCTGGTCCTCGGTGACAGCGAGACCGGCAAGACCAACCTGCTGCGGCTCGTGCTGCGGTCCATCCAGCAGCACTACCCGCCGGAGCGGGCGAAGGTCGTGCTCGGCGACTCGCGCCGAGACCTGGACACCGCGATCGGCGCCGCGTACCAGGTGGGCTTCGCGTTCACCGGCGACAAGATGCACGAGCTGGCCGGCCAGGCGTCGGTCTCGATGAACCGGCGGATGCCCGGGGCGGACGTCTCGTCCGAGCGGATGCGCAAGCGCGACTGGTGGGAGGGGCCGGAGCTGTTCGTCATCGTCGACGACTACGACCTGATGACCAAGAGCACCGGGATGGGCTCGACGCTCGACCCGCTCCTGCCGCTGCTGGCCCAGGGCGCCTACATCGGCCTGCACGTGATCGTCGCGCGGAGCACCTCCGGCGCGATGCGGGCCATGATGGACCCGGTGATCCGGCGGATGTGGGAGCTGGGCACGCCCGCGACGCTCTTCTCCTACCCCAAGGAGGAGGGCAAGTTCCTCGGCGAGGCGAAGCCCCGTCAACTGCCGCCCGGGCGCGCCCAGCTCGTCACCCGGCGCGGCGTACGCCTGATGCAGACCGGTTTCGTGTCGGACACGGCCCGATGAGAGAGGCTCGCTGGTGACCGCAGCGCTGAACGACCAACTGTGCCGGATCACCGTGATCGGGCCGGCCCGCCGGGCCGATCTGGCCGTGCCGGCCCGGATGCCGGTGGCGAACCTGATGCCGCTGCTGGTGCGGCACACCACCGACGTGGCCCGGGTGCCCGACGGCGAGGTGCCCGACGAGTCGTGGGTGCTGCAACGCCTCGGCCAGCCGCCGTTCGAGCTGTCCGGCACGCCGGAGAGCCTGGACTGGCTGGAGGGCGAGGAACTGCACCTGCGCCCGGCACAGGACCCGCTGCCCGAACTCGACTTCGACGACCTGGCCGAGGGCGTCGCCACTGTGGTCAACCGGCGGGCCGACAGGTGGCAGCCGGAGTACCGCCGGGTGCTGTTCCTCGTCCTCTCCCTGGTGGCGATGGGCCTGATCGCCGCCGTACTCGTGGACCGGGGCCCGGTGCTGCCCCAGGTGATCGCCGGCGCGGTGCTCGCGGCCGGCCTGTTCACCGCGGCGATCGTCAGCGCCCGCCAGCAGACCGACGGCGCGTTCCCGCTGCTGTTCGGCGGCGGCGCGGCGTTCTTCGCGGCCGTCGCCGCGTCCAGCGCCGTCGACGGCGACCCGGACGGCGTGGCCTGGACCGCCGCCGCCGGGCTGGCCGCCGCCGTCGCGGTCGTCGCGGTGACCGCGTTCCTGCTGATCGCGCAGCGTACGGTCACGCCGGTCATGCCGTTCGCCCCGCTGCTGATCGTCGCGCTGACCGCCGCGATGGTGGTGCTCGTGCTGCTGGCCGGTGACGGCTTCGCGCTCACCGCGCCGCAGGTCTCCGCGGTGGCCGTGTCGGTGATCCTGGTGCTGATCGTGATCGCGCCCCGGGCGGCGGTGAAGCTGGCCCGGCTGCGCGGACCGCAGCTGCCCAAGACCGGCGCCGACATGTCGTACGACATCGAGCCGGAGGACTCCGACCTGGTCAAGTCGCGCGCGGACGAGGCGGACACCTACCTGACCGCCTGCATGACCGCGTCCGCCCTGGTCCTGCCGGTGCTGATGCACCACACCATGCGGGTGCCGGGCTGGTCCGGGTGGACACTCGTGCTCGTGACATCGAGTGCAATCCTGTTGCGCTCGCGTACCTTCTTCGGGTTCTGGCAGCGGGTCGCCCTGGTGGCGGCCGGTACCGTCGGCTACCTCATGGTGGCCCTGATGTTCTCCGACAAGCTCGCCCCGACCGGCCGGTACGTCCTGCTCGGCGGGCTCGTCGCCCTTCTGGTGCCGCTGGTGATGGCCGCGCTGCGGCCGTGGCCGCGGCGCATGCTGCCGTTCTGGGAGTACACCGCCGGCGGGCTGGACGTCGCGACCGGCCTGGTCGTGCTGCCGGTGCTCGCCCAGGTGCTGGGGCTCTACGCCTGGGCCCGCGGACTCTTCGGGTAGCCGGCGGTGCAGACCCAGCGCGACCACGTCCACGCCCACCAGTTCATGATGGGCCGGTTGAGTTCCGCCCTGGTGCAGGGCGACCCGTCCACGGCGGAGATTCCCGGGCAGCGTGCCGTCACCGGCCTGGCCTTCGGCGTGCTCATCAGCGTCCTGGTCGTGGCCGGGTTCGCCGTGTACGGCTGGATCGTCCCGGGCGGCAGCAAGGCGTACACCAAGAGCGGTGTGATCCTGGTGGAGAAGGAGAGCGGCAACCGGTACGTCTACCTCGACGGCGTGCTGCGCCCGACGCCGAACCTGACCTCGGCCATGCTGATCCAGGGCAGCGGCGCAACCGTGAAGCTGATCTCCAAGGAGTCGATCAAGGACGTTCCGCGCGGACCGTCGATCGGCATCGACGGCGCCCCGCAGTCGGTCGCCACCGGGTCGATGGTCGCCGGCCCGTGGCTGGCCTGCCTGCCCGGCTCGGTCACCGACGAACCCGGCGACCGCCTCGGCCTCAACCTCGACCCGCGCGCCGAGGCCGTCCCGCTGCCGGCCGACCGCTTCGCCGTCGTCCGCGCCGCCGACGGACCCACCTACCTGGTGACCGCCGGCCGCAGGCACCGGGTGGCCGACCCGGCGGTGCTCGCCGCGCTCGGCGCCACCACCACCCGCAAGGTGCCCGCCCCGCAGGACTGGCTCGACTTCCTGCCCGACGGACCGGACCTGGCGCCGGCCGAGATCCCCGGCGAGGGCCGCTCCGGGCGGGTCGGCGACCGCTCGTACCCGATCGGCACGCTGTTCCGGCAGCGGCCCGACACCGGCGCGGAGCAACTGCTGGTGCTGCGCCGCGACGGCCTCGCGCCGCTGAGCCGTACCGAGTTCCTGCTGGCCACCGCCACCTCCGGGGAGGAGCCGGTGGAGCTGAGCGCCGCCGACCTCGCCGCGGCCCGGATGTCGGCCGACCGGTCGCTGCTCACCCGGCTGCCCGACCTGACCGGCCTCACCCCGCAGGAACCCGGCCCGTACGCGCTGTGCCTGCGGCAGAGCGCGGTGGACGGGACGCGGTTCGACAGCACCGCGGTGCTCGTCCCACTGGCCCGCTCCGGCGTCCGCCCCGACGGCCGCACGACGGTGCTCCTGGCGCCCGGCAGCGGCATGGCGGTGCTCCCGGCGCCGGTCGGTCCCGGTGCGGCGCAACCCCTGCCCACGTACATCGCGGACGACGGAAAGGCGTACCCGATCGGCGACCAGGACGCGGTACGGGCGCTGAAGCTCGACCGGGTCGTGAACGTTCCCTTCCCGAGAGAGCTGCTCGCGCTGGTGCCCCAGGGCCCGGCGCTGGGCATGAGGGCCCTCGCGGCCGCAGAAGTGGGGTAGGTCGATCATGGCAACCCGGATCCGGGACCTGTTCGGCGGCGGCAAGGACCGTCCCGAGGGCGTCGTCCAGCACACCGTCGGCAACGCCCTCGTGGTGCACGCCGAGGACGCCATCAGTCCCGAGGCCCAGTCGCTGGCGCTGTCCGTGATCGAGGACGCGGAGAACGACGTCGTCGTGCTCGACCTCGGCGACGGCATGCCGATCAGCGCGTGGGAGGCGATGGCCGGGGTGCTGCCGCGCCGCCGCCGCGGCATCCGGCTCATCGCCTGCGGCCGGCACGGCAACTCCGCGGCGATGGCCGGTCAGTGGCTCTCCGAACGCCTCAACCGCACCGTCATCGCCCCGGACGGCGACCTGGTACGCGGCTCCGCCGGAACGCTGTTCGTCCACTCCGCACCGGGCAGCGGCTGGGTGCGGTTCCGGCCCGGCCGTCCGCCCGCCTGGGACGCCAAGCGCTACCCGACGCCGCGATGGGACCGGGCCGCGATCGACACCCGGCCGTCCAGCGCCACCGCCGAGATCGAGCCGATCCCGGCCGGGGTCTGGATCCACAGCAACCGTGCCCCGCAGGTGGTCGACCCGCAACGGCAGCGGCTCACCGCGTACGTGCCCTGCCAGGCGGAGACGATGACCGTGCTGCTGGGCTGCCCTGGCACGCCGCCGCTGTCGCTCGACGACGTGGTGCGCTTCTGGCGCGGACTCGACGAGGAGAACCGCCAGCGGGTGCGCTTCGTGCAGTTCGGCGAGGTCCGGATCCCCGAGGGCGAGGCGTTCGGCCAGGCGCTCGCCGACCTGCTGAACACCGACGTCACCTGCTACACCGGCGTGCCGATCGGCAGCCCGCACCGGTACGAGATCCGTACCGTGCTGCCGGACGGGGCGTTCGGCTGGGCGCCGTACGCGCTCGAACTGTCCTACACGCCCCGGGCGCACCCCAACTCGCGGGCCCGCCGCCCCACTGTGCTCAGCCACCGTCCGCCGCTGGCCGGCGCCGAGGAGGTCGCGCCCCGGGTCTACTGGTTCGCCCCCGGCGCGGTGGTCGAGGTGGTGCAGACCGGCCTCTGGGTACGCTCCACCGCCGAGCCGAAGAACGCCGAGCAGGTCCGGTCCGCGATGCTCGACGCGGGCAGCGGCACGCTCGTCTTCGACGACACCGTCCACTCCACCGCCCACCGGATGCGGGAGCTGGCGCTCGACCTGGCCGCACGCGTCGACGGCATGGCCGGTACGAGCCGCGCGCTGATGCCCGCGTCGGTGCTGGTGCCCGGCGCGAAACCGGCCAGCCGGGCCGAGGTGGTCATCGACCTGGAGACCGAGATGCGGGCGGTGGGCGCGACCGTGCCGGTGCCCGCGTACGTGGAGGTCGCCCCGCCCGCGCCTGTCGCACCGCCCGCGGCGGACAGTGTGGTGGTCGCCGTTCCCGCGCCGGTCCCGCCCCTCCCCGCCGGCCGGGAACAGCCGGCCGCACCGCCCGCGGTGCCGCTTCCGGTCGCGCCCGCACTGCCGCCGCCCCCGGTCGCGCCGCTCGCGTCCGAGTTGCCGGCTCCGCCCGTGGTGCCGCTCGTGTCCGCGCTCCCGGCTCCGCCCGCGGTGCCGCTCCCGGCAGCGCCTCCGGTCGTCTCCGAGCCGCCTGCGCCGTCGGTCGTGGCGGAGCTGCCGGAACCGCCCGCCGTGCCGCTCGTCTCCGAGCTGCCCGCACCGCCTGCGCCGCCGGTCGTGTCCGAGCTGCCGCCTCCACCTGCTGTGCCACTGCCGACGGCACCGCCGGTGGTGCCCGTGGTGGTGTCTGCACCCACGCCGCCGATCGCCGCCGGTGAGCCGGTCACGCCCGCCGCACCTGCCGGGCCTGGCGCCGCCGACGGACCGGTGGTCGCCGCCGACTCCGGGAGCGGGCCCTCGGCGGCACCCGTCGAGGACGCCGGACACGACACGTACCCCGCGCCGCCCACCATGCCGGCGGGCTTCGGCGAGCCGGCGCCGCCGACCATGCCCGCCGGTTTCGGCCAGGCGCTCGCGACGCCGCCGGTGGCGGCCGGGCCGGCGGCGCCGGTCGCGGCCCTGCCGTCGCTGCCTGCCGTCGCGGTCGACCTGCCGCCCGCCCCGCCCGCCGGAGCCGGTCCGTCGCACGTGGCCGCGCCCGCGCGGACCGCCGAGCCCGACGGACAGAGCGAGCCGTCGAACGCCGCCACGCCGTCGGAGAACGCCGAACCGTCGGAGGTGGCCGCCGAGGCGCGGGTGCAGCCGGTGCCGTCGGCCGGCGCGGGCGCGCTGCTGTCGGAGAAGAAGGGGCTCGCCGACGAGCGCGCATGGCTGCGCCGCACGCTCAGCCGCGAGTTCGACGTGATGGCCAGCTCGGTGTCCCGGATCATGTCCGAGCACCCGGGCATGCAGGGCTCGGGCGTGTCCACCGAGGACGTGCTCGCCGACTCGGTAGCGCTGCGGCTCTATCTGACCGGTCGCGGACCGGGTGTCGACGCGGGTCTGCGCTCCGGCCGCAAGGGGCCGCACGTGCCGTTCGCGCGTTGCGTGGTGGCCGGCGTCTCCCGGATGCCGTCGTTCCGGGGCACCACCGTCTACCGGCTGTCGCCGACCGCCAGGGAGTGGGCGCTCTACCAGGACCGGCGGCTGGTGACCGACTGGAGCTTCGTCAACGCGCTGACCCAGCCGTGCGCGTCCGAGGACGGCGACACCGACGTGCTGATCTGGTCGATGACCGCCCGCCGGACCAGCCTGCTGGAGCCGGAGGGGGACGAGCACGTCGAGGACCGGGTGCTGTTCCTGCCCGGTACGAACTTCAAGGTGCTGGACCTGCGCCGGCCCGCCGAGGGTGAGCGCGGCGCGGTCCTGCTGCGGGAGATCGGCGCCAACGAGATCGACGACACCGGCCGGGTCGACTCCAACCGGGTGTCGCTCGACGAGCTGGCGATCACGTCGCTGCGGCGCAGCGTGGACCGCTGGGCCACGGCCGAGCCCCGGGTACGCATCGGCGCGGCGGCCCGCGGGCGCCTGCGGGTGCTGCCCGGGCTGGACCGGAAGGGATGACGCGGTGAGTCGGCAGGTTCTTGTGGTGGGCGACCGGAAGCCGGGCTCGTACCCGACGATCGGCTCCGCGCTGTCCCGGGCCGAGCCCGGCGCCACTATCGACGTCCACCCCGGCCGGTACGTCGAGAAGCTCGTGGTCGGTGACCGGGTGACGATCAGCGCGGCCCGGCCCGGCACCGTCGAGGTGCAGGTGGAGGAGGGCAGCGTCCTCGTCGTCCGCGGTGAGGGCGCCCAGCTGCGCGGCATCACGCTCAGCAGCGCCGACACGACGCTGGCGGCGGTAGACGTGTACGCGGGCGAGGTGGCGCTCGACGACTGCCGGGTCAGCGGCGCCTCCTGGGTGACGCTGCTGGCCCGGATGCAGGGCACCGTCGCGCTGCGTGGCTGCGACGTGACCAGCTCGGCGGGCGCGGGTGTGGTGGTGATGTCGGCCGGGTCGAGCACGATCGAGGACACCGACGTCCACGACGTCGCCACGAGCAGCGTCGTGGTGGGGGAGCAGAGCGCCCTGACGCTGCGCCGTTGCCGCCTGCGCACGGCCGGCGCGAACAGCGTGTGTGCCGGCGGCGACGCCCGGCTCACGATCGAGCAGTGCGAGATCACCGGGGCCGGCAAGCCCGCCCTGGTGGTCGAGCAGCGCGCCTGGGCGCGCATCCGCGGCCTGGCCGTCACCGGCAGCGGCAACGTGGACGTCTTCGTACGCGGCGAAGGCGACGTGCAGATCAGCGACTCGACGTTCACCGGCGCCGCGGTGCAGTCGGCGCACATCGCCGAGGGCGCGTCGCCGTCGTTCCGCAACTGCACGTTCGGCGGTGCCGGGCACACCGCCGTGCAGGTGCTCGGCGGCGGCCGCCCGACCTTCACCGACTGCACGGTCCAGGACGCGCCGGTCGGGGTCGCCGTCACCGGCGGCTCGCCCCGCTTCCTCGGGCTGACCGTGCGGGGCACGCGCGACAACGTCGCCGTGCTCACCGGTGAGTCGGCTGTCGTGCTCCAGCGGCTGCGCGCCGAGATCACCACGGGCAGCGGGGTGCTGGTCCAGGACGGCGCCTCACTGGAGGGCACCGACCTGGTGATGGACGCGGGCGGGGCGACAGCGCTCGCGCTGACCGGCCCCGCGCGGGGCGTCGTGCACGAGGCCCGCCTCACCGGAACCGGCGTGGCCTGCGTCCGGGTGGGCGCCGGCGCCGACCTGACGCTGCGCGCGTCCCTGCTGCGGGGTGCGGGCGTGCTGGCCGAGGGGACGCTCCAGCTCGGCGACAGCGAGATCGTCGGCGCGGCCCGCGACGGCCTGCGGGTCACCGGGTCGGCGACCGTCACGCAGACCCGGGTGCGCGACGCCCGGGCCGACGGGATCGTCTTCGAGGCGGGCTCCCGCGGGTCGGTGAGCGACGGGGAGGTGCTGGGCAGCGGCGGGGCCGGCATCGGCGTGGACACCGTGGAGCCGGTGGCGCTGACCCGGTGCGTGGTGCGCGACAGCGGCGGCGAGGACGTCCGCCGCGGGCCCGGCGCCACGGTGACGACCGAGGCGCTGACCGTGGGCCGCCCGCAGGCCACCCCGGCGCCCGCCGGTCCGCCGTCCGCCGCGCCGGCCCCGGTGGCCGGCGACGAGGGTACGGCGGCGGAGAGCGGCGCGGACGAGCTGAGCGAGCCGCTTCGCGAGTTGAACGGGCTGATCGGTCTGCGCGGGGTGAAGCAGGAGGTCACCGCGCTGATCAATTTGATCAAGATGTCGCAGGTCCGGCTCCAGATGGGCCTGCCGATGCCGCCGATGAGCCGGCACCTGGTCTTCGCCGGGCCGCCCGGCACCGGTAAGACCACAGTGGCCCGCCTGTACGGCTCGGTGCTCAAGGATCTGGGCATCCTGTCCAAGGGCCACATGGTCGAGGCGGCGCGGGCCGACCTGGTGGGCCAGTACATCGGCTCCACGGCGATCAAGACGACCGAGCTGGTCACCAAGGCGCTCGGCGGCGTGCTCTTCATCGACGAGGCGTACACGCTGTCCAGCGGCTCGGGCGGCTCCGGGCCGGACTTCGGCCAGGAGGCCATCGACGCGCTGATGAAGATGATGGAGGACCACCGCGACGAGCTGGTGGTGATCGTCGCGGGCTACTCCGAGCTGATGGAGCAGTTCCTCGCCTCCAACCCCGGTATGGCGTCCCGCTTCACCCGCACCGTCGAGTTCCCGAACTACTCCGTCGAGGAACTGGTCACCATCACCTCGAACCTGGTCAGCAAGCACTACTACGAGCTGACCGACGACGCGGTGGACGCGCTCACCGCGTACTTCACCCGGGTGCCGAAGAACGCGACGTTCGGCAACGGCCGGGTGGCCCGCAAGCTGTTCGAGGCGCTGATCAACAACCAGGCGTCGCGCCTGGCGACCACGCCGCCCACGAAGGACAGCGAACTCAACCGGCTCACCGCCGCCGACGTCGAACCCGAGCTGGCGCTGCTGGAGGACCTGCCGGTCGAGCAGGGCGAGCAGCCCGACGCGGCGACCGACCCGACCGGCGCGATCAACGCGGCCCGCAGCTGGAAGCGTATCTGCGGCCTGGTCGGCGGGCAGCGCGTCAAGGAGGCGGCCGGGCAGACGCTGTTGCAGCTCTGCGAGGGACGCAACCGCCGGCGCGGCCCCGGCCGCACCGGCAACGTGCTGCTCGGCGGCCGGGCCGGGAGCGGCCGCAGCGAGTACGCCCGGCTGTACGCGGCATGCCTGTCGGAGCTGGGCCTGGTGCCGGTCGGCCAGCTGGTGCGGGTGAGCACGAGCCGGGAGCTGGCGCCGCAGTGGCCCGGCCAGGCCGGGAGCCTGGTGGACGCGGTCCTCGACGACGCGGCCGGGGGCGTGCTCCAGCTCGACTACGTCGACGACTCCTCGGGCGTCGCGCCGGAGATCGCCGAGGCGCTCGTGAGCCGGATGCGTTCCCGGCTCGGCGATCCGGTGGTGGTGCTGACCGGCGAGGAGGCGGCCTTGGCGAGCCTGCGGACCGCGGTGCCGGCGGTGAACGAGGTGTTCGGCCAGCAGTGGTCGGTGCCCGAGTTCAGCACCGACGAGCTGGCCACCGTCGTGCTGCGGCACCTGGTGCGGCGGGGCCATGAGGTGCCCGACGACGTCCGGGCCGCGCTGACGCAGATGGCCGGCCGGCTGCCCGAGCGCACAGTCCACGCCGCCCACCAGTTCTCGCTCGCGCTGACCCGGCGCACCGGCTCCCGTACCCTCGCGCTCGCCGACCTGGCCGCGCCCGGCCCGGCGGCCGGCGAGCGGCTCGGCGGCCTGGCCGCCGTCGGCTGACCACCCGCCCACACACAGAAAGGCCCGGCATGCAGCCCGAGTCCACGCCGATCCCACCCTCGTTCCAGGAGTTCATGGAGAACGCGCAGCGCCTGGAGGACCAGATGCGCAACGCGCAGTCGGAGCTGGAGCGGGCGATCGTCACCGGCCGCTCCCAGGACGCCACTGTGGTGGTCATGGCCAGCGGCCTGGGCAAGGTCCAGGCCGTCCGGGTCGACCCACGGGTGTACGAGCAGCGTGACGCAGCGTCGTTGCAGACGGCGATCATGGAGGCGATCCAGGCCGCCGCCGCGAACGCCGGGAAGCTCGCGACGGAGAAGATGGGCCCCGTCGAAATCAATCTTCACTGACTGAAAAAAGTCTGGCCAGCGGTTATGGGCAGATCTTCATGGCTCGACGCCATCAGGAAAGAGAGTGTGGAGATTTCTTGAAGGACTCTCCATGAGACTGTCAGCCCCTACTGACAGTGATGGAGATGGCTGTGGAGCAAGTTGCCGTCTTTGTGCACGCGCCCGACCCGCTGACCCACACCGGCCTGACCGCCCACCTCCGGTCGCGCTCCGACATCACGCTGCTGGACAGCGCGGACCGGACGCGGGCGCAGGTGCTCGTCGTCGCCGCGGAGCGGCTCACCACCGACGTGATCGCCATGCTGCGCCTCGCGGCGACCGAGATCGGCGCCCCGGTCGTCCTGATCACGACCGAGGTCAGCGAGCAGGAGCTGCTGACCGCTGTGGAGTGCCGGGTGGTGGCGGTCCTGCCGCGCGTGGCGGTCACCGCCGAACGCCTCGTGCACAGCGTCCGGGCGGCCGCCTCCGGCGGCGGCGTGCTGCCCCCGAACCTGGTGGGTGAGCTGCTCAAGCACATCGAACGGCTCCAGCGCGACGTGCTCAACCCCAACGGGCTCAACGCCTCCGGCCTGACCGCGCGCGAGATCGACGTGCTGCGGCTGATGGCCGAGGGCTTCGACACCAACGAGATCGCCGACGAGCTGCGCTACTCCGAACGCACTGTGAAGAACGTCATCTACGGCCTCAACCACCGGCTGAAGCTGCGCAACCGCTCGCACGCGGTGGCCTACGCCCTGCGCTCCGGCATGATCTGAGGTGATCACGCGCCACACCGTCGGCAACGCCCTGGTGCTGCACGCCAGCGAGCGGATCAGCACGGAGGCCCGTACGGTCGCGCTGTCGGTGGACCGGGATCCCGACAACGACATCGTGATCCTGGACCTGCAACACGAACTGCCGTTCGACATCTGGGACACGGTCGCGACCGAGCTGCGCCGGCAACGCCTGCGCCGGGGCATCCGGCTGGTGGTCTGCGGCGCCCGCCCGGAGACCGGGGCGCTCGCCGGCCAGTGGCTCTCCGACCGGCTGGGGCGGCCGGTGATCGCCCCGTTCGGACGGATGATCCCGGGTGCGGCGGGACTGCTGTTCGTGCACGCCACCGATCTCGGCGGCTGGGTCTGCTACCGGCGCGGCCACACGCCGGTCTGGCAGTCGAAGCGCTATCCCGTACCGGCCTGGGACGGCGCCGCCGTCGACCACCTGACGATCAGCTCGACCTGCGCCGCCGAGCCGCTGCCCGGCGGCGTCTGGCTCCGGGAGAGCCGCGACGAGGCCGCCGTCGCCGTACACGGAAGCCACCTCACCTCGACGATGCCGTGCCTGCCGGACGCCATGCCGGTCCTGGTGGGCTGCCCCGGGACGGCGCCGCTGCGCCTGGACGACATCGCCCGGTTCTGGCGCGGCCTGGCGCCGGAGGGGCGCGAGCACGCCCGCTTCGTCCAGTACGGCCCGGTCGCGCTGCCCGACGGCGAGCAGTTCGGGCAGGCGCTGGCCGACCTGCTGCGCAGCCCGGTGCGCGTCTTCACCGGCGTGCCCAGCGGCCGGCCCGACGGCCCGGCCATGTTCACTGTCGACGCCGACGGGCGGCCCGGCTGGCAGGTCTTCGCCGAGGAGCTGGCCTACCGGCCCCGGGAGACGCTGGGGGCGAAGGCGGTGACGCCGCGCATCCTGCGTCACCGCGCGCCGCCGGAACTCGGCGAGCCGGTCGGCCCGCGCGTCTACCAGTACGCCCACGACGCGGTGGTCGAGGTGATCCCGTCCGGCCTCTGGCTGCGCGCCCCGGAGCCGCCCCGCCACGCCGACCGGATCCGCGCGGTGCCGATGGACCCGAACCGGGTCCGCCTGGTCGTGGACGACCCGGCGCCGGCCGCTGCCGACCGCCACCGGGAACTGGCCGGTGACCTGGCCGCGCGGCTGGACCCGGCGACCCGCAGGCGCGCGGCGGTGCAGCCGTCCTCGCTCGTGGCGCCGGGACGCCCAGGGCTCTCGGCGCGCGGGATCGAGGCCGGGACGTACCGGCACACGACGGGTCACGCCGCCGACCTGCTCCCCGCGCCGTCGGTGCCGGCGCCCGTCCCGGAGCCGGTGCCCGTCGCCGTGGCCGGCCCGCCCGCCCCGTCGGCCGGCGAGGTGGCCGCGACCGTTCCCGCAGTCGCCGGTCCCGCCGCCCCGCCGGACACGCCCCTGCCGGGCGGCTCCGGGCTTCCCGGCCCAGGGGCAGAAGCGACCGGGCCTCACGATGCCGGGCCGGACGCGGCGGGGCTTCCCGGGGCCGGGCTGAGCGTTGTCGGGTCGGAGGCGGCCGGGCTTCCCGGGGCCGGGCCGGGCGTCGCCGGGCTCGACGGCATCGGGCCGGACGCGAACGGACCGGAGGCGGCGGCGCCCGACGCGGCCGGACCGGTGCTCGACGGCGGCGCGGGCTGGGCGACCAGCCCGACGATGACGCTGCCGGTGCACCGTCCCGCACCGGCGCCCGTCCGCTTCCAGCGCACCCCCGGCGACGACGCGCGGGGCGTACGCCCCGGCCCCGACCTGGACGAGGAGCGGACCTGGTTCCGGCGCGCGTTCCGCCGCGAGATCGCCGCGGTCTCCGCCGACGTGGCGGACGTGCTCGCCGCGCATCCGGCGCTCGCCGGCGGCGCCGACGCGGTGGAGTACGCGACAGCCGTCCGCCTCTACCTCTCGGCCGCGGGCGACGGCCTCGACCAGGCGCTGCGGTCCGCCGAGCCGGGCGGACACGTGCCGTTCGCCAGGTGCGTGTCAGCGGGCGTACGCCGGCTGCCCGTGCACCGTGGCGTCGCGTACGCAGGCGCCGGGCTGACCACGGCGGACCTGCGCCGGATCGCGCAGCGGCGGGTGCTCACCGACTGGGGGTTCACCAACGCCCTCGCCGAGCCGCCCGCCGACCTGCCGGGCACGGTCGAGGTGCTGATCTGGTCGGCGACCGCGCGGCGCACGGCGGCGTTCGAGACCGGCGACGGCGTGCCCGCCCGGGTGCTGTTCCTCCCCGGTACGGCGTTCACGGTGCTCCAGGTGCAGGAGCCCGAGGCCGGTGCACCCGCCCGGCTGCTGTTGCGGGAACTGGCGGTGGAGGAGCCGCCCGTGGACGGGCGGGTACGCTTCGACGCCCTCGCCCTGGCCGCCCTGCGCCAGCACCTCGTGCGCCGCACCGGCCCGGGTACGCCGGTCCCGGCGGCCGCCGCACGCCGGTTCACGGGCGTTCCCGGGCTGCGCTGAGGCGCTGTACCGGCCGAGCGCCGAGGCGCTACCGGTCGAGACCGTCGAGGAGGGCGGCGAGCGTCGCCCGTTGCGCCGGCGGCAGCCGGTGGCTCGCCAGGGCGCGGCGTACCAGCTCGCGGGCCGCCTCCGGGGCCTGCCGGGACAGCTCGGCGCCGTGCGCGACCAGCCAGCCCACCAGCCACTCGTCCACTTCGGGCGGCCCGGCGAGCAGGTGGTCGGCGACCCGGGTGACGGGGCCGCCGTTGTCCGCGAGCGCCTGCGCCGCGTGCCGGTGCAGCGTCGGCCGTAGCGCGGCGGGGATGCTGCCGGCGAGGGCCCGCCGCAGCACCGGTTGCCGGAACGCCAGCTCGCTGCCCGCGTCCACGAGGACGTCGGCGGCGACCGCCTCCTCCAGATCGGCCATCAGGTCGAACGGGGTCCGCCCGGTGACCGCCGCGACCTCCGTGACGGCGAACTCGTCGCCGAGCAGGGCGGCGTAGCGCAGCGCCTCCCGGGCGCCGGGGGAGAGGTGGTCGAGGCTGGCCCGCACGGTGTCCAGAAGCGAGCGCGGCATGTCGTCGGCCCGCGCGTCGACCTCGGCGAGCCCGTCGACCACCCGTACGCCGTCCTCCGCCACGAGGCCGGTGACCAGTTCCCGGGCATACAGCGGGTTGCCGGCGGCCAGCGGCGCCAGCGACCGCAGCGTGGCGCCGGGCGGCACGCCAACGGTCCGGCTGAAGATCTGCTCGATGTCCGACGGGGGCAGGGGAGTGAGCCGGATCAGGTGCCCGGCGCGGGTGCTCACGCCGCGCCGCAGCCGGGCCAGGTCGCGGCGGCCGGGCTCGGGCCGGGCGGTCGCGACGAGCAGCAGCGGCAGCCACCGGGTCAGCGCGGCCAGCCGCTCCCAGGCGAGCAGGCTCACCTCGTCAGCCCACTGGAGATGGTCGACGGCCAGGACCAGCGGGCCCTCGGCGGTCAGCCGGCGGACGTGGCCGAGCACCCGGTCGGCAGCCGCCGCCGGGTCGTCGTGCGGCGCGTCCTCCAGGCGCAGCGCCCGGCGCATCACGTGCAGAGGGATGCGGCTGCTGAGTTCCTCGGCGCTGCCGCGCGCGACCCGGTGGCCCCGCGCACGCGCCTCGTGCAGCGCCGCGTCGAGCAGCGCGGACTTGCCGATGCCCGGCTCACCCTCGATCCACACGATCGCGCTGCGGCCCTCGCCCACCGCGTCCAGCAGGTCGCGCAGCAGCGCCAGCTCGGCGTCGCGTCCGACCAGCCGGCCCCGCCGCGGTACGGGCGGCGCGGCCACCGCTGCCGGCACCTCCGCTACCGGCGTCACCGGTACGGCCGGAGGGGCCGCCGCCGGCTCGGCGAGGATCCGGCTCTGCAACTCGCGCAGCGCCGGGCCGGGCTCGACCCCGAGTTCGTCCACCAGCACCCGGCGCGCCGCGTGGAAGACGTCGAGCGCCTCGGTGCCCCGGCCGGCCCGGTGCAGCGCACACATCAGCAGCTCGTGGAACGGCTCGTGCAGCGGGTGGTCGCGGACCAGTGCGGTCAGGTCGGCGATGAGCGCGTCGTCGCCGCCGCCGGTCAGGACCAGCCGGGCCCGCCGCTCGGCCGCGGCGATCCGCATCTCGGTCAGGCGGTGCCGGTCGAGGTCGGCGAAGAGTCCGGTGACGTTCGCGTACGGCTCGCCCTGCCACAGCGCGAGCGCCTCGTCGAGCAGTGCGACGGCCGGTGCGGGCCGCCCGGCTGCGGCCGGTGCCACTGCGGCCTCGCACAGCGCCTCGAACCGGTCGGCGTCCAGCGCGCCCGGGTCGAGGCGCAACGTGTACCCGGCGCGGCCGGAGCGCAGCATCCCCCCGGCCGGGCCCAGGCTGCGCCGCAGGCCGGAGACGTAGGTGTAGATGTTGCCCGCCGCGGCGCTCGGCGCCGAGTCGCCCCACAGCGCCCGGATCAGCTCGGCGCGGGTGACCGGGCGGTTGGCGTTCGCGGCCAGCATCGCGAACAGGGCCCGCCGCCGGGCCGGTCCGAGGTCGATCTCGACCTCGCCGTTCCAGGCGCGTACCGGCCCCAGAACGGTGACGCGCAGTCTCCTCACCGGTGCCCGACGACCGCCGGTCCGACGCTCGGGGACGGCCCGCCCGGGCCGGCGATCCGGCTCATCTCGGCGCGCGTCGCGGCGTCCCCGGTGTGCGCCGACACCCAGCTCGCCTCGGCGCCCGCGGGCAGCCCGCAGCGGTGCAGCACCCGGGCCAGTTCCGCGGTGAGCAGCTCGCGGGACGGCGCGGAGAGGCCGGGCGAGGCGACGGCGTGCCGCAGCACCGCGATCGCGGGCGCGGGGGCGACGGCGCCCAGTTGCGCGGCGTGCGTGGTCAGCCAGTCCTGCACCCAGGCGTCGACCGGCACCGGTCCGGCCAGCAACTGGCCCGCGACCCGGCCGAGGTCGCCACCTGCTTCGGCGAGCCGCTGGGCGAACTGCCTGTGCATCAGCACCCGCAGCGCGGTCGGGATCGCGCCGCGCAGGACCCGGCGCAGGACCGGATGCCGGAACCGCAGGCGACGCCCGTCCTCGACGAGGACCCCGGCGGCCAGCGCCTCCTCCACCGCGGGCACGAGTTCCGGCGCCGACTTGCCGGTGACCGCGGCCAGGTCGGCGACCAGGTAGTTGTTGCCGAGGAACGCGATCGCCCGCAGCAACTGACGGGTGTCGTCGGCGAGCGGTTGCAGGTGCCGGGAGACCGCGTCGGTCAGCTCGGGTCCGGGCGTGTCGGCGGTCCGGCCGTCGCGGTCGGCGAGGACGAGATGACGAAGGTAGTACGGGTTCCCGGCGGCCGCCGCGACGAACGAGCGGGTGGTGCCGGGGTCCGGGCCGGGCGGACGGGACCAGTCGCGTACGAGCGCGGTCGCGGTGTCGTCGTCGAGCGGGCCGAGTTCGACGAGCGTGGTGCCGTCGCGGGGCAGCACCCGGCGCAGGAGCCGCACCTCGTATCCGGCCGGAACCGGGCGGGCGGCCGAGACGAGCAGCAGCGGCAACCGCGTGGTCAGCTTGTGCAGGGCGTGCCAGACCAGCAGCGACATGTCGTCGGCCCACTGGAGGTCGTCCAGGACCAGCAGCAGCGGCCGTTCGGCGCACCGCGCCACCACGAACCGCTGCACCGTGTCGATCACGGTCATGGTCGGCGGTGCCCCGGCCGTGCAGGCGTGCAGCGAGGCGGGCAGGCCGTCCGCGTCGTTGCCCAGGGAGAGGCACTCCAGCACGATGCTCAACGGCATCCGGTACGCCAGCTCGTCGCCGACGGCCCAGCCGACCTGGACGCCGAGCGGGGCCGCGCCGCTCAGCCCCTCGGCCAGCAGCGCCGACTTCCCGATGCCCGCCTCGCCGCTGATCCAGACGCTGCCGCCGCGTCCGCCCGCCAGGCCGGTGACCGCCGACCGCAGCCGGGCCAGCGCGGCGGAACGGCCCCGGAAGCCGGGGTGCCGCCGCGGGACCGGGCCGGGGCCACGTGCCGGGGCCGCGGTGCCGGCCGACAGCTGTTCGTGGATCTGCCGGACGGCGGCGGCGGGTTCGGTGCCCGACTCCTCGACCAGCCGGTCCCGTAGCGTGGCGTAGAGCGCGAGCGCCTCGGCGGTACGCCCCTGCGCGGCGAGCGCGCGCATCGCCACCGCGTACAGGCTCTCCCGGGCCGGGTGGCGGTCGACGAGCGCGAGCAGGCGGTCGACGACCTCGGCTCCGCGTCCGAGGCCCAGCATCAGCTCGGCCTGCCGTTCCACTGTCGTCAGGTACAGCTCGCCCAGCCGGATCCGGTGGCCGGCGGCCCGTGGTCCCGGTACGCCGACGAGCGCCTCGTCGCCCCGCCACTGCGCGAGCGCGGCGTCCAGGGCGGCCAGTTCGCCGGCGGTGTCCCCGGTGGCGCGGGGCGCGCGGCTGCGTTCGCGCAACCGCTCGAAGCGGTGCACGTCGACGGCGTCGGCGTCGAGGTGCAGCCGGTAGCTGCCGCCCTCGGAGGTGAGCACCCGGCCGGAGGACCACCTGTCACGGTCCGGTTCGAGCATCCGGCGCAGGGCGGAGACGTACGTGTAGAGGTTGCCGGTCGCGCTGGCCGGCGGGTGGTCACCCCAGACGGCGGTGATCAGCTCGTCCCGGGACAGGCCCCGCTCCGGGGTGAGCGCCAGCGCGCTGAAGACGGCCCGGCGCTGAGCCGAGCGCAGTGGCAGTTCCCGCCCGGCGTACGTGATCCGGAGATTGCCCAGCAAGCGGATGTCGAAGCCACTGCACTGTGCCGTCATGCCGTCCTCGTGGTGACCGGATACCTGCCTCGGTGACAACCGTTCGGCGGAACCCTAGCCCAACCATCTACCATGTCAACTTCGTGTGGATGGCGGAAAGGCTTACAGCGCAGGGCTTTCCGGTGTACGTCGCGTTCATCTCCGGCTGCCGCCGGTAGCGCTAGCAGGCAGTCTTCCCGAGGGTGGGCCCGAACCGTCCACGACGGACCGGCGGGCGGCCGGGCGTCCCGGCGAGACGATACTCACCTCGGGCGGGGCCGGGGTCCGGCGCCGGCCCTGCCCGAGGTGGTTCAGCTACCGGCGCAGGTGGCGGTGGCGCCGCCGCCGGTCCCGGTGCCCTGGAATCCGAAGGTGGTGCTCTGGCCCGCGCCCAGCCGTCCGTTGTAGCTCTGGTTGGCCACGGTGACGGTGCCGCTGGTGCCGCTGGGCACGCCGTTCCACAACGAGCTGATCGCGGCGCCGCCCGGCAGGGTGAGTGTCACGCGCCAGCCGGTCAGCGCGGTGCTCCCGGCGGTCACGGTCACGTTGGCGACGAAGCCACCGTTCCACTGGTCCTGGACGGCGTAGACGGCTGTGCAGGAGGCCCCACCCGGCGGCGGCGTGGTCGGCGGGGGCGTGATGGGCGGCGGGGTCGTGGGCGGGGGCGTGGTGGGCGGCGGGCCGTCCAGCGTCAGGTTCTTCTGCTGGACGCTCCACTGGCTGCGGCACAGACCGCAGTCTGGGCCGACGAAGTTCGCGCCGGCGCCGACGTCGCCCTTCAGGCGCCACTTGAGGTAGAGCACCGCGACCCGGCCGAACTCGCCGCCGTTGGTCTGGTCGTACGTGCCGCCGTGCCCGACGTTCAGGTTGCCCATGAAGGCGGGCAGCCCGGCCGGCAGCTTGCCCCAGTCGTCCATCGCGTTCGGGTACGCGATGTCGCTCGGCCCGCCGACGAAGTACGCGATCGGCTTGGTCAGTCGCCGCAGCTGGTAGTCGTCGGCGTCGTTGAGCAGGCCGCTGCTGAAGATGCCGGTGGTGGTGACGCGCGGGTCGTTCGAGACCGCGTACGCCTCCAGGCCACCGCAGGAGAACCCGGCCACGGCGATCTTCGTGGTGTCGATCCGGTTGTAGTACCTGCTGCCCGGCCGGGAGTTCTCCGCCACGGCCCAGTCGATGGACTGGGTGAGCATCTGGGCGTTCGTGGAGCCGGAGCCGTTCGGTGCGCCGTTGGCGATGGCGAGGAAGCCGTGGGAGGCGATCTCGCGCAGGAAGTTGCCCTGCGACAGGCCGTTCGCCGAGCAGCCGCCGTTGCCCCAGACCAGGACGGGAAGGCGCTCGGACGGGAGCGTCTGGGGCCGGAAGATGGTGTGGTTGGGCAGGCTCGACGAGGTCTCGTAGTCGGCGGGGTAGGGCCCCGAGCCGCCGATCGCGGCACCCGCGGGTGTCGCGCCGAGCGCCACGACCACGGAGGCGAGCGGGACGAGGGTGGCCGCCAGCCCCGCGTAGATCTTCGATCGTCTTCTCATGCGCCCTCCAGGGGACACGTCGTGACGGCGCTCCCTGGATGGTGGTGGTGGCGGTGGGTCGGCCACGTCGGTGTGGCGCCGCCGCGATGCGTCCCCGCGGAGGGACCGGCGGGAGCTTTTGCAGTTACTATCACCGCCGTAACAAAATGTGTCAATACACGTTGGTCGATGCCTGACACCGATTTGGTTGACAACTCAACCTTCCTGCGGCACCGTTGGCATCGATGCGCATCGCTCCTGACGGGGTGGGAAACCGCCGCCCCCCTCTTGGCCGCCCACCGTCCCTGGAGGACAGAATGCGCACGTCCACCATGCGAATCGCCGCCGGTCTCGCCGCCGCGGCCCTGACCGTCCCGCTGTTCGCCGCGCCCGCCGCCGCCGAGCCGGCCACGATTCCGAACCCCGACACGGGCCTGGTCTTCTACTCCAGCGATCCGCTCGCCGTGGTCGCCCGGCAGGCCGCGCCGGACGACCTGTGCCGCCCGTTCCCGGCCGACGCCGACTGGCTGCTCGGCTGGAGCGGCGGCTTCCAGAACGTCATCGGCTACCAGTCCGCCGACTGCAGCGGGCACGGGTACGGGCTCGGCCTGTTCCGGGGCTGGACGACGCGCGGCACCTTCGGCTCGTACAAGACGCTCTGACCGACCCCCGCGACGCCGGTCCGCGGTACGCCGAGCGCGGCGTGCCGCGGACCCCTCGCGCCACATGTCTTGCGCGCACATCGCCGACGCGCTGGACAGCGGACGCGACACCGCCGAGATCCTCGCCGGTCTCGGCGCACCGAGCGCGGTGGCGGGCCAGGCGCGGGAGGAACTGGGCCTGCCGGTCCGGGACGGCGCGGAGCGGGCCGCCCGGACGCTGTCAGTGGTCGCGGTGGCCGCCGGTGTGCTGATCGCCGTGTGCGTGAGCTTCCTGCTGCCGTCCGCGGTGCCGGTGGACCCGCTCGGCGCGGGCTCCGGCGAACAGGGCGTCGTCCGGCGGTTCGGCCCCGGCATCGCGTTGCTCACGCTGCTGCCGGCGCTCTTCGTGGCCGTGCCGCTCGTGCTGCGGGGCCGGGCCCGCGGCGCGGCACGGTTCGCCGGGGCGGCGGCGCTTGCGCTGTTCGCCTGCGTGTCCGGCGAGATCGGCCTGTACTACGTCCCGCTCGCGCTGGTGGCCGGGGCGGCGGCGCTCGTGCCGTGGGCGATGCGGCGAGGCGCCGGTGGACGGTGGTGGCGCTACCTGACCGGCGGCTTCGTGGCGATGCCCGGCGTGCTCGTGACCGTCGCGACCGTCGGTGGCTCGGTCGGCATCGGCTGGGCGGGTGCGGCGCTGTGGATCGCCGGACCCCTCGTGGTCGGCGCGCTGTGCGCGTACGGGATCCGTGCGTGGTACGCGGTGACCGCCCTGGCCGGCGTAGGCCGCGTCGCTCGCCGCCCACGGTGACCCGGCCGCAACGCCCGGCCCGTCGCCGCGACCCGCGCCGGCTCCCGGAGCGTGACCGGGGCCGTGATCGTCGGCGGCGCCGGGCGCGGTGAGCTGACCCGGTGGCCGGCCGGGGGTGCCGGTGCGGCGAGGCGCTCCACGCAGCCCTCCGGATCGAGGTATTGACACCTGCCTAAGTAGACGCCGAGAATTCTCCGAAAAGGTTTTCGGAGAATTCTCGGCCCACCTCGCCGGGCTGAGCCCGAGGGCCGGCATCGGCAACCGCTTACCGCTTCAGCCGTGGAGCCGGCTCCGGCTCCCTCAGAGAACGGGAGGCCGACATGACGATCACACCGAGCCGACGCGGACGGCGGTGGCTGGCCGGGCTCACGGCGGCCGTGCTGGTTCTCGGCGCGGCGGCGTGCGGCGACGACGGCGGCGACGACGGGGCACTGGCCCAGGCCGGCCCGAACGGGCTCGACGACGGCAGCAAGCTGACGCTGTGGACCCGGGCGCCGCTCGAGAAGCAGGCGAAGCTGCTGGTCGAGGCGTACAACGCCAGCCACCGGAACAAGGTCGCGCTGACCGTCGTCCCCAACGACGACTACGTCGCGAAGGTGGGCGCGGCGGCCGGCTCCGGCAGCCTGCCGGACCTGTTCGCCGCGGACATCGTGTACGTGCCGAACTGGGTGAGCCAGGGACTGTTCCAGGACCTCGGCGCCAACATCGACGGCCTCGACTTCAAGGACTCGGTCAACAAGGGCCACCTCGCCGCCGGTACGCGTGACGGCCGGAAGCACGTGCTGCCGTTCGTGCTCGACCTGTCGATGCTGTTCTGGAACAAGAAGCTGTTCCGGGAGGCCGGGCTCGACCCGGACCGGGCGCCGGCGACCCTCGCCGAGTACGCCACGGCCGCCAAGGCCGTCCAGGCCATCGGGAGGGACGGTGTCTACGGCACCGCCACCGGCCTCAACTGCGGCGGCTGCCTGGCCTTCACCTGGTTCCCGTCGATCTGGGCGGCGGGCGGCGAGGTGCTCGGCGCGGACGGCACCACCTCCGAACTCGCCGGAGACACCGCGGAGAAGGTCTACCGCACCTGGGCGGACCTGTGGCGCTCCGGCGCGGTCCTGCCGTCCTCGGCGGGGGAGACCGGTCCGACCTGGACCGCGGCCTTCACCGAGGGCAAGGTGGGCCTGATGTTCTATCCGGCGACGCTGCTCTCCTCGACGCCGTTCGACGTCGGGGTGGCCGGCATCCCCGGCCCCGACGGCGGTGCGTCGACATTCGTCGGAGGCGACGGCATCGGCGTGTCGAAGGACTCCCGGAAGTCCGGGCAGGCCTGGAACTTCCTCAACTGGTTGATGTCGGAGCAGGCCCAGGTGGAGGTGCTGGCGAAGAACAAGGACGTGGTGTCGCGCTCCGACCTGGCGGACAACAGGTACGCCGCGCGTGATCCCCGCCTGGTCACCGTCAACGAGGTGGCCGGCAAGGGCGACACCCCGGTCGCCCTGAACTTCCAGCAGGCCTTCAACGCCCCGGGCAGCCCCTGGCTCGCCCTGGTCCGCGGCCAGGTCCTCCAGGGCGGCGGCGACATCCAGAAGCAGAACGACCAGATCACCGCCGTCCTGAAGCAGTAGGCCGCGGCGGGGGAGCGAGGAGCTGCCATGGAGGTCACCGCACCACCGGATCCGCGCCGCGCGACGACCCGCCGCCGCTTCCGTTCCGGACGCCGGCAGGCGCTGCTCGGCTGGCTGTTCGCCGCACCCACAGCGGCCTTCGTCGCAGCGCTGTTCGCCGTTCCCCTGCTGCTGGTGCTCAAGATGGCGGCGTCGAGGTGGCCGCTGCTGGCCGGCGACCAGGGACTGAACGCGCCCGACAACGTCACCCGGGCGGTGAGCCACCGCTTCTTCAGCGACTCGGTCGTCTTCACCGTCAAGTACACGGTGCTCGCGACGGTGCTGCTGATCGCGCTCGGGCTGGGACTGGCACTGCTCGTACAGGAGTCGAGCCGGTGGAACAACCTGCTGCGCGCGTCGTTCCTCGTCCCCGGCGCCCTCGGGCTGGCCTCGGCGTCCCTGCTGTTCTACGTGATCTACTCGCCGTACGCCAGCCCGTTCGCGCCGGTGATGCGCCGGCTGGACGTCACGTTCCTCGGCTCACCGAACGCGGCGCTCCTGTCGACCGTCTTCCTCGTCGTCTGGCGCTACGCCGGCTTCTACATGGTGCTCATGCTCGTCGGCCTCCAGAGCATCCCGGCGGACGTCTTCGAGGCCGCGCGCGCGGACGGCGCGAGCCGCTGGCAGACGTTCCGGCGGGTGACCCTGCCGCTGCTGCGCCCGACGCTGGCGCTGACGACGGTGCTCTGCGTGACCGGTTCCCTGCTCGCGTTCGAACAGTTCTACATCCTCACGAAGGGCGGCCCGGACAACAGCACCGTCACCGTCGTGCAGCTGATCTACATGATCGCGTTCCAGGGCCAGAACGACCTCGGCGTCGCCGCCGCGCTGTCGGTCGTCGTCCTGGTGGCCCTGGTCCTGCTCAACGCGCTGCAACTGCGCGCCTTCCGGCCCGAGGAGCGCTGAACCATGGCCGTCGACTCCCGTTCCGCCCGGACCCCTGTGGACGGAACGCCCCGGCGTCCTGCCCCGGCGCCGGCCGCCGCGCGCAAGCCGGACGGTCTCACCGTCGCCGGCGTGGCGCTGCGCACGCCGTACTGGGTGTTCACCGGAGGGATGGCGCTGATCTTCCTCTTCCCGCTGGTCTGGACGGCTGTCGCGTCGGTGTCCCCGCAAGCCGGGACCGGCCAGACGCAGGGCTGGGGGTTCGGCAACTACGCGACCCTGGCCGGATATCAGGCGGGCGTGGGGCGCTATCTCGCCAACTCGGCGCTGGTGTCGCTCCTGACGGTCGTGCTCACCCTGTCCGTCTCCCTCCTGGGCGGCTACGCGTTCGCACGGTTCCGCTTCCCCGGGCGCAACGCGCTGTTCCTGCTCACCCTCGCCATCCTGATGGTGCCGTACGCGACCCTGCTCATCCCGCTCTACGTCCTGCTCAACCGGGTCGGGTTGCAGAACTCGCTCGTCGGCGTCGCCCTGGTGCTCACCATGTTCCAGCTCCCGTTCTCCACGTTCCTGATGCGGATCTCCTTCGAGGCGGTGCCGCGTGAACTCGACGAGGCGGCGATGGTCGACGGGTGCTCGTCGTTCGGCGCGCTGCGCCGGGTGCTCATCCCGGCCGTCAAGCCCGGCCTGATCACCGTCGGACTGTTCGCGTTCCTCGCCTCGTGGAACGACTTCATGGCGCCGCTGATCCTCATCAACGACTCCGAGCGGATGACCCTGCCGCTCGCGGTGGCCAACCTTCGCGGCCAGACCCAGGGCGTCGTCGACTACGGCGCGACCGAAGCGGGTGTCGTCGTGCTCGCCCTGCCGTGCGTCGTGCTGTTCCTGCTGCTCCAACGACACTACGTGCGCGGCTTCATGTCCGGCGCGGTGAAGGGATGACCATGGCTCGTAGCGTGCCCGCCGCCGCACCCGTCCTGCCGACGCGCGGCCGATTCCGGCCGCTCGGGCTCGGTGAGGTACGCATCACCGGCGGGTTCTGGGCGGACCGGCAGTCCGTCAACGCGGACGCGAGCCTGGGGCACATCGGGCACTGGCTGGAGCGGGAGGGCTGGATCCGCAACTTCGACCTGGTCGCCTCCGGCGGGCCGGCCGGCGGGCGCCGGGGGCGCGAGTTCTCCGACTCGGAGGTCTACAAGTACCTCGAGGCGATGGCGTGGGAGATCGGGCGCAGCGGCGACCCGCGGCTGGAGTCGGTCTTCGGCCGCGTCGTCAGCCGGGTGGCGCGGGCGCAGGACGGCGACGGCTACCTCAACACGCGGTTCGGGCACCGGGGGCAACCACCGCGCTGGTCCGACCTCGGGCACGGGCACGAGCTCTACTGCGCCGGCCACCTGCTCCAGGCGGCCGTCGCCCGGGCCCGGACCCGTCCACACGCCGACGACGGGCTGGTGGCGGTCGCCCGGCGGGTCGCCGACAACATCTGCGACACGTTCGGGCCGGACGGGCTCGACGGGCTGTGCGGGCACCCGGAGATCGAGACCGCGCTCGTCGAGTTCGCCCGCACGACCGGCGACGACCGCTACCTGGCCCAGGCGGCGCTCTTCCTCGACCGGCGCGGCCACGGCCGGCTGGGGGACGTGGAGTGGGGACGCGAGTACTTCCAGGACGAGACGCCGGTACGCGAGGCGACGGTGCTGCGGGGACACGCGGTCCGCGCGAACTACCTGGCCTGCGGGGCGGTCGACGTCGCCGTCGAGCGGGACGACCCGGGGCTGATGAAGGCGGTACGCCACCAGTGGCGTACCGCTGTGGCCCGGCGGACCTACCTCACCGGCGGGCAGGGTTCCCGGCACCAGGACGAGGCGTTCGGCGCCGACTGGGTGCTGCCGCCCGACCGCGCCTACTCCGAGACGTGCGCGGCGGTGGGCTCGGTGATGCTGGCCTGGCGGCTGCTGCTCGCCTCCGGCGACCCCGGCTGTGCCGATCTCATCGAGCGGACCCTGTTCAACGTGGTCGCGGCGTCCCCGGCGGCCGACGGCCGGGCGTTCTTCTACACCAACACGCTGCACCGCCGGGAACTCGGCGCCCGTCCCGACGACGACCGGCCGAGGATCCGCGCCGAGGCGGCCCAGCGGGCGCCCTGGTTCGAGGTGTCGTGCTGCCCGACGAACGTCGCGCGCACCCTGGCCGGCCTCGGCGCGTACGTGGCGACCACCGACGACGAGGGCCTCCAGATCCACCAGTACGTGCCGGCGACCGTCGCCCACCGCACCCCGGACGGGGGCGAGCGGCACCTGACGGTCACCACGGGCTATCCGGACGACGGCATGGTCCGGGTACGGATCGACAGCGACGACGAGCGGCTTTGGACCCTGTCGTTGCGGGTGCCGGACTGGGCGGGGCGGGGTGCGACGCTGACCGTCGGCGGCCGGACCCGCACCGCGCATCCGGGCTACGTCACCGAGCGCCGGACGTGGCGGAGCGGGGACGAGGTCGTGCTGAGCCTGCCGGTGCAGCCCCGGTTCACGTACCCGGACCCCCGCATCGACGCGGTCCGTGGATGCGTGGCGGTGGAACGCGGGCCGCTGGTGCTCGCGGTCGAGTCGGTGGACGTGCCGCCGGGCGCGGACCTGCAAGGGCTGCACGTCGACACGACCCGGCCGCCCCGGAGCGCCGGCGACCGGGTGTCGGTGCGCTGCCGGCGGCTCGACTGGCCCGACCACGACTGGCCCTACCGTGGTACGGCCGCGCCGCCGGCCGAGGCGGTGACGGAACCGGTCGAGGTCCCGCTCGTGGCGTACCACTCCTGGGCCAACCGGGGGCCGTCCACCATGCGGGTCTGGCTGCCGGCCGGCTGACTCAGCGCGCCGCCGGGGGCGCCGCCGTGCTGTCCCGCACGACGAGTTCGGGCGTCAGGAGCACGCGTCCGGGCGCCGATCGGTCCCCGCCCGCGTCGAGCTGGGCCAGCAGCAGGTCCAGGCTGCGCCGGCCGAGTTCGGCGAAGTCCTGCCGCACGGTGGTCAGCGGGGGCAGGAAGTAGCCCGCGTCGGGCATGTCGTCGAAGCCCACCACGCTGACCTCGTCCGGCACCCGCCGGCCCGCCTCGTGCAGAGCGCGGAGCACCCCCAGGGCGATCTGGTCGCTGGCGCAGAAGACCGCCGTCACCGACGGATCCCGGGCCAGTCGCCGGCCCTGCGTGTAGCCGGCCCGGGCGGTCCAGGCACCCGGCACGGCGTACGGCGACGGCCGGCCGGTGGCGTGCAGGCCGGCTCGCCACCCGTCGGTCCGCTCGGTCGCCTCCGGCCAGTCGGCCGGGCCGGCCACGTGATGCACCGTGGCATGCCCGAGGTCGAGCAGGTGCCGGGTGGCCAGCCGGGCGCCCGCGGCGTTGTCGATCTGGACGTTCGGCACCGCCTCGTCGTGCCCGCCGCCCACGCCGACGACCGCCAGGCCGTCGGACACCTGGGCCAGCGCGGCGGCCACCACCGGCTTCGGGGCGATCGCGATGATGCCCTCGACCGACTGCGCGCGCAGCCAGTCCACCGCGTCCAGCACCGACCGGCGGTCCAGGTCGCGCAGTCCCGCCACGCTCAGGAAGTAGCCGGCGGACCGGGCCGCGCCCTCGATCGCGTACAGCATGGAGGTCGGGCCGTACAGGGCGCTCTCGTACGCGATGATGCCGAGCGTCCCGGAGCGGCGGGTGACCAGCGCGCGGGCCGCCGGGTTGCGGCGGTAGTCCAGCGCCCGCACCGCCGCCAGCACCCGGCGGCGGGTGTCGTCCCGGACGTGCGGGTGCGCGTTGAGCACCCGGGAGACCGTCTGGTTCGACACCCCCGCCAGCCGCGCGACGTCGCGCATGATCGAGTGCCTCGGCACGGGTGTGTCCTCCGGCGTCCTCATCGACTCGGGCGAGGTGTCAGCCGGCCGGCTCGCCGGAGGGGGCGGGGAGCCGCACCCCGGTGGCTACCGGAGTGCCGAAGTTCGGTGTGCCGTCGGCGTTCCAGGTGAACTTCTGCGCCCGGGTGCTGCGGTTCATGTCGCAGCCGCCGGATGCCGAGCTGTTCGCGTGGTAGACGATCCAGTCCTCGGTGCCGTCCGGCGACGTGAAGAAGCCGTTGTGGCCGGGGCCGAAGACGCGGTTGGCGTCGCTGCGCTGGAAGACCGGCTGCGGGGACTTGACCCACGACGAGGAGTTGAGCGGATCGCCGCCGTTCCAGGTCAGCATCCCGAGCTTGTAGTCCGGTGTGCTGCAGTGGCTGGCCGAGAAGATGATGAACGTCCGGCCGTTGCGTTGCAGGACCTCGGCGCCCTCGTTCACGGCGCCCCCGGACGTCTCCCAGCCGTAGGTGGGGGTGGACAGCAGGCGCCGCGTGCCGGCGGCGGTCCACGGGTTGCTCAGCTCGCGGATGAAGTTGGGCTGTGCGCCGTTGTAGTACGTGCCCAGCAGGTACAGCTTGCCGTTGAGCTGCATGATGCTGGGGTCCAGCTCCCAGGTGTTGTCGGCGGTGGGATCCAGCAGGTCGGCCTTGAACGTGTACGGCCCCATCGGGTCGGTGCCGGCGCTCTCCAGCACGTGGATGCGCTGGCTGCCCAGGTCGAACGGCTGGCGGCCGGCGACGTAGTACAGGTACCAGCGCCTGCCGTTCGGGCCGTCGAGCAGGTGGAACTCGGGGGCCCACATGGTGCCCGCGCCGTTGGGGCGGGTGAGGGTGAACAGCACGGTGTCGGCCGCGCCGGCCAGCCCGTCCAGCGTCCGGGACCGTCGCATCGTGACGGTGTTGTTCCAGGTCGTGGTCGCCAGGTAGTAGTAGCCGTCGTGGTACTTCAACCACGGGTCGGGTCCGTTCACCTTGATCGGGTTGGCGTACGTGTTGGGGCCGGGGTTCGGCCCGCCGCCCGGGTAGCCGGTGAGCCGCCACGTCCGGCTGGCGGCGCTGGTGCAGGGCAACTGGACCAGAGCGGTGCCGGCCGCGCCGCCGTCGTTGACCGGAGCGACGCACTTCCCGCTGGAGACGGCGGCCAGGTTCACGGTGCCGGCGGCGCCGTTGGCCACCAGGCGGAACTGCTGGTTGGTGCCGCCGTGGCAGGTGTACTGGATGACGGCGGCGTTGTCGGCGGTGGACGCGCCGTAGATGTCGAGACAGCTGCCGGGGGTGAGTGTGGTGATCGTGTAGCGGTCGGTCGTGCCGGCCACCGGCGTGACGGTGAAGGTCTGCCGGGCGCCCGCGCCGCAGCCGGCCTGGACGAGCTGCAGCGCGTTCGTGGCGGCGCCGCCGGGCACCTCGACACAGTTTCCGTTCGCCTGGTTGACGACTGTGGTGCCGAAGGCGCTGACGGCCTGGGCGGGGCTGCCGGGGAGCAGGGGCAGGAGCGCGGCCAGCAGCAGGATCGCGACGGCGGCCCCACCGGTGCGCCGGCGGGGGTGCCGGGACGGGTCCATGGGGAGGTCCTTTCGGTGTGGTGACGGGGCGGACGCGCGGCGGTGGGTGGCGGGGCCTCCCACCGCCGCGGCTCAGCTGACCTGGATGCGGTCGAGGTCCGGCGCCCAGCCCGCGGTGTTGCCGAAGGTGAGGGTGTTCGTGCCCGCGTTGAGCGGGAGCGTGACGCTGACCGTGCCGACGGTGTCCCAGCCGCCGGTGCCCGGGGTGGCGACAGTGACCGGGGTGCCTCCGTTGACGCTGATCTGTGTCGACCTGGCCTCGGCCGAGGCGTAGGAGACGGTGACAGTGCGCGGTCCGGCGGCGTTCGCCGTGACGTTCGTGAACCGCAGCGTGTTCGCGGTGCCGTTGCCGACGTAGCCGACGAGCGCGCCGCCGGAGGCGCCGGCCGAGGAGCGCACCGCGGCCTGCCCGGTCAGCGTGTTGCCGCTCGCCTCCGCCTCGTACGAGGTGGAGGCCGGTGGCGTGGACCCGCCGCGGTGGTAGGCCTGCACCTCGGTCAGGCCGGACCGCGCGCCGCCGGCGTGCGTCAGCACCACCCGGATCCGCTGGGCGGCAACCGCGGCGAAGCGGACGTTGTTGTAGTTGCCCTGGGGTGCCGCCGGCGTGCCGACCTGTGCGCCGACGTTCACCCAGGCGCTGCCGTCGTGGTACTGGACCTGGTACGACGCCGGCGGCCGGTAGGTGCCGCCGGCCGGGCGGCTGTCCTTGACGTACAGGCGCAGCTCGTCGACGGTCTTCGGCGAACCGAAGTCGATCTCGTACCAGTCCTGGGCGGCGGACCCGCCGGCGCCCCAGAACGGCTCGTTCGTCGGGTAGCCGTCGATCGCGGCGCCGGCGCTGGTGCCGCTCGCGGTGGTCGAGGCCGTCACTCTCGCGCCGTCGGCGAGGTCGGGCAGGTTCGCGCTCAGATCCACCCCCGCCTTGGCGAGCAGGTCCACCGTGCCGGCGTCACTGTGGACCACCTGGTTGGGGGCCCGCATGCCGGGCACCGGCGTGCTGAAAGTGACACCGGCGGTGGCGCCGGGGAAGCTGACCGATCCGCTGGACGGGTCGAAGACCAGCGGCACGAGCTTGTCGACGGTGACGGCCCGGTTCCCGTTGACGTAGATCGAGTACCCCTCGGGGACGCCCGGGTACCGGGTCACCCCGTCGCCCGGGTCGTCCCAGACGATCGTCAGGTCGCTGTTGCGGTAGCGGATGTTGTTGACTGTGAAGTTCGGCCAGCCGATGGCGATCGGCGACAACTCGACCCGGTTGTCGTTGCGCGGCCGCAGACCGGCCACGTCCTCGACGACCGTCCAGTTGCTGCTGCCGAGGATGTTGTGGTGGATCCAGGAGCGGTAGTCGATGCGCTTGCCGCCCGGGTTCCAGTCGGCCCAGAACTCGTTGGCGTCGGGCCAGCGGGTGTCGCCGTTGACGTACTGGGCCCAGACGTTCCAGTAGAGCAGCTTCTTGTAGTCCTCCGGGCCGACCCACTGGTTGGGGTAGGTGCGCAGGACCGAGGAGAGCAACCGGAACTGCACTGTGGAGTTGATGGTGGAGAAGTTGTTGCTGCCGGGCGAGCCGGCGGCCGCCGCGGCGGCCTTGTCCCGCTGGTTGGCGGTGTAGAACGGGAAGATCGGGTACTCCGCCGGGTCGGCGAGGAGGCGCAGCGCCTGCTTGTACTGATCGGTGGCGGGCATCAGGCCGACCGCGTACGGGTAGTAGTTGTTGATCTCCTTCCACGGCACGTGGGCGTTCGTCGCCACGTGCCGGTGTTCCAGCAGGTTGTCGGCCGGGTTCCAGAGCACCGTGACGATCGCGTTGCGGATCCGGGCGGCCAGGGCCCGCATCTCGGCGGCCTTGGCCGAGTTGCCGACCGCCTCGTACGCCTGCGCGGCGGCCAGCGCGCCGCTGTACTGGTACGCGCCCTCGGCCCGGTCCAGGTTGCCGGGGCGCCAGTGGAACGAGACGGCGTCGGCGTCGTTGCCGGTCAGCGCGCCCCAGTCGTACTCGATGATGCCGTTGCCGTCGCGGTCGTAGTGGGCGAGCTGGCCCTTGACGTCGCCTTCGGCGTAGCGGGCGAGGCTCGCCGCGATGCCGGGCTGGCCGCCGTGGAGCTGGTAGCTGCGCCAGGCCGCCTCGGCGATGTACTGGGTGTAGCTGTTGGACCAGTTCTCCGGGTCGCCGGGGTTGTCCAGGAAGCGTCCGCCCTTGGACACCTGACCGACCGAGAGCCAGTCGCCGTAGGCGTACTTCGGGTCGCGCAGGTACTTCAGGTCGTCGATGTGCATCGGCTGGGTCAACGCGATGGCGTTGTTGTAGCCCAGCGCGCCCTCCACCGACGTCGGGAACTGGAAGGTCTGCCCGGGGATGTCGGCGTCGAGGTGGTTGAAGCGCATCAGCCACCAGCGGTAGTAGATGTTCTTCTTGATCGCCGGTTCCGGCACGTCGATGTAGGGGACGTTCTCGGCCCACCACCTGTGGTAGGCGCGGACGTGGGTGGCGAAGGCGGCGTCCGGGGTGGCGTCGCGGTAGCTCAGGTAGTCGGTCGACGACTGCGGGATCTCCCGGGCGGTGAACCCCATGACCACCTTGGTCTGCACCGTGGCGCCGGCGGCGACGGTGACCGTCCGGGTCAGCGCGCCGCCGGACGCGGTGAAGCCGTCACCGGCCAGCCTGGTGGCGAGCGTGGTGAGGCCGTTCTTCACACCGGTCGACCCGGTCAGCTCGTTGCCGCTGCCGGACGACGCGTACGGCGAGGTGGCCCGCAGGGTGAGTGTGACAGGAGCGCCGCCGCTGTTCCTGATCGACAGGTTGGTGACCGCGACGTTGTTGTCGGTGATGAACTTGGTGACTGTGGCCTGCACCGAGCCCCCGGCGTACACGCTCCTCCAGTGGCTGGGCGCCTGCCAGCGCTGGCTGCTCTGCTCGGTGAACGTCCCCGGGCCCAGCGCGATCGAGTACGCGGCGGCGTCGCTGATGCTCTCCCAGTACGCCACCCGGCCGCCGAAGCCGATCACCGCCGGGTTGTGCTGTTTCATGAACAGGGCCCGCCCGCGGGTCATCAGGATCCCGCCGTCGGCGTCGGACGGATCGCCGCCGCCGGAGCGCGACAGCAGCCGGTCGATCCAGAAGTCGGTGCCCGCCTTCTCCGCGTCGTAGATCGACTGCATCATGTTGCCGGTGGTGTACCCGACCGGCGGCTGCGGGACCGCCGGGCCGCCGAAGGTGGGATAGCCGATGGTCTGAGCGGCCTGTGCGGGGCTCGCGGCCACCGGGGTGAGCGCGCCGACGACCACCAGGGCGAGCGCCGCTCCGGTGACCCGCCGGAACCGGCGGACGGCCGGGGGTGGCGACGTGCGCACCTCCGGCCCGGCCCGATCGAGGTGTGGACTTCCGGGAGGATCCCATGTGTTCATGGGTGCTCACCGAGACCTTTCGTTGTCGGGATGAGAACTGCACCGCGACAGGCCGGACCGCCGGTACCGCGGCGGGGCGGCGGTCGGGGTGACACCTCGTACCGGTTTCGGGCGGCCGTCGTGACCCGCGTGCGCGGCGGGTGGAACGGCCCCCGGTCGTCGACGCCCGGTCGTCGGCGACTGCCTCGCCCGGCCGGCCGGCTGCCCCGCCGACCTGAGCCGAAAACCTTTTCAGCAACATACCACCGCATCGGAGTCTGTCAATCCTCTGCGCAGCCCGGGAGCCGTTCGGTGTGCGGCAGACGGGGTGCCGGCCGTGCGCCGATCGTCCGAAAAGCTTTCGGGCGAGAGGTGTCGGCGGGCGGGCCGGCGGTACACGCCGGTGGTGGCCGGCGCAGGCGCGGTGCTCGAAATCCTTTTCAGAATCGGCCGCGGGGTCGGGTATAGTCGGTACGCCTCGGTGGCTGCCTCGGTGATCCAGCCCCGGCCCGAAGGGGATCTCGGTGCGTAGACGACGTTCGCAGTCGGTGACTCTGATGGATGTGGCGAAGCTGGCTGGCGTGTCGGTGGCCACCGCGTCCAAGGCGCTCAACGCCCGTGAGGAGGTGGCACCGGCCACCCGCCGGCGGGTGCAGCAGGCCGCCGAGCAGCTCTCCTTCCAGCCGAACGGGCTGGCCCGGGGGCTCATCTCCGGACGCTCCCACACCATCGGGCTGCTGACCGAGACGCTCGGCGAGCGGTTCGCCTTCCCCGTCCTCAGGGGAGTGGAGAACGCCCTGGGCAACGAGCGGATGTGCGTGCTGCTGTGCGACGCCCGCGGCGACGTCATCCGCCGCCAGCACCACATCCGGACGCTGTTGTCACGTCAGGTCGACGGTTTCGTCATCCTCGGCGACTCCAACGACATCCGGCCGTCGCTGAGCCGCGACCTGCCCGTCCCGGCGGTCTACGTCTACGGCGAGTCGGACGACCCGGACGACCTGTCCGTCCTCGCCGACGACGAGGGCGGCGGTCGGCTCGCGGCCGAGCACCTGGTGTCGCTGGGCCGCCGCCGCATCGCCCACATCACCGGCCCGCAGACCTACCGGGCCGCCCGCGACCGGGTGGTCGGCCTGGAGGCGGTGCTGCGCGAGGCGGGTCTGCCGCTGGTCGGCGGCGGTCCCCGCTACGGCGACTGGTCGCAACGCTGGGGCCGGCAGGCGGCGGCCATGGTGATCAACGCCTCGCCGGACACGGACGCCGTCTTCTGCGGCAACGACCAGATCGCCACCGGGGTGGTCGAGGCGCTGCGCGACCTCGGCCGCCGTACGCCGCAGGACGTGGCGGTGGTCGGGTACGACAACTGGGAGGTCTTCGCCACCGACTGCCGTCCGCCGTTGACCACAGTGGACCTGAACCTGGAACAACTCGGCGCCACGGCGGTCAAGTACCTGTTCGCGGCGCTGGACGGCAACCCGTCGCGCGGCGTCATCCGGCACCCCGGCCGCCTGGTGGTCCGGGACTCCGCCGGCCCGCCCCCGCTCGGGGACGGGCCGGCGGAGGGCGTCAGGACAGGAAGGCGCCGTACGGGCCGGCGAGGATCTGGTTCTTCTGTGCCTGGCTGAAGTGCGTGTTCGGATAGTCGTAGAACGAGGCCGACATCGGGGTGCCGTCCGTCGACGTCGAGTCCGGCAACCCGAGCGCGTGGCCGAGTTCGTGCACCATGCCGCCGTACCAGCGGTTCATCGGGCCGTTCACGCCCGCCGCGCCGTCGGCGTCGTGCTGGCAGAGGATCACCCAGCCGCCACCGCCGCCACCCCCGGCGCCCGGACCCTCGGCGCTGATCTCACCCACGTTGATCCAGCGGTTGTCCGGTGCGCGCAGGCTCAGCTTGCGCATCAGCTCCTGCTGCATGTTGAACACCGACCACCAGTACCGGTCGGAGCCGTTCGGGGTGTTCTCGTACCAGGACTTGGCGTGGTCGCCGTCGACCACCTCCACCACCGGGTTGTTCAGTGTGAACGTCCGGCCCAGCTCCTGCCGGTAGTACCGCTGGGCCTCGCGCATCACGGCGGCGATGCCGTCCGGCCACCGCTGGTCGTACGCGACGTCGGAGGGCTTGAGCCAGTAGACGCGCACGGTGCCCGGCGGCGGTGTGCCGCCGGGCGGCGGCGCGGTCCCGGTCGGTGCCGGCGTGGCGGTCGGGGCCGGCGGTACCGACGTCGGCGGCGTACCGCCGGTGCAGGCGACGCCGTTGAGGGTGAACGCGCTCGGGGCCGGGTTGGCGGAGCCGTTCCAGGACCCGTTGAAGCCGAACGACGCGGACGCCCCGGTGCCGAGGCCGCCGTTGTAGCTGACGTTCGTCGCGGTGACAGCGGCGCCGCTCTGCGCCACCGTCGCGTTCCATGCCTGGGTGACGGTCTGCCCGGCCGTGAACGACCAGCGCAGCGTCCAGCCGCTGATCGGGTCGCCCAGGTTGGTGACCTGCACGTTCGCGCCGAAGCCGCCCGGCCACTGGGAGCTGACCGCGTACGCGATCCGGCAGCCCGCGGCGGCCGCGTGGCCGGCGCCGCCGGTCGCCACGACGGCGCCGGCCAGGATCACGGCGAGCGTCGCCGCCGCGAGACGGAACGGGTTTGCACGCATCGGGCACCCCCGTCAGTAGCCGTAGCGGCTCTTGAGGTGCCACCACCAGTCGCGCAGCATCCAGGCGTCGAAATCGGTGATCGAGGCGGCGCTGCCGGCCTTCATGACGAAGCCCTGGCCCGGCAGCGGGTCCCAGTCGTAGAAGTCGTCGAGGCCGTAGGTGTGCCCGATCTCGTGCAGCAGGATGTGGATGTTGTCGCTGCCGAGGTTGGACATGAAGTACTCCCGGCCGATCCGTTGCCCCCAGTCGCCGCCCGCGCCGCCGCCGAACCCGTCGGTCAGCCAGAGCGAGTGGTCGTAGTGGCGGCCGGCGCCACCCGGGCAGTTCGGGTACTGGCCGTTCTGGTTGAAGAACCGGCCGCACGGCTCGCTGCACTGCGGCGCGTTCTCCCGGATGTCGTTGACGTAGATGTCGACCGAGTTGTCGGACCACTGCAACTGGTTGCGGTCCCGCACCGCCCAGCCGACCACCTTCACCGGTACGTCCGTGTAGGGGAAGCCGTTGTGGCCGGCCAGGACGTTCATCCACTTCTTGTACTGGCGGGCCAGCGCGGCCTGGATCTGGTCACGTTGCGCCGCCGTCACGGTGGCCGACGAGTCCCATCGGACGCAGTAGTTGATGTAGCCCCGGTTCGCGAACAGCTGGTCCCAGCCGTAGTTGCGGAAGCCGTACAGGTTGCCGTTGTTGTAGGTCTGCTCCACGTGCTGCCAGACCTGGTTGAGCGGTCCGGCCAGGTTCGACGGCGGGTTCCAGCCGGAGCCGGGGGTTGGCGTGGTGGGGCCGGAGGTGGGGGTGGGCGCCGGTGTGGTCGGCGCGGGCGTCGTGGGAGCGGGCGTGGTCGGCGCCCCGGTGCAGGCCGTTCCGTTCAGGGTGAACGACGTGGGCGCCGGGTTGGTGCCGGTGAAGGCGCCGTTGAAGCCGAACGAGGCCGCGGCGCCGGTGCCCAGGGAGCCGTTGTAGGAGGCGTTCGTCGCGGTGACCCGGGTGCCGCTCTGGCTGACGCTCGCGTTCCACGCCTGCGTCACCGTCTGTCCGGCCGCGTACGACCAGGCCAGCGTCCAGCCGGTGACCGGGTCGCCGAGGTTGGCGATCGTCACGTCGGCGCCGAATCCGCCCGGCCACTGGCTGGTCACCCGGTAGTCGACCCGGCATCCGGGCGCCGCCGCCTGCGCCCCGGTGACCACGAGCGCCGCGCCGGCCACAGTGGTCAGGGTGGCGGCCAGGACGACCGCCAGCCGCGCGCCACCTCTCGCTGATGTCACGGACCTCTCCTCTCCTCTCGGTCGGGGCGGCGGCCCGGGAACAGCCGTCGCGCCGTCCTAGGTGAAATCGATTAGCATCTATTGCTTTCTCGACCACCATGGAGCCCGAAAAGGTTTTCGTCAAGGACCGGCCCACGTGGCAGGCGGACAGCGCGCAACCGCCGGACGGCCCCGGCAGGGGCACATCCGGCGGTACGGCGGATCAGCGCCGCGGGGCGGTCAGACCGGCGCGGACCGCGGGTCGGTGGCGGCGTCGTGGGCGGCCATCGTCTCCTGCCGTGCCGGCTCCTCCCGCAGGATCGCGGCGTGCAGCCACGCGTCCGGGATGGCGAAACCGTCCACCAGCGTGCGCATGTACGGGCGCAGCTCCTTGAGCAGCCCGTTCACCACGCCGGTGATCGCCTTGGACCGGGCCGGGGTGAGCCGGCCGTGCTCCATCAGCCAGCCCTTGTTCGCCTCGATGACGCTCAGCGCGTACAGGTCGCAGACCCGGGACAGCAGCTCCTTGACCGCCGGGTCGGCTGTCGCGTCGATACCGGCGACGAACGCCTCCAGGGTCACCCGGTCGACGTGCGCGGCGGCGACGGCGAGGACGTGGTCCTGCACGTCGTTGAAGATGTCGAACGGACGGTCCTTCTTGGTGGAGGCGCCACCGCGCAGGCGGCGGACCGCGCTGTCGAGCAGGTGCTCCTCGCGGTCCTCGAACACCTTGAGCTGCCAGCCCCGGTCGGTGACGGCGACCTCGTCGTCCCGGCCCGGCACGGCACCGACCAGCCGCGCGATGAGCGCCCGCGCGGCGGTGCGTTCCAGCACCATCTCGCGTACCTGCTCGGCGACGAACGAGGCGCGCCCCCAGCCGTCCAACGAGCCGAACTCGTCCCGGTAGCCGGTCAGCAGCCCCTTGGCGACCAGCTGGAGCAGGACCGTGTTGTCGCCCTCGAACGTGGTGAACACGTCGGTGTCGGCCTTGAGGCTGGGCAGCCGGTTCTCGGACAGGTAGCCGGCGCCGCCGCACGCCTCCCGGCACGCCTGGATGGTGCGTGTGGCGTGCCAGGTCTGCGCCGCCTTGAGCCCGGCGGCACGGGACTCCAGCTCCCGCTGCCGGTGCTCGTCGACCGGCCCGTCGCCGCCCTGGATCTCGTCGAGCGCGGCGACCAGCTCGGTCTGGGCGAAGTGCAGCGCGTACGTGGTGGCCAGCGCGGGCAGCAGCTTGCGCTGGTGGGCCAGGTAGTCGTTGAGGAGCACCTCGCGGTCACCCTCGGCGTCACTGAACTGACGGCGGATGTCGCCGTAGCGCACCGCGATGGCCAGCGCCGCCTTGGTGGCCGCCGACGCGGCGCCGCCCACGCTGACCCGGCCCCGCACCAGCGTGCCGAGCATGGTGAAGAACCGGCGGGAGTCGTTCTCGATCGCGCTGGAGTACGTCCCGTCCTCGGCCACCTGCGCGTACCGGTCCAGCAGCATGTCCCGCGGCACCCGTACGTGGTCGAAGCTGAGCCGCCCGTTGTCGACGCCGAGCAGGCCGGCCTTGGGTCCGGCGTCGCCGATGGTCACGCCGGGCATCGGGTTGCCGTGCTCGTCGCGGATCGGCACCAGCCACGCGTGCACCCCGTGCCGGCGCCCACCGCTGATCAGCTGGGCGAAGACCACAGCCATCCGCCCGTCCCGGGCCGCGTTGCCGATGTAGTCCTTGCGTGCCGCCTCGTGCGGCGTGTGCAGGTCGAAGGTCCGCGTCTGCGGGTCGTACACACAGGTGGTGCGCAGCTGCTGCACGTCCGAGCCGTGGCCGGTCTCGGTCATCGCGAAGCAGCCGAAGATCCGGCCCTCGACGATGTCCCGCAGGTAGGCGTCGTGGTGCCGCTTCGTGCCGAGCGCGGCGACCGCGCCGCCGAACAGGCCCCACTGCACGCCGGCCTTCACCATGAGTGACAGGTCGACCTGCGCCAGCATCTCGGTGGCGACGATCGAGGCGCCCACGTCGGACCGGCCGCCGTACTCGGCCGGGAAGCCCGCGGCGATGCCCAGCTCGACCGGGAGTTCGCCGAGCAGCCGCGTGATCCGCTCGCGCGCCTGGTCGCCGGTCTCGCCGTAGACCGGGAGGAAGCGTTCGTCGAGGTGTTTGCGGTGGGCCTGGCGGACCTCGGCCCACGGTCCGTCGAGCGTCTCCTGAAGGCGGGCGATGTCGATTCGGCCGGACGCGTGATCGAGCATGGTCGCTCCTCGGGGCAGCGGACATATGGGTGCACTCTCGGCCTGATCAACATTACCGGCGGTCACCGTGCCCCGCTGGCGGAGGCTGTGGTGAGCCGTGCCACCCGCCTCGGCCACCCCGGAGGCTGAGGTTAGGCTGTCCTCACTTCGAGCACTGGAGGCAACCCCTCGTGTCCCCGCATCCCGCCGGCGGCGCCGTCACGGCCCGGTACGTGCTGCGTCAGGCGTTGCGCCGCCAGCGACGGCCGGTGCTGATCGGCGTCACGCTGCTCGGCCTGCACCAGGTCGCCGAGGCGCTCGTGCCGGTGGCGATCGGCGTCATCATCGACCGCGCCGTGGTGACCGGTGACCCGTGGGCGCTGGCGTACTCGGTCGCCGGCCTCGCGGCCCTGTTCGCCGTGCTCGCGTTCGCCTACCGCAACGGCGCCCGCCAGGCGTTCGCGGCGGTGGAGCGGGAGGCGCACCTGCTGCGGGTGGAGATCGCCGAGCGCGCGCTCGACCCGCGCGGACACCGTTCCGGCCTGCGCGACGGCGAACTGCTCTCGGTCGCCGCCTCCGACGCCGAACTCTCCGCGCTCGTGGTGCGGGTCGCCGGATTCGGTGTCGCCGCGGTGACCGCGCTGACCGTCGCGGCGACCGCGCTGCTGGTCATCGACATCCCCCTCGGGCTCGGCGTGCTCGTCGGCGTACCGGTGCTGGTCCTCGTACTGCAACGGATGGCGCCGCTGCTGTCCCGGCGCAGCACCTCCCAGCAGGAGGCCCTCGCGGAGACCACGGCGCTCGCCGTGGACCTCGTCTCCGGCCTGCGCGTGCTGCGCGGCATCGGCGCCCAGCACCACGCCGCCGGCCGGTACGCCGCCGCCAGCCGCAACGCGCTCGCGGTGACGCTGCGCGCCGCCAACACCAAGGGACTGCATCTCGGGCTCACCACCGCCGCCAACGGCCTGTTCCTCGCGGCGGTCGCCGGGGTGGCCGGCTGGCTCGCCCTGCGCGGCCGGCTCACCATCGGCGAGCTGGTCACAGTGGTCGGACTCGCGCAGTTCGTGGCCGAGCCGGTGCAGACCATGGGCTGGTGCGTGCAACTGTTCGCGATGGCCCGCGCCTCCGCCGCCCGGGTGGTGCGCGTGCTCGGCGCCGAGCCGCTGACCCGGCCCGGCGACGCGTCGGCGCCGGCCCACCCGGACGGGCCACGGCTGGCCCTCGACGACGTCGGGCACGCCGGACTGGACGGGGTGAACCTGCGCGTCGGCCCCGGCGAGGTGGTGGGCGTGCTCGCGTACGACCCGGCCGACGCCGAAGCGCTGGTGGCGCTGCTGTCCGGGCGGGTGTCGCCGGACGCGTGCCGGGGCACCGTGCGTGTCGACGGCGTGCCCGCCGACGACCTGCACGTCGACGCGCTGCGCGGCACCGTGCTCGTCGAGCCGCACGACGTGACGCTCTTCGAGGGCACGGTGGCGGCCAACCTCGCCGCCGGCGCCCCGGCCGACCAGGCGCGGCTGCACGCCGCCGTCCGGGCGGCCGCGGCCCAGGACGTCGTGGACGCACACCCCGGCGGCCTCGACCACCGGCTCGTCGAGCGGGGCGCGAACCTCTCCGGCGGCCAGCGCCAGCGGCTCGGGCTGGCCCGGGCGCTGCACGCCGACCCGCCCGTGCTGGTGCTGCACGATCCCACCACCGCTGTCGACGCCGCCACCGAGGCGCAGCTCGCCGACGGACTGGCCGAAACGCGCCGGGTGGGGCCCCGGGGCACCCTGCTGATCACCAGCAGCCCGGCCCTGCTGCGGATCACCGACCGGGTGGTGGTGATCGCCGACGGCCGGGTGGCCGCCGAGGGACCGCACGAGCACCTGCTGGCCTCCGACGCCCGCTACCGCGAGGAGACACTGCGGTGACCGCTGACCCGCGTACCGCCGAACCCGGCCGGACGTTGCTGCCTGTCGCGTCCGCCCGGCAGACCTGGACGACGCTCGGCGCCCAGTTCCGCGCCCGGCCCGGCCTCAGCGCCGCCGCGGCGACCGTGCTCGTCGTCGCCGCCGCGGGTGGCCTGGTCGCGCCCTGGGTGCTCGGCCGCCTGGTCGACGACGTCATCGCCGACGCCCCGGTCTCCCGGATCGCCGGCCGGGTGGCGGTGATCGCCGGCGCCGCCGTGTTCACCGGCCTGCTCACGGCGCTCGGCGCCGCGCTCGCGTCCCGGCTCGGCGAGACGGTGCTGGCCCGGCTGCGCGAGCGCGTCCTCGACCGCGCGTTGCACCTGCCGTCCGCGACGCTGGAGCGGGCCGGCACCGGCGACCTGCTGGCCCGCGTCGGCGACGACGTGGCGGTGGTGACGAACGTGATCGCGGTGAGCGGCCCGGCGTTCGTCGGCGCGCTGCTGTCGGTGGTGCTCACCGTGTTCGGGCTGGTCGCGCTGGACTGGCGGCTCGGCCTCGCCGGGCTGCTAGCAGCGCCCGCGTACGCGCTGGCGCTGCGCTGGTACCTGCGGCGCTCCGCGCCCTACTACGCCCGCGAGCGGGTCGCCACCGGCGAGCGGACGCAGGCGATGGCCGGCGCGCTGCGCGGCGCGGCGACGGTGCGCGCGTACCGGACCGAGGACGCGCACGTGGCAGCCATCGCCGAGCGATCCGGCGTGGCGCGCGACCTGTCGCTGGAGATCTTCAACCTGCACACCCGCTTCGGGCTGCGGATCAACAGGTCGGAGTTCCTCGGCCTGGCCGCCGTGCTCGTGGCCGGGTTCCTCCTGGTCCGCGACGACCTGGTAACCGTCGGCGCGGCGACCACCGCCGCGCTCTACTTCCACCGCCTGTTCAACCCGATCGGCCTGCTGCTGCTGGAGTCCGACTCGGTGCTGCAGGCCGGCGCGAGCCTCGCCCGGCTGGTCGGCGTGGCGAACCTGCCCGACACCGGCCCGGCCACCGCCTCCGGCCCGGCCGCCCCGCCCGCCAGCCCGCGCGGCCCGGCCGCGCTGGACGTCACGGTGCGCCGGCACCACTACGACGACGGGCCGCTGGTGCTCGCCGACGTCGAACTGCGCCTGGCGCCGGGGGAGCGGGTCGCGCTGGTCGGCGCCAGCGGCGCGGGCAAGAGCACGCTCGCCGGCATCGCCGCCGGGATCATCGCGCCCACCGACGGATCGGTGCGCCTCGACGGCGCGCCGCTGACCGGGACGGGCACTGCCACGTCCCGGCGCGACGTCGCACTGGTCAGCCAGGAGGTGCACGTCTTCGCCGGGCCGATCGCCGAGGACCTGCGCCTGGCCGCGCCGGACGCGACCGACGCCGAGCTGCTCGACGCGCTGGAACGGGTCGGCGCCACCACCTGGCTGCGTGCCCTGCCGGACGGGCTGGCGACGCCTGTGGGCGAGGGCGGCCACCGGCTCACCGCCGCCCAGGCCCAGCAGGTGGCCCTGGCCCGGCTGGTGCTCACCGCGCCGGCCGTCGCCGTGCTGGACGAGGCGACAGCCGAGGCCGGCAGCGCCGGGGCCCGCGACCTGGACCGGGCGGCCCTCGCGGCCACGCAGGGGCGGACCACGCTGATCGTGGCGCACCGGCTCAGCCAGGCGGTGAGCGCGGACCGGATCGTCGTGCTCGACCACGGCCGGATCGTGGAGCAGGGCACGCACGAGGAGCTGCTGGCCGCCGACGGCCGGTACGGCCATCTCTGGCGTTCCTGGCGCGTCCCGGTATGATCACCGACCGCTGCACCGCCCAGGCGAGGTGACCATGACCGACCTGCCGACCCGCTTCGTGCTGTTCCCGGGGCGGCACCACCTGCTGACCCGGTTCCAGGCCGACTACCTGCGCCGGCTCGCCGGCGACGAGGCCACAGTGGTCTGGGCGGTGACGTCGGCCAACCACGAGAACACCAGGCGCAACCCCGTCGCGTACCACAGGCGGGAGGCCGCGATCGAGCGGTTCAGCGTGCTCAGCGGGCTGCGCTCGCTGGCCGTGCCGATCTTCGACACCGCGTACACCGACGCGTTCGCCGAGGTCACGCTCAAGAGCATCGCGGTGGCCACCGGGCTCGAACTCACGCCCGCCGACACGGTGGTGGCCTGCTCCACCCCGGAGGTCGCCAAGCTGTACGAGCGCCTCGGCTTCGGGATCGCGCTGGTCGAGGCGGATCCGGACCTGCCCGGGACGCCGGAACGGCCGTGGGACGTGCTGCTGCGCCTGGCCGCCGGCGACGAGAGCTGGCGGACGCTCACCCACCCGGCGACGATCGACGTGTTCGAGCGCTACCGCCTGGTCGAGGCGATCCGGTCGGTGGTGAACGACCCGCTCGTCGGCGACGAGGGCGGCCTCACCGTGACCCGCGACTACCGCACCTACGTGGAGGCGTTCGCCTCGGCCGCCCAACGCAAGTGGGACTCGGTGCGCCGGTACGTGCAGCCCGGACGCATCGTGGACATCGGCTGCGGCGCGGGCGCGGTCCTGGAGCTGGCCGACCGGGAGGCCGCGCTGCGCGAGAGCGACCTGATCGGTGTGGAGGTGGCCCGTCACCTCTACCAGGAGTGCCTGCACAAGAAGGCGCAGGGCGTGTTCCGCAACGCCAACGTGTACTTCTTCCACCGCAACGTCCTCGGCGGCGCGGTGTTCAAGGACCGGTCGGTGGACACCACGCTCACCTTCGCGCTGACCCACGAGATCTGGTCGTACGGGCGGCAGCGGGAGTCGCTGCTCCAGTTCGCCCGCCGCATCCACGACCACACGGTGCCCGGCGGTGTCTGGCTCAACAGCGACGTGTGCGGGCCGGACGAGCCGGACCGGCCGGTGATCCTGCGGCTGACCACCGACGACGGGGACAACCCCGCCTCGCCGCGCCGGGATCTCGCCGACCTGACCTCGGCCGAGGTCCGGCGGTACGTCTCCGGACTGTCGACGCGGGCCCGGCTGGACCAGTTCGCCGTGGACTTCGCGTTCGGCTTCGCGTACGAGCCGCTGGCCGACGGCGCGGTACGTCTCGGCCTGGGCGCGGCGATGGACTACCTGACCCGCAAGGACTACACCGACAACTGGCTGTCGGAGACCAGGGAGCAGTTCTGCGGCCTGAGCTTCGCCGACTGGACGGAGCTGCTCACCGAGGCCGGTTTCGAGATCGGCCCCGCCTCGGCGCCGGTCCGCAACGACTGGGTGATCGACAACCGGATCGCGCCCGTCGCGTCCCTGACCGACCTGGACGGCCGGCCGCTGGACTGGCCGACCACCCACGTCCTCACCGTCGCCCACCGCCCGCGCAACGCCTGACATCACGAGCGCCCGCCGGACCGGCTGGACGGCCGGGCCGGCGGGCGCCGTGATGCAGGTCAGTGGCTCAGCGCGATCCGTACCGCCAGGACGATCAGGATCAGCCCGGTCAGCCGTTCGATCACCAGCAGCACCGACGGCCGGGTCAGCCAGGGCTGCAACCGGTCGATGAGCAGGATGTAGCAGGCCCACCAGAGCACGGCGAGGCCGATGAACGTGGCGGCCAGCACCGCCGTACGGGCCGCCGCGCCGTCGCCGGGCTTGACGAACTGCGGCACGAACGAGACGTAGAAGACGACCACCTTGACGTTCAGCAGCTGGCTGGTGACGCCCATGACGAACGAGCGCCGGGCCACGTGCGGCTCGTCGGCGGCCACCGTCTCCGGCGCGGCGACCGGGCCGGTGTCCGCGTCCGGCCCGGGGCCGCCCGCGCCCACGGTGACCGGCTGCGCGGCCGGGGCGGTCGCGCGTCGTGGCCGGGTGGCCCAGAGGATGGTGCCGCCCAGGTAGAGCAGGTACAGCGCGCCGGCCACCCGCAGCACCGTGTAGAGCGCCGGCGAGGACACCAGCAGGGCGGACAGGCCGGCGGTGGCGAGCGAGGCGTGCACCAGGGCGGCGGCGAACAGCCCGGCCAGCACCACGAACCCGGCCCGCCGCCCGTACCGCACGGTCTGCCGGGTGACCAGGGCGAAGTCGACGCCCGGCACGATGATGATGAGCAGGCTCGCCGCGACGAAGCTGACGATCTGGATGTCAGACACGCTGCTCCTCCCTCGCCTCGATGCGGGCCGGGGCGGCCTCCTCGATGACGGAGACGCCGCTGTCGCGGCGCGGCCCGTGCCGGCGCCACTGCTCGCGCAGCCGGATCCGGCCGTCCGGCAGCCGCTCGGGCCGCGACTCGCACTCGCCGACCACGATGCTGCCGTCGGTGAGCACCTCCACGTACGCGAAACGCACCACGCCCTGCGCGTCGCAGGTGCCGGCGAGCCGTCCGTGCCGTACCGAGCCGCCGGAGATCTCCGCCCAGACCAGGTCGCCGCGCTGGTGGTAGTGCCCCCGCAACGGGTCGGCGTCACCGGCGTGGTCGACGGAGACGAAGATCCGGTCGTCGTAGTCGAACGATGTCATCGCGCTCACGCCCATCGGGTGCTCAGGTAGTCGTCGCGGAACCGGCAGACCGTGCGGCCGGCGATCGAGTTGAGGATCATCGCGCTGCGGATCGGCAGGATGCTCAGGTTGGAGTCGACGAGCCCCTGGACGTACCGCCCCCGGTTCAGCACGAAGATCTTGTGGTCGTCGGCGTGCTTCCACCGGATCGAGTAGTCCGACTCGATGACCGGCTCACCGCGCTCGTCCAGGTCGATCAGCGCGGTCAGCTCCGGGTCGAAGGGCAGCGGCGCCTGCCGGCGTCCCGCCGCGACGACGAGGTTCACCGCCCGGTGCCGTTCCTCGCCGCTGCCGGCGGTCAGGCACTCCAGCTCGACCTCCCCGTCGAGCTGCCGGGCGCCGGTCACGGTACGGCTCGGCATGATCGTCACCGGGAACCGGCCGGTGCGCAGCCGCTCCTCGTAGTTGTGCTGGTAGACGCCGCGCAACGTGCCCGGGGAGATGCCGTCGCTGGTCAGGATCTGACCGGAGACGAGCCGTTCCCGCACGTCCCGGGACAGGGTGAGGAACGCCTCCTGGTAGGCGGGCCGGTACAGGTCGTTCGCCGACGGGGAGTCCTCCAGCGGGGCGAACCACGACCGCCGCCCGATCCACCTGATGTCGCGGCACCCGCGGGCGAGCAGCGCCGCGACGCACTCCGCGCTGGTCTGGCCGCTGCCGATCACGATCCACGGCAGGTCCGGCTCGTCCGGCACCGTGGCGAGGCGCTGGTGCAGCTCGTCGGCGACGAACAGGTGCCGGGGGTCGAGGGCGTCCAGGAACTCCGGTACGAAGGGGACGGTCCCGCTGCCGAGCACCAGGTGCCGGGAGCGGGCGACCTCCGCACCGCCGCTGCGGCTGACCAGCGCGCCGTCGAACTCGACCCGGTCGACGCGGGTGCCGTACGTGATGCGCGGCAGCCGGCCCGCCGCCCACACCAGGTACTGCTGGTACTCGATCCGGGGGATGGTGTCGAACCCGGCGCCCAGCAGGGCGTACACCCGGCCGGTGGTGACCAGGTAGTTGAGGAACGACAGCGGGTGGGTCGGGTCGTAGAGCGAGACCAGGTCCTTGACCCAGCCGGTCTGCATGCGGACGCCGCTGTGCAGCATCCCGTCGTGCCAGCCCGGCCGGTCGCGGGCCTCGAACAGCGCAATGTCGTGCGGCGCGAGGGTGTCGTACATCGCCGCGAGGCTCAGGTTCGCCGGCCCGGCGCCGATTCCCACTGTGTGAAAGGTCTGCGTCATCAGTCTGCCTCTGTCTGGCCGTGGGGGACAGGGATCGCGGTTCGGGTGTTCAGCAGGGCGGTGGCGGCGAGCCGGCTGGCGGCCAGGACGGTCTTGGCGGCGCCGCCGCTGCCGCCGGTGAAGGTGTGCACCGCGCCGGCCACGTGGCGCAGGGCCAGCCCGGCGGGTTCGCTGTAGCAGTCGGTGGCGCTCACCGGCGGGCCGGCCGGTCGCGGGTCCAGGCCGGGCAGCCTCCGTGCCGCCACGGTCAGGACCCGTGCCGCCAGTGCGGCGTCCGGCTCGGGGGACGGCGGGTCGACGTCCCACCTGTCGCTGGGCAGCCCGAGCAGCACCCGCCCCGGACCGGCCGGCCGGCCGTAGAGGCCGCTGGTCTCGTCCACGAAGCACGGCAGCTCGGCGCGGCCGGTGACGTGGTGGGCGTACTGGATGTGCTTGGTGCGCAGCGAGGTCGGCAGCCCGGCGGCGCCCAGCAGACGCGGGGTCCAGGCCCCGGCGGCCACGACGACGAGGTCGCCGGTGAGCCGGCGGCCGTCGCGCAGCTCGACCACGCGGTCGTCGAGGCGGGCCACCGGTGTGGTCTCGGTCCGGCCGAGGCCACGCAGGACGGTCCGGCGCAGCCGGTCCGGGTCCAGGTAGCCGGCCCGGTCCTCCCAGATCCCCACCGTGCCGTCCGGGAGCCCGGCGAAGCCGAACCGGTCGGCGATCTCGGCCCGGGTCAGCACCTCGGCGCCGTCCACGCCGGCCGCCGCCCGGGCGTCGAGCAGGTAGAGCGAGCCGGTCCGCCGCCACCCGGCCGCTGTCGCGAGGGACGGATCGGCCAGCAGTTCGGCGAGGCTCGCGGCGGCGAGGGACCGGGCGGCCGGGTCGGGCTCGAAGGCACGCACCAGTCCGCCGGACGCGGCCGTCGCGTCGGCGGGCCGCCCGGCCGCGCCGCCGCCGTGCGGGCCGATCAGGACCGCGTCGGCGCCCGCGTCCCGCAGCCGCCGGGCGAGCAGGACGCCACTGATGCCCGCGCCGACGACGAGCACGCGCGGCTCACCCATCCGAACCCGCCGGTTCCGCGCCGCCGACGACGCCGAGCAGGCGGGCCGCCCGCTCCGGCGCACCGGGGTACGCGGCCAGCGCCGCCCGGACCGCGGTGGCGGGGTCGAAGTGGTCCAGGCGCAGCGCCTGCTCGCCGCGGGTCAGTTCGGTGTCGGCCAGGACGCCGTCCAGGCCGGCGGTGGTGCCGGCCAGGGTCGCGGCGTACCGGGCGGCGAACGCCTCGTACGCCTCCGGGCGGAAGTCCGACTCGTAGCTGTCCGGCCGGTCCCAGCTCAGGAACGCCCGGACCACAGCCGGGTCCTCGGTGGCCAGGAACTCGTGCGCCCAGATCGCGTGCTCGCGGCTGGTGGAGAACTTGGCGCCGGTGAGCCGGTAGAACTCGTTCACGACCAGCCCGGTCGGCCGGTCGGGCAGCCCGGCGGCCAGGTGCAGGGCCGGGATGAGCAGCGCGTAGTAGAACGCGTTGTCGACCCCGAGGAAGATCCACTGCTCGTCCACGTCCCGCCACGCGTCCAGGTACCCGGCCAGCGTGTCCGCGTCCGGCCGCAGGTGGCGGGCGGGCAGCACCAGGTTGGCCAGGGCCATCTCCGCCCAGACGTCGATGCGCAGGCCGTCGTCCCACTCGATGCCCCAGTCCGTCGGGTACGCCAGCGGCACCTCCGGCAGCCCGCCGTCGAGGTACGACGCGACGAGGCGCCGCAGCCGGGGCGGCAGCACCGCGCGGGACCAGAACTCGGCCAGCCGCTCCCGGTGCTCGTCGAGCCGCAGCACCGGGACCGTGCGGGTGACCGGTTCGGGTGCGGCGTCGCAGCAGGTCGACCGCGCGCCGGCCAGGTTCGCGGCGGTGCAGAACCCGCCACAGCCCTCGCAGGTGCCGCCGTTCGCGCCGGCGCCGCAGGCCGGGCAGCGCCCGGCGACCCGGACGTGGTGCAGGGTCCGCCCGCAGGCCGCGCACGCGCGCAGCGACACCGGGGCGACCTCCACCACCTTCGCCTCCACCAGTTCGGTGAGCAGGCTCGCGACCGCCCGGCGGTAGCCCTCGTCGGCCAGCGGGTCGGCCATGACGTCGTACCGGATGCGCGCGGCGCGCAGCGCGGCGTGGATCGACGACCCGTACCGGGCGACGGTGTCCGCCGGGGTCTCGCCCAGCGCCTCCGCCCGGGCGGGCACGTAGTTCTGGTGCGCGTCCAGCCCGCACTGGGTCACCACCCGCCGGCCGGCGGCACGCAGCGCGCGGGCCGCGACGTCCCCGGCGACGTACGGGCCGCTGAGGTGCCCGAGGTGCAGCGGCCCGTTCGGCGTCGGTGGCGGCGTCACCACCAGCACCACGCCGGAGGACGTGGCCGCCCCGTCAGTCACGGCCGGCTCCGTCGTCCGCGCCGGCCTGCGCCGCGTCGTCGGGCCGGGGCATCCAGTAGATGCTGAGGATGGTGAGCGGCTGCTCCGGCGAGGGGTTGTGGATGACGTGGCTCTGCTCGGGTTCGAGCAGGATCACGCCACCGGTCGGCACCTCGACCTTCTCGCCGCCCGCCTCGTAGATGGCCGTGCCGCGGGTCACCACGGCGAACTCGACCTCGGGGTGGACGTCCTCGCTGCTGCTGCCACCGGGCGGGATCACGCACCACATGGCGTCGAACGGCAACGGGCCGAGATCGCGGTACTGCGTCCAGCGGCCGATCCGGATGCCGTACTCGTCGGTGAGTTCGGCGGTGTCGCTGACGTACCTTCGCATGTTCGTCCTCCTGGTCGGCGCGCTGCCCGCCGGGCCCGCGCCGGACGGGTCTGAGGTTTGCGGAGAGTGACCGGAAGTGCTGCTTCTGCGACGCTGCACCGATGCCGGGAAGGGCCCGTCTCGTCGACCGTCGATTCGACTCCGGTCGATAGCGTCGGACCCACTGTGGACTTAACCTCGTCTGGCCAACAGGAGCTTCACCGGCAGATCACCGGCAATGTCGCTGCTGACTGCCCGCTCAGCGGCCTCGGCTTCGGTGGTCCACCGGCATGAATCCACCAGAACCGGTACGGAGACGACGCTGTGATCGGCTACATGGATACGTTGGGTCATGAAATCGCTACCGCGCGGCGACTGGCCAACCTGACACAGGAGGAGTTGGCCGCCCGCACCGGACTGAGCGTCCGGAGCATCCGCAACCTGGAGTCGTCGCGGGTGACCCGTCCGCGGCCCGCGACCGTCCGGCTGCTCCGTGAGGTCCTCGGCCTGCCCGCCCACCCGGCGTCCGCAGCCCGGATCCGCCCCATGCAACTACCGCTGGAGATTCCCGGCTTCACCGGCCGTTCCGCACAACTGCGGCAACTCGACCGGCTGCTCGACGGGGGACCGCGGCGGATGTCGAGCGTCGTCGTGTGCGTCCTCTCCGGCCGGTCCGGCATCGGCAAGACGGCGCTGGCGCTGCGCTGGGCGCACCGGTCGGCCGCCCGGTTCGCCGACGGGGTGCTGCACGTCCAGCTCGGCGGCAGCGACCCGGGAAGGGCGGCGGTGGCGCCGGCCGAGGCGCTCGGCGGTCTGATCGAGGCGCTCGACGTACCCGGCGGCGTCCCGTGCGGCCCGGCGGCGCGCACCGGGCTCTACCGCAGCGCGCTCGCCGGACGCCGGATGCTCATCGTGCTCGACGACGCCCGCGACGCCGACCAGGTACGGCCGCTGCTGCCCGGCGTACCCGGCTGCATGGTGGTCGTGACCAGCCGGGACCGCCTCACCGGCCTGGTCGTCGGCGAGGCCGCGTGCCCGGTCGTGGTCGACGAGCTGGCCGCCGGCGAGGCGTGGGACCTGCTGGCCGCCCGCCTCGGCGAGCGTCGCCTCACCGCCGAGCGCGCGGCGGTGCGGGAGATCATCGCGCACTGCGCCGGCGTACCCCGGGCGCTGGCTGTGGTGGCCGCCCGCGCGGCCGTCCAGCCCCGGCTGCCGCTGGCGGAGGTGGCCCGCCAGCTCCGGTAGACGGACCGGGGCCGCCCGGCCGGTCAGCCCTGGTCGGCGCGGGTGCCGTCGCGCGCGGCGACGTGCGCCGGCACCGGCGTCGCCGGCGGCAGCGCCGGGTCGGTCACCGGCTGCTGCCAGCGCGCGACCAGCGGAAGCTCGCCGGCCCAGAGCCCGAGGGCGGCGTCCGGGCCGTCGCCGTCGTCCGGCGGGCCGCTGCGCGTCTTGACCGACGCCTCGGCCAGCGGAAGCGCCAGCAGCGCGGTGGCCGCCAGCTCCCGCCGGTTCGGGCGGCGGGCGTGGTCCCACTGGCCGGGGGCCACGTGCTCGGTCAGCAGCCGCAGGCCGTACAGCTTCTCCTCGGCGTCGGTCACCCACCGGGGCCGGCCGTAGACCATCGCGCTGCGGTAGTTGATCCCGTGCTCGAACACCGAGCGCGCCAGGACCAGGCCGTCGACCACTGTGACCGTGACGCAGACCTCGGCGTCGGTGGTGAGGCTCCGGCTGGCCACCGAGCCGTGCAGGTAGAGGTGCCGGTCGTCGAAGCCGTAGACGGTCGGCACCACCATCGGGCCGCCGTCGACCAGCACGCCCAGATGGCAGACGAAGGCGGCCCGGAGCACGTCGAACAGGGCGGCGCGGTCGCGGTGCCCCTTCTCCTTCATCCGACGCAGTGTCGTACGCGGCGTCGCGGACAACCGTCCGTCGGTATCGGTCATGGCTGATTCTCCTGTCGGCCCCGCCGTTTCTACCGGGTCGGGCCGCGGTCCTCAAGGGCCGGCCCGCCGGGCCGGTGGGGGAGCGGGTCCGGGGGAAGGATCCGGCACAGCGCCTCCAGCGCGGCGGCGTACGCGTGCTCGGGCGGCGTGGCGTAGCCGACCACGAGGCCGTCGAGGGCGGGCATGGTGGCGTCCGGGTGGCGGAAACCGGCCAGCCCGTCGAGCGCGATCGACTGAGCGGCGGCGGCCTCGACCACCTGGCGCTCGGTGCCCGCGGGCAGGCGCAGCACGGCGTGCAGCCCGGCGGCGACGCCGGTCGGCGTGACGTGCGGGGCGTGGGCGGCGAGCGTGGCGACGAGACGGTCGCGGCGGGCGCGGTACCGCTGCCGCATCCGGCGCACGTGCCGGTCGTACCGGCCGGAGTCGAGGAAGTCGGCGAGGGTGAGCTGGTCCGTCACGCCCGCCCACGCCTCCCGCTCACCCTTGGCGTCCAGCACCGGGCCGACGAGCCGTTCGGGCAGCACCATCCAGCCCAGACGCAGCGCGGGGGAGAGACTCTTGCTCACCGAGCCCAGGTAGACCACGCGCTCCGGGGCCAGGCCCTGCACCGCGCCGACCGGATCCCGGTCGTACCGGAACTCGCCGTCGTAGTCGTCCTCCAGCACCAGTCCGTCCCGGCCCTCCGCCCACCCCAGCGCGGCGAGGCGCCGCCGGGGATGCAGCGGCCCGCCGGTGGGGAACTGGTGCGCGGGCGTGAGCAGCGCCGCCCGTACCCCGGCGAGGTCGGTCAGCTCCCCGGTGCGGGCGCCGTCCGCGTCGAGCGTGAGCGGGACGGTACGGACGCCTGCCGCCGCCAGGATCGCGCGGTGGAACGCGAGGCCGTAGGACTCGACCGCCAGCGGGCCGCGCAGAACCCGGCCACCGAAGAGCAGGCGCAGCGCGTGCGCGACACCGGAACACACCACGATCCGGTCCGGGGTGGTGCGGACACCCCGCGCCCGCGCCAGGTACCCGGCCAGTGCCCGGCGCAGCTCCGGGCGGCCCCGCGGGTCGCCCGGCCCGAACGCCTCGTTCGGCGCGGCGGTCAGGGCGCGGCGCGTGGACGCCAGCCACGCGGCGCGCGGGAAGGAGGCGGCATCCGGCTGCCCCTGCCGCAGGTGGTGCACGGCCGGGGCCGGACGCGCGGGCGTCTGCCTCGGGACGCGGGCGACCCGGGCGGGCTCGGTGCGCGGCGCCACCCGCGTCCCGGAGCCCTGCCGGGCGACCAGCCATCCCTCGGCCACCAGTTCGGCGTACGCGGCGGCGACGGTGTTGCGGGCCAGGCCGAGGTCGGCGGCGAGGGACCGGTACGGCGGCAGGAGGGTGCCGGCGGCCAGTCTCCCGTCCCGGACGGCGTCGCGCAGCGCGCGGATGAGCGCGGACCGGCGGCCGCGGGCGCCGGACAGTTCCAGATGCAGGTCGCTGCCGAGCCGTCGCGCCGGATTGGCCCACGAATCCGTCATGCGAATGCACCCTAGTCCGGGTCTTTTCCGACCCTAGTGTGGGCTCATGGACACGATCATGAACGCCCCGCACCCGCTGCGCTCCACCGTCCGGGGCCGGGTCCTGCTGCCGGGGGACGAGGGGTTCGAGGTGGCCGGCCGGGCCTGGAACCTGGCCGTCGCGCAGTCACCGGCGGCGGTGGTCGAGGCTGCCGACGCGGACGACGTCGCCGCGCTCGTCCGGTTCGCCCGCCCGGCCGGACTGAGCATCGCCGTGCAGCCCAACGGGCACGGTGCCACCGGCCGCGCCGACGGCGCGATCCTGCTGCGGACCGGCCGCCTGGACACCGTGGAGATCGACCCGGCTGCCCGCCGGGCCCGGGTCGGCGCGGGTGTGCCGTCCGGCCGGCTCCAGGCCGCCGCCGCGCCGTACGGGCTCACCGGGCTGCCCGGCAGCTCCCCCGTGGTCAGCGTGACCGGGGTGGCGCTCGGCGGCGGGCTGAGCTGGTTCGGCCGCGCGTACGGCTGGGTGTCCGACGCGGTCACCGCGTTCGACGTCGTGGACGCCGAGGCGCGGTACCGGCGCGTCACCGCCGAGACCGACCCCGACCTGTTCTGGGCGCTGCGCGGCGGTGGCGGAGACTTCGTGATCGTCACCGCGCTCGAAATCGCGCTGCACCCCGCGCCGGAGCTGTACGGCGGACGCATGATGTGGGCGGCGGCGCACGCGCCGGACGTGCTGCGGGCGTTCCGGCGGATCACCGCCACCGCGCCCGAGGAGCTGACCGTCTGGATGGACCTGCTGCACCTCCCCGGCGCCGACCCGATGGTGGCCCTCGACGTCACCTATCTCGGCGACGGGACCGGGGCGCGGGACCTGCTCGCACCGCTGGACCGGTTGCCCGCGCCGATTTCCGACAGCAGGCGGATCATGCCGGTCACCGAACTCGGCGGCATCACGGCTGAACCCACCGCCCCCAGCCCCGGCATCTCCCGCGCCGAACTGCTGACCCGCCTCGACGACGACGCGGCCGGGGCGCTGCTGGCCGACCCGATCGCCCCGCTGCTGAGCGTCCAGCTCCGGCACCTGGGCGGCGCCCTCGCCCGGTACTCCGACAGCCCGCACGGCCCGCTCACCGAGCCGTACGCGCTCTACCTGTTCGGCGTCGCCACCGACCCGGCGGCGGTCACGGCGCGGCAGCGGGCCCTGGCCGCCGCCCTGCCGGTCAGCGGGCGCAAGCCGGTGACCTTCCTCAACCCGGACGAGACGGTGGCCGACGCGTTCACCCCCGCCGTCCTGACCCGGCTCCGGGCGGTCAAGCGCCGCCACGACCCGGACGGCCTCGTCCGGTCCAACTTCCCGGTGGCCGGCTGACGCCCCGGGGCGCGACCCGGTCAGGCCGGGGGGTGCGCGCGGCAGCCCGGCAGTCCTCTGCTCAGCGGACCTTCTTCGTCGGCCGTTTACGAGGCGGGGTCAACGACTCGGCGATCGCCGAGATCGCGGACGGCACCAGGCGGTAGTACGCCCACACACCCCGCTTCTCCCGCTCGAGCAGGCCGGCCTCGGTGAGGATCCGGAGGTGATGGCTGACGGTCGGCTGGGAGAGACCGAGCGGCGCGGTGAGGTCGCTGACTGACGCCTCGCCCTCCGGAGCGGACTGGATCAGGCTGAGCAGGCGCAGCCGGGCCGGGTCGGCGAACGCCTTCAGGACTCCCGCGAGCCGCTCGGCATCGGCACGCTTGATCGGCTCGCCGGCAAGTGGCGAGATGGCAGGGGTGGCAGTTTTCGCAGTTCCCACGCTTGCATCGTTGCACCAATGGCGGCCACCTGCCCGGGCAACCAGGACCGGATCATCCGGTCAGGCGGTGGGGTGCAGTTCGGCGAGCAGTCGTTCCACCCGGGTGCGGATCTCGTCCCGGATGGGGCGTACCGCGTCGAGGCCCTTGCCCGCGGGGTCTTCGAGCTTCCAGTCCTCGTACCGCTTGCCGGGGAAGACGGGGCAGGCGTCACCGCAGCCCATGGTGACGATGACGTCCGAGGACTCCGCCGTCTCGTACCGGAGGAGCCTGGGGGTCTGGTCGGTGATGTCGATGCCGACCTCGGCCATGGCCTGTACGGCGGCGGGGTTGACGGTCTCGGCGGGTGCGCTGCCGGCGGAGCGGACCTCGACGGTGTCGCCGGCGAGGTGGCGCAGCCAGCCGGCGGCCATCTGGGAACGGCCGGCGTTGTGCACGCAGACGAACAGGACGCTGGGCTTGTCGCTCATCGGGTCTCCATGATTCCGGTGATTGCCGCGCGGCGTGCCGCGGCGCAGTCGAGGCATCTCATGGCCGGGCTCCCGGCGTGGGGAACAGGCGGGCGCGGGCCCACAGCGACACGTAGACCAGGCCGACGAGGACCGGGACCTCGATCAGCGGGCCGACGACGCCGGCCAGGGCCTGGCCGGAGGCGATCCCGAAGGTGCCGATCGCGACCGCGATGGCCAGTTCGAAGTTGTTGCCCGCTGCGGTGAACGCCAGGGTGGTGGTGCGTTCGTAGTTCAGGCCGATGGCCCGGCCGAGCAGGTAGGAGCCGGCCCACATGAGGGCGAAGTAGGCCAGCAGCGGCAGAGCGATGCGGGCCACGTCGGCCGGCCGGCCGGTGATGGCCTCGCCCTGCAGGGCGAACAGGACGACGATGGTGAACAGCAGTCCGTACAGGGCGACGGGTCCGACCCTGGGCAGGAACCGCTGCTCGTACCAGTCGCGACCCTTGGCGCGTTCGCCGACGCGGCGGGAGAGGTAGCCGGCGAGCAGTGGGATGCCGAGGAAGACGAGCACGTTGCCGGCGATGTCCCAGCCGGAGACCTCCAGCGCGGCGCCGTCCAGGCCCAGCCAGCCCGGCAGCACCGACAGGTAGAACCAGCCGAGCAGGCCGAAGGCGAGGACCTGGAACACCGAGTTGACGGCGACGAGGACCGCCGCCGCCTCCCGGTCGCCGCAGGCCAGGTCGTTCCAGATGATGACCATCGCGATGCAGCGGGCCAGGCCGACGATGATCAGACCGGTGCGGTACTCCGGCTGGTCGGCCAGGAACACCCAGGCCAGGGCGAACATGACGGCGGGACCGACGATCCAGTTGAGGACCAGCGACGAGACCAGGAGACGCCGGTCACCGGTGACGGTGTCGAGGCGGTCGTAGCGGACCTTGGCCAGTACCGGATACATCATGATCAGCAGGCCGAGAGCGATGGGCAGGGAGATGCCACCGACCTCGACGGCGTCGAGAGCGTCGTCCAGGCCGGGAACGATCCGGCCGAGCAGCAGACCGGCGACCATGGCCAGGCCGATCCAGAGCGGCAGGAACCGGTCGAGGCGCGACAGGCGTGCCACCACCGGTGGGGCGTGGTCGGCTCTGGTGGCGGTGCTCATGGGCACTCCCGTGGGTTGTCGGTGCCGGCGCGTACCCCGATCTCCTGGTGGATGCGGGCGCTGGTGCCGGTCATCGGGTGTCTCCCGACGTGGCGGCGGGGGCGAGGCGGTCGACGCGGTCGGCGAGGTCGGCGTAGGCCGCCTCGAACGCCTCGTCGGTGTCGACGCGGACCGGGTCCGGCACGGACCAGTGCAGGCGGGGGCGGATCGGCCCGGTGAGCTCCTCGTGGGCGTTGTCGCAGACGGCGACGATCAGGTCGTCGTCTCGGACGACGTCGTCGACGTGTGCGGTGCCGGTCGGGTCGAGGTCGAGTGCGTGGCGGTGGGCCACTGCGACCGCGCGGGGATGGACCCGCGGCGCCGGTCTGGTGCCGGCGGACGCGGCGTCGCCGTCGGTGCGTCGCCTCCACAGCGCCGCGGCCAGCTGCGAGCGGGCGGAGTTGTGGGTGCATACGAAGACGACCCGATGCACATCCGCCAGCGGTGGCGGCGCGAGAGCGGAGAGGGCGGCCGGCTGGAGTCGCAGGTAGGTGCGCCGCCGATCGCCCTCCGACCGGCCCCGGACGACGAGGCCCGCGTCGGTGAGGACCTTGACGTGGTGGGCGACCAGGTTCGTCGGCATGTCGAGGGCGTGGGCGATCTCCCCGGGGGAGGCGTCGCCCAGGGTGAGCGCGTCCACGATGGCCAGGCGGGCCGGATCGCCCAGCGCGGCGTGGATCCGGGCGCGCTCGGCCAGAGAAGTAAGCTCAGTTTCCATTGACTCAATTGTTGCTGAGTAACCTCGGAGCCGTCAAGCCGGCATCGGCCGGATCGCTGGGCGGAAGCACAGGGCGCCGTGCGGTACGGCGGCCTACCGCTGCGTCGCGGCGGTCGGCTCGATCGACAGCAGGCCGGCGAGCCGGCGCAGGATCTGCGGCCGCGCGCGGTAGTAGACCCAGGTGCCCCGCCGCTCGGCGTCCACCAGGCCCGCCTCGCGTAACGTCTTGAGATGGTGGGAGATCGTCGGCCCGGTCAGGTCGAACGCCGGCGTCAGGTCGCACACGCACACCTCGCCGCCTTCGGCGGAGGCGATCATCGACATCAGCTGCAGCCGCACCGGATCGCCGAGGGCCTTGAACGCGGGCGCGAGCACCGCGGCCGTCTCGGCGGGAACCCGGCGCTGCGCCAGCGGGGGGCAGCACGGCGCGTCGGCGCTGAGGTCGACGAGTGGGATCGGCGCCTGCTGCTTCGACATGTCCCTAGGTTGACATCTGTCTAATCAGCGTGCAAGTCACCGATCAGGCAGATGCCAGGCCAGGGTGTCCGGAGGAAGTGAGGCTCGCCGGACGCGCAACCCTCCACCGGGCGGGCCGCGTCGTCGCCGCCGTCGTCCGGCTTCCAAGATCGGCGCGACAGGCTAGGCGAGCAGCGTGCGCAGCGCCTCGGCCAGGCCGGAACCGGCGGTGACCGGGCGGGCGAAGGACAACCGGGTGTCGGCGTGACCGTCCGGCCGCTCCGCCCGCAGCACGATGCCCTCGGCGTCGAGCGCGACCGGGACGACGCGCGCCGAACCGGCTGTGACTGTGGGGTCGACGAGCGTGCCGAGCCGGTCGAGGACGTCGCGGTGGCAGCGCGTCAGGTGCGCGAGGTGGGCGGCCTCGTCGACGGCGATCGGATCCGGCCGGGCCGCGCGATACGCGCCGAGGTCCACCGCGACGGGATCGGCGGCCCGGTCGAGGACGACCTCGTCCGGCTCGACGGCCCACAGCGCCACCGGGGGCAGGTCGAGCAGCGACATCACGGTGGCCGGGTCGCAGGCGTCGAGGACGGCCGGGTCGAACCGGCGGGCCGTGCCGAGGATCCGCAGCCGGGACCGCACCCGGGAGCGCACGGCGACCGGGGCTAGGTGGGTCACGTCGAGGCGTACCGCGCCGCTGTGGCCGCGCGCGGCGACCAGCATGCCGCCGGTGCGGCTCATCGCGTCGACCGCCAGGACGATCGTGCCGTCGGGGAGGACGGCGTGGGCGGAGAGGAGGTCGGCGGTGGTGTCGCCGAGCGTGAGCCGCAGCGAGGAGGCAGCGGTCAGCACGCACCGGGCGGCGACGGCGTCGCGGGGCGTGGAGGAGGTGCCCGTACCGCCCGCCGACGACCCTGCGGCCGGGACGACGCCGGCCGGCGGGGCCGGACGCCCGGCGGGGTGCAACGCCATGTCTGTCTCCTCGGCCGGGAAGGGGTGAAGTCGGCCCAGGTCAGACGGTAGTAGGTAAGGCTTACCTCTGCAACGGCGGGTCGGGCGCCGCGCATGCCGTACGGGTCACGACGGTGACCGTCGTGACCCGTACGAGCGTGGTGTCCGGTTCTGTCAGGCGGGCTGGTAGGTGAGGCAGTCGCTGACAGTGGCGCCCGGACCGACGGTGATCGACTCGGCGGTGCAGGCCAGGTTGGTGTTGAACACGCAATCGGCCCGCGCGCACGCGCCCACCGCGCCGGTGACCTCCGCGATCCCGCCGCTGAGCGACGACTCGACGAACGTCGCGCAGGAGGCCGCGTCGGCGGACGCCGCCACGGTGATCGCGGGAGCGTGGCAGCCGTTGTCGTTGAAGCTGCACGCGGTGGCGGCGCATTCACGTACCGGCGGAGACTGCAACAGGGTCTTCATGGTGCCTCCAAGTCATGCGGGCCGGCGGAAGCGAACGGCCGGCCTCGTGGTGCTCGAATGCCATCTGGTATTTGCCGTGCGGCCGGTCCTCAAACCCGTCGGCCGTCAGTGAGGATCATGCTCACCTTAACAACGGAATGCGGGGTTGGCCGCCGGAAGGAGCCGTTTCCACACCGAATACCGAACGACGAAGATAAGGCTAACCTTGGTTAGGCGAGTCTTTCTTCACCCACCGGTACGGCGAATGCCGGCGTGCAATTTCCGCCCGTCCGACCAGGGTTCATCTGCGGGAACGCCACTGTCGCCCCGGACGGAGGCTGCGCCTCGGTGGTGGAATGGGCGAGCGCGGAACGCCGGTGAGGACGGAACGGCCGCGCCCTTCGGGTCGCGCCGAAATATCGGCTGGGAAATCAGCGGATCGGCAGGGATTCGGGACCGGCCGGGCGGCGGAATGCGAATCCGGTGGCAGGAAGCGCGGGCTCCGCATACGCGATGTCCGGGCCGGGGTCACCTGTCGGCGCGGGCGTGGCACCCTGAGCGGACCGCACGGGCCCGGTGCGGGCGCGGCGGATCCGGGGCGGGACGGGTGGAGGCGGCGTGATCGAGGGATGGCACGGCTGGTTCGGCACGGTCAACGGGGTCGTGCTCCTCACCGTGGCCGCGTTGCCGGCGGCTGCGCTCGCGGTGTGGGTTCTGGCCCGACGGCGCGGCGGGGCGGGGCCGGCGTGGCGGAGGTCGCTGGCCGAGGTGGGCATCGTCTACGGGACCGTGCCGTGGGTCTGGATGATCATGCTGCCGGGGGACGGGGCCGGCGTGGTTCCCGGCCGGGTGAGCCTGGTGCCGCTTCGGGACCTGCTCACCGTCCTCGCGAGCGGGCCGCTGACGGTGACGGTCCAGATCGTCGGCAACCTGCTGGTGTTCGCGGCGCTCGGGTTCCTCGGCCCGCTGCGGTTCGCGGCGCTGGCGTCGGTGCCGCGGATCCTGGCGCTCGCGGCCGGCTGCTCGGTCCTGGTCGAGGTCGCGCAGTACGTCCTGCGGCTGGACCGCGTCTCCTCCGTGGACGACGTTCTGCTCAACACCGCCGGCGCCGGGCTGGCCGCGCTGGCGTCGCGCCGCTGGTGGCGCCGGCCGGCTGAGGTGTCACCCGCCACCACCGGTCCCGGCACCGGCCCGCTGAGCGGGGCACGACCCGGGTGACGCGGACGGCACGATGGGCCGGGCCGGCCGGCCCGGCCCATCGTGTGCGTCAGGTCGACGCGATCAACGTCCGCTCAGCAGATCTTCTTCGCCAGAGCGGTGGTGGCGCCGCCGTGCTCGTACGAGACGAGCAGCGACGTGCCGGCCGGGAGCGACCCGCTCAGCGGCAGGACGAGCGTGCCGTCCTTGCGCAGAGCGGCGGTGGTCTCCGCCACGACCCGGGTGCCGTCCCAGAGGAAGGCGCGGGCGGTGCCCGCCTTCTTCACCTGGAGCTGGACGGACACCTTGCTCGCGGTGCGGGTGACCTTCTTGATCTTCACGGTGCCGTCCGGCAGCTTGGCGTAACCTCCCGGCGCCACCCCGTCCGAGACGGACTGCAGGAGGGTCTGCGGCGAGTCCACGCTCTGCGCCGCGGTGTCCGGCATGATCGGAGCCTTCGGCGCCGACGGCTTCGCCGCCAGGGCCGGCAGCGTCGCGTTGCCCCAGCGCCACGGGTCGGCCCGTACGCCGCTCCAGGTCGACCAGCCGACCCGGGTCTGCGCGGACAGGTCCTGCGTGTCCGAGTCGTTGACCAGGATGTTCAGGCCCATGCGGTTCGGGTCGACGGCGTCCGGCAGCACGCTGAACGGGATCTTGACCTCGATCCGGTAACCCGTGTAGGGGCTGCTGGTCACCACGGAGGCGATCTCCACGCCCGGCGCGGTCTCCGGGCCGCCCTGGTGGTTGTCCCGCTCCCGGGCGAAGCACGGCGGGTTCCCGTTGGCCGGGTCCTTCGTGGCCGGGAAGAGCGCCATGTTGAACACCGTGGAGGTGTTCGCCGAGTTGCCACGCGGGTCGATGCCGAACTCGATGTTGTCGTTACGCCGCGGACGCTTGCAGTCCTCCGGCGGCAGGACGGTGCCGAGCACGTCGTCGGTGATGGTGAAGACGGCGTACAGGGCGTCGTCGGTGTGGGTCAGCTGGGCGGTGCCGGAGATGTCCGACGCCGGGGCGGCGGTGCCCTCCCAGCGGGTGGAGATGTCGATGACCTCGCCGGTGTACTCGTTGTCGTGGGCGTGTCCGTCGACGGTCGGCGCGCTGGCGGCCTTCGGGATCGTGGTGACCGGGACCAGGTTGAACGCACCGGGCTCGTTCGCGCTGCCGCCGGTGTAGCTGGTCTCGATCTGCACCCGGTAGGCGCCGTTGTCCGGCGCCCGGTTGGCCGTCGGCAGCGACGTGTCGGTGTTGGTGACTGTGAACGTCACCGAGGTGCTGGCGCCCGGCCGGAGCCCGCTGTACGGCACCTGCTGCTCGGCCACCGAGAAACCGGCGGGGACGTTCAGCTTGACCGCGCCGGACTCGACCCGGGTGCCGTGGTTGGTCAGGTTGACCTTGACGCTGCGGGTGCCGCCGCTGGGGATGTTCAGCAGGGACTCGATGAGCGCGTCGAGCTGCTGGGTCTTGTTCCGCACGGTCCACGCGCGGAAGTCGGCGATCTCCTCCAGCGGCTCCAGGGTGCCGCGCACCGGCGCGGTGCCCTGAACCCGGGCGCTGCTGGTGCCGCTGCCGTCCTTCTTGCTGGTCAGCGTGGCGTCGATCTTGAAGCGGGTGCCCACCTCGACCTGCGCGGGCGGGGTGACCGTGAAGGTCTTCACGACCTCCTTACGCGGGGTCAGCGTGCCCACGTTGCCGTTGCCGGTGACCGTCCAGCCGGCCGGCACGTTCAGGGTGACCTTGGCCCCCGGGACGGCCTTCTCGGCGTACAGGACGGTGTCCACCTTGATGGGCTGGCCCGCGACGGCCTCCCAGGTGTGCGGACGCACGTGGACCTCGGTGCCCAGCGGCAGGCCGCCCTGGGCGCGCAGGGTGGCGCCCTGGAGCGCACCGGTGCCGGCGCCCACGTTCGGGTCCGGGTACGGGGTGCGGGTGTCGATCAGCGTCAGCCGGTTGCAGCCGATGGCGTCGGGGTCGGTCGTCGGGAAGGAGCTGTTGCCCCAGCCCTGCGACACGTACTCCCGGCGGGCCCAGGTCTGGACCGTGTTCCACCGGTTGCCGTCGTGGCGCGCCGACTCGTAGCCCTGCCAGGTGCCGAAGACGACGTTGCTGGCCTCGGCCGGCGTGAAGGTGGTCTCGCAGGCGGGGCCGTTGGTGCCGGTGGTGCCGCTGCCGCCGGTCTGGAAGATGCGGGAGGCCCGCCAGGGCTGGAGGCCCTCCTTCTTGATCTGCTCCGGGAACGCCTTCGGGTCGGCAGCCGCGTAGAAGGCCTCCACGGCCAGCATGGCCGCCTTCTGGTGGTTGCCGTGGTTGCCCTGCGTGGCCGAGGGGTTCATCGTGAGGATGACCTCGGGCTTGGTGGTCCGCAGGACCCGCACGATCCGGGACAGCGTCTCCTGGTGGCCCCAGACCTCCTCGGTCAGGGGAGCGCTGGCGGTGTACCAGAAGTCCAGCGCGTCCAGGTTGTAGATGTGCTCGACGCCGGCCCAGCCGACGGCCTTGCGCTCCTCGGCCTCCCGCAGGATGCCGAGCTCCGGGCCCTCCTCGAGACCGGTGGCGTTGCCGCCGCCCTCGCCGCGGGTGGTGGTGATGACGCCGGCCTTCATGCCGTGATACTCGTTCCAGTATCCGAGCATGCCGAGCTGGCCGGCCTCGTCGTCCGGGTGGGCGCCGATGAACATGATGTCCAGGTCGACCGGCTTGTCGGACTTCTTGGCCTGGGGCTTCGGTGATGCTTGCTGGGGGTTGGCCTGGGCCGGAGTGGCCAGGCCCAACGACAGCAGACCGCACATGGCGATCGCCGCGCTGGTGCGCCATCTCATGGGCATACCTCTTCGTCTCGAAGCGAGAGTGCTGCGGCTGGGGACGGTCGGCCCGGCACGGGCCGGCTGACACGGTGGCTCGTGCCGGGCCGTGTTGCAGACAGCTGTCCACAGAGGACCGTGAGGTCCTCGGGGGTCGTGGTGCTCGACAACGGGATGGTGGTGCTCGCGCACCGTCACGGCGTGAGCGGTACGCACGGTGGCGACGTCGGTCCACCGGAAGGCCTTCGGGCCGTAACCTAGGGATCTTGCGAAGGCGTCGTCAATAGCTCCGGACGACTTTCTTCCTTATCCGAATAAACGATCGCCCCTGCTCAGGGCGATCACTCGGAGGTCGGCCGTGACGTGCGGGCAGTCTTTGTCCAGGTTTGGCACCCCAATGTGGACCACAGGGCTCGGTTTTGCGCGACATGTCGGGCTGGCCCCGGCGCGACCGGCTTGTCGGCCGCAGAATTTTCCCTGGTCGGCGGACCGAGATCATCTCGTTACTTGACGCCAGAATTTTTTCTCACTAGGAAGAAAGTGTGTCTGACAAAGCCCCGACCAGTCCGGTCAGCCGTGAGCGGTCCCGTGAGATCAAGCGTCTCTCGGTGATCTTGGCCGCCCGGCAGGCCCGGCGGCTGTCCCGCGTGGATCTGGCCGAGATGACCGGCCTCTCGGCGGCCACCGTGACCGCGCTCGTGCGGGAACTCGTCGCCGAGGGTTACCTCATCGAACGCGGTCCCGGCGCGCCCACCACCGGCCGGCCCCGGGAGATGCTCGAGTTCAACCCCCGCGCCGAGCTCGTCGCGGCGGTGTCGCTGGAGCCGCCCCGGATCAGCTGCGAGATCGCCGACAGTGAGGGCGCGGTCATCGCGCACCGCGTCGCGCGGCTCGGCGCGAACGTGGTGGAGACCGTCTGCGAGTTCGTCCTCGACCTGGTCGGCGACAACCTGCCCTCGCTCCGCGGCGTCGCCATCGCGGTGCCCGGCGTGTCCAGCAACGGTGCGGTACGCCTCGCGCCGTCGGTCGGACTGGTCGAGGCGTGGCCGATCGGCGAATCCGTGCAACGGCGGCTCGGCGTACCCGTGGTCGTCGACAACGACGTCAACCTCATGGCCGCCGGCGAGTGCGTGGCCGGCGCCGGCGCGGACGTGGCGAACCTGTTGCTGATCCACGTGGCCGACGGCATCGGCGCCGGCCTCGTGCTCGACGGCAAGGTCCGCCGCGGCGCCAGCGGAGCCGCCGGCGAGGTCGGCTTCCTGCCGCTCGGCGGCGCGACCGAGCGCCGCTACAGCGGCGTCGGCGAGTTCGAGGCCCGGTGGTCGGTCAACGCCATCGCGGAGCGGGTCGTCGCGCTCAACCCGGGCCGCCGGCCCGAGTCACCGGTACGGGAGCTGAGCGGGCTCGCCGCGACCTCGGCGCCCGCCCGCGAGTACCTCGACGAGGTCCTCGGCGCCTGGGCCGGGCTCATCCTCTCCTGCGCCTGCGTCGTCGATCCGGGGCTGGTGCTGCTCAGCGGCGCCGCGGCGGAACTCGACGACGCGGCCCTCGACCAGCTACAGACCCTCGTCTCCGCCCGGACCCCGGCTCCCACCGAGGTACGCCGGGCCACCCTCGGCGACCAGGCCGTGCTGCACGGAGCCATCAGCTACGCGCTCTCGGCCGCGGTGCCCCGACCCTCGCTTCCCTGACCACCACCTGACCCCGGCCCCCGACGACCCCGACGCCCCCGACCCCGACACCCACCCCACCGTCACCGTCACCGTCGCGGCGACCGCGTCCGTATCCCGGACGACCGGTCGCGGCGCGATGCGGCGCGCCCCGGTCCGGGCGCGATCCGCGGACCTTCGACCCCGTCCCGGGGAACCGGCGAACCCGCCGGCGCCCCGGGTCGGGATCGCACACCGTCTTTCCCCGCTCCCGATAGTTCCCCCGCAAAATGGAGGTACCAATGAAACGTCGTTTGGCCCTGGCCGTCGCGTTCAGCGCGCTGCTGGCCGTCAGCGCGTGCGGCAGCAGCGACGACGACAAGGACACCGGCTCCTCCGGCTCCGCGTCGGCCGAGAAGGTCGTCATCTACAGTGCCCGCGACAAGTCGGTCACCGACTACGTCGTCGAGCAGTTCACGACCAAGAACCCCGAGTACAAGGGCAAGGTCGAGGTGCTCAACATGGGCGCCCAGGAGGTGCTGGAGCGGGTCCGCGCCGAGAAGGCCAACCCGCAGGCGTCGGTCTGGTGGGGCGGCACCCAGCAGGGCCTCGCCGCCGGCGCGTCCGAGGGCCTGCTGGAGTCCTGGCAGCCGTCGTTCGCCTCGAAGATCGACGCGCGGTACAAGGACGCCGAGGGCCGCTGGTTCGGCGAGATCCTGCTGCCCGAGGTCATCATGTACAACAACAAGGCGCTGACCCCGGAGACCGCGCCGAAGGACTGGGACGACCTGGTCGACCCGAAGTGGAAAGACAAGATCATCATCCGGGACGTGGCCGCCTCCGGCACCATGCGCTCGATTTACGCCTCGATGATCCAGCGCTTCACGGCCGACGGGTCCAACCCGCAGCCCGGCTACGACTGGCTGCGCAAGCTCGACGCCAACACCGTCGAGTACGCGGCCAACCCCAGCGACCTCTACCTGAAGATGTCGCGTGAGCAGGGCGTGGTGAGCGCCTGGAACCTCCAGGACATCCTGCTCCAGGCCAACGAGAAGATGCCGTTCGGCTACGTCATGCCGGTCTCCGGCGCGCCGGTGCTCGTCGACGGCGTGGCCGCGGTCAAGGGCGGCAACAGCGAGGGCGCGAAGAAGTTCCTCGAGTTCCTGTTCGACGACTCGCTGCGGGCCAGCCTGGCCAAGGACTACTTCCAGATCCCCGCTGTCGACATCGCCGAGAAGCCCGAGTGGCTGACCAAGCTCGACCTCAAGCCGATGAACGTCGACTGGAACGTGATCGGCAAGAACGAGACCGCCTGGATCACCCACTGGAACGCCCAGATCAAGGGCAAGGGCTAAGACGCTCGGAACCGGGCCGTGCTCCGGCACGGCCCGGCTTCGTCCTGGAAGGACCCACGAAATGATCGATGTCCGACTGACGGCGGTCAGTAAGCGCTTCGCCAAGTCGAGCGACTCCGCGGCGGTCGATGACGTCACCGTCACCATCGGAGCCGGCGAGTTCTTCACGCTGCTCGGGCCGAGCGGCTGCGGCAAGACGACGACGCTGCGCATGGTGGCCGGCTTCTACTTCCCGACGTCCGGTCACATCCACTTCGGCGACGACGACGTCACCCACTGGACGCCGAACAAGCGGGACACCGGCATGGTGTTCCAGAACTACGCGCTGTTCCCGCACATGACGGTGGCGCAGAACGTCGCGTACGGGCTCAAGGTCCGCCGGGTCTCCCGCGCCGAGCAGGCCCGGCGGGTCACCGAGGCGCTCGAACAGGTGCACCTCGCCGGCTACGGCGACCGGCGCATCGACGCGCTCTCCGGCGGCCAGCAGCAGCGCGTCGCGCTGGCGCGGGCCCTGGTGATCCGTCCCCGCACCATGCTGCTCGACGAACCGCTGTCGAACCTCGACGCGAAGCTGCGCGAGGAGACGCGTGCCGAGATCCGGCGGATCCAGCGGGAGAGCGGCACCACCTCGATCTACGTCACGCACGACCAGGCCGAGGCGATGGCGATGTCGGACCGGATCGCCGTCATGGAGTCCGGCCGGGTCCAGCAGGTCGGCACCCCGCACGAGGTCTACTACCAGCCCGCGAACGCGTTCGTGGCCCGGTTCATCGGACGCAGCAACGTGCTGAGCCTGCCGGTGACCGGCGCGGCGGAGCAGCGCGTCCAGGTACGCCTGCCCGGCGGCGCCACGATCGAGGTAGGCGCTCCCGCCGGACACGGGCTCACCGAGGGTGACACCGCACTGGTCTCCGCCCGCCCCGAGCACATCGCGCTCGGCGGCGACGACGACACCGCGGCCATGCGCGGCCGGGTCAGCCACGTCGAGTTCACCGGCATGGCCACCCACGTCACAGTCGACGTCGACGGTGACGAGGTGATGGCCGCACTGGTCGACGCGCCCGCCGGCATCGGGCTCGGCGACGTCGTGGGCCTGCGGCTCGCACCCGAGCGGCTCTGGGTGGTCAAGCCGTGACCGCTGCGACCCCGACCGCCCCCGGCTGGGCGGCGGCCCTCGGCCGGCGCCTGGCCGGCGGGGCGAACTCCCGATGGTTCCCCTACCTGCTGGTGCTGCCGCTGGTCCTGGTGCTGTGGGGCTTCGTCGTCCAGCCGATGTTCGCCACCTTCCGGGAGAGCGTCAGCGCCAACGGCACCGACAACTACCTCCAGTTCCTCTCCTCCTCCGGGGTGGCCCGCGAGTCGCTGTTCACCTCGCTGTTCATCTCGGCCGCGAGCGTGCTGCTCTGCGGCGTCGTCGGCGTGGCGATGGCGTTCCTGCTCAAGCGGTTCCACTTCCGCGGCCGGCGGCTCATCGAGGCGTTCATCCTGGTGCCGGCGGCCCTGCCGCCGCTGATCGGCGCCGTGTCCTTCCAGCTGCTCTACAGCAACATCGGCATCGTGCCGCGCGGCCTTCAGGCGCTGCTCGGCACCGAGAAGCCGGTCCTGGCCTTCGACGGGATCGCCGGTGTGCTGGTGGTGCACACGTTCACCATGTACCCGTTCTTCTTCCTGGCCGCCTCCGCGGCGCTGGCCGGGATGGACCCGTCGGTCGAGGAGGCGGCGTACAACCTCGGCGCGGGCCGGGTACGCGTGTGGCGCACCGTCCTGCTGCCGATGCTCACCCCGGCGCTGATCTCGGCGTCGCTGCTGGTCTTCATGACGTCGCTGGCGTCCTACACCGCGCCACTGCTGTTCAACGTCAGTCAGACCATGACGATGCAGATCTACATCAACCGCACCAACGGCGACCTGCCGATGGCCTCGGCGTACGCATCCGTGCTCGGCATCGTCTCGATCATCTTCCTGCTGGGCATGCGCTGGTACGAGGGGCGGCGCAACTACCAGTCGCAGTCCAAGGGCGTCTCGGCGGTCCGGCGGGAGATCACCAACCCGGTCGGCCGCTGGCTCGCGCCGCTCGCCTCGGTGCTGGCCACGCTGGTCCTGCTCGCCCCGGTCGGCGCGATCGCGCTCGTCGCGTTCTCCGAGGACCGGTCCTGGACCACCGAGGTGCTGCCGCCGACGTACACGTTCGAGAACTTCGTCACCATCTTCACCGACCCCAAGGCGTTCCAGCCGATCCTCAACTCGGTGCAGATGAGCCTCATCGCGGTCGTGGGCTGTGTGGTGATCGGCGTGCTGATCGCGTACGCGGTGCGGCGGCTGAAGTTCGTCGGGCGCGGCCTGCTCGACGTGGCCGTGATGATCGCCTGGGCACTGCCCGGCACGGTCGTGGCGATCAACCTGATCTCGGCGTTCAGCACCGGCAACGCGTTCAGCTTCGGGCAGGTGCTGGTCGGCACGTTCTGGATCCTGCCGCTGGCCTACTTCGTGCGGTTCCTGCCGATCGTGTTCCGGTCCAGCTCCGCGACGCTGGCCCTGATCGACCCGTCGCTGGAGGACGCCGCGCGTAACCTGGGCGCCTCCTGGCTGCGCGCGTTCTACACGATCACCGTGCGGCTGATGCTGCCCGGTGTGCTGGCCGGCGCGCTGCTGGCGTTCGTGCACGGCGTCGGCGAGTTCGTCGCCTCGGTGCTCATCTACACCTCGTCGACGGTCCCGATCTCGGTCGCCATCAACAACCGCATGTACAGCTTCGAGCTGGGCACCGCGGCCGCCTACGGCATGCTCCAGGTGCTGCTCATCTTCGTGGTGATGTGGTTCTCCGGACGGCTGGAGAGCAGCCGCACCGCGACCCGGAGGGCCGAGCAGTGGACGAACTGATCGAGCGGTGGCGGACCGGGGGAGGGCTGCTTCCGGTCACCCGGGTACCCGGGCACGCGTTCGCCGCCGTGACCGAGGCGGCCGACCTGGCGGTGCTGCCGGTCGGCGCGGTCGAGTGGCACGGTCCGCACCTGCCGATCGGTACCGACCTGATCCTGGCCGAGGGCTTCGCCGGGGAACTGGCCACCGGGTCCGCCCGGGCGGTGCTGTTCCCGGCCACGCCGTACGCCGCCTGCCCGGGCCAGACCCGGCCGTGGCCGGGCACTGTGGCGCTGCGGCCGGAGATCGCCGTCGGCTACCTCGCCGACGTGCTCGCCGGCATCGTCGAGGCGGGCTTCACCCGGGTGCTCGTGGTCAACGGGCACGACGCCAACATGTCCACCGTCCGCGCGGCGATGGAGTGGGTGTCCGGGCGGCACCGGGCCAGCATGATGCTGGTGAACTGGTTCCAGCTGGTCGGCCCGGACGAGACCACCGAGATGTTCGGTGAGCTGCCCGCCCGGGGGCACGGCGGCGCGTACGAGAGTTCCGCCGTGCTCGGCTTCGACCCGGCCGCGGTACGCCTGGACGCGGCGCCGGACCTGCCGCCCAAGCCGAAGCTGCCCACCCCGTACCCGTACGTGCTGGTGGAGTCGCGCCCCGACCCCTGGCAGGGCTGGTCGGGCCACGTCTCGCTGGCAGGCGAGGAGGCCGGCGGCCGGATCCGCGCCACCGCCGGCACCCGCCTGCGCGAGCTGGTCGGGGCGTGGCTCGCCGCGCCGCTGCCGGGACCGCCCGGCGCCGACCGGCCGGACCAGCCGGCCGGATGACAGTTACGCCCCAGGACCACGCACCACCTCGGGAGGCCTCCATGAGCCCGTCACTGACCGTCTACCAACAGCACCACCTCCGCGTCGTGTTCGACCACCACGTCGCCCACCTCTACCCGGCGATGGTCACGGCCAGCAAGGCCCACGTCGTCATGCTCGCCGAGCAGGGGCTGATCTCCGACGACGCCGCCGCGACGATGCTGCGCGGCCTGGTCGCCCTCGCCGCGGACCGGCCGGAGGAACTGGAGTACGACGGCAGCGTCGAGGACGTCTACTACACGCTGGAGAAGCGCCTCGCCGCCGCGGCCGGCATCGAGGTGTCGCAGCTGAGCGTGCAGCTCGCGCGTAGCCGCAACGACCTCGACGCCGGCGTCTTCCGGATGGTGCTGCGCGACCAGCTGCTCCAGGTGCTCGACGCGCTGCTGGCGACCGGCCGTACCGTGCTGGACCGCGCGGACCGGCACGCCGACGTGGTGATCACCGGCTACACGCACCGCCGCCCGGCCCAGCCGACCAGCATCGGGCACGTCTTCGCCGGCTACGCCGAGGCGCTCGCCGGCGAGGCCGCCGCGTACGCCGGCCTGCTGGACGAGATGAACCGCTCGCCGCTGGGCTCCTGCGCCTTCGCCGGCACCGACCTGGACATCTCGCCCCGCCGGCTGGCCGACCTGCTCGGCTTCGACCAGCTCATCGTTAACTCGTACGAGGCGGTGGCCGGCGCCGACCACCTGGTCCGGGTCGCCACGCTCAACGCGCAGGCGCTCGCCACCGGCGCCCGGCTGGCCCGCACCCTGATGGACTGGCTGAGCTGGGGCTGGGTGGTCACGCCCGGCGAGTTCACCCAGGGCAGCAGCATCATGCCGCAGAAGCGCAACCCGGTGGTGCTGGAACACCTCGTCTCGATGGCCGGCGCCGCCGCTGCCGACGCGGCGAGCGTGCTCAACAACGTCGGCGCCGCCTGGTGGGAGGACTCGAACAACGCCACCACCGACGTGCAGTCCCGGCTCTGGGACGGCGACGACCGGGCGTACCGGTTCTTCTCGCTGCTCGGTGGCCTGATCGAGAAGCTGGACCCGCAGCGCCCGCCGTCCGGCGAGGAGATCGTCGCCTCCGGCGCCACCACCACCGCGGCAGCCGACGCGCTGGCCCGCCACGGCGTGCCGTTCCGCGGCGCCCACTCGCTGCTCGGCCGGCTGGTCCGCGGCGGCGCCCCGGCGACCTGGACCGAGGATCTGGTCCGGTCCACCGCCGCCGACCTCGGTCTGGCGCTCGACGACGCCGCGGTACGGGACCTGCTGGCCGCCGCGGTCCGCCCGGAACTCGTGCTGCGCCGCGCCCAGGCCGACGGTCCCGGCGAGGCGGCCGTCCGGGACCAGGTCGGACGACTGTCTACAATGCTCGACGCGGTGCAGGAGCGGGCGCAGGCGTTGCGCGAGCGGCTGACCCGTGCCGACGCGGCTCTCGCCGAGGCGGTCGCGGCGAGGGTAGGCCTGTGACGGGGCGGCAGCCGCAGCTGGCCGTGGTCGCGGACGTCGTGTCGCGGCGACCACGTGATCTGGACCGACGGCCCGAAGGGCGATCTGACATCACCATGGAACGACCGGCAAATCCGCGCCTGCTCGGCATCGACTTCGGCGGCACCAAGATGGCGATCGGCGTGGGCGACACCGACGGCCGGCTGCTCGTCTCCGAGCGCCTGCCCACGATCGCCGAGCGGGGCGCGCAGCAGGCCCTCACCCGGGCGCTGGACCGGGCGTGCGAACTCGCCGAGCAGACCGGCGGCACGATCGTCGCGGCCGGCATCGCCTCGCCCGGCGTCGTCCACGACGACGGCATCGAACTGGCGCCGAACGTGCCCGGCTGGGAGCAGTTGCGGCTGGGCGAGGCGGTCCGCGCCCACCTCAACCTGGCGCACGTGCGGGTGACGAACGACCTGAAGGCGGCCGCCTACGCCGAGCTGCGGCTCGGGGCCCTGCGCGACGCCGATCCGGGCCTCGTCGTCGGGCTCGGGACCGGGGTGGCCGCCGCGGTGACGGTCAACGGCGAGGTGCTGCCGGGCCGCCACGGCGCGGCCGGCGAGATCGCCTACGGACTGACCGACCTCAGCTGGCCGCCCCGCCTGGAACCGATGCTGGAGGCGACGTTCTCCGGCCGGGCCCTGGACGAGCTGGCGCAGCGCCTCGGCGTGGACGGCCGGGCCGCCGGCCTGTGCGCGGCGGCGGAGCAGCCCGGCCCGGTACGGGAGCAGCTCCGCCTGCGCGTCGACGAACTGGCCCGCCAGCTGGTCACGTGCTGCCTGCTGCTCGACCCGCAGCGGATCGTGCTGGTCGGCAGCGTCGCCGGCAACGACCTGGTGCGGGAGCTGCTGACCGAGCGGCTCACCCACACGCTGCCGTACCCGCCGGAGATCGTGCTGTCGGACTTCGCGCAGGACGCCGCGCTGCTCGGCGCGCTCGTCATGGCCACCGAGGCACAGCCCGCCGTGGTCTGACCGGAGCGGCGGCGTGACGCCGCCGGGCGGGGCGCACAGCGGCGCCCCGCCCGGTCCCGCGGCGGACGGGTCACCTGCGGAACGCGGCCACCGCCTCCTGGATCGCCGGCCCGGTCGCCGAGGACGCCTGGGCCCACGACTCGAACTCCAGGGCGGCCGCGAAACCGGCCGTCTCCGCGGTGCGTACCGATGTCTTGATGTCCCGGGCCAGCGCCGGGTCCAGCGCCGCCCACCGTTCGGCCCGATCGTGCGCGGCCGCCAGCGGGTCGTCGGCGAGCGTCGCGGCGAGCCCGACGCGTACCGCCTCGGGGCCGTCCACGCTCCCGCCGTCGAGCAGCAGTTGCAGGGCGCGTTCCGGGCCGAGCGCCCGGGTGAGGAACCAGGTGCAGCCTCCGCCGGGGTGCAGGCCGAGCTTCGTGAACGAGGCGATCAGCTTCGCCTTCGGCCCGACGATCCGGGTGTCGCACGCGAGCGCCAGGTTCAGCCCGGCGCCCACCGCCGGTCCCTGCACCGCGGCGATCGTCGGGATCGGCAGCGCCCGTACCCGCAGGAAGCTGTCGTAGATGCGGTGCAGGTCGGCGCGGATCTCCGCGACGCCGCGGCCTGGTTCGCCGAACATGGCGGGCAGGTCGGCGCCGGCGCAGAACGCCGTGCCCGCGCCGGTGACCACGAGCGTGCGGGCGTGCCGGTCGGCGGCCACCTCGGCGATCGCGTCGCCGAGCGCGTCGCGCATCTCCGCGTCGATGGCGTTGCGCCGGTCCGGGTCGTTCAGCGTGAGCGTCCAGCGCCCGTCCGCGTTGTGCAGTTCCACTTTGCTCATGACTCAGCCTCCTGATCGGTCAGCCAGGACCAGACGCCCGCGCTGCCGCGCGGCACCAGCGCCGCACCGAGCGTGGCGGCCCAGAACTGCTGGGTGCCGTTCTCGTCCCGCCAGGACCAGAGCCTGCGGGTGGACAGGTGCAGCGGGTGCTCACGGGTGACGCCCATCGCCCCGTGCAGCTGGTGCGCGCCGCGCGCCACGATCGTCGCGGCCCGGCCGGTGAGCACCCGCGCGGCGGCGACCCGCAGCGGGTCCGGCCCGGCCAGCGCGGCGTCCAGCGCGGTGCCGGCGAGCAGCGTGTGCGCGGTCATCCGGGCCAGGGTCTGCCCGACCGCCTGGAACGCCAGCAGCGGCCGGCCGAACTGCTCCCGCGTCGTCACGTGCTGCCGGGTGTGCTCCACAGCCGTCTCCAGCGCGCCGGTGAGCGCGGCGGCGGTCAGCAACGCCGCCTCGGCGCGTACCGCCCCGGCGGGCCCGACGCCGGTGAGCCGCATGTCGCCGGTGACCGGCACGTCGAACACGACGTCGTCGCGCGGCTCGGCGGCCAGGTTGCGGCCGGGCGTGACCCGCACGCCGGGGTGGTCGGCGGGCACCACGAACGCCTCGTCGCCCGCGTACACCAGCAGTGTCCGCGCGGCGGCGGCCCACGGCACGCGGGCAGCCGTGCCGCGCAGCCGCCCGCCGGCCACCGCGAGCCCGTCGCCGGCGACCACGGTGGCGACGCCCTCGGGCAGGCCGCGACCGGCGGCGGCGAGCTGCCGGGCGGCCAGCACGGTCCCGGCCAGCGGCAGGGAGACACCGTGGCGACCCAGCCCGCGCACGAGCGCGGCCAGGTCGGCGAGCGTGCCGCCCGAGCCGCCCGCGTCCTCCGGCACCGACACCCCGGTCCAGCCCAGCCCGTGCACTGTGGACCAGAGCGTGGGCAGGCCGTCCGGGTCGCCGCCGTGACCGCCGAGCACGTCGTCGGTCAGCTCCCGCAGCTCGTCGCCGCCGCGCCGGGGCGCGCGGGCGGCGCCCTTGGCGATGATGGTGCGCAGCACCTCGGTGGTGCCGCCGCGGATCGAGAAACCCGGCGCGGCCAGCAGCCCCTGGGCGAGCAGCCCGGCCGGTCCGTCGCCGTCGGGGTCAGGCTCGACGTCGAGCACGGTACGGGCGATCTCGTTGACGTCGGCCTCGAACTCGGTGCCCAGGTCCTTCAGCACCGCCGCGGCGTGCACCGGGGCCTGCCCGGCGTCCAGCTCACCGGCGATGCGCCAGGCCAGGCCGCGCAGCCCGGCCAGCCGGGCCAGCGCCTCGCCCAGCGCGGCGTCCGCGTCCCGCCGCGCGGCGCACGCGTCGACGGTGGCGGCCAGCAGCGGGTACGTGCTGAGCACCCGCTCCATCCCGCCGCGCTCGAAGGACAACTGCTCGGTGACCTGCGTCCAGCCGTTGCCGGCGGTGCCCAGAACATGGTCGCCGGGCACCCGCACGTCGTCGAAGACGACCTCGTTGAAGTGGTGCTCGCCGCGCAGATCGACGATCGGCCGGACGGTGACGCCGGGCGCGGACATGTCCACGATCAGCTCGGTCAGGCCCTCGTGCCGGTCGCCGCCGGTGCCGGTGCGGCACAGCACGTACGCGTGCGTGGACCGGTGGGCGTGACTGGTCCAGATCTTGCCGCCGGTGAGCCGCCAGCCGTCGCCGTCCGGGCGGGCGGTGGTGCGCACCGAGGCGAGGTCGCTGCCGGACTCGGTCTCGCTCATGCCGAGGCAGAACGTCACCGCACCGGCGGCGATCGCCGGCAGGTACCGCTCGCGCAGCGCGGGGGAGCCGTACCGCAGGACGGCCGGGCCGATCTGCCGGTCCGCGATCCAGTGCGCGGCCACCGGCGCCCCGGCGCGCAACAGTTCCTCGGTGACCACCAGCCGGGCCCGGTTCGAGCGGGCCTGCCCGCCGTACTCGCGCGGCCAGGTCAGGCCGATCCAGCCCCGGTCCGCCAGCGCGCGGCTGAACTCCGTGTCGTACGAGCGCAGCCACGCGTCGCACACCGGCCGGAACCGGTCGCCGTCACGCCACTCACCGACCAGCTTCCGTACCTGCCGGCGCAGCTCACCGAGATCGTCGTCAGTCATCCTCTGTCCGTTCCCTTCGCCACTGAGTAGCCCCGTACGGCGGCGCGCCGCAGCACGCCCACGGCCGCGGCGCGTTCGGCCGCGGCGACCGGCGGCCGGGGCGCCGCGCCGTCGACGGGTACGCCGAGCGCGGTCAGGTGGGCACGCAGCACCTCGCCGTCCGCGGTGACCTCCTCCAGCCGCGGATCGGCGCCGAGCCGCACCACGCCCCACCGGGTGTGCAGCCGCACCAGCGCGTCCGGGGCGGGCGCGGCGGTCACGTGCTCGACCGCGCGCACGATCCGGCGTGGATCCCGTGCGCCGTGCAGCAGCACCAGTTCCCGTGCCGCCGCCGCGATGTCGGCGGCGCCCCCGCCGCCGGGCAGCCGCACCGTGGGCCGCTCCCGGGGGCCCAGGTACGACGAGTTGATCCGGCCGCGCAGGTCGACGTTGCCGGCGTCGAGCACCACCCGGTCGAACCGGTGGCCCATCGCCAGGAGCACGTCGGCGGTGCCGCCCAGCCAGCCGAACCCGCCGGCGTACGCCGGGTAGTCGGTGGTGCTGGTCGGCACGTCCGCGCCGGGCCGGTGCGCGCTGGCGCCGGCCTCGAAGACCTGGCTGAACGGTTCGCCGGGCAGCGCGTACGCGCACTGGCCGGCGAGCACCGGCCAGTGGAAGCCGGTGAACACCCAGCCGCCGCGCCGGAACTCCCGCGCCGCCCGGACCAGGAAGTCCGCTGTGGTCACAGCACCTCCTCGGCCAGCCACCGCCGGAAGCCGTCGGCGGTGGCCGAGCGGCGGGCATACCGCTGGTACGCCTCGACGTCACGCGGGTACCGGCCGACCGCGCCGTCGGGGTGTACCGCGCCGGGGGACTCGACCACCGCGTCGACGAGCAGCCCGGGGATGCTGATCCCGGCGGCGCGTACCGTCTCGGCGTCGGTGACCTGCTCGGCGACGAGCACGGTGCGCCGGGCCGCCTGGGCGGCCACGAGCACCTCACCGAGCGGGCCGCGGATCACCCCGTTGCCGTCGGCGTCGGCCAGGTCCACGTGGACGAACGCCACGTCGGGCCGCTCGGCGCGGACCACCCGGGCCGGCCCGAACGCCGAGTCCACCGAGGACAGCCGCCCCCGGCTCCAGTCCTCGTCCAGGTAGCCGGTGCCGGGCAGGTCCGGCACCGGCATGAACGGCACCCGCCAGGCGCCCGCGGTGAGTGCTGCGGTGAGCAGCCCGAGGCTCAGCTCGTGCAGCGTGACGCGGGTGTCGCCGTCCTGCGTGGCGCGCCGGAAGTTCCAGGCGGGCGCCGGGCCGACCGGGCTCCAGCAGTGGCCGTACGTGGCCGAGCGCAGCACCCCGGCGCCGAGCAACTGGTCCATCAGCAGCCCGCCGGAGGCGATCACCACGTCCACGTCCCGGATCCGCTGCCGGATCATCTCGTGGCCCACGGCGAACAGTTGCGCGCCGAAGTTGCCCAGGTAGACCCGCCGTCCGGGGCGTACGTGCTCGGCCACGACGTCGGCGAGGGCGCGGCTCACCGGTACGCCTCCGCCAGCATGTGCAGCCCCGGTCCCAGGTGTGCGCCGCCGTCGAGCTGGATGAGCTGGCCGGTCATCATGGCGGCGGCCGGGCCGGCCAGGAACGCCACCAGCTCGGCGACCTCCTCGGCGCGGGTCGGGCGGCGCAGCGGCGTGGCCCGGTCCACCAGGTTGTCCCGGACGTGCCGGTCGGCCTCGGCGTCGAGCGCGGCGGTGTGCACCGTGCCCGGTCCGAGGCAGTTGAGCCGGATACCGTCGGCGGCCCACTCCAGGGCCAGCGTGCGGGTCAGCCCGAGCACGCCGGCGCGGGCCGCGACGGCGTGCGCCATGCCCTGCCCGCCGCGTTCCACCCCTGACAGCGACATGTTCACCACCGCGCCGCGGGTGCGCCGCAGGTACGGGTACGCGGCGGTGGTCAGGTGGAAGACGCTGGTGAGGTTCAGGTCGACGACTGCGGCCCAGCCGCCCGCCGAGATCCGCGTGGCCGGGGCGAAGAACTGCCCGCCGGCGTTGTTCACCAGCAGGTCGATGCCGTGCGCCTCGCCTGCCTCGGCGAGGGTGGCTGCGGCGCGGTCGTGGTCGCGGACGTCGCAGACCGCGTACGTGTAGCGGCCGCCCCCGGTGGCCGCCTCGCCGGTGATCGCCTCGCCGGTGATCGCCTCGCCGGTGGCGGCGAGCGTGTCGGCGTGCCGGCCCAGCCCGGTGACGTGGGCGCCCAGCTCGGCCAGGCGTATCGCGACCGCCCGGCCGATGCCGCTGCCGGCGCCGGTGACCACCGCGTGCCGCCCGGCGAGCACACCCGCGCGCAGCACGGCCACGCCGGTGTCGTCCCCCGGCGTCACCGGGCGGCCCTCGCCTCACCGATCGCCTGCCGCCGCAGCAGTTGCGCCGGCCGGTAGCGGGGGTCGCCGAACGCGTCGGCCATCGACCGCAGGGCCTCGTACACGGTCCCCGCCCCGGCGGCCCGCAGCGTCTCGAACGGGCCGCGCGGATGGTTCATCGCCAGGCGCAATGCCACGTCCACGTCGTCGGCGGTGGCGGTGCCCTCCTCGACCACAGTGGCCGCCTCGTTCACCAGGCAGTGGGCGAGCCGATCGCCGACCAGGCCGGGCAGCGCCGGCACCCGCACCGACGACGCGCCGAGGTGGTCCAGCAGCCGGTTGACGAAGCCGGGGACGGCGACGCCCGCGACCGGGTCCTCGACCACCTCGGCGAACACGGCGTCGTCGGCGCGCCGGTGCAGCCGGATCCAGCCGACGTCGGCGGGCAGCACCTCGGCCCAGCCGGCGTCGGAGCTGTCCAGCACCACGTTCTGCCGGGCCGCCAGCCGGGTCAGCTCCGCCACCCGCTGCGGGGTCGGCGCGCCGAGGCTCACCACGCGGGCCGCCGGACCGTTCGGCGCCCCGGGCCGCCGGACCACCCGGGCGTTGGCGTCGCGCGGCGGCTCGACGGCGTAGTCGTAGAAGCCGCGGCCGGCGGCCTTGCCGGTCAGGCCGGCCCGGACCAGGCCACGCACCTGGGGGATGGGCCGGTAGCGGGGGTCGCCGAACTCGCGCAGCGCGGTCTCCGACGAGGCCAGGTGCGTGTGCAGCCCGGTGAAGTCGAGCAGTTGCAGCGGACCCATCGGGTGCCCGAGCGCGCCCCGGGCGACCGCGTCCACCACCGCCGCCTCGACGCCCTGCGCGAGGAGGAGCTGCGCCTCGTAGTACAGCGGCCGGCAGACCCGGTTGACGATGAAGTTCGGCGAGTCCCGGCACACCACAGCGGTCTTGCCGAGCGACTCCACGAGCGCCAGCGCCCGCCGCACCGTCGCCTCGCCGGTGGCCGCACCGACGATCACCTCCACCAGGCGCATCCGGGTGGGCGGGTTGAAGAAGTGCAGCCCGAGCAGGCGTTCCGGGGCGCCGAACGCGCGGCCCATCTCGTTGACGCTCAGCGACGAGGTGTTGGAGGCGACGAGCAGGTCCGGCCCGCCCGCGGCGGCGACCCGGGCGAGCAGGTCGCGCTTGGCGGCCATGTCCTCCACGATCGCCTCGATCAGCACGTCCGCGCCGGCGAGCGCGGTCTCGACGTCGGCGGCGGCGCCGAGGTCGCCGGTGGCGCCGTCGGCGCGGATCCGCTCCAGGCCGGCGCGGCCCAGCTCGGCGGTGGCGTCGACGACCCGGACGGTGTGCCCCGCCCCGGCGAGGACCTGCGCGATGCCCCGGCCCATCGGGCCCAGGCCGACCACGACGGCGATCACCGGGTCACCCGCTCGATCACGGCGGCGATGCCCTGTCCGCCGCCGACGCACAGGCTCGCCACGCCGTACCGGCCGTCGCGGCGGGCCAGCTCGTGCAGCAGCGAGACGATCAGCCGGGCGCCGCTCTGTCCGGTCGGGTGGCCGAGGGCGATCCCGCCGCCGTTGACGTTCACCCGCTCCTCGTCCAGGCCCAGCGCGCGCACGTTCTGCACGATCTGCGCGCCGAACGCCTCGTTGATCTCGAACAGGTCCACGTCGGCGGCGGTCAGCCCGGCCCGGTGCAGGGCCAGCGGAATGGCCTCGGCCGGTCCGACGCCCATCATCGTCGGGTCCACGCCGACGGCCGCGAACCCGACGATCCGGCCCAGCGGGGTCAGCCCGTACCGCCGTACCGCCTCGCCGCCGGCCACCACGACCGCGGCGGCGCCGTCGGCCATCTGGCTGGCGTTGCCCGCGGTGACCGTGCCGCCGTCGGTGAACGACGGGCGCAGCCGGGCGAGCCGTTCCGGTGTGGTGTCGGGGCGTACCGTCTCGTCGCGGTCCAGCTCGTCCAGCGGCAGGACCTCCTGCGCCATCGCGCCGGACTCCCAGGCCCGGGCCAGCCGCTGGTGGCTGCGCGCCGACCAGGCGTCCTGGTCGGCGCGGGACACGCCGAACTCGCGGGCGACCTTCTCCGCGGTCTCGCCCATGCTCAGGCCGCAGATCGGGTCGGTGCCGCCGTCGCGCCAGCCGTCCTGGAGCAGGACGTCGCCGCGGCGCACACCGTCCCAGCGCAGCGTGTACGGCGCCAGGTACGGCATCGTGCTCATGCTCTCCGCGGCCACCGCCAGTGCCACGTCGGCCTCGCCGGACCGCACCGACCGGTGCGCGAGCTGCACCGCCTTGAGGCCGGAGGCGCAGGCCATGTTGATGGTCTGCGCGGGCGTCGGCACCGGCACGCCCGCCGCCAGCGAGATCTGCCGTCCCGGGTTCGGGCCGTTGCCCGCCTGGCGGCAGTTGGCGACCACCGTCTCGTCCACCGCCTCGGCGGGCACCCCGGCCCGCTCCAGCGCCTCGGCGCCGGCCAGCCCGCCCAGACGCACCACCCGCACGTCGCGCAGCGCGCCGCCGTACCGGCCGTGCGGGGTACGCACGGCGCCGACCAGGAACGCTTGCCTGTCCATCACGGAACCTTCCGGTCGGCGCGTACGACGCGCTTGCTCTTGTGGGTGCTGCGCGGCAGCGTGCCCTCGGGAACGGTCTCCACCACCGCGCGCACCGTCAGCTCGGCGCGCACGGCGTGCGCCAGCTCGCGGGCCACCCGCTGGCCGTCGCCGGTCACCTCGACGCGCAGCTTGATGCCGGTGAGGTAGCCGGTCACCGGGTCGGTGACGTCCTCGTCGAGGACGATGAGGTATTCGCCGCAGGCGCCGGGCGTGGCCCGGACGACCTGCTCGACGGCGGACGGGAACAGGTTCACCCCGCGTACCACGAGCATGTCGTCGGCCCGGCCGACGACGCCGCCCGGCAGCCGGGCGAGCGTGCGCCCGCACGGGCAGGCGGTGCTGTCGCGGACCACCACGTCGCCGGTGGCCCACCGCACCAGCGGGCTCGCCCGCTTGTCCAGGTGGGTGAGCACCAGCAGGCCGGGTGCGCCGTCGGGCACCGGCTCGTGGGTGTACGGGTCGAGCACCTCGGCGTACGCGAAGTCCTCGGCCAGGTGGCCGCCGGCCTGTTCCTCGCACTCCCAGGCGATCGGCTGGAACTCCAGGCTGCCGTACCCGTCGAAGCACTTGGCGCCCCAGCGCTGCTCGATGTGCGCGCGGGTGGCCGGCACCCCGGCGCCGGGTTCGCCGCCGACCTGGATCCGCCGCACCGGCGAGTCGCGCAGCGGCGTGCCGGCGCGTTCCGCGGTCTCGGCCAGGTGCAGCATGAACGACGGCGTCCCGCCGACGGCTGTGGTGCCGTACCGGAAGATCGTGTCGATCTGACGCTGGGTGTCGCCGGACCCGGCGGGCAGCAGCGTCACGCCGATGCGCTGGTAGCCGGCTGTCGCGCCGAGCCCGCCGACGAACCAGGCGTAGCTGAACAGGCACTGGTACACGTCGGTGTCCCGCACGCCCTGGCTGTACGCGGCCCGCGCGTACAGGTCGGCCCAGCGGTCCAGGTCGTGCGCGGTCCACAGCACCGGAGTCGGGTTCGAGGTGGTGCCGGAGGAGAAGTGCACGCGGCGGCGGTCCGCGACCGGCGCGGCGACGGCGCTGCCCCACGGCGGGTGGGCGGCCAGGTCGGCCACGTAGTCGGCCTTGCCGACCAGCGGCAGGCGGCGCAGGTCGGCCAGTTCCCGGACGTCGCCCGGGTGGAAGCCGAGCGCGTCCCACCGGGTGCGGTAGAAGTCGCTGGCGGCGTACACGTAGGACAGTTGCGCCTTCAGGCGGGTGAGCTGGTACGCGGCCAGCCGCTCGCGCGGCCACGTCTCGGCCTCGTGCCAGTGGCGTTCGGAGAACGGCCCGGTCATCGCGGGCTCCGGCGCAGCCCGCCGACGATGAAGTCGGCGTACTCGTCGGCGAGCCGCTGGCGGGTGTTGTAGTCGCCGCGCTGCGGGTCGTACCAGAGGCTGATCCAGTTCAGCGCGCCGAGCAGCGGCTTGGTGGCCAGCCGGCTGTCCACCTCGCGGAACACCCCGGCCTTCCGGCCCTCGTCGATGACGTCGGCGAAGATCTGCTCGTACCGGTCGCGCATGGCGATCACGGTCTCCAGCGCCTGCTGCTGGGCCGGGGCCTCGCCGAGACGGCGCATCTCGACCGCGCGCATCGCCACCCGCTGGAACGAGTTGCGGGTCATCATCAGCCCGGCGTGGTGGTGCGCCATCCGCCAGAGCCGGGTGGCCGGGTCGAGGCCGCCGTTGCCGGCGATCGGCTCGATTCCGTCGATCAGCTCCTGCATGCCGGTGGTGACGATGTCCAGGAAGACGTCCGCCTTGGCCCGGTAGTAGTGGTAGACCCGGCCCTTCGTGGCGCCCATCTCGCGGGCGATGTCGTCGATGGTGGTGGCCGCGTACCCGTTGCGGGTGAACGCGGTGGCGGCGGCCTCCAGGATGTCCCGCCGGCCGGGGGCGGCCGGGCGCGCAGCGGTCTCGTCGTCGGCGGTCATGCGGTGGTCTCCGGTGCGGTGGTGTCGGGTACGACGGCGAGCGGGCGGATCGGTGACCCGGTGCCGCCCCGGATGGACAGCGGGGCGGCGATGAAGAAGAAGTCCCAGACCTCCTCGGCGGCCAGCGGCGCGAGGTTCATCGCCTCCATGATCGGCACGCCGTGGTCGACGAGCAGGTGGCAGTGCACCGCCAGCGCGGGGCTGGGCATGTGCTCGAACGCGATGGTGTCCGCGCCTGCAGCCACCACGCCGTGGTCGGTGAGCCAGCGCGCGCCGCTGACGTCCACGCCGGGTGCGCCGGTGGCGACACCGAGGTACGCGGCGTTGTCCGTCCACTTCTCGTCCCAGCCGGTACGCACCAGCACCACGGCGCCGGGGCGGGGGCGGGGCCGGTCGGCGAACCAGCGCTCGAACAGCTCCGCGCCGACGCCGTCGGCGGGTGTCAGCGGCCGGCCGAGCGCGACTGTCGCGTCCACCAGGTGACCGGGCGCCAGCATCGGCGGCAGCTCGTGCACCGACACGTCCGGCACCCCGTCGGCGTACGACTGGCTCGCGGTCACGTCCACCCCGCCGTACACCTTGCCGAGCCGGGAGACGTGGGCGAGCCCGTCGACGTGGGTGCCCACGTGCCCGCCCGTGGTGATCATCTCGGCGGCGGCGGAGACGCCGTCCGGGTACATGATCTCGCCGTGCCGCTTGGTCAGCGTGAAGCTGTACGGCGGGTGGTTCGGGTGGTGCGGGATGCCGGTGTACATCTGCTGCGCCAGGTCGAACACCCGGGTCGGGCCGGACGCGGGCCAGTCGACGTTCAGCCGCCAGGACGCGCTCATGCCGCCACCGACGCCTTGATCGCCCGGCCCAGCACCAGCCGCTGGATCTCCGAGGTGCCCTCGTAGATCTCCAGGATCCGCTGGTCCCGGTAGAGCCGCTCGGCGGGGCAGGGCTTGCAGAAGCCGTCGCCGCCGAACACCTGCACGGCCGTGTCGACCGCCCGGTGCGCGACCTCGCTGGCGTACAGCTTGGCCATCGCGCCGAGGATGCCGACGTCGCCGCCCTCCTGATGGGTGCGGGCGGCCTCGAAGGTGATCATCCGGGCGGCGGTGATGCCGGTGGCGACGTCCGCCAGCGGGAACGAGATGCCCTGGTTGTCGATGATCGGCCGGCCGAACGTCTCCCGCCGGGCCGCCTCCCGCGACGCGACGTCGAAGCCGGCCAGGGCGACGCCGAGCGACTGGGCGGCGACGCTGATCCGCCCGGCGGACAACGTCTGCATGGCCAGCCGCATGCCCCGGTTCAGGTCGCCGAGCACGTCGCCGTCGGGCACCCAGGTGTCCAGCTTGAGGTTGCTGGTGAGCGTCCCGCGGATGCCCATCTTGTCCTCGTACCTGTCGATGACCACGCCGTCGGCGTCCTTGTCCACCAGGAACGCGGTGATGCCGCGGGTGCCGGCCTGCGGGTCGGTGAGCGCGAAGACCACGTAGTAGCGCGACGCGCCGCCGTTTCCGATGTAGATCTTCTCGCCGCGCAGCCGCCAGCCCGCGCCCTCGCGCTCGGCTGTGGTGCGGATCCGGGCGGCGTCGCTGCCGGCGCCCTCCTCGGTCAGCGCGAAGCTGATCGCCTCGCCCCGGGCCAGGCCACCCAGGTAGCGCTCGCGCTGCTCGGGGGTGCCGGCCAGCACCAGCGGGGTGGCGCCGAGCGCGTACGCGGTGAGGATCGCGCCGGTCGACGGGCAGGCGCGGGAGACCTCCTCGATGACCGCGCAGGCGGTCACGAACGACGCGCCCCGCCCGCCGTGCTCGCGTTCCACGAGCAGCCCGGCCAGCCCTTCCTCGACGAGCACCCGCACGCTCTCCCACGGGTAGCGCTGCTCCCTGTCGAGTTCCTCGGCCAGCGGCGCGAAGTGGCGCGCCGCCACGTCCCGGGCGAGGTCGCGCCAGTGGCGGCCCTCGTCGTCCAGGCGTGGCTCCCAGATCACGGACACGTGGTGCCTCCCGGTTCTCCGGCGCGGGCCGGTCGTTGCGCCGCACGCCATACCGTTGCGTATGTCAAGATGTCTAGGCGGTGCGCTGGAAGTGTGTCAAGCGCTTCCCGGATGCTGTTTTCCCTTGTGTCGTGCGCTTGCCAAGCCGTCCGCGAAGATCTTGACGACATACCGAAGAGTATGTTCGCCTGGTGCGGACGACAGGGAGGTGATCCGTGGAACCCGTCGGTTACGCGGTACACGACGCGGTGGCGGTCGCCACCATCGACCGGCCGCAGACACGCAACGCCCTCAGCGCCGACGTCCTGCGCGCGCTCGCCGCCGCGATGGACCGGGCCGAGGCCGACCCGGCGGTACGGGTGCTGGTGCTGACCGGCGGCCCGCGACTGTTCGCCTCCGGCGCGGACATCCGCGAGCTGCGCCGCACGTCCCCGGCCGATTACCTGCTCTCCGAGCGGGTGGAGTGCTGGAACCGGTTCGCCCGCTTCGGCAAGCCGGCCGTCGCCGCGGTCGCCGGATACGTCCTGGGCGGCGGGTGCGAGCTGGCCATGACGTGTGACGCGGTGGTCGCGGCCGACTCCGCCGTGTTCGGCCAGCCGGAGATCAACCTCGGCATCATCCCCGGCGCGGGCGGCACCCAGCGCTGGGCCCGTGTCGCCGGCCGGTTCCGGGCCGCCGAGCTGGTGCTGGGCGGCCGGCTGGTGGACGCCTGGACCGCGCAGCGGATGGGCCTGGTCGGCCAGGTGGTGCCCGCCGAACGGGTGGTCGAGGCGGGGATCGCGCTGGCCGCCTCGATCGCCGCCCGCAGCCCGGTCGCGGCCCGCCTCGGCAAGCAGGCGCTGCGTACCGCCGAGGAGGTCGGCCTGACCGCCGGCCTCGCCCACGAGCGTTCGCTGCTGCTGACGCTGCTGTCCACCGACGACCACATCGAGGGCATCGACGCGTTCCTGGAGAAGCGTCCGGCCCGCTTCACCGGCCGATAGGAGAGACACGTGACGCAGGTACACGAGGCCGCCGACCCGGGCGCGGGCGAACGGCTCGGCCCGGCCGCCCGGGCCGCCCTGCTCGACGCGCTCAAGCGCCACGCCCGTACGCCGGGGGAGCCGCTGCTGATCCGCGTCGAGGGCGACGCCTGGCGGCACGAGCCCGACGACCTCACCCAGCCGGTGGTCAGCGGGCAGTTGCACGAACTCGTGCTGCGGGTGCACGCCGCACCCGGCCCGGTGATCGTCCACGTCGACGGCGCGGTACGCGGCCTCGGGCTCGGCTTGGCCCTCGCCGCGGACCTGCGCGTCGCCGCGCCCACCGCGACGTTCGGCACCGGCTCGCCGGCGGCGTTCCTGGCCGGCGGCGCCGGACGGCTGCTCGCCGGTGTCGCCGGCACCGGCGTGCTGGCACACCTGGCCTGGACCGGCGCCACGCTCGACGCCGACGAGGCGTTGCGGCACGGCCTGATCGGGTCGGTGTCGGCCGACCCGGACGCCGGGGCCGCGCTCGCCGCACGGGTCGCCACGATCGGCGCGGGCCCGGCGTCGGCGCTGGCACGCGCGCTGCGCGGCCGGGACCGGCCGGAGCTGACCGCCGCGCTCGACTACGAGTCCTGGCTGGCCGGCGTCGCGTGAGCCGGTCGCGCCGGCGCGCCCCGGCCGTTCCGCCCCGGCGGGACCAGCCGGGGCGGGCCGGGCGGGCGCCGGCACGGGACCGATGGCCGGGGAGCCCGGGCCCCGTGCCGGCGGCCGGGTCACGCGACGGCGTCCAGCCCGGCGCGCGCGACCTCCATGTCCTGCGTGTAGTGCCCGCCGCTGACCCCGATGCCGCCGATCACCGCGCCGTCGGCGGTGATCGGGTAGCCGCCGCCGAACACCACCAGCCGGTCGATGCCCGTGGTCGCGCCGGTGGCCAGCGGCGCGTCGTCCTTGATGAAGTCGTACCAGCCGTCGGTGGGCATGCCGAAGCCCGCCGCCGTGTACGCCTTGTCCTGCGCGACCTGCACCGACAGCAGCGCCGCGCCGTCCATCCGGGCGAACGCCTTCAACACGCCGCTCTCGTCGACGACGGCGATGACGCACGGCAGCGCGATCTGCTCGGCCTTGGCGATCGCGGCGGCGAGGATCCGCTGCGCGGCGCCGATCGTGACCGACGTCTTGGTGAAGTTGTCCATGAGGGGTTCCTTCCGTGGTGGTGGGTGGGGTGGGCTCAGACGACGCCCGCGGCGCGCAGGCGGGAGATCTCGTCGCCGTCGAGTCCGGCGACGTCGCGGAGCACCTCGTCGGTGTGCTCGCCCAGCTCGGGCCCGACGCGGCGGATGCCGCCGGGCGTCGCGGTCAGCTTCGGCACGACGTTCTGCATCGGGAACTCGCCGAGGTCCGGATGCTCCAGCCGGACGATCGCCTCCCGGGCGGCGAAGTGCGGGTCGGTGAGCATCTCCTTGGCGGTGTAGATCCGCCCGGCCGGCACACCGTGGCGGTGCAGCAGCTCCAGCAGCTCGTCCCCGGCGTACCCGGCGCACCACTTGGCGATCAGCTCGTCCAGCTCGTGCTGGTGCCGGCCGCGGTCGGTGTGCCCGGCGAACCGCGGGTCGGCGGCCAGTTCCGGCTGCGCCATCGCCTCGGCCAGCCGGCGGAACACGGTGTCCTGGTTCGCCGCGATAACCACCATGCCGCCGTCGGAGGCGACGTAGACGTTGCTCGGCGCGATGTTCGGCAGGATCGAGCCGGTGCGTTCCCTGATGTAGCCGCCGATCGCGTACTCCGGCACCAGCGACTCCATCAGCGCGAGCACCGACTCGTAGATGGCGCTGTCGACGATCTGGCCCCGGCCGGTCGCCTCGGCCACCCGCAGCGCGCCCATCGCGCCCACAGCGGCGAACGTGCCGGCCAGCGAGTCGCCGATGCTGATGCCGACCCGGCTGGGCAGCGAATCGGGATCGCCTGTGGTGTAGCGGATGCCGCCCATCGCCTCGCCGATCGAGCCGTACCCGGCGCGTTCGGCGTACGGCCCGGACTGCCCGTACGCGGACACCCGCACGATCACCAGCCGCGGGTTGATGTCCCACAGCACGTCCGGGCCGACGCCCCAGCGCTCCAGCGTGCCGGGCCGGAAGTTCTCCACCAGGACGTCGGCCTCGGCGGCGAGCCGGCGCAGCACCTCCTGCCCCTCCGGAACGCGCAGGTTGAGGGTGACCGAGCGCTTGTTGCGGCCGAGCACCGGGAACCACAGCGACTTGCCGTACGGCCGCTCGCGTCCCCATTCGCGCATCGGGTCGCCCCGCCCCGGCTCCTCCACTTTGATCACGTCGGCGCCCAGGTCGCCGAGGATCTGGCCGCAGAACGGCCCGGCCAGCAGGACCCCGGCTTCGATCACGCGCAAGCCGGACAACGGGCCGCGGGCATAGTCGTTCATGTCGTCCCTGTTCTCTCGTCGGTCGTCTCGTTGGTGCGGGCGGAGGTCAGGCCGGCACGGCGTGCGGGCGGGCCTCCGGTTCGGGTTCCGGCTCGGGGGAGTGCCGCTGGGTGCGCTGGCGGATCCAGCCGAGCGACACCGCGCCGAGCAGCGTGACGCCGAGCAGGATGTCGCCCAGCGGCAGCGGCATGCCGCGCAGCCGGAAGATGTTCAGCACGATGCTCAGCGAGAGCAGGCTGAGGAACGCGGTCATCGGGCTCCCGTGCCCGCCGCCGGCGAGCCGGAACCCGGCGATCAGCAGCGCGCCGTAGACGTACAGTTCGGTGCCCTCGCCGAGGGTGACGGCCGAGGCGCCGGTGCGCATCACCTGGACGCACCCGGCGACCGCCGCGGCGGTGCTGGTCAGCACGAACAGCGCCACTGCCCCGGCGGCCGGTGAGCGCCATCCCGCCGAGCAGCAGGATCGAGATCACCCGGAACTCGGTACCCGGGGTCAGCGTGGACCGGACGATGTCGCCCTGGGACGCGAGGACCAGCCCGGCGAGGCCGGCGACCAGCCCGCAGGACACCAGCGCGCCGGCCTGGATCCGGTCCGGCCGCAGGCCGCGCACGATCAGCGCCGCGTTCACGATGCCGATGAGCGTGCCGAACACCAGCACCGCCACCAGCACCACGGCGAACGGCGCGCCGTCGGTCAGCAGCTGGGCGGCGATCAGCGCGGCGGCCACAGCGGTCACGCCGACGGACAGGTCGAACTCGGCACCGCTGAGCATCACCAGGCTGACGCCGACGACCAGGACGCCGATGAACGCCATGTTGAAGGCCACCGCGATGACGGTCTGGTGGGACAGGAAGGCCGGCGACTTCACGGCGTGGCCAGCACCAGCGCGACCCAGAGCGCGGCCAGGGCGAGGGTGGCGCCGTGGCCGCGGAGCACGGGGAGAACCGTGCTCCGCCGGACGGCCGCCTGCGGGGCAGACACGGACATGGTCAGGTGTAGCCCTCGTACCAGAACGGGGTCGAGCCGCCGAGGCCGGCGGCGCTCGACGTCCCCGGGACGAGGGACTGTCGCTGCCTGCTCTGTCATGGCGAGAGAGTCAAGCAATGTATGCAATCACTGTCAAGGATTCTCCGCGAGGCGGCGGCTGCCGTGCTCGCCGCCGGGTCTCATTCGACCCGGCGTGTCGAGAAAATCGGGAAAACTACCAGGTGAAGACGCTGCTGGCGGCATGTGCCGGCCGATCTCACTGACCACGAGACAGTCTTGACCGCTCCGGGCTGCGCACCTATGTTGTGTACATTCTCGGGCCGCTGGTGGCCGCGATCACATACCGCGCAACGCCCCGACGAGCGGCCGCGCCCGTCCACCACCTCGTCGCGCTCCCGTCGACAGGAGAACGGAGTTGACATGATCAATGGGATGGTCGTGGTGGACGGTGTCGTCCACGGGTACGACTTCCGGCCCGGGAACCGGGCGCCGCACTGCTCCCGGGCCGCGTACGACGGCATGGTGAACGCGCTGTACCGCATCGGCCACACCCCACCCGAACATCTGGGCGACGATCGAGTCGGTGTCGAACATGATCGTGCGCAAGCCGCGCCGGTTCGCCGAGATCGTCGGCATGCTCATGATGCACGGCGGCACGGATCGCATCATGTTCGCCACCGGCGTGCCGTCCGCGCACCCGCAGCCGATCATCGACGCCTTGACGGATTTCGAGATGCCCCGTGATCTGGTGGACGGGTGGGGCTTCCCGGAGTTCACCCCGGACGTGTTCGCCAAGCTGATGGGCGGCAACGCGTTGCGCCTGCACGGCCTGGGCGGGGAGAAGGTGCGCGCGGATGCTGACCGAGCACGGCCGGGCGGTCCTGCGCATCGGGCGTTCCGCGGCGTCCGTCCGCTGACGCGTACCCCGCGAGCCTCACGTCGGAAAAATACAATTTCTCCGCCCGGTCGGGGCGAACGCGCCTCCCTCGCGGGCTGGAGAAACGCTCTCTAGCAGGGCTTATGTTTCGGCATTGTGAACTATTGACTGTCGATGTTGATCGTGTTGGACTGCGATTGCATGCAACCCGAAGCGCCCGTCACGCGCCGGGTTTGTTTTCGCCCCTCCCTGCGCCGACTCATCGATTCGCTTCTTTTCGACGACTGCCACCCACCGAGGGAGTAGCACCGTGACACACACTTTCGGAGCCCGCCGGCTCCGCGCCGCCGCCGCCGCGTTCGGGGCGGCCGCCCTTCTGCTCACCACCGCCGCCTGCGGATCGGGTGCGGAGAGCACCGCCTCCGACACGCCCGCAGCGGTCAACGACGAGTACACCGAGACGGCCCGCAAGCTGATCGCCGCCGGCACCGGCGGAATGCTCTACTTCGAGGGCAAGGAAGCCGACATCACCCTCGACAAGATCAAGGTCTACGAGGACTGGTCCGGGCCGACGACGTCGGTGAAGCCGCCGGCGAACGGCAAGCTCAACATCATCGTCTGCAAGATCGGCACCTCCTGCGAGGAGGTCGGCAAGCGGGCCACCGCCATCGCCGAGAAGCTCGGCTGGAGCGCCGAGATCCTGGACGGGCAGGGCACCCCGGAGGGCTACCAGAAGGCGCTGGCCACCGCCGCCGCCAACAAGCCCACCGCCGTCATCACCGTCGCCATCCCGGAGAACCAGGTCGCCGACGGCATCGCCGAGCTGCAGAAGGCGAAGATCCCGGTCGTGGGCGTCTCCGCCGTCGCCGAGGGCGGCGCGGTCGGCTACGACGCGCACGTGTCCAGCCGGGAGACGTTCCAGGCGGTGCTGGCCACCGCCAAGGCCGTCGCCGACTCCAACGGCAAGGCCAAGGTCGTCTTCCTCTGGGACGTCGGCTACCCGCACCTGGTCGAGGCGCTCAACGCCAGCAAGCGCGTGCTCGCCGGCTGCACCGGCTGCGAGCTGCTGGAGGTCCGCGAGCGCACGCTGGCGCAGGCGGTCGACCCGATCGAGATGCAGAACATCACCACCTCGCTGATCCAGAAGCACGGCGACAAGCTGCAGTACATCCTCACCCCGTACGGCAACGGCGTGGAGTCCGTCATCGCCGCCATCCGGGCCGCCGGCCGCAACGACATCAAGGTGCTGTCGAAGAACGCCGAGCCGGAGCGGCTGGGCAGCGTCGCAGCCGGTGACCAGCTCGCCGACTTCGGCGCCATCCGCGGCTGGAACGCCTACGCCGCCATCGACCAGGTGGGCCGGCTGGCCGCCGGTCAGCCCGCGCTGCCCGACGCCGAGCAGGGCATCCCGGCCACAGTCTTCGACAAGACGAACGCCCCCAAGGACGGCGCGGTCGACTGGAACAGCTACGTGAACTACGCCGAGCGCTACGAGAAGATGTGGAGCGAGGCCCGATGAGTGCCGCCCCGGTGCTGGAGGCGGTGGGCGTCAGCAAGTCCTACGGCCGGGTACGCGCCGTCACCGACGTCTCCTTCGACGTGCGCCCGGGCGAGATCCTGGGCGTCGTCGGGGACAACGGCGCCGGCAAGTCCACGCTGATGAGCATGGTCAGCGGCGCGCTGGCGCCGGACACCGGCCGCCTGCGGGTGGCCGGCCGGGACCTGACGCCGCACACCATCGGCGCGGCCCGGTCCGCCGGGATCGAGATGATCTACCAGGATCTCGGGCTCTCCGACAACCTGAGCATCGTCGAGAACGTCTTCCTCGGCCGCGAGTGGACCGGCGGTGTACGCGGCCTGCCCGTGCTGCGCAAGCGGGCGATGCGCGAGCGTACCCGGACGGTGCTGGAGGAGTTGGGCATCGACCTGCACGACATGAACGTGCTGGTCGAGGGGCTCTCCGGCGGGCAGCGGCAGATGGTCGCCATCGCCCGCGCGCTGGTCACCGAGAACGAGCCGCGCGTGATGGTGATGGACGAGCCGACCGCGGCGCTCGGCACCACCGAGTCCGACGGCGTCAACGCGCTGATCCGCCGGCTGCGCGACCGCGGCTACGCGGTCATCGTGATCAGCCACCGGATCCCGGAGGTCCTGTCGATGGCCGACCGGCTGCTGGTGATGAAGGGCGGCCGCAACGTCTACCACGGCCCCACCGAGGGGCTCGACGTCGAACGGTGCGTGCAGCTGATCGTCGCGGGCACGCTCGCCACGGCGGGGGAGGCGGTCCGATGACCGCCGCCACGACGAAGACGCCCCCGGGCGGCGGCCGCACCGTCGTCAAGCAGAGCGCCGACCGGTCCCGCGCCGGGGCCGGGGAGCGGGCGGTCGAGGGGGTGAGCCGGTTCGGGCTGCTCGGCATGCTCGTCCTGGTGATCGCGGTCTTCTCCGCGCTCACCCCGGACACGTACTTCACCACCACCAACTTCCGGCTGATCCTGGTCAACCAGACAGTGACGGTGATCGTGGCGATGGCCGCCACGCTGCCGTTGCTGGCGCACTATCTGGACGCGTCGGTCGGCCCGATGCTGGGCCTGGCGCAGGGCGTGAGCATCTGGCTGATCGCGGTGCAGGGCGTGCCGATCTGGCTGGCCCTGCTCGCGGTGCTCGCCGTCGGCGTCGCGGTCGGCCTGCTCAACAGCCTGCTGGTGCTGAAGTTCGGCATGAGTTCGATCATCGCCACGCTCGCCGTGGGCAGCCTGCTGATGGGTCTGCTCTACATGGTCACCGGCGGCCGGGTGCTGTACCAGAACGTGCCGCCGGCGTTCACCGAGATCGCCCGCGGCGACCTGGGCGGCGTCCCGCTGCCGCTGATCTACCTCGTGGTGCTGGTGCTGGCGCTGGAGTTCATCGTCGTCTGGACGCCCTTCGGGCAGCGGCTCTACGCGATGGACGGCAACCTGCGCGGCGCCGCCCGGGCCGGCATCGACGTCCGCAGCTACACCGTCCGGGCGTTCGTCGGCGCGGCGGTGCTCGCCTCGCTGGCCGGCGTGCTGCTGGCCTCGCGGATCGGCTCGGCCCAGCCGACGGTCGGCGAACAGTTCCTGCTGCCGGCCTTCGCAGCGGCCTTCCTCGGCGCCGCCGCGCTGCGACCAGGCCGGGTCAACATCCTCGGCACCGTGATCGCCGCGTACTTCATCACCTTCACCATCGCCGGTCTGCAACACCTCGGCGCCGCGACCTGGATCGAGCGCGTCTTCAACGGCCTCGCCGTGATCACCGGCGTATCGGTCGCCGCGTGGTCGGTGCGCCGCCGCCGCCAGCTCGCGGTCCGGCACGTCGAACGCCTGGAGAACGACACCACCCCGAAGGGACGTCCCACCCCATGAAGAACGGCTTCTTCGTCCTCGACAACGCCATCCACATGTACAAGCTCACCGACGAGAACATCGACTTCAACCACGGCGGCAAGAAGTCGACGAACGCGCTCGTCGAGTACGCCCGCAAGTACTCCGCGCCGGGCTACCCGTACGACGACATCTCCGGCCGCGAACTGTCGGTCGAGGACGCGTACCGGCTGATGTTCGAGGAGTCCGACACCGACATGGCGATGGCCCAGACGGTGCCCAGCCACGGCGGCTGGAAGCTGGGCTTCTCGCCGGCGGAGAACAACTACAAGCTCAAGGAGGCGTACCCGGACCGGGTGCTGTTCTGCGGCGGTGTCGACCCGATCACGCACGGCCGCTACGGCGCGGTGACCGAGATGATCCGCCAGATCGAGGAGTGGGGCGCCACCAGCTTCAAGTTCTACCAGGCGCACTCCGGCGGCCTGTCCTGGAAGATCGACGACCGGCAGGTCGCGTACCCGCTGTGGGAGACCGCCCTCGAACACGGCGTGACGAACGTGCAGTTCCACAAGGGCCTGGCGTTCAACACCCAGCACATCGCCGACCTGGCCCCGTACGACCTGGAGCGCGCGGCGCAGGACTTCCCCGAGATGACGTTCATCGTGCACCACCTCGGTGAGCCGTTCATCAACGAGACGATCAACATCGCGGCCCGGTACGAGAACATCCACCTCGCGCTGACCGCCTGGATCAACCAGTACCCGGTCGCGCCGCGCGCCGCGCTGCACGCCATCGGCAAGTGCCTGCTGCACGTCGGCCCGGACCGGCTGCTCTGGGGCTCCGAGGCGTTCGTCTGGCCGAAGGTGCAGGCGTACATCGACCTGTTCGCCGAGATGCGCATGCCGGAGGACCTCCAGGACGGCTACGGCTACCCGGAGCTGACCGACGAGATCAAGGAGAAGATCTTCGGCCTGAACTTCGCCCGGGTGCTCGGCATCGACGTGAAGGCCAAGAAGAAGGAGCTGTACGGCAAGAGCGGCAAGAAGTCCGCGAAGAAGGGCCGTAAGGATGGGCGCTGACAAGACGGCGAAGGCCGCCGACCGCGCGCTCGACGGCAAGGTACGCCAGCTCGTCGAGGCGCACGGCGGTGGCGTCACAGTCGACGTGGACGCCGACGGCGACGCCCGGGTGACGTTCCACGGCCGCTGCGCCGCCTGCCCGTCCGCGCCGGTCACCATGGGCTCCCTGGTCCGCCCGGCGCTGCTGAAGATCGAGGGCGTCCGGTCGGTGACCCGGGCGGGCGCGGTCTCCCGGTTCGCCGAGGCCCGCATCGAGAAGATGTTCGGACTGTCGGAGCCGGCCGGATGACCGACGGCTTTCCCGACGGGCCGCTGACCGGCGTGCGGGTGGTGGAGGCCGGGGTGCTGCTGGCCGGGCCGTTCTGCGCGCAACTGCTCGGCGACTTCGGCGCCGAGGTGATCAAGGTCGAGCAGCCGGACGGCGGCGACCCGATGCGGCAGTGGGGGCGGGAGAAGCCGCACGGCAAGTCGCTGTGGTTCCCGGTGGTGGCCCGCAACAAGAAGTCGGTCACCTGCAACCTGCGGATGCCCGAGGGACAGCAGCTCATGCGCGACCTGCTCGCCGGCGCCGACGTGTTCGTGGAGAACTTCCGCCCGGGCACGCTGGAACGCTGGGGGCTCGCGCCGGAGGAGCTGCACCGGATCAACCCGCGGCTCGTCGTCGTGCGGGTCACCGCGTTCGGGCAGGACGGCCCGTACGCGTCCCGGGCCGGCTACGGCTCGATCGGCGAGGCGATGGGCGGGATCCGGCACGTCACCGGCGACCCGTCCACGCCGCCGAGCCGCATCGGCGTGAGCCTCGGCGACTCGCTGGCCGGCACGTTCGCCGCGCTCGGCGCCATGATGGCGTTGCGGGTGGCGACCAGCACCGGCCAGGGCCAGGTGGTGGACAGCGCCATCTACGAGTCGGTGCTGGCCCTGATGGAGTCGCTGGTGCCGGAGTACGCGCTCACCGGCTACATCAGGGAGCGGACCGGCTCGATCCTGCCCAACGTGGCGCCGAGCAACGCGTACCCGACGCGCGACGGCGCCACAGTGCTGATCGCCGCGAACCAGGACACGGTGTTCCGCCGCCTGGCGGCGGTGATGGGCCGCCCGGACCTGGCCGACGACCCCCGGTACGCCACCCACGCCGCCCGCGGCGCGCACCAGGCCGAACTGGACGACCTGATCGCGGCGTGGACCGTCACGTTCGAACCGGCCGCGCTGCTGCGGCTGCTGCATCTGGGCGGCGTACCGGCCGGGTCGGTCTACACCGCCCGGGAGATGCTGACCGACGAGCACTTCGCCGCGCGCGAGGCGATCGTCGAACTCGACCACCCGGAGATGGGCGCGTTCCCGATGCAGAACGTCGCGCCCCGGCTGTCCCGCACCCCGGGCCGGCTGCGTTCGGTGGGCCCCCGGCTGGGCGAGCACACCGACGAGGTCCTGCGCCAGGTGCTGCGCCTGGCCGACGACCGGATCACCGAACTGCGCGCCGCCGGCGCGATCTGAGGAGGCAGTCATGGCGAAGAACCCGTACGTGGTGAAGAAGCGCTCGATCTCCGCGTCGGCCGCGCGGGCGATGGTGGCCGCCGCCGTCGCCCGCGCCGAGGAGATGGGCTTCGCGGTCACCGTCGCGGTGTGCGACGAGAGCGGCGTGCTGAAGGCGTACGAGCGGATGGACGGCGCGCCGCTGGTGAGCGTCCAGCTGGCGCAGGACAAGGCGTACACGGCAGTCGGTTTCGGGCTCAGCAGCGACGGCTGGTACGACTTCATCAAGGACGACGGGCCGCTGGCGATGGGCGCCCCGCCCGCGATCGACCGGCTGGTGACCTTCGGCGGCGGCTATCCGGTGAAGGTCGACGACGTGCTGGTCGGCGGCATCGGGGTCAGCGGCGGCCACTACACGCAGGACATGGAGGTCGCGCAGGCCGGACTGAAGGCGCTGTCTTGAACGTCGAGATCGTCGAGGTCGGCCCCCGGGACGGCCTCCAGAACCACCCGGCGGAGCTGACCACCGGGCAGAAGGCCGAACTGGTACGCCGGGCCGTCGCGGCGGGCAGCCGGCGGGTCGAGGTGACGAGCTTCGTCAACCCGGCGAAGGTGCCGAAGCTCGCCGACGCCGACGCGCTGGCGGCACTGGTCCGCGACGAGCCGGGCCTGGCCTCGATCGGCCTGGTGATGAACGGCCGCGGCCTGGACCGGGCGGTCGCCGCCGGCGTCACCGAGGTCAACTTCGTGGTCGTCGCCACCGACACGTTCTGCCGGCGCAACCAGGGCACGACCACCGCCGAGGCGGTGGCGCAGGTGCGGCGGCTGCTGCCCCGCGCCCGCGAGCAGGGGCTGCGCGCGTCGGTCACGGTCGGTGCCGCGTTCGGCTGCCCGTTCGAGGGGGAGACGCCGCCGGAGCGCGTGCTGCGCGTCGTCGACGACCTGGCACCGGTGGCACCGGACGAGGTGGCGCTCGCCGACACCATCGGCGTGGCCGTGCCGTCCCAGGTGGAGCGCCTGTTCACCGCCGTACGCGAGCGCACCGGGGCGAGCCTGCGCGGGCACTTCCACAACACCCGCAACCTGGGCCTGGCGAACGTCCTGGCCGCCGTCGGGGCCGGGGCGCGGGCGATCGACGCCAGCGTCGGCGGCATCGGCGGCTGCCCGTTCGCGCCGGCCGCCACCGGCAACGTGGCCACCGAGGACGTGGTGTACGCGTTGGAACGCTCCGGCACCCGGACCGGGGTGTCGCAGGAGGCGGCCATCGACAACGCCAGGTGGCTGGGCGAGGTGTTCGGCGCCGAGCTGCCGGGCATGCTGAGCCGGGCCGGTGGCTTCCCGTGACCGGGCCGCTGACCGGACTCCGGGTGCTGGACCTGACCAGCACGTTCTCCGGCCCGTACTGCACGCTGATGCTGGCCGACCTGGGCGCCGAGGTGATCAAGGTGGAGCCGCCGGGCGGCGACATCGCCCGCCAGCTCGGCGCCGCCCGCACCCCCGGCATGGCGGCGGTGTTCCTCAACATGAACCGGGGCAAGAAGAGCGTCCTGCTGGACCTCAAGGCGCCCGCCGACCGGGCCGCGTTCGACCGGCTGGTGCCGACGGTGGACGTGCTGGTGCACAACATGCGCCCGGCCGCCGCGGCCCGGCTCGCGCTCACCTACGACGACGTACGCGCGCTGCACCCGGCGATCGTCTACTGCGCGATCCCGGGCTTCCGTGGCACCGGCCGGCACGCCGACCGGCCCGCCTACGACGACGTGATCCAGGGCGCCTCCGGCATCGCCCGGCTCCAGAGCGTCAACCAGGACCAGCCCGGGTACGTCGTCACACCGCTCGCCGACAAGATCACCGGGCTCACCGCGTCCACCGCCGTGCTCGCCGCGCTGCGGCACCGCGACGCCACCGGCGAGGGGCAGCGCGTCGAGGTGCCGATGTACGACACGATGGTCGCCTTCGGCCTGCTCGAACAGCTCGACGGCTGGACGTTCGACCCGCCCACCGGGCCGCCGCTCTACCCGCGTACCGCCGCGCCGAACCGCCGTCCGTACGCCACCGCCGACGGGCACCTGTGCGTCCTGATCTACACCGGCCGGCAGTGGGAACGGTTCCTCACCCTGGTCGGGCGCGCCGACCTGCTGCGCCACCCCGACTACGACACCGTCGGCAAGCGGATCGCCAACGCCGACGGGCTCTACCGGGTGGTCGCCGAGGTGCTGCTCGGGCGTACCACGGCCGAGTGGCTGGCGGAGCTGTCCGCGATCGACGTGCCGTGCGCGCCGCTGGCCGGCTACGAGGAGATCCTCCGCGAGGAGGAAGAGGCCGGGTCCGGCCTGGTGTCGATCGTCGAGCATCCGGTGGCCGGGCGGCTGCGCAGCGTCGCCTCGCCGATCGTCATGTCCGGCTCGCCGTTGCCGGCCGGCCGGCTCGCACCGACGCTCGGCGAGCACACCGACGAGGTGCTCGCCGACGGCACCGAGGGGAGAAGCGGATGAGGGGCAGGGTCGCCGTCGTCACCGGCGCCGGATCGGGGATCGGGCTCGCCGTGGCCCGCCGGCTGGCCGACGAGGGCGCCGAGGTGGTCTCCGCCGACCTGGACGTCTCCGCCTGCGTGGGCGTCCCGGTCACCGCCGACCTGGGCACCCCGGCCGGCGTCGCCGCCGTCGTGCGGGAGGTGACCAGCCGGTACGGCGGCGCGGACGTGCTCGTCAACAACGTGGCGCTCGCGCCGTACCGGGACGCGTTCACCGACATCGACGACGCCGCCTGGCAGCGCACCTGGGACGTGAACGTGATGTCCTGCGTGCGCCTGTGCCGCGCGCTCGTGCCGCTCATGGTCGAGCGGGGCGGCGGCAGCGTGGTCACCATCGGCTCCGAGGCGGCGCGGCACCCCAAGCCGCACATGCTCGACTACGCGGTCAGCAAGGCCGCGCTGCTCAGCCTCGCCAAGGGCCTGGCCCTGGAGTACGGCTCCCGGGGTGTACGGGTGAACACCGTCGCGCCCGGCCCGACCCGGACCGCGACCATGGACGCCTACCTGGAGTCGGTCGCGCTCCGGCTCGGCATCGACGTCTCCGCCGCCGCCGACCACGTCGTGCACGAGCTGCGCCGGCTGCCGCTGGGCCGGATGAACGAGCCGGAGGACGTCGCCGAGGTGGTGCTCTTCCTGGCCGGGGACCGGTCCCGGCAGGTGACCGGCTCGGAGTACGCCGTCAACGGCGGTTCCACCGCGTCGATGTAGGTTCACCATCGGTGAACAGAGGGGGACGCATGGGCCGGGCCACGCAGTCGGCGTACGAGTCGATCAAGACGCGCATCCTCGGTGGGGCGTACGAGCCGGGGAAGAAGCTCTCCGAGGAGGACCTCGCCGCCGCGGTGGGGGTGAGCCGCACCCCCGTACGGGAGGCGCTGCGCCGGCTGCACGCCGAGGGCCTGGTGGACTGGGAGGCCAACCGGGGCGCCACCGTCCCGGCCTGGCGGGAGCAGGACCTGGAGGAGATCTTCGAGCTGCGTGCCCTGCTGGAGGGGTACGGCGCCGAGCTGGCCGCGACCCGGATCACGCCGGAGGAGATCGCCCGGCTGCGCGAGCTGTGCGCCGAGATGGAGGGCTACGCGGCCGGTCAGCGGCGGGACCGGGCGGACCGGATCGCGGTCTGCAACGCGCAGTTCCACGAGATCATCCTGGGCGCCGGGCGGAACCGCCGGTTGAGCGCGCTGCTCGGGGCGGTGGTGCAGACGCCGCTGGTGAACCGCACGTTCCGCCGGTACGACGAGGCGGCGATGGCGCGCAGCATGTCGCACCACCGGGAGCTGATCGACGCGTTCGAGGCGCGCGACCGGGCCTGGGCCGGCTCGGTGATGCGGGCGCACATCCTGGCTGCCCGCGCCACGCTCGGTACGCCCTGACCCACGCCGGGCCGGGCCACGTCGTACCCGTCGACGGTCCCCGGCCCGGCGTCACGTGTCACCCCGCGGACGCCTCGGCGCGGCGTACCACCTCGGCGGCGGCCCGTACCACCGCCCGGTCCAGCAGCCGCCCGCCGGCGTCGGTGGCCACCCCGGAGCCGCCGCGTTCGGCCCGCTCCAGCGCCTCCAGCACGGCCCGCGCCGAGGCCACCTCGGCCTCGGTGGGGGTGAACACCTCGTTGACCGTCGCGATCTGCCCGGGGTGGATGGCGCTGCGCGCCCGGAAGCCCTGCCGCAGCAGCGCCCGGGTGGTCTGCTCCAGCCGCTCCGGGTCGCGCAGCGTCGTCTCCACCGGCCCCACCGGCGGGGTGATGCCGGCCGCTGCCGACGCGACCACGACCTGGGAGCGGATCGGCGCGAACTCCGCCCGCTCCGGCCCGGGCTGCAACCCCAGCTCACCGGCGAGGTCCGCCTCGCCGAGGCCGAGCCGCAGCACCCGTGGCGCTTCGGCCACCCGCGGCGCGGTGAGCACGCCCCGGGCGGTCTCGATCAGCGCCACCACCCGGAACGCCGGGGCGTCCGGGCCGAGCCGCCGCTGCACCCGGGTCAGCGCCGCGTCGACCTCGGCGAGCAGGTCCGGCTCGGCCTTCGGTACCCAGACCCCGGCCGCCGCCGGGGAGAGCACCTCGACGTCCGCCTCGACCTGGTCGCTGTTGATCCGCACCCACAGCTCGGGGCCGGCGGCCGGCGCGGTGGCGCCCAGGTACCCGGCGACCGTCTCCCGGGCCTGCGCCTTGCGGGCCGGCGTGACCGCGTCCTCCAGGTCGAGCACGAGCGCGTCCGCGCCGCGCCCGGCCGCCTTGTCCAGCAGGTCCGCCCGGTCGCCCGGCACGTACAGGTAACTGCGCGCCACCGCCGCCATCAGTCGTTCCCCCTACCGCTGCGGGCGGGCGAGGTAGCGGCCGGCCGGCTCGCCGGTCACCTTGCCGTCGACGAGCACGTGCTGCCCGCGGACGAAGGTGTCGGTGACCCGTGCGGTCAGCTCGAAGCCCTCGAACGGCGTGTACTCCTGCGTCGACTCGGAGTCCTCGGCGCGCACCGTCCAGGTCGAGTCCGGGTCGACCAGGCAGATGTCGGCGTCGTACCCCTGCAGCAGCGCGCCCTTGTTGCGCAGGCCGAAGCGCTGAGCCGGGTTCCACGAGGTCAGCTCCGCCACCCGCTGGTACGACAGGCCGCGCCGGTTGCCCTCGGTGACCAGGCCGGGCAGCAGGTACTCGGCGCCGCCGAAGCCGGACTTGGCGACGAAGATGTCGTCGCGCGGCTCACCGAACTTGACCTCGTCCTTGCAGCAGGCGTGGTCGCTGACCACCCAGTCGATCTTGCCGTCCAGGACGTACCCCCAGAGCGCCTCGACGTCGGCGCGCGGGCGCAGCGGCGGGTTGACCTTGCCGCCCAGGCCGTGCGCGGTGTCGATGTCGGCGACCAGGTGGCCGATGGTCACCTCGCGGCGGAAGTCGATGTGCGGGAACGCCCGCGCCATCCGCAGCGCCGCGTCGACAGCCTTCTCCGAGGTCAGGTGCAGGAGGTTGATCTTCGGCAGACCGGTCTCGTGCGCCAGGTACGACGCGATCGACACGGCCAGTCCCTCGGAGTGCGGCGGCCGCGACGCGTGGTACGCCTCCAGCCCGCGCAGCGTGCCGTCCTGCTCGACCTGCTTGGTGTACGCGCTCATGATCTCGGCGGTCTCGCAGTGCAGCGACAGCGAGATCTCGTCGGCCAGCTCGGGGAAACGCTCCCGGGCCGCCTGGACGCCCCGCATCACGAACTCGAAGTGGGCGTAGTCGTACCGCTCGCCCTCCGGGATCATCAGGAACGAGTTCTGGTCGGCGGACCGGCCGTGCAGGCCGTGGCTGCCGTAGAACATGAAGATCTTGAACGAGGTGACGCCGTGCTCCTCGACCAGGGACGGCACCTCGCCGATGTGCTCCCGCGACATCGGCGCCAGGTGGAAGCCGTAGTCGATGTAGGAGCGGCCCTCGGTCGCGGACAGCACCTCGGGGAAGAAGTCGGCGTACCGGCCGCCCCGGTTGAGGTAGTACTGCCCGGTGCGCATGTAGTTCAGCGCCGTGGTGACGCCGCCCTGCACCGAGGCGCGGCTCTCCGAGACGGCGTCCTCGCTCAGCGGGTTGTAGATGCCCCAGTGCTGGTGCGCGTCCACCACGCCGGGGAAGGCGAGCCGGCCGCCGCCGTCGACGACCTGGGCGGCCTCCGCCCGGTCGATCTGCGGGGCGACGCGGCTGATCCGTCCGTCGGTGACGCCGATGTCCATCAGCTCGGGTTCGGGCCGGTCGTGCCGGACCACGCGGACGTTCGTCAGCAGCAGGTCGTAGGTGCTCATGGTGTTGCTCCTCGTGCTCGGTTCAGCGGCGGTTGATCAGGCCCATCAGGCCGTGGACGTCGGGGGCCCGGTCCAGCCGGTGGACCTCCTCGGTGATGCGGTCGGCGGTCGCCTCCGGCAGGGCGGCGGCGTTGGTGCGGAACTTGACCGCCAGTTCGGCGTCGCTGAGCGGACGCTGCGGCCCGCCCCGGTTGGCGAGCACCTCCTGCACCCACTCCCGCCCGTCGCGGGTGACCACCCGCAGCACGGCCGGGAACTGGTGCGGGAAGATCGCGTCGCACCGCTCGTCGCCCACCACGTCGACCAGCGCCATCAGCGCCCGCCGCTGCGGGTCGTGCGCCAGGGCGTCGGTGAAGTCGGCGAGGTCCACGCCGAGACCGCCGCCGCCGATCAGGCCGGCGACCACCGCGTACGGGCCGCTGAACTGCGCCTCGTAGCCGGTCTGCGGCGCCCGCTTGCGCTCGATGGGCTGGCCGATGGTGCGCACCGTCGGCGTCGGCACGCCGAGCGTGATCGACTCGATCTCGTCCAGCGGCAGCCCGCGCTCGCGCAACGCGATCGCCGCGTCGATGGCGGCGTGGGTGAAGTGGTTCGCCGGGTACGGCTTGAAGAAGATGCCCGGCACCGCCCAGTCGGTGCCGAGCCCGCGGACGATCTCGTCGCCGTCGAACTCGCCGCGCAGGAACGCCTGGAAGAAGCCGAAGCGTCCCTCCAGCACCGTCGGCGGGCCGGTCACGCCGTGCCGGGCCAGCTGCGCGGCGCTCACCGCCGCGTGCGCCGCCCAGCCGCAGTGGATCCGCTTGACGGTGCCGCCGTTGCGGTTGGACTCGATCAGACCGGCGGCCATCGAGGCGGATACGCCGAGCGCGTCGAGCGCGCCGTCGGCGTCCAGCTTCAGCAGCCGGGCCGCCGCCACCGCGCCGCCGAGCGTGCCGCAGATCGAGGTGGCGTGCTGCCCGTGCTCGAAGAAGACGGAGTTGCCGGCGGCCGGGTCGTAACCGGCCATGCCGAGCCGGACGCACACCTCCAGGCCGACGGCGATGGCCGCGACCGTCTCCCGCCCGGACGCCCCGGACGCCTCGGCGGCGGCCAGCGCGGCCGGCACCACCGACGCGCTCGGGTGCAGCACCGACGGCAGGTGCGTGTCGTCGTAGTCGAGCGAGTGCGCCAGCACGCCGTTGGCGAACGCGGCCAGCGCGGCCGGCGACTTCTCGTCCAGGCCGACGACAGTGGCCTGGCCACGGCCGCCCTGCTCCTCGACGTAGGCGAGGGCCGCCTGGCTGGTCGGCAGCGGCCGGGCCGCCACGCAGAGGCCGAGCACGTCCAGGACACGGGCCCGGACGCTCGCGACGACCTCGTCGGGCAGCGTCTCGGCGGCGGTGTCGGCGGCGAAGGTGGCCAGGTGGCGGCCCAGGGTCGGCTCAGCCACGGCTGATCACCGCCAGCGGGCGCACCGGGGAGCCGGTGGCGCCGTACAGCGGCAGCGGCGCCATGACGAATGTGAACTCGTGCACCTCGTCGCGGGCCAGCTCCTCCAGCGCCATCGTCTCGATCAGGTAGACGCCGTGCTCGACCAGCAGGATCCGGTGGGCCGGCAGCGAGCTGTGGCCCTTGCCCGGCGGCAGGCACTCGAAGGCGATGGTGTCCGCGCCGGCGGCGTGCACCTGCCGCTGCGCCAGCCACGTCGCGCCGTCCGCGCCGACCCCCGGCACGCCGGAGTCCTTGCCGACGTACACGCCGCGGTCCTCGTGGTCGAACAGCCGGCCCCACCCGCTGCGGATGAGCACGACGTCGCCCGGGCCCACCGGCGTGCCCTGCCGGGACACCGCGGCGTCCAGGTCGGCGGGGGTGATCTCGTAGCCGGGCTCGCAGGCCTCCACGCCCAGCGCGGCGGGCACGTCCAGCAGCACGCCCCGGCGGACCATCGGCGCGACGGTGTGCACGCCCAGCTCGTCGAACCGGCCGCCGACCTGCGCGTCGGCGGCGTCGGCGCCGCCGTGCAGCCGGCCGTCCTGGGAGACGTGCGCGAGCGCGTCGACGTGCGTGCCGACGTGCGTGCCCATCACCAGCAGGTCGTTGGCGGCGGAGCCGCCGTCGGCGCGCACCATGTCGCCGTGGCGGCGCGGCAGGGTGAGCCCGAACGCCGGGTGGTTCGGTGACTGCGGCATGCCGACGGTCAGCCGCCGGCCCAGGTCGTAGATCGTGACACCGGCCTGCACGGCGTCGAGCAGGCGGTCGGCGGTTCTGGCTGTGGTGCCCACGGGGTTCCTCGCGTTTCGGCTGTCGGCGTCGTCAGGCGACGACGCCACGGGCTTTCAGGTCGGCGATCTCGGCCGGGTCGCAGCCGAGTTCCTCGACGAGCAGGGCGTCGGTGTCGGCGCCGGGGGAGCGTCCGGTGAACCGGATCCGGCCCGGCGTCTCCGACATCCGCCACATGACGTTGTGCATCCGCATCGGGCCGAGGTCGGGATCGTCGACCGTGGTGATCATCTCGGTGGCCCGGACGTGCGGGTCCTCGACGATGTCCTTGGCGCTGTAGACCGGGGCGACAGCGGCACCGGCCTCGGCGAAAGCCGCGGCCACCTCGTCGCGGGTCCGCTCGGCGATCCACGACCCCACGTACTCGTCGAGCAGGTCCGCGTGCGCCACCCGCCCGACGCCGGTACGGAACCACGGCTCGTCGATCACCTCGGGGTGGCCCACCAGCCGCAGCACCCGCTCGGCGATGGCCTGGGCGCTGGTGGAGATGGCCACCCACGACCCGTCCTTGGTCTGGTACGTGTTGCGCGGCGCGTTGTTCGTCGAGCGGTTGCCCTGCCGCTGCTCCACCACGCCGAGCTGGTCGTAGACGGTGGGGCCGGGACCGACAGCGGTCATGATCGGCTCCAGCAGGCTCATGTCGACGACCTGGCCCCGGCCGCCGGAGCGCTCCCGGTGCCACAGCGCCATCATCACCGCCGACGAGGTGGCGATGCCGCAGATGCTGTCGGCCAGCCCGAACGCGGGCAGCGTGGGCGGGCCGTCCGCGGTGCCGGTCAGGTGGGCGAACCCGCTCATCGCCTCGGCCAGCGTGCCGAACCCGGCGCGGGAGGCGTACGGGCCGGTCTGCCCGAAGCCGGTGATCCGGGCGATCACCAGACCGGGGTTGACCCGGTGCAGCTCCTCCGGGCCGACACCCCAGCGCTCCAGCGTGCCCGGCCGGAAGTTCTCCACCAGCACGTCGGCCCGCTCGGCCAGCCGCAGCAGCAGCGCCGCGCCCTCCGGCGCGGACAGGTTCAGCCCGACCAGCCGCTTGTTGCGGGAGATCTCCTTCCACCACAGGGGATGGCCGTCCTTGGCCTTGCCGTGGCCGCGCATGCTGTCACCCATGGTCGGGTGCTCGATCTTGATCACGTCGGCGCCGTAGTCGCCGAGGATCTGACAGCACAGCGGCCCGGCGAGGATCGTCGAGACGTCAAGCACCCGCAGGCCCGTCAGCGGTCCGTCACTCACCTGTTCCACCTCCCCAGTTCTGTTCCTGACCCGTCCGCCCGGCGACACGCTGCGCCGGCGGCCGGAAACCCAGTTCGGCGGAGATCTCCGCCGCCGCCGCGGCGACCAGCGCCCCGTGCGCGGCGCACACCTCCGGGGTGAACCGGTTCTGCGGCCCGCACAGCGAGATCGAGCCGAACACCTGCCCGGTCGCGTAGCGCACCGCCGCGGCCACACTTCCCGCGCCGTTCTGCCGCTCGCCCATGCTCACCGCGTACCCCTGACGCCGGATCCGGGCCAGGTCGGCCCGCAGCTTGGCGGTGGAGGTGATGGTGGCCGGGGTGACCGCGTCCAGCGGGTGGTGGCCGAGGTAGTCGTCGACCTCCGCGTCCGGCAGCGCCGCCAGGATCGCCTTCGACGACGACCCGGAGTGCAGCGCGTGGCTGGTGCCCAGGGACACCGACATCCGGACCTCGTGCGGCGACAGCACCTGGTCGATGTAGACGCGTGACCAGCCCTGCCGCACCGACAGCGTGGCGGTCTCGCCGGTGTCGCGCACCAGCCGGACCAGGTAGCGGCGCGCGATGTCCGGCACGTCCAGCGCGCGCAGCGCGGCCAGGCCCACCGCGAGCGCGCCGGTGCCGAGCCGGTACCGCTTGGTCTCCTCGTTGAAGGTGAGGAAGTTGTCGGCCACCAGCTCCTTGAGGATGCGGTGCGCGACCGCCTTCGGCAGACCCAGTTCCCGCGCGATCGTCGACACGCCGAGGGTCTCCGGTGCCCGTTCGGCGATGATGTTGACGATGTCGAGGGCGCGGCCCAGACCGGAACGGGTCCGGCCGGCGGTGCTCTCGACGACCGCTGTCGTGATCATCTCTGTTCCTCCACTGTCGACGTACGTGCGTGGGGTCGCCGGGCGTCAGGCGGGTGCGACGGGGGTCTTCCCGGGCGGGAGGCCGTCGGCCTGCCGGGGTCGCTCCCGCGCGATGACGAGCGCCACCGAGGCGAGCACCACGGCACCGGCGAGCACCTGTCGTCCGGACAACGATTCATCCAGCACCATCATGCCGAGCAGGACCGCCACCACCGGGTTGACGTACGCGTAGGTGGACGCGAGCTGGATCGGCGCGTTGCGCAGCAACCACGTGTAGACGCTGAAGCCGACCACTGTGCACACCAGCATCAGGTAGGTCCACGCCAGCCAGGACCGGCCGGTCACGCCGGCGAGGTCGAACCGTCCCAGCTCACCGCTGACCACGCTCGCCACCGCCACCGCGACGCCGCCGACGAGCATCTGCCAGCCGGTGCCGACCAGGTGATCGGCCGGCATGTGCAGCCGCTGCGACAGCGTCGAGCCCAGCGCCCAGACCATCGTGGAGACCACCAGCAGCAGCATCCCGCCGAGGTGCCATCCCTTCGTCGGCACCGAGAACAGCAGCGCCAGCCCGGCCACCCCGCCCAGTACGCCCACCGCCGCGAGCGCCGACGGCCGTGGACCGACCGCCAGCCGCAACACCAGCACCCACAGCGGCATGCCGGCCACCACCAGCGACGTCAGCCCGGTCGGCACGTACTGCTGGCCCAGGGCGAGCAGCGCGCTGCCCGCACCGACCATCAGCAGCCCGCTGGCGCCCACCCCGCCCCACTGCCGCCGGGGCAGCAGCAGCCCGGCCGGTCCCCGGCGCAGCGCCGCCACCGCGAACAGCAGCAGCGCGGCGGCCAGGAACCGGGCCGAGGTGGCGACCAGCGGCGGGATGCTGTCCAGGGCCACCCGGTTGCCCAGGTAGGTCGAGCCCCAGATCAGGTAGACCGCGCCGAGCCCGACGGCCAGGGCCATCGGGCCGGCGGGCCGCTGCGGATCCGCCGGGTGGCGGACCGCTGCGGGCCGGGTCAGGTCAGCGGTGGCCATCGACCCGGATCGCCACCGCGGTGTTGCCCCGCAGGGCGTTCGAGTAGGGACACATCCGGTCGGCCAGCTCCACCGCGCGCTCCAGGTCGGCCTGCGGGCACTGCGGCGCGGACACGTCCAGCACCACGGCGATCGCGTACCGGCCGTCGTCGGTCTGCCCGAGGGAGACCGAGGCGGTGACGGTCGTCGGACCGGGCCGCACGCCGGCCTGCCGGGCGGCGACCGCGAGCGCGCTGTCGAAGCAGGCCGCGTAGCCGGCCGCGAACAGCTCCTCCGGGTCGGTGCCGGGCGCGTCCGGACCCCGCTGGGCGGGACGGGTCAGGTCGACCCGCAGCGACCCGGTCAGCGACCGGGCGCTGCCGCCGCGGCCGCCGGAGACCTCGACTGTGGCGGTGTAGACAGTGTTCGCCGGTACGACCTTCGCCTCGGTCACCGGGGTGCCGGCGCTCATGCCGCCACCTCCCGCCCGAGGTCGGCGTGCACCCGCGCGGCGACCGCGTCGGCGAACGCCTCCGGCTGCTCGTCGGCCACGAAGTCGGTGCCGCCGGGGATGGTGACCAGCTCGGCGCCGGGCAGCGCGGCCCGCACCTGCGGCGTCATCCGGTCCAGCAGGTCGTCGGCCCCGTGCAGCAGCACGATGGGCAGCGCGTCCAGCGCGGCGGTGTCGACGTGGTGGTCGAACACCGCCCGGTACGCGGTCGCGTAGTCCGGTCCGGTCAGCAGGTACTCGGTGACCTGCCGGTCCGCCTCCTCCGGGGTCAGGCGCGGGTACAGGCCGTACACCCGGTCCCAGATCACCTTCAGGTGCCCGCCGTCGCGGTCCGGCACGTAGCCGGGCGCGTACGACCGCTTCTTCTCCGCCCGCTCCTGCTCGTCGTAGAGCGGGATGCCCTGGAGAATCAGCCGGTGCACCCGCTCCGGCGCCGACATCAGCGCCTCCGCGCCGACGATCGCGCCGGTGTGCTGCCCGAGCAGGTGTACCCGGGACAGCCCGAGGGCGTCGGCGAACTGCCACACCCCGGCCGCGTACTCCGGGATGGACCACGGGCGCGGCGGCGCGTCGGACATGCCGAAGCCCGGCGTGTCCGGGGCGATCACCCGCAGGCCGCGGCGGGCCAGCGGCTCGATCACCGCGTCGTAGGTGGCCGAGGAGAGCGGGGACTGGTGCAGGATCAGCAGCACCGGGGCGTCGGCGTCGCCGCCGTGCCGGTAGTGCACCTGACCCCACGGCACGTCGACGTAGGCGCGGCGGGCCACGCCGCGGGCCCGGGTCACTCGGCCACCGCCAGCGCCGCCATGACCTCGATGACGTGCTTGATGCCGGCCTTGTAGTCGTCCAGCCGGATGTTCTCGTTCGGGCCGTCCACACCGGAGTCGGCGCGGGACACGCCGACGCCGACGATCGGCCGGTCGGCGATCACGCCCTGGTTGCCGATCCACTGCGTGTACGGCTCGATCACCGGCTCGGTCCCGTACACCCGGCGGGCCGCGTCGGCGACCAGCGCGACGAACGGGTCGCGGTGGTCGGTGAGGTTGGGCCGGCTGGTCGCCATCACCTCGATGCGCAGGTCACCGAAGCCGGTCGCGGCCAGGTGGTCGCGGATGCAGCCGAGCACCCGGTCCGGGTCCTGGCCCGGCACCAGCCGGATCTCCAGCTTCGCCGAGGCGGTCGACGGGATGCCGAGCGTCACGTCGTCGCGCATGTCGCCGCCGGCGAAACCGGCGACGGTGAGCGTCGGCACGGTACGGATGGCGACCGCGGCGCCCTGGTCGTCCAGGTCACCGGTGAACCGGTCGACCTGGGCCCGCTTGCGCAGGAAGTCCCCGTCGAACGCCACCTTCTCCAGCAGCGCCCGCTCCTCGTCGGTCGGCGGCCGGGCGTCGTCGGCGAAACCGGGGATCGTCACGGTGCCGTCGGGCCGCTGCAACTGCGCCAGGGCGGCGGCCAGCCGGGCCGTGGCAGCCGGCAGCAGCGCGGTGTTCTGGCTGGTCAGGTCGCGTGGCAGGGTCTGCGCGGTGAGGCGCAGGTAGAGCACGCCCTTCTCGGCGAGCTTGAGCAGCAGCCGGTCCTCGCCGTCGAGCCAGGAGTTCTCCCACAGCGCGGCGTCGCTGGCGAGCCGGTCGGCGTGCGCCTCGACGAACGAGCCCAGACCCGGGCTGTGCAGCCACTTCTTGCCCTCGAAGATGATCCGGTTGGTCACCGGCGGGGTCAGCCCGGCCAGCTTCCAGGCCGCCGCCGCGTGGATGCGGGACATGACGACGCCCTTGTCGTCGGCCACGCCCCGGGCGTACAGCCGGCCGTCGTGGATCTCCGCCGCGTACGGCGGGCTGATCCAGTCGGCGTCGTCACCGGCCGGCTCGACCTCCACGTCGTAGTGGGTGAAGTGCAGCAGCGCCTTGTCGCCCTCGCCCGGCACCTCGGCCAGCACGTACGGGTACGACTGCTCCCACGGGATGATCTCGGCTTCGCCGCCCCAGCGGCGGACCGACCCGGCGATGAACTCGGCGGTGGCCTCCATCTGCTCCGGCTCCTGGCGGCGGCTGCGGATGCGGCACAGCTGCTGGAGCTCCTCGACGAACTCGTCGAAGTGCGCGTCGACGGCCGCAAGCGCGGCCGCGGTATCCGGTTTGGGCATGGTGGTCCTCACAGAAGGGGTCGGGGAGGGGGGAAGTCAGTGGATGGTGACGCCGCCGTCGACGAAGATCGTCTGCCCGGTGGTCATGGCGGCGGCGTCACTGAGCAGGTAGGCGACCGCGTTGGCGACGTCCTGCGGCTGCGCCATCCGGCCCAGCGGGATCGACGCCATCTTGTCGGCCAGGTACGCCTCGTCGCCGCGGACGTCGGAGGTCATGTCGGTGGGCACGATGGTGGGTCCGACGGCGTTGACCCGGATCCGGTCCGGCGCCCACTCCAGCGCCAGCACGCGTGCCATGTGCATCACGCCGGCCTTGCTGACGCAGTACCCGAGCGTGTTCAGCACCGCGACGTGCCCGTTCGTGGAGCCGATGTTCACCACCGCGCCCCCGCTGCGCCGCAGCGCCGGGTACGCGGCCTGGCTCATCCGGAACGTGCCGGTCAGGTTGACGTCCAGGACGGTGGTGAAGTCCTCCTCGGACATCGTCGCCGCCGGTCCGCGCCGGACGATCCCGGCGTTGTTGACGAGCAGGTCCAGGCGGCCGTGGGCGTCCAGGACCTCGGCCACCAGCTGCGTGCAGGAGGCGGCCGACCGGACGTCCACCCGGTGCCGGGTGTGCGCGCCGCCGGTCAGCTCGGCCTCCGCCCAGTCGTCGAGCAGGTCGGCCTGCGCCACCGTCGCGCCGCGCTGTGCCAGCGTCGTGGCGATCCGGGCGCCGATGCCGCGGGCCGCCCCGGTCACCACTGCCACCCGTCCGTCGAACCGGTTCGGGTCGGTGTTCATGTCTCGTGTCCTGCCTTTCCGGTCCGGCCACCGGCCGGGCGGGCGTGAACCACGCCCGGCCGGTGCTCCGCACGCGTGACGACGGTCCCGTCAGCTGTCGTCACGCGCCGATCACCTTCGTGTCCTCGGCCCAGAAGGCCAGCCGCTTCTGCAGCAGCCGGATCACGAAGTGCGCCACCAGACCCATCACCGACAGCACCACCAGGACGGCGAACATGCCGGCGATGTCGAAGTTGTAGTTGGTCTGGAGCAGCAGATAGCCCAGGCCCTCCTTGGCGCCGATGAACTCGCCCACGACCGCGCCGAGGATGGCGAAGACGATGCCGATGTCCAGGCCGGCGAAGATGAACGGCAGCGCGCTGGGCAGCCGGACCATCCGGAAGATCTGGGTCTTGCTCGCGCCGAACACCGTCAGCATCTGGATCTTGTCGGCGTCGGCCGCCCGCAGGCCCTCGATGACGTTGACGAGCATCGGGAAGAACGAGATCACCGCGGCCATGACCACCTTGCTGGTCAGGCCGAAACCGAACCAGACCACGAACAGCGGGGCCAGGGCGACCTTCGGGACGGTCTGGAAGGCCACGATGTACGGCATCAGGGTGGCTTCGACGATCTTGATCTGGGAGATGAACGTGCCGAGCAGCAGCGCGGCCCCGACACCGATCACGAACCCGAGCAGCGCCTCCTGGGTGGTCACCCAGAAGTGACCCCAGAACTGGTCGTCGCCGAGCTGCTGCCACAGCGACTCGACCACGCTCGACGGCAGCGGCAGGACGTACTCGTCGACGCCGATGAGCTGGACGCCGTACTCCCAGGCCAGGACGACCACGACGAAGACCGTCGGGACCAGCCAGAGCTGGGGCTTCTCGCGGAGGTCGAACTTGCGCCGGGCGGGCTTGGCGGGCCGGGCGGACGGCGCCGGTGGCTGGGCCGGCTCGCGGACCAGGTTGCTTGTTGCCATGGCTGTCCCTCGTCAGTCGATAACGCCGGCGGCGTTGAAGTGTCGGCGGATCCGCTCCACGTAGACCCCGGCCCGGTCGGACGACATGACGCCGAGGTCACGCGGCCGCTCCAGGTCGATGTCCATGACCTCCGCGATGCGGCCCGGCCGGGGGCTGAGCACGACCACCCGGTCGGAGAGGAAGACCGCCTCCGGGATGGAGTGCGTGACCAGGACGATCGTCTGGTTGCTCTCCTGCCAGATGCGCAGCAGCTCCACGTTCATGTACTCGCGGGTCATCGCGTCGAGCGCGCCGAACGGCTCGTCCATCAGCAGTACCGCCGGGTCGTGCACCAGCGCCCGGCAGATGCCGGCCCGCTGCTGCATGCCGCCGCTGAGCTCGTGCGGGTACTTCTGCTCGAAGCCGTTGAGACCGACCATCTCGAGCAACTGCTGCGCGCGTTCCCGGTGCCGGCGGGGATCCAGTCGCTGGATCTCCGCCGGCACCATCACGTTGTCGAAGATGGTGCGCCACGGCAGCAGCGTCGGTGCCTGGAACACCATCCCGACCTCGGGAAGGGGCTTCGTCACGTCCCGCCCGGCGATCCGTACCGCGCCGCCGGTCTTCGGGCTGAGCCCGGCGAGGATCTTCAGCAAAGTGGTCTTGCCGCACCCGGACGGTCCCACGACCGAGATGAACTCGCCGCGACGTACCGTCAGGTTGATGTCGCTCAACGCCTGGGTCGGTGCCGACTTCCGGGGCCGGTACTCCTTGTCCAGCCCGTCGATCTCGATCCAGGAGTCTTCCGACACCGATGCCGGAGCCTGCGTCTGCGCCCGGCGGGCCGTCGCCTTGATGGCCATCGAAATCCCTTCCGCTGTCCGCTGCCTAGGCGGTGTAGTTCGCGGCCTTGCTCAGCACCGCGGCCTTGTCGAAGTTGTTGGCGCCGGAGAGCAGGCTCGGATCCCACAGCTTCTTGAGGTCGACCTCGCCGGTGATCTGCCCGGCCTCCTTGGTGTACGCCTGGGTCTTCGCCCACTCCTCGTCGCTGATCGCGCCCCAGTCGCCGAACTGCTCCGGGTCGCCGCTGGCCGGGGTGGCCGTCTTCAGCCAGGCGGTCAGGCTCTCGGTGTCCGCCTTGAGGCGCTCGTCGGCGGACTTGCCGGCGAGGATCTGCGGGAAGACCTTGTAGCCGATCTTCATGGCGGCCTCGGGGTTCTTCGCCGAGAAGAGCATCGCCTTGTACGCCGCGCGCAGGAACCGCTCGTACGAGTCCTTCTTGGCGTCGAAGTCACGGGCGCCGACGCTGAAGGTCAGCGACCGGATGCCGGAGAACACGTCCGGGTTGGTCAGGTACTTCAGCTCGGTGCCGGCGTTCTCGATGACCGCGTACGCCTGGGTGTAGAGCGCCAGCATGTCGACCTTGCCGTCGTTGAGCGCGGCGGCGGCCTGCGCGCCCACGCCCACCGGCAGAAGCTCGACGTCCTTGGTCGGGTCCAGGCCGGCGGCCTTGACGTAGGCGCGGGCGTACGGGGCCGAGCCGGAGGCCAGGCTGATCACGCCGATCTTCTTGCCGCGCAGGTCAGCGCCACCGGTGAGCGGGGAGTCCGGCTTCACAGCCATCACCCACGGCCAGTTCTGCACCAGGCCGCCGATCGCCTTGATCGGCACGTTCTTCTCCGCCGCGCCGAGCGCCGAGCCGGCGTCGGCGGGGGTGATGTCGCCGCTGCCGGACGCGACCGCCTGGAGGGCGGCGACCGAGCCGTCGGCGTTGATCGTCTCGACGGTCAGCTTCTCCTCGGCGAAGTAGCCGAGTTCCTTGGCGACCGCGTAGACGGCCACCTCCTCCTTCGGGCCGATCACGGCCGAGGCGATGGCCATGGTCAGCTTCGCCTCCTTGCCCTCGCCGCCGGCGCCGTCGTCGTCGGAGCCGCCGCCGCACGCGGACAGGACCAGCGCGGCGGCCAGCGCCGCCGGGAGCAGAGCCCACTTTCGTTTCATATGCACACACCTCGTCATGAGTCGGGGGAGACCACCTCCGCCGCCGGAGCGGCGGAGGTGGGGGAATCAGGCGTCGCGCTGCTGCGCGACCGTTGTCCGTCAGGCGTCGCGCTGCTGCGCGACCAGTGCCAGATCGTTGTAGACGTGCTGCTCGACGATCAGTCCGCCGTCGAGCACGAAGACGTCCGCGTAACGGATGTCCTCGAACGGAGTGCCGTCGAGCCATTCCCCGTACAGCCGCCCGAGCGAGGTCACGGTGACCCGCCCGTCGGCCTCACCCACCAGGTAGCGGTCCCGGTGCTTGCGCACCCACCGGTAGGTTCCGGTCGACGCGGCCGCCATCTCCCGCAGCGACGAGTACTCCCGGCCGCCCGGGAAGACCAACCGCGCCCGCTCCGCGAGAAAGCGCCCCGCTTCGTCGAGTTCGCGGTCCTCGCACAGCTGCAGGTAGCTGTCGATCAGGCCGGGCGCGTCCGGTGTGCTCATCAGCCGGTCTTCTCGCTCAGCGCCGCCTCCCACTGGTCCCGCAGCGGGTGCTCCGCGGGGCCGTGCTCGGTGAGGATGCGCATGAGGCGGGCCAGCAGCTCGTCCCGCTCGCGGTCGAGGACCTTCTGCTCCTCCTCGGTGGAGACGAACCCGTCGACGGCGCCCGCGGTGAGCGCGCCGGAGCGGGTCAGCAGCGCCTCGACGACGCGTACCCGCTGGCGGGTCACGTGCAGCTCGGTGGAGAGCTGCAGCACCAGGTCGAGCAGCTTGCCGACCTTGGGGTCCCCGAAGTAGTCGAACTCGGTGCTCATCACGCCTCCGGCTTGGTCGCGGCCAGTACGGCCCAGGGGAAGTGCCACTCGGGACGGTCGCCCCAGCCCTGCGGCTGGACGCCGTTGCGGCGCTCGTCGAACGGGGTCCACGACACGTCGGTCAGACCGGCCTCGGTGCAGACCTCGATCAGGTCGGAGCCGAACAGGTCGTGGAAGAACGGCTCGTTGTTGCGCTCGGCGTGCTCGTAGACGGTGGCGTCGCGCAGCGGGTCGCCGGTGAGCATGAACTCCAGGAAGCGCAGCGAGCCGCCCGGCTTGAGCAGGCGCGCGGCCTCCACGATCGTCTCCCGGATCGCGGTGGCGGGCATCTCGTGCAGCACCATCGTGCCGGTGACCACGTCGCAGCTGTCCGCCTCGATGCCGGTGGCCCGGCCGTCGGCCTGCCGGTAGTCGATCGCGACTCCGGTCGCCTCGGCCTCGGCGTGGGCCAGGCGCAGACCGGGCGCGGCCAGGTCCACGCCGATCACCTGCGCGGTCGGGTACTTGGCGGGCAGTGGGCGGGTGCTCTTGCCGAAACCGCACCCGATGTCGACGATCCGGGTCGCCGCGGGCAGCTCGGGCAGCGCGGTCTGGGCGAACAGCGTGTGGAACTTGTAGCCGTCGTTGTCGCGCAGCATGACGATGCGCGCGCCGAACTCGTACACGTAGGCCGACATGTCGTCGGAGAAGAAGCTGCCGGGCTGGATGTGGATGTCGTAGTCGGTGTACCAGTCGGGCAGTTCCAGGTCGGGGTTCAGCTCCAGCGAGCCCTTCGGCTGCTCGGGCAGCGAGGTGAGCTGGCCGGTCAGCTCCTCGCGGCGGCTGAGCACCGCGTCGCCGGCGACCTTCCACAGCATCTTCTGCTGCACCCGCTCCAGGTGGCTGAACCACGGGTAGAGCGGGAGACCGCGCAGCACCTGACCGGCGTCGGCGACGGTGGTGGCCGACGCCCCGGTGGCGCCGTACTCCTCGCGCAGCGCCGGGTAGACGGTGTCCGCCCAGCGCTTGCGCAGGCCGAGGACGAAGTCCACGGCGGAACGCTCATCCAGGGTGAGGCGCTCCTCGACATCGAACATGCCTTGTCTCCTCTACAGGTGGGGGAGGTCCGGCCCGCGGTGCACCGCGACCGGGGTGGACGGGTCAGTGGGCGTACCGCACGCGTTCGGCGGCCGCGGTGTCGAAGGCGCCGAGGAACGCGCCGGCCATGCGTCCCTCGTAGACGGCCTCGAAGGCGCTGCGGGGAGCGTTCGCGTCGCCGACGACGTGGACGCGGGGGCCGTCGGGCAGCGCGTCGAGCTGCCGGTACAACTCGTCCGCGGCCTGCGCCGAGCCGCCGTCGACGACTGTGGTGACGCCTTCGACGATCGTCTCGCCGCCGGCGAGCGGGCCGCCGAGCGCCACCGCGCCGGCGCCCGCCGCACGGGCGGTCCGCATCGGGTGGACCGCGATCCCCAGGTCCGCGAAGCGCTTGAGCAGCGCCAGCCGGGAGTACGTGGTGATCTTGGCGCTCACCGTGGCGGTGGGGGAGACGAGGTGGACGCGGGCGCCCCGCCGGGCGAACGCCTCCGCCACCGACGCCGCCGACCAGGTGCCCTCGTCGTCGAGCACGACGACGGCGCCGTCCGGCCGGTAGCCGGGGTCGGCCAGGTGGTCGACGGCCTGCCAGATGTCGACCACCGGCGGGCCGCCGGGCAGGTCGCGGCGGGCGGGCCGGGAGCCGGTGGCGAGGACGACGTCCTGGTAGCCGCCGGACAGCACGTCCTCGACGCCGGCGCGGTGGCCGAGCCGGACCGGGATGCCGGCGGCAGCCACGTCGCGGGCCAGGTCGCGGGTGAGCAGCCCGAGCCGCTCCCGGCCGGGTACGCGCGCGGCCACCTCGACCTGCCCGCCGAGCCGGTCGCGTGCCTCGACAACTGTCACCCGGTGCCCGGCCCGGTGCGCGGAGAGCGCCGCCTCCAGGCCGGCCGGACCGCCGCCGACGACCAGGACGTCCCGCGCGCCGGACGGTCCGGGCAGCTCCGGCCAGGCGTCGGCCCACTCCCGCTCGGCGCCGACCTCCGGGTTCACCACGCAGGAGATGGGCAGGCTGGTCTCCAGCCGGCCGATGCAGCCCTGGTTGCAGGCCAGGCAGGCGCGTACCTCGTGCTGGCGGCCCTGCTCGGCCTTGCGGACCAGGTGCGGGTCGGCGATGTGCGGGCGGGCCAGGCCGACCAGGTCGGCCTCGCCGGCGGCGACGAGTTCGGCCGCCTCCGGCAGGCTGTCCAGCCGGCACACCGCGAGCACCGGCAGGTCCGGGAACTCCTGCTTGAACAGCGCCGCGTGGTGCCGGAACGGGGCGTGACCGAAGCTCATGTCCGCCATCTGCGTCGCGAGCGACCAGCTGCCGTGGTAGGCGGAGTGGCTCACGTGCACGTAGGCGAGGGGGAACTCGGCGCGCAGCTTCCCGACGATCTCCAGCACCGCGGCCGGGTCGAGGCCGCCGGGCAGGAACTCGTCGGCGCTGACGCGCAGCCCGACGGGCAGTTCGGGTGCGGCGGCGAGAACCGCGGTCAGCACCTCGCGGGTCAGGCGCATCCGGTTGTCGAGGCTGCCGCCGTACGCGTCGTCGCGGGTGTTCGTGTGCGGCGAGAGGAACTGCTGGAGCAGGTGGCCGTGGCCGGCGTGCACCTCCAGGCCGTCGAAGCCGGCCTCGCGCATCCGTCGCGCGGCGGCGGCGAACGCCTCGACGACGACCGCGATGTCCCGGCGTCCCATCGCGTGCGGCACGTGCGAGCCGGCCGCCCACGGCACCGGCGACGAGGACCAGGCGGCGGTACGCGTCGCGTCGCCGTTGGCCTGCCGTCCGGCGTGCATGATCTGGGCGAACATGCGGGCCCCGTGCTCGTGCACGGCCTCGGTCACCGCCGCGTACGCCGGGATCGACGAGTCGTCGAAGCTGCCGAGGCTGATGCTGCGGCCCGCGCTCGTGGGGTGCACACGGATCGCCTCGGTGATGATCAGGCCGGCGCCGCCGCGCGCCCGCTCCGCGTGGTACGCGACGTGGCGGCGGGTGGGCACATTGTTCAGTCCGAAGTTGGTGGTGTGGCCGGGGACGAAGACCCGGTTCCGCAGTGTGAGACGCCCGAGCCGGGTGGGGGAGAGAAGAGCGAGAAGCTTGTCGTCAGGCATGCCTCGGACTTCCTGTTTCGGGCCGCACTCGGCGAGGCCGAGAGCGTTCGGATGAACCGTACGCCGTTCGATTGAGTGGAACGGTAGGGCCGGGTTCACATGCCGTCAACGGGCTACTGATCAGTAACTTAGTTCCCCGTACCGCCTCTGAGCTGCTGTTCCACTAGGCGGAACGCTGACCGATGACGACCGTCGATGCGGCGGTCGATCGTTCGGTTCCCCCTGCTCGGACGACAGTGCCGGCCGCCCATCGCCGGTCGGAGGCCCGTGCCGATCGTTTGGACGGCCGCTCCGGCCCGCGTCGGCGGACGCCCGCCGGCAGCGCCGGCGCGTCCCCGAGTGCCGGGTCCGGACATGCGTCGGCCCGGGTCGTCGCCCGTGCGCGCACGCGTGGTGCGGCTGCCGGCGACGACCCGGGCCGACGTTGTTCAGCAGGTGTGGTGGTGCCCGGACGCCGTCGCGCCGAGCCGGATCTCAGGGGCGGGTGGTCAGCCGGCGTCCGGGCGCAGGTACGGCGTGAGCAGCTCGCGGGCGAGGCCCCTGGCCGCCGGAAGGCCGAGACCGTTCTCGATCATGCGGCTCAGGGCGTAGACGACCGACTGGACGAGCTCCGCCATCCGGTCCGGGTCGCTCGCCCCGTGTTCGGTGAGCGCGGCGCGCAACGGCGCCTCGAGGCTGTCGTGCAGCAGCCGGCTGGAGGTCGCCAGCACCTCGCTGTTGCCCGCCGACGCCAGTGCCCGGGCCAGCGCGTGGTCGCCCCGGGCAACCAGTTGCAGGTTGGCCTCGACGTACGCCAGGATCCTCGCCCCCGGCGTGCGGGCCTCGGCCATCTGCTTCTCGACGAAGGCCGACCACCGGGGGAACGTGTCGGCGACCAGCACGTCGAACATGTCGGTGCGGGACTTGAAGTACGAGTACGCGCTGGAGCGGGCCAGCCCGGCGTGCCGGGCCACGTCGGCCAGGCTCGGGATCTGCTCCGGGTGCTCGGAGAGCAGGGCGCGGGCGGCGTCGAGCAACGCCGCCCGCTGCGCGGCCCGATGTTCCGCGACGGTAGAGGCTTGGATCTTCGGCACAGCGACCTCCCCGTGTCTCCCGCCGCCCGTGTCCGGTCCGCGTCGCTCCCTGCTCGTCGCGGTCAGCTGCTCGTGGCGAGCTTGCCGTCGATCATCTCGTAGATGGTGTCACAGTATTGCAGCACGTCGTGATCGTGAGTGACCATCACGACGGCCACCGAGCGCTCCCGCGCCTCCTGGGCGAGCAGCTGGACGATGTCGTGGCTGCGGGCCCGGTCCAGCGCCGCCGTCGGCTCGTCCACCAGCAGCACCGACGGCTCGGTCATCAGCGCCCGGGCGATGCCGACGCGCTGGCGCTCGCCGCCGGAGAGCTGGTGCGGCCGGCGGTCGGCCTTACCGGCCAGGCCGACGTGCGCGAGCATCTCCAGCGGGTCGCGTCCGGACCGTTCCCGTCGCCCGCCCAGCCGCAGCGGCAGGCGCAGCTGGTCGGCGGCGGTCAGCGCGGGCAGCAGGTTGCCCGACTGGAACACGAACCCCACGTGCCGGCGGCGCAGCTCGGTGCGCGCCCGGCGGCTGGACACGGTCATGTCGTGCCCGGCCACCGTGACGGTGCCCTGATCGGGGCGGGCCAGCCCGCCGGCCACGGCGAGCAGGCTGGACTTGCCCGCGCCGGACGGTCCGACGATCGCGGCCAGCTCACCGGGCGCGACGGTCAGGTCGACGTCGTCCAGCGCGTGCACGGTCTCCGCGCCGTCGCCGTGCCGCAGGTGGACGCCGCGCATGACCAGGCCGAGGCCGGCTCCAGCGGTGCCCGGCGTCGAGAGTGACGGTGTGGTCCGGCTGCTCATCGGTTGCCTCCCAGGGCGGTCGCCGGGTCGATGGAGGTGAGGCGGACGACGGCGGCTGCCGCGCCGACCAGGCCGAGCACGAGCAGGCCGGCCGCGGCGGCGGCGATGCTCTGCGGGTGCAGCGCGAACGGAACGTTGCCGCCGGAGATCAGCGCGCCGAGGCCGAGGCCGATCCCCATGCCGACGGCGATGGCGAGGGCCAGCAGGATCAGTGCCTGGGTGAGCGCGTCGCGCAGCACCCAGCCGGTCGAGGCGCCCAGCGCCCGCAGCACGGCGACCTCCTGCTTGCGCTGGATCGCCCAGACCGCGAAGAACGCGCCGGCCACGAGCGCCGAGATGGCGTAGAGGAAGCCCTGGATCAACTGGAGCGTGGTCGTCTCGGCGGTGTAGCCGGGCGAGGCGCCGTACGACTCGTCGAGCGTCAGGCTCTCCGTGCCCGCGGCCTTGTCGCCCGCGGCCAGGTCCACCGAGCCGCCGCCGGTCGCGCGGACCGCGACGGCGGTGATCTCCTGGGTCGCCTGCGCCGGCACCTGCGCGCCGGCCGGGGTGCCGGACTTGACCGCCTGCCACGTCGCCAGCGGCACGTACGCCACGTCGACGTGGCCGAACGTGTCCTGCTGCTCGGTGACGCCGACGACGCGCAGCCGCGTGCCCAGCCGGTCCACAGTCACGGTGTCGCCGACGCGCAGGCCCGCGTCGATGGCGGTGGGGCTCACCACGATCCCGTCCGCCGGGCCGAGCCGGTCGCCCTCGCTGACGGCGGGGGACAGGAACGAGCCGGTCTCGACGCCGAACAGCGCGAGGTCGACCTCGGTGCCACCGTCGGTCCGCCCGTTGACGAGCGTGTTGCCGAACGGGGTCGCCTCGGCCACGCCCGGCTGGTCGCGCCAGGTGTCCACCGCCGAGGCGTCCACCACGCTGCGCGAGAACGCCGAGTCGTGCTGCACGCCGTGGGCGAAGGCGAACGAGGTGACCGGCAGGTTCTGCAGGCCGGAGACACCGTCCCGGACCAGCCCGACGGACAGGCCGGACAGCATCACCATCAGCACCGAGATCAGCGCGATCACGGCCCCCATCAGGGCGAATCGCAGCCGCGCGAACCCCAGCTCACGAATGGCCAGGAACATCAGCCGCCACCTCTCAAACTTGTCGACACCATGTCGTCATGTTAACAACGCGGTGTCGGCAAAAGAGGCCGGCGGCGGCTGTCTACCCGACCACACTCCGTGACGGCGTGGGTCGGTCCCGCGGGCGGCGCCCCGTGCCCGGCGTCAGGCGGCGACCGGGCCCGCGGTGGCGCGGCGCGCGCGCCGGCCGAGGGCGGTCACCGCGACGACGATGATCGGGGCGAGCGTGAGGTGGCACGCCGCGAGCGTGATCTTGCTGGTGGTGTCCAGGTCCGCGGGCAGCGTCATGGTGGCGATCGTGAGCACCGCGAGCGCCGGGCCGATGATCAGCGCCGCCCGGACCACCCAGGCGAAGCGGGACGCCAGCAGGGCGACGGCGGTGAGCCCGAGCGCCAGCGGCAGCGCGCTGAAGCCCGCGACGGTCACCGCGTCGACCTCGACCCGCCGGCCGTCGGCGGTGAACAGGAAGCTGCCACCGGCCGCCCGGCCGATCGCGTACACGATCAGGTTGACGACCACCGCGACGGCGGTGGCGAGCGCGACGACGGCGGTGCGGGACAGGTCAGCCACGGGAGGTCTCCTCTGCGTGCTCTCGGATCAGGTACGCCTCGATGCGGGCGAACGCCCCGGTCCAGACCTCGCCGACGAAGAAGTCGCGCAGCTGCGGGGTCGGGAAGCCGCTCTGCACCACGGTCATCAGCGTGCCGCCGTCCTTCGCCTCGAAGGTGACCTCGATGCGCGTGGTCATGGTCGTGCCGTCCGGGCCGGTACCAGTCGACTCGGTGACCAGCCGGTGCGGGCGGTCGATCTCCAGGAACGTCTGCGTCTCGCGGAACAGCATGTCGGGGGAGGGGCCCCAGACGGCGGTCTGCTTCCCGCCGACCCGCAGGTCGACGTCGATCTCCACGATGCCGGGCTGCTCGTCGAGGATGCCGAACCAGATCTTTTGTTTGCCGGCGTCAGTGTAGGCGTCGAACACCTCGTCAGGGGTGCCCGGAAGGTGTCGTGTCACTCGCATGTGGAGCGTCATGGTCGCGGTCCTCCGTGGTGAGTGTGAGGTAGGCGTCGAGGCCGTCGAGGCGACGGGCCCAGAGACGTCGGTAGAAGGCGATCCAGGCCATGGCCGAGTCCAGCGGCGCCTCGCTGAGCCGGCACTGCCGGGACCGGCCGACCTTGCGCGTCACCACGAGGCCCGCGTCCTCCAGCGCCCGGACGTGCTTGCGCATGCCGGTGAGGCTCATCCCGGTGGGCTCGGTGAGCTCGCTGATGGTGGCCGGGCCCGCGCCGAGCCGGATCAGGATGTCGCGTCGGGTGGGGTCGGCCAGGCTGGCGAAAACCCGGTCGAGCGTCTCTTGCTGAACCACGAGGTTCACCGTACGACACTGAACCATTCGGTTCAACGTTATGCCGAGGTGGGCGTGGCGTACGCGTGAAACGGCCCCGCGACCTCTCGGGTCGCGGGGCCGTCCCCGGCGCCGTGGGAAGAAACGCCGGAGTGTGCGGTGCCGGTCAGGCGAGCGTGCAGGGTGCGCCGTTGAGGCTGAACGAGCCGGGCCGGGCGGTGTTGCCGGTGTGCGTGGCCTGGAAGCCGATGGTGGTCGAGCCGCGAGCCGGGATGACCGCGTTGTACGCGAGGTTGCGCGCGGTCACCTGACCCGAGGCGGGGGAGTAGGAGGCGTTCCAGCCCGAGGTGATGGTCTGGCCGCCGGGCAGCGTGAACGTCAGCGACCAGCCGTTCACCGCGGCCGAACCGGTGTTGCTGATGGTGATGTTCTCGGTCAGCCCGTTGTTCCAGGCGTTCAGCTCGATGCTCACCGAGCAGGCGCCGGTGCCGGGCGGGGGCGTGGTCGGGCCGGGCGGAGGCGTGGTCGGGCCCGGCGGAGGTGTGGTCGGGCCGGGCGGGGGCGTGGTCGGGCCCGGCGGGGGCGTGGTCGGGCCCGGCGTGGTGGTCAGGCCGAAGAACGCCACCGCGGCCGCGGCCATGCCGGCCGAGGGCAGGCTGTGCCCGGCACCCTGGATGCTGTACGCCTCGACCTGCACGGTGCCGGTGCCGTCGGCGTAGCGCCGCCGGTTCCAGCCGGACTGCGGCGTGTCGGTGGACGTGGGCGTCTGGCTGAGGCCGAACACGTTCGTCCACTGCTCGATCGTCTCCTGGAGCAGCGAGTACGGCACCAGCGTGTCGTTGGTGCCGTGCCACAACTGCGCCCGGGGACGGGGACCGGTGTAGCCGGGGTACGCCTGGCGGACCGCGTCACCCCACTGCTGCGGGGTGCGGTTCATGTTCCCGCCGGTGCACTGGCTGGATCCGGGCGGATAGTCGGCGGCGCCGGCGAAGCAGTTGAACGGCACGCCCATGAACGCCGCGCCGGCCTTGAAGACGTCCGGGTAGAGCGCCAGCATGTGGTTGGTCATCATGCCGCCGGACGAGCTGCCGGTGGCGTAGACCCGGTCCGGGTCTGCGCCGTACTGCTGCTGGACGTAGCGGACCATCGAGATGAGCGACACCGGGTCGCTGCCGCCGCCGCGCCGCTTGGCCGCGTCGGACCAGGTGTCGAAGCAGTTGCCGAAGCCGGCCTGCTGGGTCGCGCTGGGGTAGATGACGATGAAGCCGTACCGGTCGGCCAGGCCGGCGAACTCGCTGCCGGAGTAGAAGCCGGGGCCGGAACCGCCGCAGCCGTGCATGGCCACCACAGTGGCCGGCCGGGCCGGGCGGGCGTCCGGGACGTAGACGTGCATGCGCATCCGGCCGGGGTTGTCGCCGAAGCTGGTCACCTCGGTCAGCGACGCCGCGTACGCGGGTTGGACGGCGGGGATCACCAGGCCGGCCGCCGCCAGCGACGCGGCCAGGGCCACCACCATCTTGGCTCTGATTCTCACGGAGACTCCTTCGATCGCCCTGTGCGGGCGGGGTCGGGCGGATGCGCCCCGCGCCGGCGACCCGGGCCGCCGCGGTGTCGCGCCTCACCCACTGACGTGGTTCGCCCGGCCCGGCTCCGTCGTTTGGCACATAGTGTTCCGGCCGGACGGCGAAGTGTCAATCGACATGCTCCGATGAGCTGCGGCGGCGTTCGTCTACAGTCGGTGCACCGTCCCTGAGCCGAGCCCGGAGCGCGTGTGGCAAGCCCGTTCGACATCGAGGAGATCTACCCGGACGAGGGACCGGCGCCGCGGCTGCCCCGGCGGCAGGCCGGCACCTCGCCGCAGAGCGTCGCGGTGACGCTCCTGACCGACTACACGCTGCGTACCCGCGCCGCGCTGCCGTCCGCGGCGATCGTCGCGCTGCTCGGCGAGGCCGGCGTGACCAGCGCCGGCGCGCGTACCGCGATCAGCCGGCTGGCCCGCCGCGGTGTGCTGGAGGGCAGCCGGCAGGGCCGCAACAGCTTCTACCGGCTCAGCCGCGCCGCCGCCGCCGACCTGTCCGCCGGCGGGAACTGGATCACCGCCTCCACCGCCGAGACGCAGGCGTGGGACGGATGCTGGACGATCGTCGCCTTCTCGCTGCCGCAGGACCACGGCACGCAGCGCCGGGCGCTGCGCGGCCAGCTGCGCTGGCTCGGCTTCGCGCCGCTCTACGACGGGCTGTGGATCTCGCCGTACGAGCTGGCCGGGCCCGCGTGCGCCCGGCTGGCCCAGCTCGCCCTCGGTGCGGTCACGGTGTTCCGGGGACGGCAGGACGCGCTGGACGCGATCGGCCAGCGCGCCCCCGTGGACGCCTGGGACGTCGACGCGATCAGCGGGCACTACGAGGCGTTCCTGCGGCGGTGGACGCCGCTGGTGTCGCGGCTCGGCTCCGTCGACGGCGCCGCCGCCGTGCGGGCGCGTACCGAGGTGATGGACACGTACCGGCGGTTTCCCACGCTCGACCCGCGGCTGCCACTGGAACTGCTGCCCGCCGGATGGCCGCGCCGGGCGGCCCGGGACCTGTTCGCGGCCGTCTACGACGGCCTGGCCGGGGCCGCCGAAGCACACGTCCGGGCGGTCGTCGCCCGGTTCGCCGACCCGGTGCCGCCCGGCATCCGGGCGCACACCACCGCCGACATGCTCGCGGGCGTACGCGAGGAGCGGCCATGCGCGTGACCATCTCCCTCGACGAGCTGCTCGGCGACGAGGTACGGCGCGACCCGTACCCGTTCTACGCCCGGCTGCACGAGGCGGGAGAGGCGGTCGCGCTGCGGCCCGCCGACCCGCACGCGCTCGTCGTGCACGGATATGACGCGGTCAACAAGGTGCTGCGCGACCCCGTCTTCCGGGTGCTCGGCGCCGACTACCTGGACCGGGCCGGGGTGCGCTGGCGCGAGCACCAGGTCATCCGGATCCTCCAGTCGTCGATGCTCAACGCCGCCGAGGGCGACCACCTGCGGGTCCGGCACCTGTTCTCCCAGGCCCTCACCCCGCGCCGGGTCGCCGCGCTGGAGCCGGCCATCGGGCGCATCGCCGACGGCCTGCTCGACGGGCTCGCCGCCGAGGGCGCGGACGGCCGGCCGGTCGACTTCATGGCCCGCTTCGCGCTCCGGCTGCCCAGTGACGTCATCGGCGAGCTGCTGGGCGTGCCGGAGGCGGACCGGGAGTGGTTCCCGTCCCGGGTCCGCGCGTTCGACGCGGTGCTGGAGATCGGCCGCCGGTCCATGCGCGAGGTCCGGGCAGCCAACGTGGCGGCGGCGGAGCTGACCGCGTACTTCACCGACCTGGTCGCCGCGCGCCGGGCGGCGCCGCGCGACGACTTCGTCTCGGCGCTGCTGCGCGGCCTGGACGACGAGCCCGGCCGGCTGAGCGCCGACGAGCTGCTGGCCAACCTGATCATCATGTACAACGCCGGGTTCCGGACCACCGCGAACCTGCTCGGCAACGGGCTGGTGCTGCTCACCGAGCGGCCGGACGCGCGGGACGCGCTGCGCGCCGATCCGTCGCTGGCCGCGTCGTACGTCGAGGAGATCCTGCGGTACGAGCCGCCTGTGCACTTCGCGGTCCGGTACGCCGCCGAGGACACCGAGGTCGCCGGCCTGCCGGTGGCGGCGGGCCGGACGGTGGTGGTGCTGACCGGTGCCGCGAACCGGGATCCGCGCCGCTTCCCCGACCCGGACCGGTTCGACCCGTCCCGCACGGACAACCGGCACCTGGCGTTCAGCGCCGGGCCGCACTACTGCTTCGGGGCGACGCTGGCCCGGACCGAGGGACGGCTGGTCCTGCCCCGCCTGCTGGACCGCTTCCCGGCGCTGGCCGCCGAACCCGGGCCGCGCCGCGCGCTGATGCTGCGCGGGTACGACCGGCTTCCGGTACGGCTGACCGACCGGATATCTTGCCAAACCAATCCGATCGAGTAAGGTCGATGCTGCGCGGAGTGTCCGCTCCGCGCCTCACAGGTTCCGTCGAGCAGGTCGAGTGCGCCGCCAGGACACCGTGGAAGGGAAACACCGGGCATGACCGACGAGATCCGCGCGTTCCTCCTCGCCGCACTCACCGAGATGAAGTACGACGTCTCCGACGTCGACGACGACACCGTCTTCGGTCCCGCCGGGCTCGACGTGGACTCCCTCGGCCTGGCCGAGCTGGCGGTACGCGTGGAGGACCGGTTCGGGGTCGCCTTCGACGACGACGAGGCGGAGGACCTCGCCATGATGACCGTCGGCGAGTTCAGCCGGACGGTGGCGGCGCGCATCGCACCGGCCTCGGCGCACTGACCGATGTCGGGGCACGGCACCCGGCCGCGCGGCGTCCCGGCGCCCACGTCGGCGCAGCGGTTCCGGTGAGCGTGCGCGAGCCGGTCACCGTCACCGGGATCGGACTGGTCAGCCCGGTCGGCGCGACCGCCGCCGAGGTGTTCGACGCGGTCTGCGACGGCCGGTCCGGGCTCACCCGGCCCCCGGCCGGCCATCCGCTGCACGGCGTCGTCGACGTCGCCGCGTTCGCCCCGGCGATCGACCCGGCGAGCGTGCTGCCCGGCCCGGAGTCACGCGTCGTGGACCGGTCGATCGTGATGGTGCTGCGCGCCGCCGAGGACGCGCTCGCCGACGCCGGACTGCGGGTCGGCCAGGACGTCGATCCGTACCGGGTGGCGGTCGTCGTCTCCGGCGTCGGCGGTCTGTCCACGCTGGAGGAACAGGTGCTCGCCCGCGCCGGGCGGGGCCGGTTCGGAGTCAGCCCGTACATGCTGCCCGGGACGCTGCCGAACATGGGCGCGGCCCGAATCGCGATCAAGTTCGGCATCCACGGCTACACCTCGTCGATCGGCACGGCGTGTGCGGCCGGGGCGCAGTCGATCGGGGAGGCGCTGCGCATCCTGCGCTCCGGCGAGGCGGACGTGGTGCTCGCCGGATGCGCCGAGGCGCCGCTGTTCCCGACGTTCGCCGACGCGTTCGGCAACGCCCGCGCGCTGGCCCGCGGCTGGGCCGACCCGGCCGCCGCGAGCCGCCCCTTCGACCGCCGCCGCAACGGGCTCGTCCTCGGCGAGGGCGCCGGGGTGTTCGTCCTGGAACGCGCCGAGCACGCCGCCGCGCGCGGCGCCCACCGGCACGCCGACGTGCTCGGCTGGGGTGCCACGAACGACGCCCACCACCCGACCACGCCGCGCCCCGACGGCGCGGGCGCGGCCCGGTGCATGCGGATGGCCGTCCGCGACTCAGGGCTGGTGCCTGGCGACATCGGGTACGTCAACGCGCACGGCACCAGCACCCGGGCCGGGGACGCCGCCGAGCTGGCCGCGCTCGCCGAGGTGTACGGCGCCGCCCCGCCGCCGCTGAGTTCGACCAAGGGCGTGACCGGGCACATGCTCGGCGTCTCCGGCGTGATCGAGGCGGCCGTCGCGGTCGAGGCGCTGCGTCGCGGCCTGCTGCCGCCCACGCACAATCTGGACGACCCGGAGCGCGACGGCGAGGTCGACCACATCCGCGGGCGGGCACGCGCCACGGCCGTGGACGCGGTGCTGTCCAACTCGTTCGGCTTCGGCGGGCACAACGTCAGCCTCGTCCTGGCCCGGCCCGCCTGAGCGGCGCGGCCCCCTGCCCGGCCGGGTACCTCAGCGGAGCGTGATCACCGTGGCGGTGTCGTACGCGGCGACGGCGACGGTGAAGTGCGGGCGCAGCATGTCGGCCACGTAGTCGAGGTCGGCGACCAGCGGCACCGGAAGCAGGGCGCGCTGGTCCGGGCCGGTCCGGGTGGCGACCAGTTCGATCCGGTCGGCCTTGAGCAGCCCCCGGGTGAGGAACGCGGGCAGGTCCTCGGGCAGCAGGCACCGCCACAGGTCGACGTTGACGATCAGGTCCAGCGCGCCGGCCTTGAACTGCTGGAGCACGGTGCCGAGCAGGTGGGAGTTCGTCTCGCCGACCGGCGCGTCGTGGTCGAACGTGTGCGACCCGGCGCCCAGGTCCAGCGTGGACACGCCGTTGCCGACGACCAGCGCCGCGCTCGCCGTCAGCTCCTCGCGCAGCGACGCGGGCAGGACGTCCGGCCGGCCCAGCCCACCGGCCCGGTACGCCTCGATGGCCTGGCCGTAGAGCCGGATCCGGCCCAGGTGCCGGCCGAACGTGTTGAGCCCGTACAGCACCTCGACGTCGTAGCGCAGGTGCTTGCGCAGCAGGTACTTCATGTTGTCCATCGAGGCGAGCCCGTTCGACGTCTTGCGGAAGTGCGGCAGGTGGTAGGAGAGCGCGTCGACGTCCAGCCGGAACAGCTCCGGCGGCGCGCCGTGCAGGTGGAACACCCGATAGAAGAAGTCGAGGTCCTCGAAGCCCCACTTGACCATCGCCTCGTCGAAGCCGCCGACCCGCCGGAACGACTCGTGGTCCACCGAGGCGTTGTGGGTCAGGCCCAGCACCCAGGGCGCGCTCGGGAAGTCGTCCGTCCGCTGCGGGAGGGCGATGTCCTCCAGCCGCGGGTCGCCACGCTCGGCGTCGAGCATCGCCGGGGCGACCGGTTCGCCCCGGCGCAGCGCGTCCGCGCCGGCCCAGTCCAGGTCGTACCGCTGGCCGAGCAGCACCCCGGGCCGGCCGGCGCGACCGGCGTGGAAGTCGCGGTGCCGCTCCAGCAGCCCGGGATGCGCCACCGTGTCGGCGTCGAGGAACATCAGCGTGTCCGCGCGGGCCAGGGCCGCCGCCGCGTTGCGGTTGGCGCTGCGGCCGCGGTTCCGCTCGCTGCGGACGTAGTCGATCCGCAGCCGGTCCCGGTAGGCGTCCACCACCGGGCCGAGCGCCACGGCCGAGCCGTCGTCGCCGACGATCACCTCGAAGTCGCCGGGCGGCAGCGTCTGCCGGGTCAGCGACCGCAGCGTCGCGTCGAGTGCGGAGCCGTTCTCGTGCGCGGGCACCACCACGCTCAGGCCGGGCCGGTCCACGTCTCGGCCTGCTCAGCGCGGGGTGGAGTTGGCGGTGATGTAGTCGGCCAGGTCGCCGAGCGTGGCCATCCGATCCTCGTCGAGTTCCTCGACGTCGATCTGGATCTCCAGCTCGTCCTCCAGCGACAGCAGCAGCTCCAGGCCGAGCGAGGAGCTGAGGCCGAGGTCGTCCATCAGCTGGGTCTGCTCGGTGACCGGCGCGTCCGGCCGGAGCATGCGGGTCAGCAGGACGGTCAGGCGGTCGACGACCTGGTCACGGGGCGGCGCGTCGGCCGGCGCGTCGTGTTCTAGCACCGGGCGTCCCACGAGTCGATCATGCGCGTCGGCATGGAGTCATCAGAGCAGGGGACATCGGCAGGTGTCAACGGGTACGGCGATCGTCACCGATCGTGACCGAGGCCGGTGTGGCACTCGACGGCGTACGGCCGGTCGCCGGCGAGCGCGACCGCCACCGCGTACCCGGCGGGTGTGGGCAGGTCGGCGAGCCGGTGCGGGCCGGCCGGCTCGACGCACTCGACCACGTCGGCCCGGTGCACCGGCACGGCGAGGTTGGGCCACAGCCGGCCCCCGGCCGCCTTGACCGCCGCCTCCTTGCGCGCCCACAGCCGGGTGAACCGCAGCGCCCGGCCGGCCGGGTCCGGTCCGGCGGCGACGTGCCGCGCCTCCCGCGGGTCGAAGAAGCGCGCGGACGCCGAAACCGGGTCACCGCCCGGCGCGACGTGCTGGATGTCCACCCCGACCGGGCGGCCCTCGCTGAGCGCGACCGCCACCAGGTCGCCGGAGTACGACAGGCTCGTGTGCAGGCCGCTCCACGGGCCGGTCAGCGCCGGTTTGCCGTACCGGCCGCGGCGCCAGGTCAGGGCCGCCGGTGGCGCGCCGGCAGCCCGCCCGGCCAGGACGCGCAGCGCGCCGTGCGCCACTGTGAACCGGTCCCGCAGCGCCCCGGCGCCGAGCCGCGCGGCCCGGTCCCGCTCGTCCGCGTCGAGCACCGCCCGGTACCGGGCCAGCTCGTCCGCCGGCACCGCCACCGGGACGATCCAGACCCGGACGGCGTCCCGCATGGACGGCAGCGTAACCGTGCGCCGTCACGTTGACACACACCGATGCGCGTTGCTCTGATGAGCGGGTGTTCGCGCAGACGGTCCAGGCCCAGGTTCCCGTGGCGTTCGCCGGGCCGGGCGCCGGCACCGCGCCCCTGACCTGGGGGCAGAAGGCCATCATGCAGGACATGCGGGAGACCGGCTGGACGCACAACGTCAGCGGCGCCCACCCGATGCCCGCGGGTGTCACGATCGAGCAGGTGGCGGCCGAGTTCGCCGCGCTGATGGCCCGGCACCCGGCGCTGCGGATGCGGCTCGGCGCCGGCGACGACGGCGGCCCGTGCCAGGTCGTGTCGGCGAGCGGCGAGACGGTCCTGGACGTGGTGGACGTACCCGACGACGCGGACCCGGCCGACGTGGCCGCGTTCGCCTACGACCTGGGCCACGCCCGCCTGCTGAGCCATTACGACCTCTACCGGGACTGGTCGGTGCGGATGGCGGTGATCCGGCACCGCGGCGCGCTGGTGCACCGGGTGCTGACGATCGACCACCTCGTGGTGGACGGCACCGCCACGTCCCTGATCCTGGCCGACCTCGGCCTGGCCGGCCGGCCGGTCCGCCGGGTCGCCGACCCGCGTACCGTGCAGATCCTCGACCTGGGCCGGCGGGAGGAGACGCCGCCGCTGCGCCGCCTCAGTGACCGGGCCGTGCGCCACTGGACCGAGCATCTGCGGGACGTCCCGCCGCTGACGTTCGGTGAGCCGAAGGCCGGTGGGCGCCGGGGCCACCGGTACTGGCACGGCCGCTTCAGCTCGCCTGCCGTGTACCTGGCGGTGCGGGCCATCGCGGCGCGGACCCGCACGGACACCTCGCGCGTGCTGCTCGCGGTCATCGCGATCGCGATCGGCCGGGCCACCGGCGTCAGCCCGCTCACCGCGAAGCTCATCGTCGGCAACCGGTTCCGGCCGGGCTTCGCCGAGGCCATCGCCCCGCTCAGCCAGAACGGCGTGCTGCGCGTCGACACCGCGGACACCACCGTGGACGAGGTGGTGGCGCGCGCCCGCCGGGCCGCGGTCTCCGCCGGGAAGTACGCCTACTACGACCCGGCCCAGCTCGCCGAGGTCTCGGACCGTCTGGACGCCGAACGGGGGTACCCGGCCCGGATCAGCTGCCGGATCAACGACCGGCGGGTGACCACCCGGCAGGCGGCCGACGGCGGGCTGCACGACGACCCGGTGACCGCCGAGCGGATCCGCCGCCGGGCCGACGAGACGTTCCTGGTCTGGGACGGCCCGCTGGACCACCTGCCCGAGCAGGTCTTCATCACCGTCGAGGACCAGCCGGAGACGGTCCACCTCCAGGTCATCTTCGACTTCGGCTGCTTCACCGAGGAGCAGGCGGAACGGCTGCTGCGCGGCGTGGAGGAGGTGGCGGTGGAGGCGGCGCTCGACGCCGCCGCGCCGACCCGGGTCGTCCCCGGGTCGGCGGGCGGCTGACCGGTCACCGGTCCCAGGTCACCGGCAGCGACTCCAGGCTGCGCACCACCAGCCCGGGCCGGAACCGCAGCTCCGCCTCGTCGACGGCGAGCCGCAGCCCTGGCAGCCGCCGCAGCAGCGCACCCAGCGCCTCCTGCAACTCCATCCGGGCCAGCGCCGCGCCCAGGCAGTGGTGCGGACCGGCGCCGAACGCCAGGTGCGGATTGTGCACGCGGGTCAGGTCGAGCGTGTCCGCGCCCGGGAACACAGTGGCGTCCCGGTTGGCCGACGCGATCGCCGGCAGCACCGCGGCGCCGGCCGGCAGGCGTACGCCGCCCAGCTCCACCTCCTCGGTCGTGACCCGGGGCAGCAACACCCCGTTGTCGCCGAGCTGGATGAAGCGGGACAGCTCCTCGACCGCCCGGGCCATCGCCACCGGATCGTCGCCGCGCAGCCCGGCCAGCTGCTCCGGATGGCGGGCCAGGACCAGCAGGAACAGGTTGAGCTGGTTGGTGGTGGTCTCGTGCCCGCCCACGAAGATCCCGGCGGTGACCGACACCAGCTCCCGTTCGGTCAGGTCGTCGTGGTCGTCCCAGACCGAGATGAGCGCACTCATCAGGTCGTCGCCGGGCTCGCGGCGCCGCTCGTCGATCAGCTCGCGGAACGCCTCCAGCGCGGCCCGGGGCGCGTCCGGATCGGCGTCCCAGTCGCCGACGAGAGCGTCCGACCACTGGCGTACCCGCTCCCGGTCCCGCTCCGGGATGCCGAACAGCGTGCTGATCACGGAGATCGGCAGGGGACCGGAGAGGTGCGTGATCAGGTCGGCCGGCGGACCCGCGGCCTCCATGTCGTCGATCATCCGGTCGACGAGCGCCGCGACCCGCGGGCGCAGCTCCTCCACCCGGCGGACGGTGAACGCGTGCGAGACGGCGCGGCGCATCGTGGTGTGCCGGGGCGGATCCATCCCGATCAGCGAGTCCTCGGCGAGTGAGCCGAGTTCCCGGGTCGGGCGGTTCGGGCCGGCCGCGGCGGCCCGGCTGAACCGCTGGTCGGTGAAGACCCGGCGCACGTCGGCGTGCCGGGTGGCCAGGTACGCGCACGCCCCGTCGGGCAGCTCGACCCGGGCCACCGGGCACGTCTCCCGCATCCGGGTGTAGTCCGGCGACGGGTGGTAGATCGTCGGAGCCGGCGCGAGCGGGTACGGGATGGCCGGTGGCTCCTGCGTCATCTGCGACTCCTCAGATCGGGCCGCCCCGGGCCAGGGCGGCAAGCGCCGGCACCAGATCCGCGGGGGCGGGCATGGCGTGGACCCGGTCACGCATCGACGTCGCGGCCCGTCGCCGGGGCCCGTCACCGACCAGCTCGCCGACGAGTTCCCGGACCGCGTCGGCGGTGGCCTGCTCACCCGTCAGCGAGGTGCCGGCGCCGGTGGCGGCCAGCCGTTCCGCGTTGAAGTGCTGGTCACTGACCTGCGGCAGGACGAGCTGCGGCACGCCGTAGGCGAGCGCGGTCATGGTGGTGCCGGCCCCGCCCTGCTGCACGAGCGCGGCGCAGGTCGGCAGCACCAGCCGTACGGCCAGCGGCCCGTCGACCAGGCGGACCCGGGCCGGCAGCGGGCCCAGCCCCTCGTGCTGACGCGGTTCGACCACCACGACGACCTCCACGTCGAGCTCGGCCACCGCCCGGATCACCCCGCCCAGGTCGAACCTGTCGTGCAACCCGGCGGCGGCCATCATGGTGCCCGCCGTGACGCACACCCGGGGCCGGCCCGCCGGGCGGCGCAGCCAGTCCGGCACCACGGCCGGACCGTTGTACGGCACGAACCGCACCGGACGGCCGGGGCGCGCCGTCGGCACCTGCATGGGCGGCGGCACCGGGTCGAGCGTCAGGACGCCGTCCAGCGGCACGTCGGCGGCGCGCAACCCGAACCGGGCGGCCAGCGGCCCGACCACCTGATCCGGGTCCATGCGCAGTGTGGTCGAGGAGTCCGGCCCCCACAGGTTCAGCACGCCCGGCACGCCCAGCGCGGCGGCGGCCACCGGCGCGGCCAGGTTGAACGGCTCCCAGAGGACCAGGTCCGGCCGCCAGGACCGGCCGAAGGAGACCAGGTCGTCGAGGACGGCGTCGGCGAACCGGACCACCCCGCCGTCGGCGGTGATCGCCGGCACGACCGCGCCGGCCGGCGCGGAACCGGCGAGCGGGGCCACCGTGCCGATCCGGCCGGCGAACGCCTCGGCGAAGTCGACGTCCGCGCCCAGCGGTACGGCGGCGAGCCCGGCCGCGCTGATCGTGGCGGCCAGCGACGGGTGACTCGCCACCCGCACCTCGTGACCGGCGGCCTGCAACGCCCAGCCGAGCGGGACCAGGCTGTAGAAATGCGACCGCCAGCCCCACGTCGACATCAGAATTCGCAGCGGCGCAGTCAAATCCCACCAATCCGCGCGGCGAAACGGCAGCCCTGGAGAACCGATGCTAGGGGATCGGCACCGGTACGCGGAAGGCCGCGGACGCATGCGACGGATATTGACGCCGGACTAACCGATGCTGGACTCTTAGCCGATGTCGGACGTGGACCGCGATCAGCTGCCCGGTGGCCCGGTGACAGTCAATTCCGGGCCGCGTTCCTATCCGTTCGAACCGTTCACCGGTGACCTTCCCGCCGAGCTGCTGGAGATGGTCGTCGCCGAGCCGGTCAGCCGGGTGCGGCTGCCCGACGGGCGGGCGGCCTGGCTGGTGCTCGGCTACGAGGACTGCTGCACCGTCCTGGCCGATCCCCGCTTCTCCCGGCTGCCGCTGGGCGCGACGGCGACACCGGACGGCGGCGGTCCCCGTGAGTTGAACATGGACGGTCCGGCGCACGCCGTGGTGCGGCGGGTGGCCGGCCGCGCGTTCACCGCCCGGCGCATCGGGACGTTCCGGCCCCGGGTGCAGCGGCTGGTGGACGAGCTGGTCGACGCCATGCTGGCCGGTCCGCGCCCGGCCGACGTGGTGGCCGGACTGGTGGCGCCGCTGCCGGTGCTCGTGGTGTGCGACGTGCTCGGCGTCCCGGCCGCCGACCGGCCCCGGTTCTACGCCTGGATCGAGGGGCTGAACTCGGTCACCGCGTACGGCTCGGCCGCCGCCGCGACCGCGCAGGCCGAGCTGCGGGACTACCTGGCCGGGCAGCTGGCGCGCAAGCGGGCCGAGCCCGGCGACGACCTGCTCTCGGCCTGGGTCCGCGGCGGCGGCGCGCACGAGCTGGTCGACGCCGAACTGGTCGAGCTGGCCATGGGGGTGCTGCTCGGCGGCCTGGAGATCAATTCGACGAGCGCGGGCCTGCGCGCGTTGTTCCAGCACCCGGAGCAGCTGGCGAAGCTGCGCGCCGCGCCGGGCAAGCTCGCCGCGGCCACCGACGAGATCCTGCGCTACACGTCGGTGAGCGCCATGTTCCGGGTGCAGGTGGTCCGCGAGGACCTGGTCCTCGGCGGGGTCGGGATGAGGGCCGGCGACTGCGTGATGGCGATCCCGTGGGCCGGCAACCGCGACCCCCGGTTCTTCCCCGAGCCGAACGTCTTCGACATCGACCGCCGGCCCGGTGTGCCGCATCTGACCTTCGGCTTCGGGCCGCACTTCTGCCTCGGCACGGCGCTGGGCCGGATGCAGGTGGAGCTGTCGCTCGGGGCGCTGCTGACCCGGATGCCGGCGCTGTCCCCGGCCGTGCCGCTGGCGGAGATCCCGTGGCGGCACGACCGGATGAACGGCGGCATCGCCTCCTTCCCGGTCACCTGGTGACCGGCGGTCAGTAGCTCTCCACCGCGTTGACCCGGCCCGGCCAGTAGCGTTCGCCGGGTGCCGGGACGTAGTGCTCCCACCGGGGCTCGTTCCCGGTCGGGTGGTCGCCGAGCACGGTGATCCGCTGCCCGCGCCGCAGCCCGTCGTAGTCGTTCACGGCGTAGTGCTGGGTGACCCGGTTGTCCCACACCGCGACGTCCCCGGTCCGCCACCGGTAGCGGCAGGTGAACTGGGGACTCTCGGAGAAGGTGAACAGGTGCTCCAGCAGCGCGTCGCTCTCGTTGCGGGTCAGCTGCGGGATGTGCGAGGTGAACAGCCGGTTGACGTACAGCGAGCGGCGCCCGGTCTCCGGGTGCACCCGGACCACCGGGTGTTCGGCGCGGCTGGTGAACTCGGTGCCGATCCGGATGACGTGGATGGCGGTCAGCCCGTCGAGCAGGTCCCGCATCGGCGCGGAGAGCGCCTCGTAGACCCGGTACTGGTTGGTCCACATGGTGTCGCCGCCGACCTCGGGCAACTGGATCAGGTGCAGGATCGAGGCGATCGGCGGGCTCTGGTGGAACGTCATGTCGGTGTGCCAGACGTCGACCTTGCCGCCGTCGGCGGAGTCGATGACGACGATCTCCGGGTGCCCGTCCAGCCGGGGCAGGTACGGGTGCAGCTCCACCTCGCCGAAGCGGCGGCCGAACGCGACGTGCGCCTGCGGCGTCAGCCCGGTCTGACCGGCGAGGAAGACCACCTGGTGCTTGAGCAGCAGGTCGTGGATCAGCGCGAAGCCCTCGTCGGTGAGCGTGTTCAGGTCGATGCCGTGGACCTCGGCGCCCAGCGCGCCGGAGACGAGCCGGACCTCGGCCGCGATGGATGTGGTCATCGATGATCCCTCCGGTCTGCGCGCCTCGGCTGGTCCGCGAATTGTTCCACGTCCATGAATGTCCTCACCAGCCGTCGTCGTTGACTCACCCGCCGTACGCCTGGAAGCATGCGCACCGGCGGGGGCGGCGGTGCCGGCCCGCGACGCGGGAGGAGGCGCCGGTGTCGATCGATGCCCAGATCGAGGGTGACGCGGGGGAGCGGCTCGACCGGCTCACCGACCTGGCCACCCCGTTCGCGGTCCGCACGGCGGTGACGCTGCGCGTGCCGGACCGGATCGCCGCGGGCGTCACCGGTCTGGGTGAGCTGGCCGGCGCCTGCGGCGCGGACGCCGCCGCGCTGGGCCGCCTGCTGCGCTACCTCGTGCACCGGGGCGTGTTCGTCGAGGTGTCGCCGGACGTGTTCGGCCTCACCGACGTCGGCGAGCTGCTCTGCGACCGCGACGGCGGCGGCCACGGCGCCTACCTGGACCTCGGCGGGCTCGGCGCGCGGATGGACCTGGCCTGGACCGGCCTGCCGCACGCGATCCGCACCGGCGGGCCCGGCTACCGGGAGGTGCACGGGCGCGACTTCTGGGCCGACCTCGACGCCCACCCGGACCACCGGGCCTACTTCGACGCGCTGATGCTCAGCCAGCAGCGGTTCACCGCCCCGGAGGTCGCGGCGCTCTACCCCTGGCACGAGGCGAAGCACGTGGTCGACGTGGCCGGGGGTGCGGGCGGGCTGTTGCGGGAGGTGCTGGGCGCCCATCCGCACCTGCGGGGCACGCTCGTCGACCGCGACGAGCCGGTGGCCACCGCCGCCGCGACGTTCGCCGCATGCGGCCTCGCCGACCGGGCCGAGACCGTGGTGGGGGACTTCTTCGCCCCGCTGCCGCCCGGCGCCGACGTGTACGTGGTCTCCCGCGCGCTCACCGACTGGAGCGACGCCCACGCCACCGCGATCCTGCGGCGCTGCGCCGAGGCGGCCGGGACCACCGGCAGGGTGCTCGTCATCGAGGTGCTGCCGACGGAGCCGCACGTGCCGCACCTGTCCCCGTACGACCTGCGGATGCTGGTCCTCGTCGGCGGCCGGGAGCGCGGGTTGCCCGAGTTCGCCGCGCTCGCCGCCGCCGCGGGCCTGGCGCCCCGGCGCACCTACCACGGCACCGACGGGCTGACGCTCATGGAGTTCGCCGCCGGCGCCTGAGCGGGCCCGGGGGAGCCGAACCTGTCCGGTGCCGTCCCGTGCGCCCGAACATTGACGTATATGCATCGAGATGGCGGCCGTGGGTCAAACGGCGGATTTCTCTGCGCATCGGTCAATGTGCTGAAGAATGCTGTCGCGACATTTGCGGCCACCCATGTCCATGCGCGTTTATCAATGGTTGTTCCGGGGAGGACCTACCGGTAACGTCTCGCGTGGCGACTAGCCGATCCCTGGCGAAAGGGTCGACGCGTCATGACGGTTGCTGGCTCCACGCGATATCCGCCCTTCATCGACGACCTGGCCCGCAGCGAATCGGGGCGGCTGCTGCGCGCCGAACTCGGCCGGCGGTGGCCGGAGACGCCCGACCAGCTCGACGCGATCGTGCGCTACGCGCTGCTGCCGGCGGGCAAGATGCTCCGCCCGATGATGACGCTGCACGCCGCCGAGGCGGTGGGCGGATCACCACGGGACGTCCTCGCCGCCGCGCTCGGCACCGAATACCTGCACGTCGCGACGCTCGTGCACGACGACATCATCGACGCCGACACGCTGCGCCGCGGCCGCCCGGCGGTCCCGGTCGCGTACGGCATCCCCGGCGCCATCGTGGCCGGGGACCACCTCATCTTCCACGCCTTCCAGGCGATGGTGGAGAGCGGCCGGGCGGTCCCCGCGGCGTCGGTCGTCGCCGCCGTCACCGCGCTCGCCGAGGCCGGCCAGGACCTGTGCCGGGGCCAGGCGCTGGAGGCGCGGCTCGTCGGCGACCTGGACGCGGGCGCCCGCTGGTACCCGGAGATGATCCGGCTCAAGACCGGCTCGCTGTTCCGCGCCGTGTGCCACATCGGCGCGCTGCTCGGCGGCGCCGACCCGCTGGTGGCCTCCGGGCTGGCCCGCTACGGCGAGCACGTCGGCACCGCGTTCCAGATCCGCGACGACCTGCTGTCCTACCTGTCCACCCCGGAGCAGACCGGCAAGCCCGCGACGAGCGACCTCAACAACGGCCGCCCCACGCTGCCGTTGCTGCTGGCCTACGACGCGATCAGCGACGCCGCACGGGTGGAACTGCTGGCGGTGCTGCACCGCCGTGGCGCCGGTCCCGGCGACGTCGAGTGGGTCACCGCCCTGCTCCGCGAGGTGGGCGCTGTCGACGGCGCCCGGCGGCTGATGGTGGAGCACGCCGAGCGGGCCCGCGCCGAGCTGGCAGCGCTCACCCCGTCCGCGAGCGCGGACGTGCTCACCGGCATCGCGGCCTGGATGACGAGCGAGATGGCGTGAGCACGGCCGGCGCCGTGCGAGCACTGCGGGCCCACGTGGAGACCTGGCGGCCCTACACCCTCTGGTACGTCGGGCTCGTCGGCCTGGCCGGCGCCGCAGTGGCCGGTGGCCACGATCCGTGGCTGCTGCTGTCGGCCTGGGCCGCGCCCACCGCCGGCTGGCTGGGTGGCCACTATCTCGGCGACTACTTCGACCGCGACCTCGACGCCGGCAGTAAGCCGCACCGGCCGATCCCGTCCAGCCGGCTGCGCGCGGGCACGGCACTGTGGTGCGGCAGCGCCTGCTTCGCCGCACTCGGGGTCCTGGCCGTACTCGGCGGATGGGGCACCACAGTGGCGGCGCTGCTGGCCGCGTGCGGCATCATTGCGTACAGCAGGTGGTTCAAGGCCCGGGGGATCGCCGGCAACCTGGTCCGCGGCGCGCTCGGCGCGGTCGCGCTCGGCTACGGCGCGCTCGCCGCCGGCCTCGCGCCGGACCGGGACTGGGCGGTGCCGGTGCTGCTCGCGCTCGCCGTCGCGTTCTGGTCGCACGACGCCATGTCCAACCTGGTCGGCGCGCTGCGCGACATCGACGGCGACCGTGCCGGCGGCTACCGCACGCTGCCGGTGGGGCGGGGCGTGCCGGCGGCCGTACGGACAGTGGTGGCGCTCTACGCCGTCACGATCGGCGCCGCCGTGACCGCCGGGCTGCTGGCCGAGCCGGGCACACGGATGGCGTACCTGGCGACTGTGCTCGTCGTCCTGGTCACCGGCGTCGCCGCGCTGGCTCCGCTGGTGGCGCGCCGCGACGGGATGCCCGTCCTGGTGGCGCTGCGCGCCCACTCGGTCCTGGTCGTCGAGCGGGTCGTGCTGGCCTCGGCGGCGGTCGGGCTCGGCCTCGGCGTCGCCGTGCAGCTCGCGCTCGCGCTGCCGATGGTGCTGCTGACCTGGCTGGCGCAGCGCGGCATGCGCGTCCGGCACGAACTCGGCCCGCCGGTCGCGGGCCTGACCCTCGCCACCCACAGTCGACTGCCTCTGGAGGACGCGCCATGACCGCTGTGACCGCCGAGGCCGTCGGGAAGGCCCTCACCGCTGGTGCCGAGGCGCTGTTCCGGCGCCGCCGCCCCGACGGCGCCTTCGGCGACGACCCACCCGCCTCGGTGCTCGGCACCGCTGGGGCTGTCGCCGCGTTGCACGCCGCCGACCCGTCCGGCTGCGCCGACCTGGTCGACGCCGGAACCGCCTGGCTGCGCCGCGCGCAGCACGACGACGGCGGCTGGGGTGGCGTCGTGGGCGCCGGCACCGCCGTCGTACCCACCGCCGTGGCGGTCGCCGCGCTGGCGCTGAGCGCACCGGCTGACAGCGCCGACGCGATTGCGGCGGGCCGCGCCCGGCTGGCCGCGCTCGGCGGCGTCGACACCATCACCGATCCGGCGATCTCGCTGCTGTGCCGGCAACTGCTCACCATGGCCGGGATGACAGCCGAGGCCGGCCCGCTGCGCCGGCTGCCGCTGGAGATCGTCCTGTTCGACCGGGTACGCCGGCAGCGCCTGTCGTTCCGTACCGCGCCGTTCGTCGGGCTGGCCCTGATGCAGGCCGACATGCTGCCCGCGGGCCGGCTGCGCCGGGCCACGCTGCGCCGCGCCCGTCCGGCGGCGGTACGGCTGCTGCGGTCCATCCACGACCACGAGGGCCGCACCGGAGCGCTCAGCGAGGACCCGTGGCCGGCCGCGCTCGTCCTGCTCGGTCTGGCCCGCAGCGGCGAGGCGCCCGACATCGCCCGCGCCGTCGTCGGCTGGCTGCGCCGGGCGGTACGCCCCGACGGATCCTGGGACGCGGTCAGCAACCTGGACCTCACCCGGTCCGGGTACGCGGCGACCGGGCTGATCGCGGCCGGCTACGCCGACGATCCCCGGCTGCACGCCACCCGGGAGTTCCTCCACGCCGCCCGCAAGACGGAGGCGTTCGAGGTGCTGGACGTGCCGCCGGGCGGGTGGAGCTACTCGAACGCCCGGGGCTGGCCGGTCACGCTGGAGTCGGCCGAGATCCTCTCCGCGCTCGCCGGACTCCCCGGTGCCGGCACCGACCCGGTGCTGCGCCAGGGACTGGCGTGGCTCGTCGGCCGCCAGGACAGCCGCGGCTCGTGGAGCCTGTGGGTCCGCGACACCCGGCTCGCCAACGACGGACCCTGCCCGGCCATCACCAGTCAGGCGATCCTCGCGCTGCACGACGCCGGGTATCCGGACGACCATCCGGCGATCGCCCGCGCGGCGGCCTGGCTGCTCACCCGGGCCGCGCCCGCCGGCACGTTCGAGAACCTCTGGTACCGCGACCACACCTCCGGCACCGCGGTGGTGGTCGCCGCGCTGTCCCGGGTCGGGCACGCCCGGCACGAGGTGGTGCGCCGCGCGGCCCGGTGGCTGCGCGACACCCGGCTGCCCGACGGCTCGTGGGGCCCGGGCGACGGCACCGGCGGCACTGTGGAGGAGACGTCCTGGGCGGTGCAGGGCCTGCTCGCGACCGGCGATCCGAACGCCGCCGACGCGGTGGACCGGGGCGTCGCCTGGCTGGTGGCCGCCGCCGGACCGGACGGCGCCTGGCCCGCCGCCCGGGTGTGCAACTACATCCGCCACCACATGCGGTACCCGAACGCGGTGATCACCCAGGCGCTCGCGCTGCGGACGCTCGGCGAGTACCGCCGGGCCGCCGCCACGCGGTCCGGCGCCGCACCGGGCGCGGTGGCCCGATGACCGCCGACGTGGTGGTGGCCGGCGCCGGCGCGGGCGGGCTGGCCTGCGCGCACGCGCTCGGCGCGCTCGGCCTGCGGGTGCTCGTGCTCGACCGGCAGCGCTCTCCCGCGTCGATCGCCAAGGGCGAGATCCTCCAGCCCGAGACGGTCCGCATCCTCGACTCCTGGGGCGCGCTGGACGCCCTGCGGGCCACCGGCGCGCGTCCGGTCGGGCGGCTGGCCATCCGCGACGCGTGCGGCGAGCCGCTGCTCTGCCTGGACTACGCGGGCCTGCCCGGGGCGTACCGGCAGATCCTCTGCGCCGACTACGGCGACCTGCGCGCGGTGCTGACCGACCGGCTGCCGGCCGGCGTGGAGGTCCGGTGGGGCGTGCGGGTGACAGGCGTCCGGCGCGATCACGACGGGCGGATCGACGGCGTCCGGGTCGTCGCGGGCGGCGCCGAGCGGGACATCGCGGCGCCGCTGGTGGTCGCGGCCGACGGCATGTCCTCGCCGCTGCGCCGCGCGGCGGGGATCGGCGTGGAGCGCCGGGAGTACCCGCACGGCCTGGTCGCCTTCGACGTGGGCGGCGCCGAGGTGGCCGACGAGGTGTCCGCCTACCGCACCGCCCGGGGACTCTGCCTGGTCTACCCGCTGCCGGGCGGGCGGTGCCGCCTCTACGTGCAGGTCACACCGGACGAGTTCCGGGGCCGCGTGGACCTGGACGCGTGGTGCGGACGGCTGCTCGCCGACGTCCCGGCGATCAGCCCGCTGGAACCGGCCGTGCGCGCGAGCCTGCACCGGCGCCAGTTGCTCGCGGTCTACCGGCTGCGCAGCGCGCGCCTGGCCGCACCGGGGCTCGCGCTCGCCGGTGAGGCCGCCCACGCGGTGCACCCGATGGCCGCGCAGGGCGTCAACAGCTCCCTCGGTGACGCCGAGACGCTCGCCGCCTGCCTGGCCGCCGAGGGCGGCGCGCCGGAACCGGCCGCCGTGGACCGGGCGCTGCGGGCCTTCGAGGCGGCCCGGCGGCCCCGGCTCGACCACGTCGCCACCGTCAGCCACAACGCCTCCCGCATGATCACCGCCGTGTCCGGGCTGCCGAAGCTGCTCGGCGCGCGGATGATGCGCCGTACCGCCGCCAACCCCCGGCTGCTCGGGCTCACCGCCGGCAACCTCTCCGGCACCGACGTGCGGCCGCTGTCAGCCGTCGACCGGCTCTACCAACTGGGGCTGCTGGCCGACCGGCACGCGCACACCCCGTCCCCACCGGTCCCGTCGGAAAGTGAGCGATGATGACGCCTGCCACGGCCGTCGGGACGCAACCCCCGGCCGACCTGTCCATGAACGAGACGCCCTACCCGCCGCTGCCGGGGATCCGGCGGGTGGTCGAGGGCGCCGCCGCGACGCTCCAGCGCTATCCGGACCGCACGTCGTCGGCGCTCGTCGCGGCGCTGTCGGCGCGGCTCGGCGTGGGCCCCGAGGCGATCCTCGTCGGCCCCGGCTCGGCCGGACTGTGCCAGCACCTCGTGCAGTCCCTCGGACCACGCCCGGACGTCGTCCACCCCGCCCTGTCGTTCGAGGGCTACCCGCTGATCATCGGCAACGCCGGCGCCCGCGCCGTGCCGGTCCCGATGGACGTGTACGACCACGACCTTCCGGCCATGGCGGACGCGGTCACCGACCGGACCCGGTGCGTGCTGCTGTGCAACCCCAACAACCCGACCGGTACGGCGCTGCGCCGCGACGACGTCGAGGCGTTCCTGGAACGGATCCCGGCCGACGTGCCGGTGATCGTGGACGAGGCGTACCGCGAGTTCGTCACCGACCCGCGCTCGCCGGACGGGATGGACCTGTACCGCGCGTACGACAACGTCTGCGTGCTGCGCACGTTCTCCAAGGCGTACGGGCTCGCCGCGCTGCGCGTCGGGTACGCCGTGGTGCCGCCCCGGCTCACCCGGGCCGCCGCGCTCACCGGGGCGGTGTTCTTCCCCTCCGCGCTCGCCCAGGCGGCGGCGGTGGCGAGCCTGACGCCGGAGGTGGGTGCCGAACTGACCCGGCGGTGCACCGACCTGGTGGCGGCGCGTACCGGCCTGATCGGCGCGCTGCGCGGCCTCGGGCTCACCGTGGCGCCCAGCGAGGCCAACTTCGTGTGGCTGCCGCTGGGGGAGCGGGCCGTGCCGTTCGCCGAGCGGGCCCGGGAGGCGGGCATCCTGGTGATGGCGCTACCAGGCGCCGGGGTCCGGATCACCGTCGGCGCCCCGGAGGCGAACGAGCGGCTGTGCGCGTTCGTCCGCGCCGCGCTCGCCGACGGGCTCTGACCGGTCCGCCGGCTCCAGCGCGGCCACGCTCAGGTAGCCCAGGCCGGGCTCGTAGTCGGCCACCACCACCGGCCGGGGCCGCGCCGCGTCCCCGGCGAGACGGTCCAGCAGCGCCCACCAGACCCCGGTGGACGGCTGCCTCGGTGGACCGGTGGTCACCGCGCCGCCGCCGGGGCCGGGCCACACGGCCGCGAGGTCGGCGCCGAGCACGACCGCGACATCGGTACGCCCGGCCGTCAGCTCGCGCACCTCGGCCGCCGCGAGCGCCGCGACGTCGCCGGGGCCGACGTCGGCGCGCTGGCGCAGCCCTGTCACCCGCGCCCCGCCGCTCCGGGCGGTGTCGTCGGCGGCGGTGCCGTAGAGCATGGCCACGGCCCGGTGGCGCGCCGGTACGGGCACCGCCGTGTCGTACGGCAGGACCGCCTGCTCGACGGTGAGCAGCAGGGCACGGCGGCACCCGTACTCGCGGGCGATCCGCAGCCCGGTGAAAGCCGCCGCCGAACCCTGGTCGCAGAGCGCGAACGACATCGGCGTGCCCGGGCACACGTGACTGAGGTACGCCGCGGTGGCCCGCCCGGGCAGCACGTCGTGCACGGCGAACGCCAGCACCAGCAGGTCCACCGGCTCGTCCGGGGGCACGAGCGCCGGGATCAGCTCGGCGGCCATCTCCCCGTACGACTGGCCCAGCGCCTCCGACGGCGCGTCGAACAGACCGTTCGGCACTTGCAGTCCGTACGGCCGGGTCAGGTCCGCCAGGTAGCCGGCGCTGCGCTCGCGCAGCACGGGATCGCCGAGCAGCGCGGCGGGGCCGGTGACCGTGTGCCGCGCGGCCCGCAGCAGGCGCAGCCCGTCGTCCAAGGTGGCCTCCCGCACGCCGGTCAGTGCTCGAACACCATGGCGGCGAACGTCGCGCCGTCCCCGGCGCCCACCGCCGCGACCAGGTAGCTGTCACCCGGCCGGAGCAGGTCGCGCTCCTGGGCGGTGCGGTAGTTCACGAACGCGTCGGCGCAGAACACGTGCCCGGTCTCGGTCACGTTGTCCAGCAGCACCCGGTCCAGCGGCAGCCCGATCAGCCGGCACAGCCGCTTCCAGGTCATCAGGTTGACGTTGTGCGGCAGCACCAGCCGCAGCTCGGACAGCGCCGTCCCGGCCCGGTCCAGCGCGCGGCCGATCACCTCGGCCAGCGCCGGCCGGTACGCCCGCTGGAACCGTGCCGGGGACTCGCCGCCGGCCACGTCGAACTCGCCCCGCTGGTGGCAGGCGTACGCGAGGAGCCGGTCCCGGCCGCCTCCGGCGCTGAGCAGGCAGGCCGAGGAGCCCTCGCTGAACACCGACGTCTCGGGGATGAACTGGGCGTCGCGGGTGAACGCCTTCTCCCCGGTGAGCACCAGCGCGAGCGGCGGGCCGTCGGGCGTGTCCGGTTCGGACGCGAGCAGCCGCCCGGCCACGTCGATCGCGGCCAGCGCGCTGGCGCAGGACTGCTGGGTGAGCGTGAACGCGAGTGCGTGGCCCAGCCCGAGCGTGCGGCACACCTCGTGCAGCGGGTTGACCGGATAGGGGGTGACCACCGGGAACGCCCGCCCGTACACCACGAACCGCACGCGCTGCCGTAGCGCGGGAAGCGCGGTGAGGCCGGCCGCCGCGTGCAGCAGCAGGTCGGTCAGGGACAGCCCGGGGTCGCGACGGACCTCGGTCAGGCCGTGGAAGCGGCGGAACAGGCGGACCTGCATGTCGGTCAGGCCCAGCGGCGCGGCCAGGCTCTCGACCGGCACCCGGCGCTGCGGCAGGAACACCGAGACGGCGTCGATCGCCGTCATACGCGTACCGTCACGCCACGGATCAGATCAGTGACGCCGATGGATGTCAACGCGCGTGCGATCATATCGACGTGGCTCGCTTCCTCTTCGTCGTGCTGCCGGTGGAGTCCCATCTGCACGCCCCGGTCGCCATCGCCCAGCAACTGGAGGCGGCCGGGCACGAGGTGGCCTGGGTCGGGCCGCGCAGCGACCTGCGTCCGCTGGTCGGCCCGGACGCCACGCTGTTCCCGACCGGCAAGCGCTACTACCGCCCCGACGGCGCGTCCGGGCCGGACTCCGTGCGCAGCCTCTGGGAGGGGCACGTGCTGCCCGCCAACCGGTTCATCCGCGACGCCGCCGACTCGGCGGTCGAGCGGTACCGGCCGGACGTGGTGGTGGCCGACCAGTACGCGCTGGCCGGCGCGCTCGCCGCGCACCGGCGCGGGCTGCCGTGGGCGACGTTCTGCGTCGGCATGCTGGAGCTGACGCCGCCGACCGGGGAGATGCCCGAGTTCACCGACTGGGTTGACGCCCAGGTCCGCCGGGTGTGGGCGATGACCGACGTACCGGTGGACGAGACGATCGACCTGCGCTTCTCGCCGTACCTCGTGATCGGGCTGACCACCACGGCGCTGACCGGCCCGGCGCCGCTGCCGCCGGGCTGCGTGCTCACCGGGCCGGCGCTGGGACGGCGGCCGAACGCGCCCGCGTTCGCCTGGGACGCGTGGGATCCCGGCCGCCGGCACGTGCTGGTCACGGTCGGGACGATGGCCGAGCACCTCGCAGCCGACTTCTACCGGCGGATGACGGCGGCGACCGCGCCGCTCGCCGACCGGGTCCAGGTGATCCTCACCGCCGCCCCCGGCCTGGTGCCCGACCCGCCGCCGCACGTGCTGGTCGCGCCCCGGGTGCCGGTGCTGGAGCTGATGCCCCGGCTGGACGCGCTGGTGTCCCACGGTGGCCTGGGCACCGTCTCCGAGGCGCTGGCACACGGCGTGCCGGTGGTGGTCGCGCCGATCCGGCACGACCACCCGGCGGTGGCGCGTCAGGTGCGCCGGGCCGGCGCCGGCCTGGAGGTCTCCTTCGGATCGGCGACCCCGGCGGAGCTGACCGCCGCCCTGATCGCGGTGCTCGACGAGCCCGCGTACCGGGCGGGCGCGCGCCGGGTGGGGGAGTCGTTCGCAACGGCCGGCGGCGCCCGCGCGGCGGCGACGCACCTCGCCGCGTTGGCACGGACGGCTCCCGACGCCTGACGCATCGACCGTTGTCCAACAGTCGGGGCCGAACTAGCCTGACCTGACGCACCCGCGCAGGCGTCGTGCCGCACGAGGAGGCTCGATGATCGAGGCCACCGGCCTACGCAAGTCCTTCCGGGTCGGGCGCGGGCGCGGCGCCACCACCGTCGACGCGGTACGCGGCGTCGACTTCGCGGTACGCCGAGGCGAGATCGTCGGGTTCCTCGGCCCGAACGGCGCCGGTAAGTCCACCACGCTGCGGATGCTCGCGACGCTGATCCGGCCCAGCGGGGGAGCGGCCACCATCGCCGGTGTCGATCTGCTGCGCGCGCCCGCGCAGGTCCGACGGCGGATCGGCTTCGTGGCGCAGGCCAGCGGCACCTACGACGACTCCACCGCCCGGCGGGACCTGGTGCTCCAGGCCCGGATGCACGGCCTGTCCAAGTCGGTGGCGCAGGAACTGGCAGCCGGGGCGATCCGCGCGTTCCAGCTCGACGACTTCGCCGACCGCAAGATCAAGACGTACTCGGGCGGGCAGCGCCGCCGCCTCGACGTCGCGCTCGGCGTCATCCACTCGCCGCAGGTCATGTTCCTGGACGAGCCCACCGCCGGGCTCGACCCGCCCAGCCGGGTCCGGATGTGGCAGGAGGTACGGCGGCTGCGCGAGGAGGGCATGACCATCTTCCTCACCACGCACTACCTGGACGAGGCCGACAGCCTCTGCGACCGGGTCTCGATCATCGACGCCGGGCGGATCGTGGCCGAGGGCACCCCGTCGGCGCTCAAACGGGAGATCTCCGGTGACGTGGTCGCGATCGACTTCGCCGCCGCCGATGTTGCGGGCGAGACCGGCGGCGACCTGCCGGCAGCGACGAAGCTGCTGGCCGAGGCGCCGTACGTGCACGCGGCCGAGCCGGTCGACGGCACGCTGCGGCTCTACGTGGACAGTGCCGCCACCGCCATCCCGCAGATCATGCGGGCGCTCTACGACAGGGGCATCGAGCCCGGCGCGATCGAGGCCCGCCGGCCCAGCCTCGACGACGTGTTCCTGGCCAAGACCGGCCGGTCGCTCGCCGAGTGACCGGACGCCGAGAGGAGTACGGCGTGAAACTCGTCCGCGACACCTGGCTGATCTTCCAGCAGGAGGCCGGCCTGATGGTGCGCAACCCGGTGATGGTCGCGTTCAGCCTGGCCCAGCCGATCACCTACCTGATCCTCTTCGCGCCGTTCCTCAAGGTGGTGATGGTCGACCGGGGCGCCGCGTCCTACGCCGACGCGTACCGGATCTACGTGCCCGGCCTGTTCGTGGCGATGGGCCTGTTCGGTGGCCTGTTCGCCGGTTACGGGCTGCTCAGCGCGCTGCGCGCGGGCATCATCGACAGGTGCCGGGTGACGCCGGTGAGCCGGACCGGCCTGCTGCTGGGCCGGGCGCTGATGCACGTGTGCCTCAACGTGGTGCAGGCCGTCGTGGTCACGCTCGTGGCGCTGCCGTTCGGCCTGCGGGTGCACCTGGCGAACCTGCTGGTGTCGTACGCGCTGCTGTCGGTGATGGTGCTGCTCAGCACCTCGATCTCGTACGACATCGCGTTGCTGGTGCGCAACGAGAACAGCCTCGGCGTGCTGGTGAACACCGTCGGGCAGCCGGTGTCGCTGCTCGCCGGCGTGCTCATCCCGCTCGTGCTGGCGCCGATGTGGATCCAGCGGGTCGCGGTCTGGAACCCGTTCGCCTGGGCCACCGACGGCATGCGCGCGCTGTTCGCCGGCCAGATCACCCAGACCGTGGTGTGGCAGGGCGCGCTGATCATGTCCGGGCTGGCCGCCGCCAGTCTGTTCTGGTCGTCGCACCTGTTCAACCGCGAGGTCTCCTGACCGTCCGTACATCGACCATTGTCTCAGCGTGGCGGGCGCTCTAGCCTGATCGTGTCCCCGCTCGGCGGCCGGTACGGGGCGCGGCCGTGACGCGTGTCAGCTGAGGAGGCCACTCGTTGGGTGCCGACAACTTCCGGGCGACGCTGGCGGCCGACATGGAGCTGGGCGCGGGCAACGTGCTGCTCCGGCTGGCCGAGCACGGCGCCGACATGGACATGCCGCGGGTGACGTTCGACGCCGACGTCGACGGCATCCCCGCCTGGACGCCGCTGTCGCTGGCCACGCTCACCGACCGGGTCGCGGCCCGGGCCGCCTGGTTCCGGGCGCGCGGCGTCCGCCGGGCCGACCCGATCGCGGTGTACGTGACCTCCGCGCCCGACGTGTTCCTCAACTTCCTGGCGCTGACCTGGCTCGGCGCGATCCCGGCGCTGATGAACGGCAACATGCCGGTCCCGCTGGCGGCCGAGTTCATCAGGCGGCTGCGCGGGGCCGGTGTGGTGGTCGACGCCGACCACGCCGCGCTGGCCGGGCACGACCTCGGCGTGGAGATCCTCGGCGACGCGGCGCAGACCGGCACCGGCGACCCGGCGCAGGCACCGCCGCACCACCGGCACCACCCCGAGGAACCGGTCGTCATCACCCACTCCTCGGGCACCACCCGGGTACCTGCGGCGATCGTCCACTCGCACCACGGCCTGTTCGCCGCGATCCGCGCGGTCCGCCTCACCGAGTCCCGGCCGTACGGTGAGGTGCGGGAGATGTCCGCGCTGCCGGCCGCGCACGCCGCCGGCATCATCACGCTCAACCAGGCGCTCTGCAACGGCTACCAGCTGCTGTGCCTGTCCGCGCAGGGCGGCCCGTTCGAGCGCAGCGCGGAGACGATCCTGGACGCGATCGAGCGGTGGCGTCCCACCGGCGTCTTCGGCTTCGCGGTGACCTGGTCGGAGCTGGCCCGGGTCGACCTGACCACCCGCGACCTCAGCTCGGTGCGCAACTGGTTCAACACCGGTGACTGCGCGCACGAGGCGCACGTCCGCCGGCTGGTCGCCGTCGGCAGCCACCCCGCGTACACCCGCGACGGCATGGTCGACGTCCCCGGCTCCAAGTTCGTCGACATGCTCGGCTCCACCGAGATGGGGCACGGCGCGTTCCGGATCACCCACCGGCTGGGCAGCGACCGCTACGACCGCTGCGTCGGCAGGCCGTACCCGTTCGCCGAGATCGCGCTGCTCGACGTGGACACCGGCGAGGAGGTCCCGCCGGGGCAGGTGGGGCACGTCGGCCTGAAGTCGCCGACGCTGGCGCTCGGCTACTGGAACGACTCGGTCACCACGTACCGGACGCGGCTGGGCGGCTACTACCTGACCGGTGACCTGATGTACCGCGACGCGGCCGGCGACTACCACCACGTCGACCGGGCCAGCGACGCGGTCGACCTGGGCGGCGGCACCTGGCTGTACACCGCGCTGTCCGAGGAGCGCATCCTCCGGCACTGCCCGGACGTCCGCGACTGCACCGTCCTCGCGGCGGCGGGGGAGGACGGCACGACTGTGACCGACGTGCTGCTCCTGCTCACCGCCGACGCCGATCCGGCAGCCGACCGTACCGGCCGGGTCCGGGCCGCGCTGGGGCCGGCGGTGGCCGCGACGTTGCGCCGGGTGGTGACGGTCCCCGACGACGACGTGGTCATGGGGCCGACCGGGAAGGTGCGCAAGTTCCTGATGCGACAGCGGCTGCTGGCCGACGCCGGAGCGCCCGGAGCGGGCTGACCGGCGGGGATCGACGGTTGGCACGGCCGTGCCAGAATCCAGCCGTGTCCTACCTCCCCTCGCAGCCGTACCCGCCGATGCCCGGCGGCGTCAGCCCGCTGATCGCCTACCCGCACCCGATCACCCCGCCGCCCGGCTGCGGCGTGCTCGTCGTCTCGGTGAACCGCGGGCCGTACCTGATCCCCGTGCCGGCGACCAGCCGCTTCAAGATCGACCGTCAGGTGGTCGCCATCCCCGGCGAGGGGACATGGCACGTCGCGGTGCCGGCCGGCGCGCACGACATCCGGTACACCGACTTCATGGGTGTCCCGATCGTCACCACGACGCTCGCGGTGCAGCCGGGGGCCGCGCACCACCTCGCGTTCCGCTTCGGCGGGTGGCGCAACCGGGTGTACGACGGCTACGGCACCGACGTCACCCGGTTCGGCATGTGGTCCAACTACACCGTCATGCTGGTCCTGCTGGCCGTCGTCGGCGTGGCCTGCTGCGGGGTGCTCGGGCTGGCCGTGGGCTCGAATCCCTGATCCGGTCCGGCCGGCCGGACCGGCCGCGCGGCTAGCGCAGCGACCAGGTCTGCTTCACGTTGAACACGCAGGTCCAGGCGTTCAGCGGTGCGCCCGCGGCGTGCCCGTCGACGTCCAGGCAGCGGTCGGTGGCCCGGTTGAACAGCGACCGCCGGCCCTGGCTCTCGATCCACTCCCACTTCTGCGCCGGGTTGCCGCTGCACCACGCCGTCTGCACCGGTACGCCGTCGCGCTTCTCGCCCCAGGCCACGTCCAGGCAGAGGCCGCCCTCGACCCGGACGCTGCCGTCGGACGCGAACGTCCACCACTGGGAGCGCTCCTCCCGGCAGGCCCGCAGCACGACGCGTACGCCGTCCCCGCTGCCGCCGCTGGCGCACAGGCCGGTCTCCTTGCCGACGAGTTGCTTCGCGCCGGCCGGGCGGACCGGTGCGGCCGGCTTCTCCGGCTCGTTCGACGTGCCCGCTGCCGGCGACGACGTGGACGGGCGCGCGGCCGACGAGGCCGGCGGCTTCGGCGTCCGGGTGCCGGGCGACGGCGTGCCGGAAGTCACCGGCGTGCCCCGCAGCCGGCCGTCGAGGGCGTAGAAGTCGGTGAACTCCCGGACCGTGCGCAGGAACTCCTGCGTCCTGGCGTCGAAGTCGCCGCCGGTGTGGCGCACGGCGTCGGTCCCGTCGCGGTACGCCGCCAGCGCCAGCAGGTCCGGGTCGCCGTCGAGCGCGGCCAGTTCGCGCCGCAGCGCGCAGAGCGTGGCGCCGGCCGCCGGTACCGCTGCCTGCGGATCCCACGGCGAGGCGCCGGACGGGCCGTACGCACGCCACAGCTCGGGCCGGAACTGGGCGATGCCCTTGCGGCCGCCGTCGCCGAGCAGGTTCGGGTCGAACCCGGAGGAGGCCATCAGCTGCGCGGCGACAGCGGCCGGCGGCACCTGCGGGCACACCGAGCCGGCCCGCACCACCAGGCGGACGTACGCGGCGGGGACCGCCTTGGGCTGCCGGCGTTCGCTCTCGCGGTTCGCCGGGCCGGTCTCGGCGAAACCGTCCTGCCGGCCGTAGTAGGCGGCGTACCGGCTTGCCTCGTCGACGTACGGGACCGCCGTCGAGGGCACCCCCTCGGCGGCGCGTACCTCCTCGAACCCGGTGTGGAACGCGGCGAGCGACAGCCGCCACGGGTCGCCGGGGACGGCAGCCGCGCGAACCTGCCCGGCCAGGTCGCACATGTGGTGGGCGAGCGCGAGGATGTTGGCGGCGCTGTCGGTGCGCTGCGCGTCCGGCCACGGCGCCCAGGTCCGCCACCGCTCGTCGTCCAGCCCGGCCAGGCCCCGGCCGCCGGACGCGGTCCGCTCGGCCCGCGCGTCCAGACCCGACTCGGCCATCAGCTGCCCGGCCAGCCGCGCCGGGGTCAGCGCGGGGCAGGACCGGGCCGCGGTGCGGATCGCGGTCAGGTGCTCGGCGGAGACGGTCCGGGCGGCCGGCTCGTCGTCGCGGGCGGCGGCGACGCTCCCGCTGAGGGCGGCGACCACCAGGCTCAGCGCCGCCAGCCCGGCGGCGCCGGCGGCGACCACGCCGCGCGGGATCCGGCGCGGCCGCGGGCGCGCGCCGGGGGCATCGGGTGTCACAGGGCGGTCCTTCCGGTGATGACGTACGCCGGACGGGTGCGCGACGTCCTCGGTTCACCCGGCCGGAATCGGGTCCGACTCCGGTCCGGCCGTCATTGAACCGACCGACCGACGAGCCGTCAAATGTGGACTGTCCGGCCCGGCCCCGACCGCTCGCGCGCGCCGAGCAGCCGGGGCAGTGTTGATCCGGAACAGGGCCGAAAAGTTTCGGAATCAAGTCGCCTTCAATGGCGGTCGGGCGCCCTTAGTCGACATGTCGATGCTGATCCGAGGCCCTTTCCGGCAGCCGTAACGGCCGTTCAGGGCCGGACGGCGGTTACCACAACATTTCCGGAACTCGTTGACAGGATGAACCGGGCCTCCAATACTGTGGCCATCGGCGTATCTCGATTGACGTCGATGTCCGACCACCACCCGTGGCGCGGCTGTCGCCCCGGTCCCGCCGTCCGCGGGCGGGCGAGCACCCGCGGCTCGCGCCACCGGAAGCTGGCCGCCCGCCAGCCGTCACAGGGAGGAAACCCGTCCATGAAAGACGCCCCCGTCCGTACGGGCATCCGCAGGCGCGGACGCCTCAGGATGGTCCTCGGCGGCGCCTGCGCCGTGGCGCTGATCGCCGCCGGGGCGACGGCCGTCGCGTCAGGTCCGGCCTACGCCGACACCACCGTCACGTCGAACTCCACCGGCACCAACAACGGCTACTTCTATTCCTTCTGGAAGGACAGTGGCAACGTCTCCATGACCATGGGCAACGGTGGTCAGTACAGCACCCAGTGGAGCAACATCAACAACTTCGTCGCCGGCAAGGGCTGGAACCCGGGCGGCCGCCGCACGGTCAGCTACTCCGGCAGCTTCAACCCGTCCGGCAACGCGTACCTGACGCTCTACGGCTGGACGCGCAACCCGCTCGTCGAGTACTACATCGTGGACAGCTGGGGCAGCTGGCGCCCGCCGGGCAGCGGCTACATGGGCTCGGTGTCCTCCGACGGCGGCACGTACGACATCTACCGCACCCAGCGGGTCAACGCCCCCTCGATCGAGGGCACCCGGACGTTCTACCAGTACTGGAGCGTCCGCCAGTCGAAGCGCGTGGGCGGCACCATCACCTCCGGCAACCACTTCGACGCCTGGTCGCGCTACGGCATGAACCTCGGATCGCACGACTACCAGATCCTGGCCACCGAGGGCTACCAGAGCAGCGGCAACTCCAACATCACGATCGGCGGGACCGGCGGTGGCAACCCGACCACCCCGCCGCCGAACAACGGTGGCTGCACGGTCAGCGTGAGCCGGGCCGAGGAGTGGGGCGACCGGTTCAACGTGACCTTCTCGGTCAGCGGCACCAGCAACTGGGTGGTCAACATCCAGACCCAGGGCGGGCAGAGCCTGCAGAACAGCTGGAACGCCTCGATCAGCGGCACCAGCGGCACGCTCACCGCGCGCCCGAACGGCAACGGCAACAACTTCGGCATCACGCTCTACAAGAACGGCAACAGCAACACACCGACGGCGAGCTGTTCCGCCGCCTGAGCCCTTCTCCGGGGAGGGGGTGCCGCGTCGCGAGGCGCGCGGCACCCCCGTTTTCGTGCGCCCGGACCCTGCTGGTGTGACGGCCGACACACCTGGGCAAAAACTTGATTCATTCCAAAAGACCGGACTAAGGTCGTCGCATGACGGCCGACTTCGAGACGCAGCTCCGGGCGGTCTCGTTGCGGGTGACCCGGCCCCGCGTGGCGGTGCTGGCCGCGCTGCGTGACCACCCGCACGTCGACACCGACACGGTGATCGCCCTGGTCCGCGCCGAGCAGCCCACCGTGTCCCACCAGGCGGTCTACGATGTGCTCCGGGCACTCACCGACGCCGGGCTGATCCGGCGCATCCAGCCGGCCGGCGCCACGGCCCGCTACGAGTCGCGGGTGGGAGACAACCACCACCACGTCGTGTGCCGTTCCTGCGGCGCCATCGCCGACGTCGAGTGCGCCGTCGGCCGCGCCCCCTGTCTCACCGCCTCCGACGACCACGGCTTCGTGGTGGACGAGGCGGAGGTCGTCTACTGGGGCACCTGCCCCGGCTGCGCGGCCGACCGCACCGCCCAGTGATCCGCCAGTTCGGAAGGAAGCAGATGAGCGACACCCAGGACAACCGGCCCGTCAGCCCGCAGGGCGTGGACGCCAAGGAGGCGGCCGGCTGCCCGGTCGCGCACGACTCCGTGACCGCGCACGGCAGCGAGAGCGAGAACCCGGCGATCGACTCGCCGACCCCGAAGACCGGCGGTCGTCCGCGCAGCAACCGCGACTGGTGGCCCAACCAGCTCGACCTGTCGGTGCTGCACGCCCACTCGTCCAAGGGCAACCCGCTGGGCCCGGAGTTCAGCTACGCCAAGGAGTTCGCCAAGCTCGACGTCGAGGCGCTCAAGCGGGACATCACCGAGGTCCTCACCACCTCGCAGGACTGGTGGCCGGCCGACTTCGGCCACTACGGCGGCCTGATGATCCGGATGAGCTGGCACGCCGCGGGCACCTACCGCATCGAGGACGGCCGCGGTGGCGCCGGCGACGGCGGGCAGCGCTTCGCCCCGCTGAACAGCTGGCCGGACAACGCCAACCTGGACAAGGCCCGCCGGCTGCTCTGGCCGGTCAAGCAGAAGTACGGCCAGAAGATCTCCTGGGCCGACCTGCTGGTGCTCGCCGGCAACGTGTCCCTGGAGTCGATGGGCTTCAAGACCTTCGGCTTCGGCTTCGGCCGTGAGGACGTCTGGGAGCCGGAGGAGATCTTCTGGGGCCCCGAGGACACCTGGCTGGGCGACGAGCGCTACGCCTCCGAGAAGGACATGGTGGCCGGCGTCGGCGCGACCGAGATGGGTCTGATCTACGTCAACCCGGAGGGCCCGCGCGGCAACGCCGACCCGCTCGCCGCGGCGCACTTCATCCGCGAGACGTTCCGCCGGATGGCGATGAACGACGAGGAGACCGTCGCGCTGATCGCCGGCGGCCACACGTTCGGCAAGACCCACGGCGCCGGCCCCGCCGACCGGCACGTCGGCCCCGAGCCGGAGGCCGCGCCGCTGGAGGCGCAGGGCCTGGGCTGGCTGAGCACGTACGGCGAGGGCAAGGGCGGCGACACGATCACCAGCGGCCTCGAGGTCACCTGGACCGACAAGCCGACCCAGTGGAGCAACCGCTTCTTCGAGATCCTCTTCGGCTACGAGTGGGAGCTGACCACCAGCCCCGGTGGCGCCAAGCAGTGGGTGGCCAAGGACGCCGATGCGATCATCCCGGACGCCCACGACCCGTCGAAGAAGCACAAGCCGACCATGCTCACGACCGACCTGTCGCTGCGCGTGGACCCGGCGTACGAGAAGATCTCCCGCCGCTTCCTGGAGAACCCGGACGAGTTCGCGCTGGCGTTCGCCAAGGCCTGGTACAAGCTGCTGCACCGTGACATGGGCCCGGTCAGCCGCTTCCTCGGCCCGTGGGTGCCCGAGGCCCAGCTCTGGCAGGACCCGGTGCCGGCCGCCGCGCACGACCTGGTGAACGACGCCGACGTCGCCGCGCTCAAGGCGAAGGTGCTGGAGTCCGGCCTCACCACCGCCCAGCTCGTCTCCACCGCCTGGGCCTCGGCCGCGAGCTACCGCTCCACCGACAAGCGTGGTGGCGCCAACGGCGCGCGGATCCGGCTGGAGCCGCAGCGCAACTGGGAGGTCAACCAGCCCGAGCAGCTCGCCACCGTGCTGGCCACCCTGGAGGGCATCCAGCAGGAGTTCAACGCCGCTGGCGGCGCCCAGATCTCGCTCGCTGACCTGATCGTGCTGGCCGGCTCGGCCGCTGTCGAGCAGGCGGCGCGCGACGCCGGCGTCGAGGTGACTGTGCCGTTCCACCCGGGTCGTACCGACGCCACTCAGGAGCAGACCGACGTCGAGTCGTTCCGGGTGATGGAGCCGCGCGCCGACGGGTTCCGCAACTACCTGCGGCCGGGCGAGAAGACCCAGCCGGAGGTGCTGCTCGTCGACCGCGCGTACATGCTGAACCTGACCGCGCCGGAGATGACCGTCCTGGTCGGCGGCCTGCGCGCGCTCGGCAACAACGTCGGCGGCGCCGCGCACGGCGTGCTCACCGACCGGCCCGGCGTGCTCACCAACGACTTCTTCGTCAACCTCCTCTCCCCGGGCACCCGGTGGAAGGCGGCGGAGTCCGAGGAGCACGTGTACGAGATCCGCGACCTGGCGACCGACCAGGTGAAGTGGACCGCCACCGCGGTCGACCTCATCTTCGGCTCCAACTCGCAGCTGCGGGCGCTCGCCGAGGTCTACGCCAGCGACGACGCGCGGGAGAAGTTCGTCCGCGACTTCGTCGCCGCCTGGACGAAGGTCATGGAGCTGGACCGCTTCGACCTGGCCTGATCCGTCACATCTGAGCGAGCCCCGGTCCGTCGCGACGCGACGGACCGGGGCTCGTCCGTGTCCGGCGGGTGCCGGGCGCACCCGGCCCGCAAACGCTGGAAAATCTGCTCGGAAGTTGCGATCGTCCCGCGAAGCGGGTCGTCCCGTCCCGAGCAGCGGGATCTCGGTCGAGCGCCGACTCGCTCGGTCCAGCGTGGATCGCCGCTGGTGGCCGGGAATCCGAGCCCACTCGTGTTGCCTGCTGGTTTCGAAAACTTTGCCGCAAGCTCTTGCAAAGACTTTCATGGATGGCGCATGGTGTTCGCTACCCGGGACGGCCGCCCCACCCCCGCTCACCCTTTCGAACCCACGGAAGAGGTCCCCCGACCATGCAATCCGCCAGGCCACACCCCCGTGGCCGCGCCGGTCGCCTGCTGCTCGCCGCCGCGCTCGTCGCGGCCGGCGGCACGGTCGCCGTCGCCGCTGCCACCACCACCCCCACCCCCGCCCGCGCCGCCGTCGTCCTGAACGACAGCGAGGTGACCGCCAACCTCTGGGAATGGAACTGGAACTCGGTCGCCGCCGCCTGCACCGACCACCTCGGACCGGCCGGCTACGGCGCGGTGCAGGTGGCGCCGCCGCAGGAGTCGGTGAAGCTGCCCGCCAGCGCCGACGGCGCCTACCCCTGGTACGAGGTGTACCAGCCGGTGTCGTACAAGCTGGACAGCCGGTTCGGCAACCGCCAGCAGTTCGCCGCCATGGTCACCGCGTGCCACAACGCCGGTGTGCGCGTCTACGTCGACGCGGTCGTCAACCACATGGCCGGCACCAACAACCCGGCCGGCACGCGCGGCTACGCCGGCACCGAGTTCTCCGGCTACAGCTACCCGGCCGTGCCGTACGGCGCCGGCGACTTCCACCGCCCCGGCGACAACTGCCCGACCGGCGGCGCGATCAGCGACTGGAACAACGAGGCCCAGGTGACCAGCTGCGAGCTGCTGTCGCTGTCCGACCTCTACACCGAGAAGGAGGCGGTCCGCAACAAGATCGCGGGCTACCTCAACGACCTGATCGGGCTCGGCGTAGACGGCTTCCGGGTCGACGCGGTCAAGCACATCCGCAAGGACGACTTCGCGGCCATCCTGGGCAAGCTGAACAACACCGTCGCCGAGGGCCGGCGTCCGTACGTCGCACAGGAGATCTTCGACGGCGCCAGTAATCCCGCGTTGCAGGCCCGGGCGTACATCGGCAACGGCGACGTGCTCGACTTCGCGTACGCCAAGGGCATCCGCTCGGCGTTCCAGGGCTCGATCTCGGCGCTGGCGAACGTGCCGAACTGGAACCTCGACGCGCCGAGCGCCAACGTCTTCGCCATGGTCACCAACCACGACCTGGAGCGCGACGGTGTGGTGCTGTCGTACAAGAACGGCACCGACTACGTGCTGGCGAACTACTTCGCGCTGGCCTACCCGCACGGCAAGCCGTCGGTCTACGACAGCTTCACCTGGTCCAACCGCAACCAGTCCCCGCCGCACGACGGCACCGGACGGGTCACCGACACGACCTGCGGCGCCGCCTGGAACTGCCTGAGCCGCACCACCGGCGTCAAGGGCATGGTCGGCTGGGCCAACGCCGCCCGGCCGGTGAAGACCGTCTCGGACTTCACCACAGTGAACAGCAACGTGATCGGCTTCCACCGGGGCGACCGGGCCTGGATCGGCGTCAACGACTCCGGCTCGGCCACCACCGCCACCTTCGTCACCGGGCTCGCCGACGGCCGGTACTGCGACGTCATCTCCGGCGTCGCCACCGGCAGCGGCTGCACCGGCTCCACGGTGACCGTGTCCGGCGGCCGGGCCACGGTGACCCTCCCGGCCAACGACGCGGTCGCGATCCACGTGAACGCCCGGCCGGGTGCCAGCCCGTCCCCGACCGCCTCCCCGACCGTGTCGCCGACGGCCTCCCCGACCGCGTCCCCCACGGTCAGCCCGGGTGACCGGATCGCCACCACGTTCACCGTCGCCGCGAACCTGGCCGCCGGGCAGGACGTCTACGTCGTCGGCAGCATCCCCGAGCTGGGCTCGTGGACGCCCGCGAACGGCGTCAAGCTCGCCGCGCAGGGCGGCGGCACCTACCGCGCCACCGTCAGCCTGCCCCGGTCCACCGGCGTGGAGTTCAAGTTCGTCAAGCTGACCACCGCCGGTGCGGTCACCTGGGAGTCCGGCGCGAACCGGACGCTCACCACGCCGGCCACCGGCACGTACGCGGTGACCGAGACGTTCCGCGGCGACACCGTCAGCACGGCTGTGGCCACCACGTTCTCCGTCACCGCGACCACCGTCTACGGACAGAACGTGTTCGTGGTCGGCAACGTCCCGGCGCTCGGCGGCTGGAACCCGTCCGCCGCCGTCGCCCTCTCGCCCGCCGCCTATCCGGTCTGGCGGGCCACGGTCGACCTGCCCGCGAACACCGCTGTCGAGTACAAGTACGTCAAGAAGAACCCGGACGGCACGGTGATCTGGGAGTCCGGCGCGAACCGGACGTTCACCACGCCGGCCGGCGGCACCCGGGCCGTCAGCGACACCTGGCGCTGACGATCGTGCGGCCCGTCCCCCTCACCCCTGGGGACGGGCCGCATCCGCGCCGGTCAGACGGCCGCGAACGACCAGACCTGGGCCGGGTTGCCGAAGCCGGTGCAGCGGTAGATCTGGACGGTCGCGCCGTCGGCGTCCGATCCGCCCCGCACGTCCATGCACCGGCCGCCGATCTGCGACTTGATCTGGTGCACCCCCGCGAAGGAGTTCGGGTCGACCGTCCACTTCATGCTCGACGTGCCGGTGCAGGCCCACTGCTGCAACGGCGTGCCGTCGGCGTTCACCCCGTTGCGGACGTCCACGCACATGCCGCTGAACTGGTTGACGAACGTGTAGGTGTCCCTGCCCACCGGCGACCAGCGCTGCACGGCCTGGCCGTCGCAGGTGCGCTGCACGACCCGGCCGCCGAGCGACGACGGGGCGCCGGACCGGTCCACCTCCAGGCACTTGCCGCTGCCGTAGTTGACGATGGCGTAGTGGCCGGTCGCGGCCTGCGCCGGCGGGCCGGACGCCACCCCGAGCCCGGTGGCGAGCAGTCCCGCCGCCAGCACCCCGGCGGCTCTCTTCCCGATCATGGTGTCTCCCCTCGGAGTCGTGTCGCCGTCCCGGATGCGCCGGTGGTCACCGGCCGGACGACTGGGGACGACGCTAGGGATCCGCGACGGCCACCGGATCCGGGTTCCTCCTAGTCGACGAGGCCGCGCGAGCCTCCTGTCGGGTTCGCGTCGCGCCCGCCCGCCCTGACGACGCCGGCGGCTAGCGTGCGGTCATGGGCAGTGGTCCGGCGCCGGCCGGTGCCGTCGGCACGGCCACGGACACCGGCGGGGACGCCCTGCTCGGGCGCGCCGACGAGTGCCGGCGGCTCGGTGCGCTGCTGGCCGACGCGGTCGACGGTCACGGCGGCGCCCTGGTGGTGCTCGGCGCGGCGGGCGTCGGCAAGACGGCGCTGCTGGAGCACTGCGCCGCCCGGTCCACCGGGATGCGGGTGCTGCGCGCCACCGGCGCCCCGTTCGAGGCGGAACTGCCGTTCTCCGCGCTGCACCAACTGGCGCGCCCGCTGCTGCACCGGCTCGGCGATCTGCCCGCGCAGCAGGCCGACGCGCTGCGTACCGTCTTCGCCATCGGCGGCGGCTCCCGTCCGGTCAACCGGCTCGCCGCGTACGTGGCGACGCTGAGCCTGCTCACGACGGCGGCCGAGGACACGCCGGTGCTCTGCCTGGTCGACGACGCGCACTGGATCGACCCGGCCTCGGCGGAGGCGCTGCTGTTCACCGCCCGGCGGCTGCTCGCGGACCGGGTCGCCGTCGTCTTCGCGGCCCGCGACGCCCCCGCGTTCCCCGCGCCCGGCCTGCCGGAGCTGCCGCTGACCGGTCTGCCGCGGGACGACGCGATCCGGCTCGCCATGCGCGCCGGCCTGGACCCACGGGTCGCCGCCGACCTGGCGGCGGCCACCGCCGGCAACCCGCTCGCGCTGACCGAACTGCCGGCGACGCTGTCCGAGGAGCACCGCAACGGGTGGCTGCCGCTGCGGGAGCCTCTCGTGCTCGTCGAACGCATCGAGATGACCGTCCTGGCGCACGCCCGTGGGCTCCCCGACGACACCTGGCGCGCGCTCGTCGCCTGCGCGGTCACCGAGGCCACCACCCCGGCGCTGCTGGAGCGGATCCTGGCGGCGGACGGGCTGCGCCTGGGCGTGCTGGACCCGGCGGTCGACGCCGGGCTGATCCGGGTGACCGATCGCGAGGTGACGTTCCGCCACCCGCTGACCCGCGCCGCTGTGCACTCGGTCGCCGGCCCCGGCCGGCGGCGGGCCGCCCACCTGGCGGTGGCCGCGGCGCTCACCGGTGACGACACCGCCGACCGCCGGGCCTGGCATCTCGCGGCCGCCACCACAGTGCCCGACGAGGGCGTCGCCGCGTTGCTGGCCGACTCCGCCGAGCGGGCGCAACGCCGGGGCGGCGTGGTGGCCGAGGCGCGCGCGTACGAGCGGTCCGCCCGTCTCACACCGGACCCGGACGTACGCGCGTCCCGGCTCGCCGCCGCGTCCCGCGCCTGGGCCAACGCGGGCGCGAGCCGGCACGCGATCACGCTGGGGGAGGAGGCGATCGGGCTGACCCGGCGCGCCGACCTGCGTTGCCGGGTCAAGCCGTTGCTCGCCCACCTGGCGCAGCAGCACTGTGACACGGCGGGCGCCGAGGCGTACCTGGCCGACGCGCAGGCGTACGCGCAAGCGGATCCGCTCGGCGCGGCCCGGCTGATGAGCGCCCGCGTCAACCAGTTCTGGGCGCGGCTGGACGTCACCGGCATGGTGCCGCTGTGCGCGCGGGTGGCCGAGCTGGCCGCCGCGGACGCGGGCGCGACCTGGCCGAAGGGGCCGATCCGGCTGGCCGCGGCGCAGGTGCTGGCCGGGCTGCCCGAGGGGGTCGCGTCGGCCCGTGCCCTGGTCACCGCCTGCGCCGGCCACGCCGACGGCTCGGCGGCGGAGCTGGCCGAGGTGTTCTGCTGGATCGGGGAACACGACACCGCGCGTGCGCTGCTGGAACCGGAGATCGACCGGGCCCGCGCCACCGACGACGTGTTCCTGCTGGCGTACGCCCTGCCCCGGCTCGCCGGGCTGGAGTGGCGCACCGGCCGGCTGCACGCGGCGTACCAGGCCGCCGCCGAGGCGGTCCGGATCGCCGAGCAGGTGGCGCTTCCGGTGCTGCGGGCGGAGGCGCTGGCCGTGCTGGCCCTGGTGGAGGCGCTGCTCGGCGAGGAGCCGGAGGCGCTCGCACACGTCGAGGACGCCCGTCGTCTCCTGCCGGGCGAGTTCCGGGAGATCGAGGTCCGGCTCCGCTACGCCACCGGGATCGCGGCGGTGGTGGGCGCGCGCTGGCACGACGCCGTGACCGAGCTGGAACGGGTCCGCCGGGCCCAGCGCGACGGCGGCATCGCCGAACCGGGGTGGCTGCCCGTCGCGGCCGAGCTGGCCGAGGCGTACGCGCACCTGTCCGACCCGCAGCGGTCGGCACGGCGGTTGCGCGACCTGGCCGGTACGGGTGGTGCCGCCGCCCGCGCCGCCTCCGCGCGCGTCGAGGGCCTGCTCGCCGGCGAACCGGACCTGGACGAGGTCTTCGCGGCGGCGCTGGCCCGGTGTGATCCCGCCGTCGTCCCGCTGGAACGGGCCCGGACGCTGCTGAGCTACGGGCAGCGGCTGCGCCGGGCCCGCCGTCGCCGGGACGCGCGGGTCCAGTTGCACGCCGCGCTGCGGTTGTTCGAGGCGCTCGGCGCACAGGGCTGGGCGCGGCGGTGCCGCACCGAGATCGACGCCACCGGCCGGCGGCCGCCCGAGCCCGGCGACCGGACCGTCGACCGGCTGACCGGCCAGGAACGCCTGATCGCCCTGCACGTGGCGGAGGGCCTGACGAACCGGGAGATCGCGGCCCGGGTCTTCCTGTCACCGAAGACCGTCGAGTACCACCTCGGCAACGTCTACCGGAAGCTGCGGCTGCGTTCCCGGCCGGAGCTGATCCGCCATTTGTCCGGCCCGCCGGCCGCCGGTTGACGACGCGGCCGGACGGCCGCCGCCAGTGCCGCGGCCAGGCACGCCACCGCGGCGAGCACCAGCGGCGGCCGGCCGCCGACCGCGACCGCCGCCGACCCGAGCGGGATGGCCAGCGTGATCGGGCCGAACATCGCGGTGTTCGCGGTCCCGGCGACCCGCCCGAGCATCGCCTGCGGCGTGTACGTCTGCACGGCGGTGACCGCCGCGACGAGCGTCCACGGCAGACCCACACCGACGACGACCGAGGCGGCCACAGTGCCCGGCCACCAGGGCAGGCAGCGCCCCAGACAGCCGGCGGCGAACAGGACCGCGCCCGCGGCACCGACCGTGATCTCGCCGTGGCGACGGACGAGCCGGCCGACGACGAGCCCGGCGAGCAGTGACCCGCCGCCCTGCGCGCTCGCCAGCACACCGAGGAACGTCGACGGCAGCGCCAGGTCCGTCACCACCACGTCGTACAGCGCTGCGGTGGTGAACCCGGACATCGCGATGGACACCGCCGCGAGCGCCACGGGTACGCGTACCGCCCGCCGGGCCAGCAGCGCGGCGAGGCCGTCCCGCACCCGCGCCGGGCGTGCGGCCGGGGGAGCGGGGGCGGTCCGCGTCAGGCGCAACGCGCCGTACAGGGCGGCCGCGAGCACCGGTACGGCGGCGGCGAGCACCGCGACGACGTGCCCGCCCCGCCACGCGTACAGGCCCGCCCCGGCCAGCGGCGCCACCAGCTTCATGCCCTCCTGTGCGCTCGACCGCCAGCCGTTGACGTCGGCCAGCCGGGCCGGGGGGAGCGCGGCGGGCAGCAACGCGGTCTCGCCGGCGTCGACGAGCACGTAGCCGATGCCGTAGGCGAGCGAGACGGCGTAGATCAGCCACGCCTCGCCGGGCCCTCGCACCGCCAGCAGGCTCAGCAGCGCGGCGGCGAGCGCGAGGTCGACACCGATCACCAGGGGACGCCGGGGCACCCGGTCGAGCAGGCCGCCGAGCCACGGTCCGGCCAGCGTCGGGGCGTAGACGCAGAGCCCGGCCAGCGCGGCGAGCCCGGTGGAACCGGTGAGATCGAGGATCCAGATGCCGGAGACCAGGGCCATGGCGCTGCCGCCGAGGCCGGACAGCAGCGAGACGGCCACGAACAGGACGGCGTTGCGGCGCATGGATCCCCCGAGAGGTTGAGTCTGGTGGACTCACATCCTCCGGAGTTGAGCCGTCCCGGGGCAATGCCTTGGGCGTACGTCAATATGATGTTGACAGCGCGGCGGCGATGCGCCGGGCGGCGTCGCGTGCCGGAGCGGGCAGCCGCCGCCCCGCCCCGGCCAGGTCGTCGGCGAGGTGCGCGGCCAGCGCGTACAGCGGCCCGGCGGGGGCGTCCAGCGCGAGCGCGCAGGTGCGGCGCGTCAACGCCGCGCGGGCGAAGCGCCCGTCCCACGCGCGGTCCGTCTCGATCCAGCGGTGCAGGTCGGTGACTGCCGCCCGCAGCACGGGCAGTTCGGGGGAGCCGCCCGGGTCGAGCCGGGCCAGGCGGGTCCGCCGGGCCGCCACGAGGCGTTGCCGGCGCTGCTCGGCGGCCTGCCGGCTGCCCAGGCCCAGCGCCCGCGCGACGTCGGCCCAGGTGGCGCCGTCATGCCGGGCCCGGTCGATCAGGTCCAGCTCGCGGTCGTCCAGCCGGACCCGGGCCGCGGCGATCTCGGACAGGCGGTCCAGGGTCACCCGTCAACGCTACATTGACATCGGCCCGGCGCGTCAGTCCTCCGGGACGCCCGGGCCCACCTCGCCGCGCGCCAGGTGCTCGGCGTTGCGGTCGGCCTCACTCTCCGCGTTCTCCGCCCCGGCGCCCGGATCCCGGGTACGCCGCCCCTCGGCGTCCTGGAACACCTGCCCGCGCTCGAGCGCGCCCTCCTGCTGCCGCTGGAACTGCTCCGGATCAGTCATGACCGTCAGGTGCCCCGGCGGTCGCGCGGCAAACCGGTACGTCAGCGCGGCGGCGCCACGTAGAGGGCGGTCCGGCAGCCGGTCTCGCCCGGCTCCAGCCAGATCCGGTCGTACCCGGGACTCTCGATCTTCCCGGCCGGCGTGCGGACGAGCAGGAGACAGTCCCGTTCGGCCGGTACGCCGACGGCGGCGACGAGCGCGCCCTCGTGCACTGTCGCGTCGACGCTGATCCAGTCCTGTGGGAAGGCCGCCCGCACCGCGCCCGCAAGCGTGTCCGGGGTGGCGGTGCGCAGCACGGCGGTGAGCCGCTGCCGCCCGTCCTCGGGCACCCTCGGCACCGGCGCGGCGGTGGGCGGCGAGGGAGCGGGGCCGCTCGGACAGTCGATCTCGTGGTACGTCGTGTAGCGGTAGAGCTCGAACTCGTAGCGGTAGCAGCGCGTGGCCTCACCGGCGCTGTTGCTCGCGCCACCGATCGACACCGGCGGCTGCTCCGGCACCGTCACCACGAACCGCACGTCGACGGTGGCCCGCTCGTTCCCGGCGGTGCGCCCGGACCAGGCCAGCGCCTCCCGCCGGACTGTCGCACCGCCGCCGGACGCGGCGTCCGTCGGCTCCTGGACGATCTCGGCCGCTGCGATCGACCCGGCGTCCCGCGCCCGGTTGCGGTGACCCAGCTCCGTGTTGAGCTGCTTCGCCTCCGCCGCCGCGGTGTCACGCGCCAGCGCGTCGCCGCTCTCCTCCCCGAACCCCCTCCCGCACCCCGCCGACGCGAGGAGGAGCACCGCGAGCGTCCACCGGACCCATCGGTGACGGGACGGAGGTGTCGGCTCGGTGGCGCTGCGTGTCCGGCTCACCGCGCCGACGTTACCGACGAGCCGGGGGCCGCGCTGCCCCGTACGCGGGGGGCCGTTGGTCCCGGGTCCGACAGGCCCTCGGCCCTGCGAGCCACGTAGGTTCGCGCGGCATGCTGGGATTGCCCGGCGCGGGCGGCGACGACATGGAGGACGATGTGGTGATCAACGGCGGGCCGGCGACAGCGACGACGCCCACCGAGATCTCTCCGGCCCCCGCGACCGGGCTCAGCTCGGCCGAGGCGGCCGCCCGGCTGCGCGCCGACGGCCCGAACACCGTGGCCGCCCCGCGCAAGCGCGGGCTGGCCGGCCGGGTGTTCCGCCAGCTCACCGACCCGCTGGTGGCGCTGCTGCTGGCCGCCGCCGTGGTGACCACGCTGCTGCGCGACTACCCGGACACCGCGGTGATCGTGCTGGTCGTCCTGATCAACACCGCGATCGGCGTGGTGCAGGAGGTACGCGCCGACCGGGCCGTCGCCGCGCTGGACCGGCTCGCCGCACCGACCGCGCGTGTGGTCCGCGACGGCCGTGACCTCGTGCTGCCCGCCGCCGACCTGGTGCGCGGCGACCTGGTCCGCTTGGAGGCCGGCGACGTGGTACCCGCCGACCTGGACCTCACCGACGCGGTACGCCTCAGCCTGGACGAGTCGGCGCTGACCGGCGAGTCGGTGCCGGTGGCCCGGGTCGCGGGGGAGGAGGCCAGCGCCGGCACCGTGGTCACCACCGGCCGCGCCACCGGAACCGTGGCGCGCACCGGCGCGGCGAGCGCGCTGGGCCGGATCAGCGCCCTGGTCGCGGCGACCCGGCCGGCGCCCACCCCGCTGCAACGACGCCTGTCCTCGCTCGGCCGGGTGCTCGGCCTGACCGCCGTGGTGCTCTCCGGGCTGGTCTTCGCCATCGGCGTGCTCGACGGGCGGCCGGTCACGCAGATGGCCGTCACCGCCGTCAGCCTCGTGGTGGCGGCCGTACCGGAGTCGCTGCCCGCCGTCGTCACGCTGGCGCTCGCCCTGGGTGCGCGCCGGATGGCCGGCAGCCGCGCCATCCCCCGCCGGCTGCACGCGGTGGAGACCCTCGGCTCGGTCACCGTGATCGCCTCCGACAAGACCGGCACGCTCACCGAGGGCCGCATGGCGGTGCAGTACGCGGTCGTCCCCGGCCGGGACCGCTACGCCGTCACCGGCACCGGCTACGCGCCCGACGGCGAGGTGCACCACCGCGGCGAGCCGGTGAGCGCCCCCGACGAGCTGCGCGCTCTCGCCCGCGCCGGGCTGCTCTGCAACGACGCCACAGTGACGCCGCCGACCGACGAACGGCCCGAGTGGACGGCGATCGGTGACCCGCTGGAGGCGGCGCTCGTCACGTTCGGCGCCCGCTGCGGCCTGGACCCGGACACCACCCGCGACGCCTGGCCCCGCGTGGCGGAGGCCCCGTTCGACCAGGACCTGCGCCGCATGACCACGGTGCACCGCCGCTGCGACGGGCGCTACCTGGTGGTCTGCAAGGGCGCGCCGGAGAACCTGCTGGCCGCGCCGCTGGTGGACGCCGACGCCGCGGAACTGGCCGAGCTGACCGACGCCGCGCACCGGCTCGCCACCGAAGGGCTGCGGGTGCTGGCGGTGGCCTCCGCGGTGGTCGACACCCTGCCCGACCCGGCCCGGCCGACCGGCCTGCGCCCCCTGGGCCTGGTCGCGGTCGGCGACCCGCTGCGCGCCGCGGCCCCCGGCATCGCCGCGGGCTTCGAGGAGGCCGGCATCCGGCTGGTCCTCATCACCGGCGACCACCCGGCGACCGCCGCCGCCATCGGCGGACGGCTCGGGCTCTGGCGCGACGGCGACCCGCTCGCCAACGGCGACGACGGCGACCCGGGCCGCGCCCACCCCGAGACCCGGGTGTACGCGCGGACCCAGCCGGAACAGAAGCTCGACATCATCGCCGGCCTCCAGAACCGGGGGCACGTGGTGGCGATGACCGGCGACGGCGTCAACGACGCTCCGGCGCTGCGCCGCGCGGACATCGGCGTGGCCATGGGCGGCGGCACCGAGGTGGCCCGGCAGGCCTCCGACCTGGTCCTCGTCGACGACGACCTGACCACCGTGGCGACCGCCATCGGCGAGGGCCGCCGGATCTACGACAACATCCGCCGGTTCCTGCGCTACGCGCTCGCCGGTGGTGTCGCCGAGATCGCGGTGATGCTGCTCGGCCCGCTGTTCGGCCTGCCGGTGCCGCTGCTGCCGGCGCAGATCCTCTGGATCAACCTGCTCACCCACGGCGTACCCGGTGTGGCGCTCGGCGCGGAACCGGCCGAGCCGGGCACGCTGCGCCGGCCGCCCCGCTCGCCGCAGGAATCGGTGCTCGGCGCCGGCCTGGGCCGGGACGTGCTGGTCACCGGCGGGCTGATCGCCGCGGCGACGCTCGGCGCCGGGGTGTGGGCCGCGGCGGCCGACCGGCCGTGGCAGTCGGTGGTGTTCGTGGTCCTCGGCCTCGCCCAGCTCGGCGTGGCGCTGGCGGTCCGCGCGATCCGTACCCCGGGTTCGCGCGAGCGCAACCTCGCGCTGCCGGTGGCGGTAGCGATCTCCGCTGTGCTCCAGGTGGCGGGCGTGCTGCTGCCGCCCCTGCGCGAGCTGCTCGGCACCTCGCCGCTCAGCGCGCTCGACCTGCTCGCCTGCGCCGCGATCGGCGTGCTGCCCGGGCTGGTGCTGCGGCTGACCCGCCGCTTCCGCGGGACCAACGGCCCCCACGCCGGGCCCGCCGGCCCTGCCGGGCCGGCCGCCTGACCGGCAGGCTGAGGACGAGTGAAGGAGGACGACATGACGATCCACTCGCAGGCCCCCGTCGTGGTGGGCGTGGACGGCTCCGCCGCCTCGCTGGACGCGGTCCGGGTGGCCGCCCGCGAGGCCGCCGACCGGAACCGGCCGCTGCAGGTGGTGCACGCCTTCATCTGGCCGCTGACCCGCGCGCCACTCACCCCGGCCCCGGGCGCGCCCGCCGGCGCCGGCCTGCGCAACCAGGCCGAACGGGTCGTCGCCGAGGCGGTCGCCGAGGCCGGCAAGGTCGCCCCGGACGTACCTGTCACCGGCGTGGTGGTCGACGGCGCGCCGGCGGCGGTGCTGGTCGCCGAGTCCCGCGAGGCGGCGCTGATCGTGCTCGGCCACCGCGGTCTGGGCGGGTTCGCCGGCCTGCTGATCGGCTCGGTCACGCTCCAGGTGTCGGCCCGCGCGCACTGCCCGGTGCTGGTGACGCGCGGCGAGGCGCGCGCCGACGGCCCGGTCGTGGTCGGCGTGGACGGCTCCGAGCTGTCCACCGCGGCGGTCGGGTACGCGTACGAGGAGGCCGACCGCCGGGGCGCGTCGCTGATCGTGGTGCACGCCTGGCTGTACCCCACTCCGATCGGCCCCGGCGACATCCTGCCCCTGGTGTACGACCCGGAGGCGCTCGCCGAGGAGTCCCGGCGCGTCCTCGCCGAGTCGATCGCGGGCTGGGCCGAGCGTTACCCCGACGTGCCGGTACGGCAGCTGTCGCTGCGCGGCGCCCCGGCCCGGGTGCTTGTGGAGGAGTCGAAGGACGCCCAGCTCGTGGTGGTCGGCGCGCACGGACGTGGCGCGCTGGGCGGGCTGCTGCTCGGCTCGGTCAGCCACGCGGTGCTGCACCACGCCCACTCGCCGCTGGTGATCGTGCGCAACGGAACCTGACCCCGCGACCGCGCCCGACCAGGCGACAGCCCGTGACGGCGCCCGACCCGCGACAGCGCCTGACGCCCCGACGGCGTCAGGCGCTGCGGACCGTGGTGAGGTCGGCCAGCCCGGAGATGGTCAGCAACGGCTCCAGCAGCGGGCCGGCGATCAGCGCGATCCGGTCGGCGTGCGGGAACAGCGCGGCCAGCCCGGCGCTGTCCAGGTACTCCACCTTGGTGAGGTCCACGACCAGGGGCTCGCCGTCGGGGCGTACGGCCTCGGCCAGCGCGTCGGCGAAGGCGGACGCGTTGCTCATGTCGATCTCACCGACGGCGGCCAGCACGCGGACGCCGTCGGGGCTGTCGCTCGTGGTCAGGGTCAGGGACGTGCTCATGGCGTGATCCTCGCCTGCATGTCGACGGTGGTGCCGGTGGCCCCCGGAGTGACGCTGATGTTGTCCATCAGCGCGCGCATGAGCACGAGTCCCCGGCCGCGGTGCGGGTCGGGAGGCTGGTCCCGGTCGCGCCAGTGTCCGCTGTCGGTGACGCTCAGGCGCAGGGCGCCGGCGGTGGCGGCGGCGCGCAGCCGGATCCGGCCGCCCGGGTTGTCGCGGTGCCCGTGCTCGATCGCGTTGGCGCACGCCTCCCCGGCCGCCACCAGGATGTTGTACGCGTGGGCCGGGGCCAGCCCGCAGCGGTCCAGCCATCCCCGCAGCGCGGTGCGGACCTCGGCCAGGCGCGTCGACTCGGCCGGGAACTCCAGTTCCAGCGGCCCGGGGTGACGGTAGAGCAGCAGGGCCACGTCGTCGTGGTAGCCGCCGTCCGGGGTGAGCCGGTCCATGATCTCGGTCGCCAGCACCTCGACCGGCGCGTGGTGGCCCTGCTGGATGGCGTCGGTGGCGCGGGCGATGCCGGCGGTGATCGGCTGGCGGCGGCGTTCCACCAGGCCGTCGGTGTAGAGCATCAGGGTGGCGCGCGGCGGGACCGTCGCCTCCGCCTCGGGACGTTCCTGCCCGGGGCGTACGGCCAGCGGCCGGGACCGGCCGTGCTGCAGCAGTTCGGGAGTGCCGTCGGCGCGGACCACGATGGCCGGTGGGTGACCGGCGCTGGAGTAGCGCATCAGGCCGGTGGCCGGGTCGAGGACGCCACAGAAGACGGTGGCGCAGGACGCCCCCGGCAGCAGCGCGGCGAACCGGTCCAGCGCCACGAGCGTCCGGGCCGGGCTCGGGTCCTGCAACAGCAGGGCACGGCAGGCGCTGCGCAGCTGCCCCATCACCGTCGCGGCCTGAAGGCCGTGTCCCACGCAGTCGCCGACCACGATGCCGATGCGCCCGTCCGGCAGCTCGACGGTGTCGTACCAGTCGCCGCCGACCTTGAGCGGCATCGCGGCGGGGGAGTACCGCACCGCGAAGCCGGCGGGGAGCTGCGCCGGGCCGAGGATCGCCCGTTGCAGGGCCAGCGCGGTCTCCCGCTGCTGGTCGATCTGGTGCACCCGGTGCAGCCCCTGCCCGATGTGGCCGGCCAGCAGCGCCAGCAGCGTCTGGTCCTGCTCGGTGAAGGGCCGCTTCTCGCCCAGGTCGATCCAGAGCGCCATGGTGCCGTGCGGATGTTCGACGGCGATGCCGGCGCCGTGCGTACGCGTCGCCACCGGGGTCAGCAGCGGGGTGTCCCGGAGCGCGAGCAACGCCTGCCGGCGCTCCTGCGGCAACGTCTCCCACCGGGCCGCCGGGTCGGTGGCGGTCACCTCGGGGGCGGGCAGGTCGCCGAAGACGGCGGTGAGCACGCCGGCGGCCCGCCACAGCTTGCGCAGCTCGTCCAGCACCCCGTGCAGCGCGTCGGTGAGGTCGTCGGCCTGCGACAGCCGCATGCTGAGCCCGGCCAGGGCGGTCTCCCGCTGCACCGCGTAGTGCTCGGCGGTGACGTCGCGGAACGTGCCGACGATCATCCGGCGGCCGCTGTCCGGGTCGTCGACCTGGTTGAACGCGGCCGAGATCCAGATCCGGTGCCCGTCGCGGTGGGTCACCGGCACGGTGTACGTGCCACGGGTCTGGCCCACGAGTCTCGAGAACGCCTCCGCCACCTGGCGGTGCGCCTCGGGCTCGGCCTCCCGGTCCGGCCACCACGGGTGCACCGCGGGGTAGGGCAGGTCCTCGGTTCCGTAGCCGAGGATGCCGGTGAACGCCGCGTTGATCTCGACCACCGCGCCGTCCTCGTCGCAGACGAAGAACGCCTCCTGCAACGAGTCGACGAGCGCGGTACGCCAGCGGGCGTGGTGGTTGCGCAGCCGGGCCAGCTCCACGTTCGCGCGTACCCGGGCCAGCAGCTCGGCGGCCGGGAACGGCTTGACCAGGTAGTCGTCGGCGCCGGCCTCCAACCCCTCGATCGAGGCCTCCTGACCGGCGCGGGCGGACAGCAGCAGCACCGGAGTGCCGGCCGTACGCTGGTCGGCGCGCAGCGCGGCCACCAGTTGCAGGCCGTCGAGCCGGGGCATCATCACGTCGCTGACCACCAGGTCGGGGGTGTGCGCGCGGGCGGCGTCCAGCGCGGCCCGCCCGTCGGCGACGGCCCGCACCTCGTGTCCGGCCGAGCGCAGCAGCCGGGTGAGGTACTCCCGCATGTCGGCGTTGTCGTCGGCCACCAGGACCCGGGCCGGCGCCCCACCGGGCAGCGGCTGGACCGGCCCGTCGGCCGGGTCGCCCTCGCCGACGGCGGCGCCCGGGTCGGCGGGCAGCCAGCGCAGCGCCTCCTGCACGAACGGCTCGGCCGACACCGGCGCCCGGCCGGTGCCCGCCGGGGCGAGCGCGTCGGCGGGCAGGTGGGCGGTGCCGAACGGCAGCCGGATCGTGAAGGTGGTGCCCCGGCCCACCGCGCTGGACGCGTCGATGTCGCCGCCGTGCAGCGTGACCAGCTCCTGGACCAGGGCCAGGCCGATGCCGCTGCCCTCGTCGGAGCGGGAGCGGGCGTTCTCGATGCGGTGGAACCGCTCGAACAGGCGCGGCATCTCGTCGGCGGGTACGCCGATGCCGGTGTCGGAGATCCGCAGCACCGCCGCGTCGCCCTCGGCGCGCAGCTCCACCCGGATCGTGCCGTCGAAGGTGAACTTCAGCGCGTTGCTGAGCAGGTTGAGCACCACCTTCTCCCACATGCCGCGGTCCAGGTGCACCGGCTCGGGCAGGGGCGGGCAGTCGACCTCGAAGGACAGACCGGCCCGTTCGATAGCCGACCGGAAGACGCTCGCCAGGTCGGCGGTCACCGCGGCCAGGTCCACCGGCTCGTAGCGGGCCTGCATCCGCCCGGCCTCGATGCGGGAGAAGTCGAGCAGGCTGTTGACCAGCTTGCCCAGGCGCAGCCCGTTGCGGCGGATGACGTCCAGCTCGGTGCGGACCTGCTCGTCGGCGCCCTGCAACCGGCCGCGCAGCTCGTCCAGCGGTCCCATGATCAAGGTGAGCGGGGTGCGGAACTCGTGACTGATGTTGGAGAAGAACGCGGTCTTCGCGCGATCCAGCTCGGCGAGTTCCTCGGCCCGCCGCTGCTGCGCCTGGTAGCTGCGGGCGCTGGCGATCCCGGTGGCCAGATGCCCGGCGGTCAGCTCGACGAAGCCGCGGTACCCGTCGTCCAGCGCCCGGTAGCGGTTCAGTCCGGCGACCAGGAACCCGTACGGCGCTCCGCCCTGCTGGCGCAGCGGCACCAGGAGCGCCTCGGCCGGCGCGGCGGGCCAGACACCGGCGGGCAGGTCCGTGAAGGCGGGGCCGTCGAGCGCGACCCGCACCGACTCGCCCTCGGTGAGGGCGCCGGCCGGCCACGGCGCGGCCGGGTCGCCGAGGGACAGCGTGGCCGGTGCCGCCGGGTGGCCCGCCGCCAGCCCGGTCGCCTCGACGAGCCGGGCGCCGCCGTCGTCGTACAGGTAGGTGAGCGTGAACGGCAGGTCCTGCGGGTTGCGGGCCAGCTGGCGGCTGACGAACGCGAGCGTCTCCTGTTCGGTGCGGATGACGCTCGGGTCCGAGCCGAGGTCGCGCAGCGTGGCCATCCGTCGCTCACCGATGACCCGCTCGGTGTCCTCGCTGACCACACAGAGCATCCCGACCAGGCTGCCGTCGTCGGCGCGCAGCGGGCTGTAGGAGAACGTGTGGTACGTCTCCTCCCGGTAGCCGGCGCGCTCCAGGAACAGCAGCAGGCCCTCGTCCCAGGTCGCCTCGCCGGTGCGCAGCACGGTGTCGACACGGGGGCCGATGTCGTCCCAGATCTCCGCCCACACCTCGTTCGCCGGCAGCCCCAGCGCCCACGGGTACTTGCGGCCGAGCGTGTCCCGCCGATAGGCGGCGTTACAGAAGAAACTGAGCTGCGGCCCCCAGGCCATCCACATCGGGAACCGGGAGGACAGCAGGATCCGCACCGCGGTCCGCAGGCTCTGCGGCCAGGTGTCCGGCGGGCCCAGGGGGTGCGCCGACCAGTCGATCCGCGCCAGGTCCGGCCCGATCTCCGCGTCCACGGCGAAGACGTCGGCACGCGTACGCGGGTCGGTGTCAGCGCCGCTCATCGCCCGAGTCTCCCCCACCCCGTCCGGTCCCGCTCGTCCGGGCCGCGTCGCGGCCTCGTGGTCGCTTCTTGCCCCGTCGCGCCCCCGGCACTCCACCCGGGGCGGGGAGATCTGACTCACGTGACGGCAGCGGGTCAGGGCAGGGGTTCGTGGTGCGGCAAAACGAAAGGCAAGGAGACACCTCTCCTCGCCACTATCAACGTATATCGCACCCCGGGTCTTGCCGCAAGGCCCCGGTGATGCCGCAGAATCAGCGGCCGATGCGGGTCGAGCTGCGAAAACGGGGGCACGGCATGACCGGACGGTACGTGTGGCAACTGCACGAGGTCGACGAGACGCGGATCGCCGCGGTCGGCGGCAAGGGCGCGCACCTGGGGGCGTTGACGCGGATCGACGGGGTGCGCGTACCCCCGGGTTTCTGCGTCACCACCGACGCCTTCCGGCTGGCCGTGGCGCGGACGCCGGCGCTGGCCGGCCCGCTGGAGCGGCTCGCCCGCGCGGACGCGGACGACCCGGCGGCGCTCCGGACGGCCGCTGCCGAGGTGCGTCGCGTCGTCGAGCGGACCGCGCTACCGGGCGACGTCGCGGCGGCGGTCACCGCCGCGCTGGCCGGGCTCGGCGCGGACGCCGCGTACGCCGTGCGGTCGAGCGCGACCGCCGAGGACCTGCCGACCGCCTCGTTCGCGGGCCAGCAGGACACCTACCTGAACGTGGTCGGCACGGCCGAGGTGCTGCGGCACGTGAGCCGCTGCTGGGCCTCGCTGTTCACCGACCGGGCGGTGATCTACCGGCGGCGCCACGGCATCGACGACCGTGCCGTGGACATGGCCGTGGTGGTGCAGCTGATGGTCGTCCCGGACGCGGCCGGGATCATGTTCACCGCCGACCCGGTGACCGGGAACCGGACGGTGGTGTCGGTGGAGGCCGGCTTCGGTCTCGGCGAGGCCCTGGTCTCCGGCCTGGTGAACCCGGACGTCTTCACGGTGCGCGACGGCGCGGTGGCCGGCCGGACGATCGGCGCGAAGGCGCGGGCGGTGCACGCGGTGCCCGGCGGCGGCACCCGGGAGACGCCAGTCGGCCCGGCGCGGCAGGCCCAGCCCGCGCTGACCGACGCGCAGGCGGTACGCCTCGCCGCGCTGGGACGGCGGATCGAGGCGCGCTTCGGGTGCCCGCAGGACATCGAGTGGGCCCTGACCGGCGACGACATCCACATCCTCCAGAGCCGGCCGATCACCACGCTGTTCCCGGTGCCGGCGGCCGCCGACGGGCGGTTCCACGTCTACCTGTCGGTCGGCCACCAGCAGATGATGACCGACGCGATGAAGCCGCTGGGCCTGTCGATGTGGCGGCTGACCGCCATGGCGCCGATGCACGAGGCGGGTGGGCGGCTGTTCGTCGACGCCACGCCGCACCTGTCCACCCCGGCGGGTCGTACCGCGTTCCTGGGCATGATCGGCCGGGCCGACCCGCTCACCCGGGACGCGCTGGACACGGTCCTCGCCCGGGACGTCGTACCGGCCGCGCCGGACCCGGCCCCGGCCGGCCCGCCCGTGGTCGGCCCGCCGCCCTCGATCGACACCGACCCGGCGATCGTCACCACGCTCGTCGAGCGCAGCCGGGAGTCGATCGCCGCCCTGCGCCGCGACGTCCGCGGCCGCTCCGGGCCCGAGCTGTTCGACTTCCTGGTCGAGGCGTTCGCCGAGCACAAGCGGGTGCTCACCGACCCGTTGAGCGCCCAGGTGATCATGGCGGGGATGCAGGCCACCTGGTGGCTCAACGACAAGCTGGGGGAGTGGCTCGGCGAACGCGACGCGGCCGACACGCTCACGCTCTCCGCGCCCGGCAACGTCACCGCCGAGATGGGCCTGGCGTTGCTCGACGTGGCGGACGTGGTCCGCGCGTACCCCGAGGTGGTGGCGTTCCTGCGGGACGCCGCCGACGACGGGTTCCTGGACGAGCTGCCGAAGCTGCCCGGCGGCGTCGAGGCGCGCGACGCCATCGCCGGCTACCTCGACCGGTACGGCATGCGCTGCGTCGGCGAGATCGACATCACCCGGCCACGGTGGAGCGAGCACCCGGCCACGCTCGTCCCGCTGATCCTGGACAACGTCCGCACCTTCGCCCCGGGCGCCGCTGCGCGCCGCTTCGCCCAGGGCCGGGAGCGGGCCGAGGCGAAGGCCCGGGAGGTGCTGGACCGCCTGCGCGCGCTCCCCGACGGCGAGCGCAGGGCCGCCGAGACGCAGGCCGTGATCGAGCGGGTACGGACGTTCGCCGGCTACCGGGAGTACCCGAAGTACGACATCGTGAGCCGTTACGCCGTCTACAAGCAGGCGCTGATGGGCGAGGCCCGCCGGCTGGTGCGCGCCGGTGTGCTCGCCGGTCCGGAGGACGTCTTCTACCTCACCTTCGACGAGTTCCGCGAGGTCGCGGCCACCGGCTCTGTGGACGCCGCGCTGATCCGCAGCCGCCGGGAGGAGTTCCGGGCGCACCGGGCGCTCACCCCGCCCCGGGTGCTCACCTCCGACGGCGAGGCGCTGAACGGCTCGTACCGGCGCGACGACGTGCCACCGGGCGCCCTGGCCGGGCTGGCGGTCTCGGCCGGCGTCGTCGAGGGGCGGGCGCGGGTCGTGGCGGACCTGGCCGGCGCCGACCTGGAGCCGGGCGACATCCTCGTCACCGCACACACCGACCCGAGCTGGACGCCGCTGTTCGTGGCCGTCGCGGGCCTGGTGACGGAGGTTGGCGGGCTGATGACGCACGGCGCGGTGATCGCCCGTGAGTACGGCCTGCCCGCAGTGGTGGCGGTGCCGGACGCGACCCGGCTGATCCCGGACGGTGGGCGGATCCGCGTGCACGGCACCGACGGGTACGTCGAGCTGCTGTCCTGACCGGCGCGGCATGCTCGATGATGGAGGTCCGGCGAGCGGGGAGGCGCGATGCGGATCGGGGAGCTGTCGGCGCGGACCGGGGTGAGCGCCCGGTCCATCCGGTACTACGAGCAGCAGGGGCTGCTCGCCGCCGTGCGCACCGCGAGCGGGCAGCGGGTCTTCGCCGAGTCGGCCGTGGACCGGGTCCGGCTCATCCAGCGGCTGTTCGACGCCGGGCTGAGCAGCCGCCGGATGGCCGAGCTGCTGCCCTGCGTGACCGATCCGGAGGTCCGCACCTCGTGGCTCACCGACCGGCTGCGCGAGGAGCGGACCCGGATGACAGCCGAGATGGCACGGCTCGCGCACGCCGTCGCGGTGCTCGACGACGTGGTGTCCGACATGACAGTGACCGAGGACACCCGGGATCCGGCCGCCTGAGCGCTTGCCCTTGACACCGGTGTCAACTCCTAGCGTCGGGTCATGAACGCGACCCTGGACACCGGATCGCCGGTGACGCCGCTGCTGGAACCCGTCACCGTCGCCGGGCTGCCGTTGCCGTCCCGCTTCGTGATGGCGCCGATGACCCGTAACCGCGCGCCGGGCGGCGTGCCGACGCCGGAGATGGCCGACTACTACCGGCGCCGCGCCGCGGCCGGCATCGGCCTGATCGTCACCGAGGGTGTGCTGGTCGACCATCCCAGCGCGGGGCACGAGGACACCGTGCCCCGGATGACCGCCGGCGCGGCCGAGGCCGGCTGGCGGGGCGTGGTCGAGGCAGTGCACGCCGCCGGCGGCCGGATCGCCGCGCAGCTGTGGCACCTGGGCAGCCTGCGCGAACCGGTCGACGGCCGTCCGGCGTGGACCCCCTCGGGGGTACGCGAGCCGGGCCGCCCCGCGCCGTACGCGATGACCGCGGCCGACGTGGACACCCTGCTCGCGGCGTACGCGAATGCAGCAGAGGTCGCGGTGCGGGCCGGGTTCGACGCGATCGAGATCCACGCCGCGCACGGTTACCTGCTCGACGAGTTCCTGTGGCCGTACACGAACCGCCGGACCGACGCGTTCGGCGGCTCGCCGGAGCGGCGGGCGGCGTTCCCGGCGGCGGTGGTGCGCGCGGTCCGCGCGCAGGTCCCGGCGCGTCACCCGGTGATCGTGCGGTTCTCCCAGTTCAAGGAGCGGGCGTTCGACGCGCGGATCGCCGAGACCCCGGCCGAGCTGGCGCAGATCCTCGGCGCGTTCGCCGAGGCCGGCGCGGACGTGCTGCACGCCTCGCAGCGCCGCTTCTGGCAGCTGGCGTTCCCCGGCTCGCCGCTGAACCTGGCCGGCTGGGCGAAGCGTCTCACCGGCCTGCCGTCGATCACCGTCGGCTCGGTCGGGCTGCGGCGGGACTTCCTGCGCCCGGACGGCCCGGAGTCGGTGGCGGGCCTGGCCGCGCGGCTGGCGGACGGGGAGTTCGACCTGGTCGCGCTGGGCCGCGCGCTGCTGGGCAACCCGGCCTGGGTGACGCACGCCGCCGCCGGACGGCTGGGCGAGATCGTCGACTACCGCAAGGCGCACGAGGACGTGTACCCCTAGGACCGGGATGAGCCGAAGGGGTTGACGCCGGGGGATGTTATCGCTCACAGTCGATGGCAGGGCATGAGCGCCGCAAGGCTCACCGGGCGAGCCGCGCTGGTCGTACCTCGACACCACCGCCACCGGACGCGGGGTCGGGGAGTCGCACCACCACCATCGCGCAACCCCCGGAAGAGGAATCCGCATGAGACGAAAGAGAGCCTTGCTGACCACCGGCATCCTGGCCGGCGCGCTCGCCGCCGGGATGGCGGTGGCACTGGCGCCGGCCGCGAGCGCCGGCACCACGCTGCGCGCGGCGGCGGCCGAGAAGGGCCGCTACTTCGGCGCCGCCGTCGCCACCGGCAAGCTGTCCGACAACACGTACGCCACTGTGCTGAACCGCGAGTTCAACTCCGTGGTGGCCGAGAACGAGATGAAGTGGGACGCCACCGAGCCGCAGCAGGGGCGGTTCAGCTACACCGGCGGCGACCGGTTGGTCAGCCACGCCCGCGCGAACGGCATGTCGGTACGCGGGCACACGCTGCTCTGGCACGCCCAGCAGCCGTCGTGGGCACAGGGCCTGTCCGGCAGCGCGCTGCGCAACGCCGCGATCAACCACGTCACCCAGGTGGCCACCCACTTCCGGGGGCAGATCTACGCCTGGGACGTGGTGAACGAGGCGTTCGCCGACGGCGGCAGCGGCGGGCGCCGCGACTCGAACCTGCAGCGCACCGGCAACGACTGGATCGAGGCGGCGTTCCGGGCGGCCCGCGCCGCGGACCCGGGCGCGAAGCTCTGCTACAACGACTACAACACCGACGGCATCAACGCGAAGTCGACGGGCATCTACAACATGGTGCGCGACTTCAAGTCGCGCGGCGTGCCGATCGACTGCGTCGGCTTCCAGTCGCACCTGGGCACCACGATCCCCGGCGACTACCAGGCCAACCTCCAGCGCTTCGCCGACCTGGGCGTCGAGGTGCAGATCACCGAGCTGGACGTGATGACCGGCGGCAACCAGGCGAACATCTACGCCGCCGTGACCCGCGCCTGCCTGGCGGTGTCGCGCTGCACCGGCATCACGGTCTGGGGCGTGCGGGACTGCGACTCGTGGCGCGGCTCGGACAACGCGCTGCTGTTCGACTGCGCGGGCAACAAGAAGGCGGCGTACAACGCGGTGCTCGACGCGCTGAACGCCGGCGGCAACAATCCGCCGCCGACCACGACGCCGCCGCCGAACAACCCGACCACCCCGCCGCCGGGTCAGGGCGGGTGTTCGGCCTCGGTGTCGCTGAACTCCTGGACCGGTGGGTTCGTGGCGACGGTGAAGGTGACCGCGGGCTCGTCGGGCACCCGGGGATGGACCGTCACCATGACGTTGCCGGGCGGCGCGAGCATCACCAACACCTGGAGCGCCACCGCGAGCGGGAGCAGCGGCACGGTGCGGTTCGCGAACGTGAGCTACAACGGCCAGCTCGGCGCCGGTCAGAGCACCGAGTTCGGGTTCCAGGGCAACGGCAGCGGATCGGGCATGACGCCCACCTGCTCCGCGACCTGAGCCGGGCCACCGCGGGGGCGGCGCGCCGTCGCCCCCGCGGTGTTCCGCTACGTCGTCCCGTCCGACCTGGACTGTCGTCTCTGTTACGAGAAAGAGACATGCGCATTTCGCGCGATTGGTTGACGGGGCAACTTGTGAGCGTTAACACTCCCCGTGAGGGTTACCTGTGTCACAGGGACCGCCACGACAGGGAGGACGCTCGTGCGCAGACGACTTCTGGCCGCACTCAGCGGTGCCGCGCTCGCGATCAGCCTGGCCGCCTGCAGCGGCGAGGGCGCGGGAGGCGGCGGAGACACCAGCTCGGCCAAGCCCGGCGACCTGACGATCGGCGTCTCGATGCCGACGCAGACCTCGGAACGGTGGATCGCCGACGGCAACTCGGTGAAGGAGAAGCTCCAGGCCAAGGGCTACAAGGTCGACCTCCAGTACGCCGGGGACGACATCCCGACCCAGTCGCAGCAGATCGACCAGATGATCACGCAGGGCGCGGACGTGCTGGTCATCGCCCCGATCGACGGCACCGCGCTCAGCGGCCAGCTCCAGGCCGCCGCGGCGGCGAAGATCCCGGTCATCTCCTACGACCGGCTCATCCGCAACAGCCCGAACGTCAGCTTCTACGTCAGCTTCGACAACTACAAGGTCGGCGTGGCGCAGGCCAACGCGCTCCTGGTCGGGCTCGGCCTGCTCACCAAGGACGGCGCCAAGGGCACCGCCACCGGCCCGTTCAACGTGGAGCTGTTCGCCGGCTCGCTCGACGACAACAACGCCGGGTTCTTCTTCAACGGCGCGATGGACACGCTGAAGCCGTACTTCGACGCCGGGACGCTGAAGGTCAAGTCCGGGCAGACCAAGATCGAGCAGGCCGCCATCCTGCGCTGGCAGCAGGAGACCGCGCAGAAGCGGATGGAGGACCTGCTCACCTCCAGCTACAACGACGGCAGCAAGGTCGACGGCGTGCTGTCGCCGTTCGACGGCCTGTCCCGCGGCATCATCACCGCGCTGCAGAACGCCGGCTACCGCGGCGGCGCCAAGAAGATGCCGGTGGTGACCGGCCAGGACGCCGAGGTCGCCTCGGTCAAGCTGATCAACGACGGCGTGCAGAGCTCGACCGTCTTCAAGGACACCCGGCTGCTGGCCGAGCAGGCGGTGATCGCCGCCGAGGCGTTCCTGCGCAAGGAGGAGCCGAAGGCCAACGAGACCAAGGCGTACGACAACGGCGTCAAGGTCGTGCCGGCGTTCCTGCTGCCGGTGCAGACCGTCTACAAGGAGGACATCAAGTCCGTCCTGATCGACTCCGGCTACCTGACCGAGCAGGAGGTCGCCGCGGGCCGGGCCGGCTGACCCGCGGCGACGGGCCCGGCGGCCGCCCGCGCCACCGGGCCCGTCCGCTCCGGACACCACGACCACGAGCAGGACGGATATCCATGAGCGATCACATCCTCGAGATGCGTGGCATCACGAAGACCTTCCCGGGCGTGACCGCGCTCCAGGACGTCTCGCTCGCCGTACGGCGTGGCGAGATCCACGCGATCTGCGGTGAGAACGGCGCCGGGAAGTCGACCCTGATGAAGGTGCTGTCCGGCGTCTACCCGGCGGGCAGCTACGACGGCCAGATCGTCTTCGACGGCGAGCCGGTCGGGTTCCGGGGGATCCAGGACAGCGAGGCCCGCGGCATCGTCATCATCCACCAGGAACTCGCGCTGGTGCCCTACCTGTCGATCGCCGAGAACATCTTCCTCGGCAACGAGCGCCGCGGCCGCGGCGGGCTCATCGACTGGCACCGGACCAACGCGGAGGCCGCGGCGCTGCTGCGGTCGGTCGGGCTGCACGAGCACCCGGTCACCCCGGTCATCCAGCTCGGTGTCGGCAAGCAGCAGCTCGTGGAGATCGCCAAGGCGCTGTCCAAGAAGGTACGGCTGCTGATCCTCGACGAGCCCACAGCGGCACTCAACGACGTCGACTCCGCGCACCTGCTGGACCTGATGCGCCGGCTGCGCGACCAGGGCATCACCTGCATCATGATCTCGCACAAGCTCGGCGAGATCACCGCCGTCGCCGACTCGACCACAGTCATCCGCGACGGCCGTACCGTCGAGACGCTGGACATGTCCGACGGCGCCATCACCCAGGACCGGATCATCCGCGGCATGGTCGGCCGCGACCTGGCCGCCTTCTACCCGACCCGCAGCGTGACCCCCGGCGACGAGGTGCTGCGCATCGAGGACTGGTCGGTGCGCCACCCGACGCAGGACCGCCTGGTCGTCGACCGGGCCTCGCTGCACGTGCGGGCCGGGGAGGTCGTCGGCATCGCCGGCCTGATGGGCGCCGGGCGCACCGAGCTGGCGATGAGCGTGTTCGGCCGGGCGTACGGCCGGGACATCAGGGGCCGGCTGTTCGTCAAGGACCGCGAGGTACGGGCGCGCACTGTCGCCGAGGCCATCGCCAACGGCATCGCTTACGCCACCGAGGACCGCAAGCACTACGGCCTCAACCTGATCGACGACGTGCGGGGCAACGTCTCGGCCGCCGCGCTCGACAAGCTGGCCCGGCACGGCTGGATCGACGGCAACCGCGAGATCCAGGTCGCCGAGCGGGGCCGGCGCGACATGAACATCAAGGCGCCGACCGTGATGTCGGTGGTGGGCAAGCTCTCCGGCGGCAACCAGCAGAAGGTCGTGCTGGCGAAGTGGCTGTTCACCGACCCGGACGTGCTGATCCTCGACGAACCGACCCGGGGCATCGACGTCGGCGCGAAGTTCGAGATCTACACGATCGTCAACCGGCTGGTGGCCGACGGCAAGGCCGTCGTGCTCATCTCCTCCGAACTGCCCGAGCTGCTCGGCATGTGCGACCGCATCTACACCCTGGCGGCCGGCCGCATCACCGGGGAGATGCCGGTGGCCGAGGCCACCCAGGAGAACCTGATGGAACTCATGACCAAGGACAGGGATCTCGTCCGATGACCAGCACGAAGCCTCCCCCCGCCACGAAGATCGCCGCGCCGGACACCGGCGCGGCGGCGACCCTGCACACCGGCACCAGCGATCCGCGCGCGCTGATCCTGGGCAACCTGCGGCAGAGCGGCATCTACATCGCCCTGGTGGTGATCGTGGCGCTGTTCGCGGTCCTCACCGACGGCGTCTCGCTGAGCCCCGGCAACCTGACGAACATCGTCCTCCAGTACTCCTACATCCTGGTGCTCGCGATCGGCATGGTCATCGTGATCATCGGCGGCCACATCGACCTGTCCGTGGGATCGGTGGTGGCGCTCACCGGAGCGGTCTCTGCGGTGCTCGTCATCCGCGAGGGCATGCCCTGGTGGGCCGGCGTCCTGGCCGCGCTCGCGGTGGGCGTCGCGGTCGGTGCGTGGCACGGGCTCTGGGTCGCGTACGCCGGCATCCCGGCGTTCATCGTCACCCTGGCCGGCATGCTGTTGTTCCGGGGTCTGACGCTGCGCGTGCTGGACAACATCTCGCTGTCGCCGTTCCCGGAGGAGTACCAGCGGGTCGCCGCCGGGTTCCTCAACGGTCTGCTGGGCGGCCAGGGCTACGACGCCTTCACGCTGTTCATCGGCGCCTTCGCCGTGGTCGGGTATGCGGTGAGCGTGTTCCGGACCCGGGTCGCCCGGGTGCGCCACGAGCAGCCGGTGGAGTCGTTCCCGCTGTTCGTGCTGCGGATCGTGGTGGTCGGCGCCGTGGTCATGTGGTTCGCCTGGCAGCTCGCCCACGCCCGGGGCCTGCCGATCGTGCTGATCGTGCTCGCCGTGCTCGTGCTCGTCTACGGCCTGCTCACCCGCCGTACGGTGTTCGGCCGCCAGGTGTACGCCATCGGCGGCAACCTGCCCGCGGCGATGCTGTCCGGCGTACGGGTGAAGCGGGTCAACTTCTGGATCTTCGTCAACATGGGCTTCCTGTCCGCCGTGGCGGGCGTGATCTACTCGTCCCGGTCCAACGGGGCCCAGCCGGCGGCGGGCAACATGTTCGAGCTGGACGCGATCGCGGCGGCGTTCATCGGCGGCGCGGCCGTCACCGGCGGCGTCGGCACGGTGGTCGGCGCCATGGTGGGTGGCCTGATCATGGCGGTGATGAGCAACGGGATGCAGCTCATGGGCGTCGACCAGTCCGTCCAGTCGGTGGTCAAGGGCCTGGTGCTGCTCGTCGCGGTGGCGTTCGACATCTGGAACAAGCGCCGGGCCGCCGGCGCCCGGTGACGGCCGGCCGGACGCTCGCCCCTTCGTCCGGCCGACCGCCGTTCACCGGCCGTAGCCGCTCACGCCCGGCTCCACCGTTGGTTGGCGTTGCCGTGGCAGGTCCAGACGATCACCCGGGTGCCGTTGGCGGTGCCCGCGTTGTCGACGTCCAGGCACAGCGACGGGAAGCGCCCGTTGCTCACCGTGCCGTTGCCGTTGATGGTCCACTGCTGGTTGGTGCCGCCGTTGCAGTCCCAGATCTGCACCCGGGTGCCGGCCGTCGCGTTCGTCGGCACGTCCAGGCACTTGCCGAGCACCTGCAACGCCTGGCCGTTGGCGGTGAACTGCTGGTTGGCGTTGTTGTGGCAGTCCCAGATCAGCGTCCCGGTGCCGTTCGCGGTGCCGGCGTTGTCCACGTCGAGGCACCGGCCGGACGACTCGCTGCGCAGCCGGAACGTGGTCGGGACCGGCGGCGGCGTGGTGGTGCCGCCTCCGCTGACCCGGTAGACGACGGTGCCGTGCGCGGGCACGCTGGCGGAGATCGTGCCGGTGCTGGTGGAGGTGGCGTCGGTCCATGCGTCGCGCAGCGTGAAGGAGTTGCCGCTCTTGCCCACCGCCGCCGCGGTGGTGGAGACGGTGGTGGTCGAGCCGCCCTGGTTGAACAGGGCGACCGCCACGTCGCCGTTGGCCAGCGGCTTGGCCAGCACCCGCCGGGTGCCGTCGAAGGAGACCTGGGCCGCCTGACGGCCGAGCGTGTCCTGGTTGATCGCGACCAGGTTCGCGTTGCGCAGGATCGCCAGCGTGGCCGCGTTCGCCGACCGTACGTCGTTGCCCATCATCAGCGGCGCGGCGAGGACCGCCCAGAGCGCGAAGTGGCTGCGCATCTCGGTGTCGTTCATGCCCCCTCGGCCGACCTCGAGCATGTCCGGGTCGTTGAACCCGCCGGGCGCGGCGTACCCGGCCAGGGGCACCGTGACGTCGACGATGTTCTGGATGCCCATCGGGTAGCCGTTGGTCTGGCCGGTGTTCCACGCGTTGGTGATGTCCTCGGTGGTCCGCCAGAGGTTCGCCACGTCGCTCCAGTTGCGCTGCGGCCCGGTCTTGGCGTGGTAGCTGTTGGGGTTGATGCTGTAGACGATCGGCCGGCCGGTGGAGGCCAGCGCGTCGCGCATGATGCCGAACCGCGCCACCTGGTCGTTGATGGTGCCGGTGGACGAGCACCAGTCGTACTTCAGGTAGTCCACGCCCCAGGCGGCGAACTGCCGCGCGTCCTGGTACTCGTGGTTGAGGCTGCCGGTGGCGCCGGGGAACGCGCCGCCGACCTGGGCGCAGGTCTTGTCCAGCGGCACCTGGTAGATGCCGAACAGCAGGCCCCGGGCGTGCAGGTAGTCACCGAGCGACTTCATCCCGCTGGGGAACCGCTGCGGGTGGGCCTGGAGGTTGCCCTGCGAGTCCCGGTTCGGGTCGAACCAGCAGTCGTCCACGACGACGTACTTGTACCCGAGGTCGCGCAGGCCGTTGCTGACGATCGCGTCGGCGGTCTGGCGGATGAGGGTCTCGTTGATGTTGCAGCCGAAGGTGTTCCAGGTGTTCCACCCCATCGGCGGGGTGCGGGCGACGCCGTTGTCCAGCGCCCGGGCGGGACGCGGGGCCACGGCCTGGTCGGTGACTGTCGCGGCGAGCGCCACCGCCGCGACGCCCAGGACGGCGAGCGTCCGTCGGGTCCATCTGCGCACTGATCCTCCTCGGTCGCCGGGCGCCGGCCGTGCCGGCGTCCGGTTGGGAGCGGCCCGCCGATCGCGCGGCGTCGCCCGGGGTGCGCGGGGACGTACGCGGCACGGCAGTGGAGAGGGGCCGGCCGGTCACCGGCGGGCGCTCGTGGGTGGTGGGTCCGGCGGTCGACGGGGTCGCCGTCCGCGTCGCCGCCCGGCTGCGGCGCCGGGGTTTCCCGGACGGCGGCGCCACGAAGCAGGGATGGCGAGAATGTTATCGCTGACATCAAACCCTGTAAATAGCGAGACGGTCCGCCCGGCCCACGTCGGCGACCGTTCGCGCGGGTGTCGGGGCCGGGAAAAGTGCCGCTGAGGGGCGCTCTGTGACCTCGAGAGGCCCTCTCCGCGGGCCGGAGCCCGCAGCGCCGATCGCGGCGGTTCGACGATCCACGAAGGCATTGATTGTTGTCGCTAACAAGGCGCTCGCCGGGACTCGGCGGCCGGACCGGAAGCGCGTCCGTGTGGATCTCCTCCGGGTGCGGCCCCGCCGGTCCGTGCCGCCCGGCCGCGGTGGTCCGGCGAGGGCGGTTCCTCGTTACGTAGCTGTTGCCCGGAGGTGTCTTGACGGATGTATATGTGAGCGCTAACACTAACTCCGTGACACGGCGGAGGTGCAAATGAGCGAAGTGGACGCGTCCGACCGGTACGTGATCGGTGTCGACTTCGGCACGCTGTCCGGGCGGGCGCTCGTGGTCCGCGTCCGGGACGGCGCCGAACTCGGTACGGCGGTGCACGAGTACCGGCGCGGGGTCATCGAGACCGCGCTTCCCGACGGCGGCCCGGCGCTGCCCCCGGACTGGGCCCTCCAGGATCCGGACGACTACCGCGACGTGCTGCGCCACGCGGTGCCGGCCGCGCTCGCCGAAGCCGGCGTGGACCCGTCCCGGGTGGTGGGCATCGGCACCGACTTCACCGCCTGCACCGTGCTCCCGACGCTCGCCGACGGCACACCGCTGTGCGAGATCCCGCAACTGCGCGACCGCCCGCACGCCTGGGTGAAGCTCTGGAAGCACCACGCCGCGCAGCCGCACGCCGACCGGATCAACGCGCTGGCGGAAGAACGCGGCGAACCGTGGCTCGGCCGCTACGGCGGCAAGATCTCCGCGGAGTGGCAGTTCGCCAAGGGCCTGCAGATCCTGGAGGAGGACCCGGAGGTCTACCGGCGCGCCGAGCGCTTCGTCGAGGCCGCCGACTGGATCGTCTGGCAGCTGTGCGGCGCCGAGACCCGCAACGTCTGCACGGCCGGCTACAAGGGCATCCGGCAGGACGGCCGCTACCCGTCGCCGGACTACCTGGCCGCGCTCGACCCCGGATTCGCCGACTTCGTGACCAAGCTGGACGGTCCGCTGCTGCCGCTGGGCGCGCGGGCCGGCACGCTCAGCGCCCGCGCCGCGGCCTGGACCGGACTGCCCGAGGGCATCGCGGTCGCGGCGGGCAACGTCGACGCCCACGTCACCGCCGCGTCGGCCCAGGCGCTGCGGCCCGGCCGGCTGGTCGCCATCATGGGCACCTCCACCTGCCACGTCCTCAACGGCACCCACCCGGCCGAGGTGCCGGGCATGTGCGGCGTGGTCGACGGCGGGATCAGCCCCGGCGCCTGGGGTTTCGAGGCCGGGCAGAGCGGGGTGGGGGACATCTTCGGCTGGTTCGTCCGCCACGCCGCCCCGGCGGGGTTCGACTCGCACGAGCGGCTCACCGAGGCCGCCGCCGCCCAGCCGGTCGGCGCGCACGGGCTGGTGGCGCTGGACTGGTGGAACGGCAACCGGTCCCTGCTGGTCAACCACGACCTCAGCGGGATGATCATCGGGCTGACGCTGGCCACCCGGCCGCCGGACGTCTACCGGGCGCTGCTGGAGGCGACCGCGTACGGCACCCGGATGATCGTCGAGGCGTTCGGGCAGGCCGGGGTGCCGGTCGACGACCTGGTGGTGGCCGGTGGTCTCACCTCCAACCGGCTGCTCATGCAGATCTACGCCGACGTCACGAACCGGCCACTGAGCATCATCGGCTCCGCCCAGGGCCCGGCGCTCGGCTCGGCCATCCACGCGGCTGTCGCCGCCGGGGCGTACCCGACGATCCACGAGGCGTCCGCCGCGATGGGGCGCATCGACGAGGCCGTCTACCGGCCCGTACCGGAGAACGTGCGGGCCTACGACGCCCTCTACGCCGAGTACCGCGCGTTGCACGACCACTTCGGCCGCGGCGCGAACGACGTCATGCTCCGCCTGCGGGCGATCCGCAACGCGGCGGTCGACGCCGCCGCGGACCGCGCCGCCGCGACCCTGGAGGTGGTCGGATGAACAGCCAGGTCGACGCGCTACGCGAGACGGTGGCGCGCCTGCACCGCGAACTGACCCGCTACGACCTGGTGGCCTGGACCGCCGGGAACGTGTCGGCCCGCGTACCCGGTCAGGACCTGATGGTCATCAAGCCCAGCGGCGTCGACTACGACGACCTGACCGCGGCGGCCATGGTGGTCTGCGACCTCAACGGCGCCGTGGTCGACGGCGACGGCGCCCCGTCCAGCGACACCGCCGCGCACGCCTACGTCTACCGCGCGATGCCCGAGGTCGGCGGCGTCGTGCACACGCACAGCGGGTACGCCACCGCCTGGGCGGCCCGCGGCGAGGCGATCCCGTGCTGGCTGACCGCGCAGGCCGACGAGTTCGGCGGGGAGATCCCGATCGGGCCGTTCGCGCTGATCGGCGGCGACGACATCGGCAAGGGCATCGTCAGCACGCTGTCCGGGCACCGCTCACCCGCGGTGCTCATGCGCAACCACGGCGTCTTCACCATCGGCCGCGACGCCCGGGCGGCGGTCAAGGCCGCGGTGATGTGCGAGGACGTGGCCCGCACCGCACACCTGGCCCGCGCGCTCGGCCGGCCGGTGCCGATCGCGCCGGCCGACATCGACTCGCTCTACGACCGCTACCAGAACGTGTACGGCCAACGCCCGTCGGCGCACTGACCCCGGACCGCGCCGCGCACCCCCCACCACCACATCCGGGCCGCTCCGGTTTCCGCCGGTCGCGCGCCCGGAACATCCAACCCCCGGAGGAGAATCGATGAGAAGCAGGAGCACGGCACGCACTGTCATCGCGGCGTTCGCCGGCGTGCTGCTCGCCGCCAGCATGGCCGCGTGCGGCAACAGCGACACCGGCGGCGGTTCCGGCGACGGCAACGACAAGATCGTCCTGGGCTTCTCCCAGGTGGGCGCCGAGAGTGGCTGGCGCACCGCCAACACCACCTCGATCAAGGAGGCGGCGGCCGAGGCGGGCATCGAGCTGAAGTTCGACGACGCCCAGCAGAAGCAGGAGAACCAGATCAAGGCGATCCGCAACTTCATCCAGCAGAAGGTCGACGTGATCGCCTTCTCGCCGGTGGTGGAGTCCGGCTGGGACACCGTGCTCAAGGAGGCCAAGGACGCCAAGATCCCGGTGATCCTGACCGACCGCGCCGTCGACTCGGCCGACAAGTCGCTCTACAAGACGTTCCTCGGCTCGGACTTCGTCAAGGAGGGCCGCCTCGCGGGCGAGTGGCTGGTGGAGCAGAAGAAGGCGGCGTCCGGCCCGGTCAACATCGTCGAGCTGCAGGGCACGACCGGCTCGGCGCCGGCCAACGACCGGAAGAAGGGCTTCGCCGAGGCGATCGCCGCCAACCCGAACCTGAAGATCGTCGCCTCGCAGACCGGTGACTTCACCCGCGCCGGCGGCAAGCAGGTGATGGAGCAGTTCCTCAAGGCCAACCCGAAGATCGACGTGCTCTTCGCGCACAACGACGACATGGGCCTGGGCGCGCTCGAGGCGATCACCGCGGCGGGCAAGGAGCCCGGCAAGGACATCACCATCATCACCGTCGACGCGGTGAAGGACGGCATGCAGGCCCTCGCGGACGGCAAGTTCAACTTCATCGCCGAGTGCAGCCCGCTGCTCGGCCCGCAGCTGATGGACCTGGTCAAGAAGGTCAAGGCCGGCGAGGAGGTGCCCGCCCGGATCGAGACCGAGGAGACCACGTTCACCCAGGAGCAGGCCAAGGAGGCACTGCCCAACCGCAAGTACTGAGTCACCCGGGGGTCGCCGTCGCAACCGACGGCGGCCCCCGTACCACCACCGTCGAAGAAGAGGTCCGATGGGATGACGGGTAACCGTCCGGTCCTGACCATGACCGGCATCAGCAAGACCTTCCCCGGGGTCCGCGCGCTGCACGACGTCGACTTCCGGCTGTTCCCGGGCGAGGTCCACGCCCTGATGGGCGAGAACGGCGCCGGCAAGTCCACCCTGATCAAGGTGTTGACCGGCGTCTACGGGACCGACGCGGGCGTCGTCACGCTCGACGGCGAGCAGGTCTCGTTCACCGGTCCGATGCAGGCCGCAGCGGCCGGTGTCAGCACCGTCTACCAGGAGGTCAACCTCTGCACCAACCTGTCGGTGGCGGAGAACGTCTTCATCGGCCGGGAGCCCCGCCGGCTCGGCGCGGTGCGCTGGGGCGAGATGCGCCGCCGGGCCCGCGACCTGCTGGCCCGGCTCGATCTCGACCTCGACGTCTCCGCGCCGCTCGGCTCGTACTCGCTCGCGGTGCAGCAGATGGTCGCCATCGCCCGCGCGATCGACGTGCAGGCCCGGGTGCTGATCCTGGACGAGCCGACCTCCAGTCTGGACGCCGGCGAGGTGGCGCAGCTGTTCCGGATCATGCGGCAGCTGCGTGACGAGGGGATCGCGATCCTGTTCGTCACCCACTTCCTCGACCAGGTCTACGGCATCGCCGACCGGATCACGGTGCTGCGCAACGGCACGCTCGTGGGGGAGTACCGCACCGAGGAGCTGCCGCAGTTCAGCCTGGTCGAGAAGATGATCGGCCAGGAGCTGGACGTGCTGGAGCGGCTCGACGAGCAGCAGAAGCGCGCCACAGTCGACGCCGGTGGCGAGGCCCCGCTCGTGGACGCCGCCGAACTGGGCCGGCGTGGCGCTGTCGCCCCGTTCAGCCTCCGCATCCACGCCGGTGAGGTGGTCGGCCTGGCCGGCCTGCTCGGCTCCGGCCGGACCGAGGTGGCGCGGCTGATCTTCGGCGCCGACCGGGCCGACCACGGCCAGGTACGGCTCGACGGCGGCCGGGCGCCCGTGCGCAACCCGATGCAGGCCATCGGCCAAGGCGTCGGGTTCTGCTCGGAGAACCGCCGGGCCGAGGGCATCGTCCCGGAGCTGACGGTACGGGAGAACATGATCCTGGCGATGCAGGCCGCGCGCGGCTGGCTGCGTCCGATCCCGCGCCGCCGTCAGGACGAACTGGTCCGCAGGTACGTGGAGGCGCTGAGCATCCGCCCGGCCAACCCGGAACTGCCGGTTCGCAACCTGTCCGGCGGCAACCAGCAGAAGGTGCTGCTGGCCCGCTGGCTGATCACCGAGCCGCGCCTGCTGATCCTGGACGAGCCGACCCGCGGCATCGACGTCGGTGCCAAGGCCGAGATCCAGAAGCTGGTGGTGCAGCTCTCCGACGGCGGCATGGCGGTGCTGTTCATCTCCGCCGAGCTGGAGGAGGTGCTGCGCCTGAGCCACCGGGTCGCGGTCATGCGCGACCGGGAGATGGTCGCCCAGCTCGACAACGACGACACGCTCGACGCCGACCGCGTCATGCGCACCATCGCCAGTGGAACGCCCCGGGAGGAGGTGACCCCATGACCGCCGTCGCCGACCGCCTCCGCCCGCTGACCGGCCACCGCCTGTTCTGGCCGGCGCTCGTGCTCGTGGTCATGATCGCCGCGAACACCGTCTACCGTCCCGGCTTCCTCGCCGTCGAGGTCAAGAACGGCCACCTGTACGGCACGCCGATCGACATCCTCCGGCTGAGCGCGCCGCTGATCCTGGTCGCGCTCGGGATGACGCTCGTCATCGCCACCGGCGGCATCGACCTGTCGGTCGGTTCGCTCTGCGCGATCAGCGGCGCGATCGCCTGCCTGCACATCAGCGGGGCGGCCGACCAGAACAGCCCGGCCACGGTGGCCACCGCGCTGGCCCTGGCCTTCGGCGCCGCGCTCGTGCTCGGCGCCTGGAACGGGATACTCGTGGCGGTCATCGGCATCCAGCCGATCATCGCCACGCTGATCCTCATGGTGGCCGGGCGGGGCATCGCCCAGCTGGTCACCGAGGGCCAGATCATCACGATCAACTCCGGTCCGTACCGGGCGATCGGGCTCGGGCACTTCCTGACGCTGCCGCTGGCCATCCTGATCGCGCTCGCCGCCGCGCTGCTCGTGGCCGCGTTCACCCGCCGCACGGCGCTCGGGCTGATCGTCGAGTCGGTCGGCGGCAACGCCGAGGCCAGCCGGCTCGCCGGCATCCGGTCGCGGCGCATCGTCTTCCTCGTCTACGTGATCAGCGCCGTCTGCGCCGCGCTCGCCGGTTTCATGGTCACCGCGAACGTCTCCAGCGCCGACGGCAACGCCGCCGGCCTGTGGATCGAACTCGACGCGATCCTGGCGGTCGTCATCGGCGGCACCTCACTGGCCGGCGGCCGGTTCTCCCTCGGCGGCACCGTCCTCGGCGCGCTGATCATCCAGACCCTGACCACCACCGTGTACGCCATGAACATCTCGCCGCAGACGTCGCTGCTGTTCAAGGCGGTCGTCGTCATCGCCGTCTGCCTCGTCCAGGCCCCGGCGTTCCGGGCCCGGCTGCGCCGGCGACGGCGCGGGACCGAACCCGGCCCGGCGGCACCGCAGCGGGAGAAGGAGCAGGTGCCGGCATGAGCAGCACGTCGTTGACCACCGGCCGGTCCTGGCGGCCCAGCCTGCCCCGCCGGCACGTCCCGGTGCTGGCCACGCTCGCCCTGCTGCTGGTCATGTACGGCATCGGCGTGTCCCAGTACCGCGCCTTCTCCAACGTCCAGGTCGTCTTCAACGTCTTCATCGACAACGGCTTCCTGCTCGTCGTCGCGGTCGGCATGACGTTCGTGATCCTCACCGGCGGCATCGACCTGTCCGTCGGCTCGGTGGTGGCGATGACCGCGATGGTGTCGGCCGCGCTGCTGCGCGACGGCCTGCCCGCGGCCCTGGTGCTGGTGATCGCGCTGCTGATCGGCCCGACGCTCGGTTTCCTGATGGGCTGCGCGATCCACTTCTTCGAGATCCAGCCGTTCATCGTGACACTCGCCGGGATGTTCTTCGCCCGGGGCATGTGCACGTTCATCAGCGACGCCTCCATCTCCATCACCGACGGTTTCTGGACCTCGATGTCGCAGCAGCGCATCGGCGACCCGGCCGGAAACTTCGTGTCGATCAGCGTGCTGATCGCGTTCGCGGTGGTGCTGATCGCGGCGTACGTGCTGGCGTACACCCGGTTCGGCCGCAACGTGTACGCGGTCGGCGGCAACGCGCAGTCGGCGCTGCTGATGGGCCTGCCGGTGGCGCGGACCCGGATCGCCGTCTACACGATCAGCGGGCTCTGCTCGGCGATCGGCGGCATCCTGCTGTCGTTCTACACGCTGTCCGGCGCGCCGCTGATCGCCGTCGGGATGGAGCTGGACGTGATCGCCGCCGTGGTGATCGGCGGCACCGTGCTCACCGGCGGTTCCGGGTACGTCTTCGGCACCGTGCTCGGCGTGCTGGTGCTGGGCGTGATCCAGACGCTGATCACGTTCGACGGCAGCCTCAACTCCTGGTGGACCAAGATCGTGATCGGTGGCCTGCTGTTCGCGTTCATCCTCCTCCAGCGCCTCATCGGCATCCGGTTCAAGTGACGGTTCCTAGCGCGGAAGGCAACAACATGGCAACTCACCCCCAGCCCGAGGTCTGGTTCCTCACCGGCAGCCAGGGCCTCTACGGCGAGGACACCCTGCGGCAGGTCGCCGAGCAGTCCCGGCAGATCGCCGCGCGCCTGGACGAGTCGCCGGACATCCCCGTACGCGTGGTCTGGAAGCCGGTCCTCACCTCCAGTGCGGACATCCTCGCCGCCTGCCGGGACGCGGCCGCGCAGGGCGCGGTCGGGGTGATCGCCTGGATGCACACGTTCTCCCCGGCCAAGATGTGGATCTCCGGGCTGGACGCGCTGCGCACGCCGCTGCTGCACCTGCACACGCAGGCCAACGTGGCGCTGCCGTGGGACGACATCGACATGGACTTCATGAACCTCAACCAGGCCGCGCACGGCGACCGGGAGTTCGGGTTCATCCAGACCCGGCTCGGGGTGGCGCGCAAGACCGTCGCCGGGCACGTCACCGACCCCCGGGTCGTCGGGCGGGTCGCGGCCTGGGCCCGCGCCGCGATCGGCTGGTCGGCGGTGCGGACGCTGCGGCTGGCCCGCTTCGGCGACAACATGCGCGACGTCGCGGTCACCGAGGGGGACAAGGTCGAGGCGGAGCTGCGCTTCGGCGTCTCGGTCAACACCTACGGCGTCAACGACCTGGTCGCCGCCGTCGACCAGGTGCCCGACGCGCAGGTCGACGACCTGGTCAAGGAGTACGACGACACCTTCCGCGTCGCGTCCGAGCTGCGGCCCGGCGGGGACCGGCACGACTCGCTGCGGTACGCGGCGCGCCAGGAGCTGGGCCTGCGTGCTTTCCTCGACGCCGGCGGTTTCCGGGCGTTCACCACGAACTTCGAGGACCTCGGCGGACTGCGCCAGCTCCCCGGGATCGCGGTGCAGCGCCTGATGGCCGACGGCTACGGCTTCGGCGGCGAGGGGGACTGGAAGACCTCGGTGCTGGTGCACACGCTCAAGGCGATGGCCGTCGGCGTGCCGGGCGGCACCTCGTTCATGGAGGACTACACCTACGACCTGACGTTCGGTCAGGAGCTGATCCTGGGCGCGCACATGCTGGAGGTGTGCCCGAGCATCGCCGCCGACGTGCCGAGCGCGGAGGTGCACCCGCTGAGCATCGGCGGGCGGGAGGACCCGGTACGCCTGGTCTTCGACGCCGCGCCCGGCCCGGCGGTCGTGCTGGGCATGGTGGACATGGGGGAGCGGTTCCGGCTGGTCGCCAACGCGGTGGACGTGGTGCCGCCGCCGCACCCGCTGCGCCGGCTGCCGGTGGCGCGCGCGGTGTGGCGTCCGCAGCCCGACCTGGCCGGCTCGGCGGAGGCATGGATCACCGCGGGCGGGCCGCACCACACCGTCCTCTCCCAGGCCGTCGGCATGGAGGAGCTGCGCGACCTGGCCGCGATGGCCCGGACCGAGCTGGTGGTCATCGACGCCGAGACGCGCCCCCACCGCTTCGCGGACGAGCTGCGCTGGAACCAGGCGTACTACCGGCTCGCCCGGGGTTTCTGAGCCGCCTCGGGCCGCCTCGGGCCGCCCGTGCGGCGGGGTCCGTGTTACGCCTTGACGAACGGCATGTTATCGCTCACAGTCGATGGATAGGGTCACCGGCACCGCTCGCGGGCCGTTCCGGGCGCGATCTGCGCCGCAGTTGCCAGGGATCCGACTCCCGCCTGGGTGGGCATCGCTGTTAGCGATAACGCTGCCGTCGTCGGCGCGTACTGCCGTGCCCGGGCTCCGGTCGACGAAGGAGGATCGTGGTGACGGCTCGACTGTCCCGTGGACGTGGACGCCTGTCCCGGTTGCTGGCCGGGGTGGTGGCACTGCTTGTCGGCGGCGTGGTGGTGGGCGCCGTGCCCGCGCCGGTATCGGCTGCCACAGTGGACACCAGCGCCTACTACGTGCTGGTGAACCGCAACAGCGGCAAGGCGCTGGACCTGTACAACCAGGCGACGAACGACGGGGCGCGGATCACCCAGTGGACGCGCAACGACGGCGCCTGGCAGCAGTGGCAGTTCGTGGACTCCGGCGGTGGCTACTACCGGCTGCGGTCCCGGCACTCCGGCAAGGTGCTGGACGTGACCGGCGCGTCCACAGCCAACGGCGCGGCGGTGGTGCAGTGGACGGACCACGGCGGCACCAACCAGCAGTTCCGGCTGGCCGACTCCGACAGCGGGTACGTCCGGCTGATCAACCGGAACTCGAACAAGGTGATGGAGGTGCAGAACGCCTCCACCGCCGACGGCGGCAACATCGTCCAGTACGACGACTGGAACGGCGCGAACCAGCAGTGGCAGCTCGTCCGCGTCGGCGACAACCCCGGCAACCCGGGCAACCCGGGCGGCAGCTTCACCAACCCGGCCGTCTGGCAGGACTTCGCCGACGTCGACATCATCCGGGTGGGCGACGTCTACTACATGTCCGCCTCCACCATGCACTACTCGCCCGGCGCGCCGGTGCTGCGTTCCTGGGACCTGGTGAACTGGGAGTTCGCCGGGCACTCGGTGCCACGGCTGGAGTTCGGCACCAAGTACGACCTGAGCGCCAGCGAGCAGGCGTACGTGGACGGCATCTGGGCGTCGACGCTGAACTACCGGCCGAGCAACCGCACGTTCTACTGGGCCGGGTGCATCGACTTCGCGCAGACCCACATCTACACCGCCACCGCCGTGGACGGCGCGTGGAACCGCCTGACCACCATCCCCAACTGCTACTACGACGCCGGCATGCTGATCGACGACAACGACACCATGTACGTCGCGTACGGCAACGGCACGATCAGCGTGGCCCAGCTCTCCGCCGACGGGCGCAGCCAGGTCCGGGCCCAGCAGGTCTACCAGACGCCGTCGAGCATCGGCACGCTGGAGGGCGCGCGCTTCTACAAGCGCAACGGCGCGTACTACATCTGGCTGACCCGGCCGGCCAACGGCCAGTACGTGCTGAAGTCCACGAACGGCCCGTTCGGCCCGTACGAGCAGCGGCAGGTGCTGCTCAACCTGCCCGGCCCGATCTCCGGTGGCGGCGTGCCGCACCAGGGCGGGCTGGTGCAGACGCAGACGGGCGCCTGGTACTACATGGCGTTCACCGACGCCTATCCGGGCGGCCGGATGCCGACGCTGGCGCCGATCACCTGGACCTCCGACGGCTGGCCGCAGGTGCAGACCGTCAACGGCGCCTGGGGCGCGAGCTACCCCAACCCGCTGCCGACCCGCCCGGTCAAGCCGCTCACCGGCACCGACACGTTCTCCGGCACCACGCTCGGCGTGCAGTACGAGTGGAACCACAACCCGGACAACAGCAGATGGTCGGTGAACAACGGCCTGCGGTTGCAGACCGCCACCGTCACGAACGACCTGTACCGGGCCCGCAACACGCTCACCCACCGCATCCAGGGTCCGACCTCGACCGGCACGATCGAGCTGGACTACTCGACCATGCGCGACGGTGACCGGGCCGGCCTGGCGATGCTGCGGGACAGCTCGGCCTGGATCGGCGTACGGCGGGACAACGGCGCCACCCGCGTGGTGATGACGAACGGCCTGACCATGGGCTCGAACTGGAACACCACGAGCACCGGGACGGAGATCGCCAGTGCGGCGGTGTCCGGCGGGCGGATCTGGCTGCGGGCGAACGCCGACATCCGGCCCGGCTCGGGCCGGCAGGCGCGGTTCTCCTACAGCACCGACGGGGTGAACTTCGTGTCGCTCGGTAACGCGCTGACGCTCAACAACGCGTGGCAGTTCTTCATGGGCTACCGGTTCGGCTTCTTCAACTACGCCACCCAATCCCTCGGCGGCGCGGTGACGGTGCGGCAGTTCTCCCTGACGACACCGTGACAACGGTCACCATTCGCGGCCGTTGACACATCTTCGACAACCCGGGGTGCGGCTCCGGCAATCGCCGGAAATGCCGCACCCCGGGCGCAATTCCACCCGCTCCGAGCTGCCTGTTCGTGCCACTGCGTAACGGAAGGGAATGAGCCGCCTGTCGATTCCCCGATATCGCCGCGCCACGGCGGGAACGGGCGATCAACGGTGCCGATACCGATGGGACCGCTGGCGTAGACTGTCGCCACCCGGGACGGTCCGGTCGAGATCGACCGGGTGTGGCCGCGGGCAGTGGCGAAAGTGAGGTGGCCGTGCGCGGTCCTGCGATGACGGACGTGGCCCGCCTCGCCGGGGTGTCGCACCAGACGGTCTCCCGGGTTCTCAACGGGCATCCCAACGTGCGTGAGCAGACCCGGTTACGGGTGCAGGCCGCCATCACCGAACTCGGCTACCGGCCCAACCGCGCGGCCCGCGCGCTGGTGACCGGCCGGTCCCAGGTGATCGGCGTGGTCGCGCAGAACACCACGCTCTACGGCCCGGCGTCGCTGCTCGCGGCGCTGGAGCAGACCGCCGCCGAGGCCGGCTTCGCGGTGAGCGTCGGCAGCGTCCGCGACCTCGACCACCGCTCCATCTCGGCCGCCGTGGAACGGCACCTGGCACACCGGGTCGCCGGCATCGTGGTGATCGCGCCGGTCGAGTCCGCCGGGGAGGCGCTGGAACGGCTGCCCCAGGACGTACCGCTGGTGACTGTCGACGGCGACCCGCGGCGACCGATCCCGCTGGTCACAGTCGACCAGGTCGCCGGCGCCCGGGCCGCCACCGAGCACCTCCTCGCCGCCGGGCATCGCACGGTGTGGCACGTGTCCGGGCCGTCGGACTGGTTCGACAGCGCCGGCCGCATCGAGGGGTGGCGCGAGGCGCTGCGGCAGGCGGGAGCCGAGATCCCGCCGCTGGTCCCGGCCGACTGGTCGGCGGCGGCGGGCTACCGGTGTGGGCAGATGCTGGCCCGGATGCCGGAGGTCACCGCCGTCTTCACCGCCAACGACCACCTGGCGCTGGGCGTGCTGCGGGCGCTGCACGAGCACGGCCGCCGGGTTCCCGACGACATCAGCGTGGTCGGGTTCGACGACGTGCCCGAGGCGGCGTACTTCATCCCGCCGCTGACCACCGTCCGGCCGGACTTCGGCGCTGTCGCCGCGGCGAGTCTGGACCTGCTCCTGGCCCAGATCGAGTCGCAGACCGTCGGGCCGCTGCGGCAGACGATCGCGCCGACGCTGGTGCCGCGCCGCAGCGTCGGCCCGCCGCCCGCCCGCTGAGGCGGTAGCGGCCCGCCTGCCCGTGGCCGACCCCCGCCGTGCGAGGTCCGGTCGTCAGTGGTCCGTTCGGCGAGCGCGCGCCCGGCGTGCGACCAGCAGCACGATTCCGGTGATCACGAGCAGACCGGCGACCGCCCCACCCGCCAGCAGCGCGACCGGCGGGCCGTCGTCGCCGGACCGCGCGCCCGAGGCATCCGGCTCGTCCGCGCCGTCCACGCCGGCCGACGCGGCAACCGCCGTCGGCGTGGGAGCCGCCGATGCGGGAGCCGACGGTGCGGGCGCCGCCGGGTCGGCCATTGTGAAGCGGTACGAACCCTGGACGGGGTGGCCGTCGCGGGAGACCACCCGGTACGCGACGGTGTAGGTGCCGTTGCCCAGCGGCTCGTCGATCGTCACCGTGCCGGTGGCGCCGTCCACCGCCGGTGCGGAGGTGGGCACCGTGCGCTGGGCCGCGTCGCTGACCGTGATGGTGGTGAAGGAGGGGTTCAGCCCCTGCAGGAACCGCAGCGTGACCTGCGTGGGCGCGGCGGTGAGCCGGGCGTCGCGCGCTGGGGTGGCCTCCTGGAGCGAGTTGTGGGCCGCCGCGGGCGTGGCCGGGACCAGCAGCAGCGCGGTGAGGGCCGCGGCGAGCAGCGCGGTGACGGAACGGGTACGCATGACGCGCCTTCCTGTGGTGGTCAGCCGAGCAGTTGCGAGCCGATCCAGCCGCCCTCGGGGCAGCCGGGCGGTACGGCGAACACGGCGGAGCCGATCGGGGTGGTCCACTCGTTGAGCAGGTCGCGCTCGGCGAGCCGGCGCTGGACGGGCAGGAACTGCCGGGCGATGTCGGCCTGGTACGAGGCGAAGACGAGCCCGCTGTCCGCGGTCCCCTCCGGGGTCGGCACGCCGTCGTAGTTGTACGGCCGGCGCAGGATCTTCTGCCGGTCGTCGGTGACGCGGGCGCGGGTCAGGTGCGAGAAGTCGGGGATCACGGTGAGCCCGTCCGGGCCGAGCGCGGCGAAGTCCGGCTCGTCGTGTTCGGCCCGGCCGGTCAGCGGCGCGCCGGTGTCGATGCGCCGCCCCGCGGCGAGTTCCCGGTCGGCGCGGCCCAGCAGGTCCCAGGTCTCCAGGTTCATGCTGATCCGCCGCACCACGAGCGTGGTCGAGTCCCGCAACCAGTCCGGTCCGTCGGTCACCCACACCGCGGTGTCCGCGGGCGTGCCGGGCTTCGGGTTGGCGGTGCCGTCGAGCTGCCCGAACAGGTTGCGCTGGGTACGCCCCGGCTCGGCGCCGGCCGCCCGGCGGAAGCCCTGCTGCACCCAGCGGACGACGGCGAAGGGACGGCTGTCCTTGACCAGGACCCGCTGGGCGTGGGCGACTGTGAGCGGGTCGTCGGCGCAGATCTGGAGCAGCACGTCCCCGCCGGACCAGCGGGGTTGCAGCCGGTCGATGCCGAACGCCGGCAGCTCGGCCACCGAGGCGGGCCGCCGGTCGTCGAGCCCTGCGGCGGCGTAGAGCCCGGGTCCGAAGCCGAACGTGACGGTCAGCCGGGCCGGCAGGACGCTCAGTTCCGGCTCGGTGTCGGCCAGCGCCGGGCGGCCCTGGGTGAGCCGGGCCGCGTCGTCGGAGAGCAGCCGCAGCATCCGCCCGAGCGCCGCCCGGTCGGTGCCGGGACGCAGCGTGAACGCGACGAACGCCGCGTGCGCCTGCGGGTCGGTGGTGACCCCGGACTGCCGGACGCCGTGGAACGGCTCGACCGCGCTGCCGACCTGGGCCACCGGGACGGCGTCGCCGGGGCGTACCCCGGGAGGGCCGGAACGGACGGCGGTGAGGGCGCCGGCACCGGCCAGCGCGCCCCCGGCGGCCATCGCGCCGCCGGTGAGCAGGCCGCGCCGGCTCACCCGCCTGCCGGTCATGACGCCGGGCTCGGGCCGTGGCCGGGCGCGTAGCTCTCCTGGGCGCCGGTGAACGGCTTCGCCACGGCGGTGAACGTCTGGGTCCGGCCGTCGGCGAAGGTGAGCGTGATGTCGAGCTGGTCGCCGGGGCGCACCGGGCGGGTCAGGTCCATCAGCATCAGGTGGTCGCCGCCGGGTTCCAGGGCGGCCTGGGAGCGGGCGGCGACCACGACGCCGCCCTGCTTCTGCCGCATCGCCATCTTCCCGTCGGTCATGGCCATCTCGTGGATCTCGGCCCGGGACACGTCGGTGGTCACGCCGGTGATCGTGACGTCGGTGTCACCGTCGTTGGCGAGCGTGGCGAACGCGGCGGTCATGCCCTTGTCGGCGGCCTTCACCCACGGGTCGCGGACGGTGAGCACGCCCGCCGCCGCGCTCGCCGACGCCGAGGCGGACGCCGACGTGGCGGCGGACGGCGTGCCGGAGGATCCGCAGGCGGTGACCGACGCGGCGAGCACGGCGGCGCCGATCAGGGCCGCCGGGCGCAGGAACCGGCGGCTGGTGGTGCTGGGCATGACGTCGTCCCCTCGAAGATCCGGTGTTCGTACCGTTTGTCGGCGCGGTACGCCGGATAGTTCCGGCCGGGGCGGTCGGGCATGTCACACCCCGGGCGGCGGGCCGTCACGGACCCGGGATCGGCGGTGCGCCCGGAAGGCATAATGGTTCCGGGTGTCACGTGGCGCGCCGGGCGCGGCCGCGGCCGGACGAGGGTGCCGGGCGGGCGCCCGGACGAGGGAGGCGACGGTGACCCAGGCGACGACCGGGGCGACCCGCAACACCCGTCAGCGCGCCGAGGTGCTGGCGCTGCTGCGGGAGTTGGACGGCTTCCACAGCGCGCAGCAGCTGCACCAGATGCTCGTCCAGCGGCAGGCGAAGGTCGGCCTCACCACGGTGTACCGGACGCTCCAGATGCTCGTCGACAACGGCGAGATCGACTCGGCCCGGCTGCCCGGCGGCGAGCACCTCTACCGGCGGTGCAGCCAGAGCCGCCATCACCACCACCTGGTCTGCCGCCGCTGCGGCCGGGCCGTGGAGGTGGCCGGCCCGGCCGTGGAGCGGTGGGCCGACCAGGTGGCCGCGCAGCACGGCTTCACCGACGTCGGGCACACCCTGGAGATCTTCGGCACCTGCGACCGCTGCGCCGCCTGAGCCGCCGCGGGCGGTGACCCGCCCGCGGCGCGTCGCCGTCAGCAGTTGCGCAGTGCCGGTGACTGGTTCAGCAACTGGCCGCGGCTGGAGGTGAACCGGCGGTACGCCTCGGAGCCGGCCGCGCCGGGGCGGAACGCCGCCACCCGGTGGCAGTTCTGGAACGCCAGCGTCACCCCGAAGTGCCGTTCCAGGCCGGCGCGGATCGCGTCGCTGGCCATCGCGCGCAGCAGTTGCCCGCGCTCGGCGTCGCCCGGCGGCGGCACCACGTTGTCGGCGAACTCGGCGTCGGACGCGGCCAGGTCGGCGGCCACCCGGCTGACCGTCTCCCAGGCGTACGGCAGGGAGTCGCGGACGCAGGCGACGAACGCCTCCTCGTCCACGGGACCGGTCTCGGCGGCGTGCAGCAGGGCGGGCGGAACGGTGAGCGACATGGGTCCTCCGTCATCGCTAACGAACACGGTTTCCATTACCGATTGAGCACACCATGCGGCGGCAGGCCCGTCAAGGACCGGCGCACGCGAAACGGCGGGCGGACCCGAAGGCCCGCCCGCCGTCCGGCGGTGCAACGTGTCAGCGCAGGCGCGCCTCGATCGCCTCGATGACGCGGGGACGCAGCTCGGCGGCGCGGATCACCGCGTCGACCGAACCGACCTCGACCGCCCGCTGGATGCTGTGCACCCGGTCGAACTCGGCGGCCACCTCGCCCAGCTTCTCCGCCCGCACCGACGAGCGCAGCTCGTCCAGCTCGGCGGTGAGCGCCGCCCGCTCGGTGCCGGCCGCGGCGGTGACCTTCCCCTCCAGGTCGCGTACCCGGGGATCGGCGGCGGTACGGGCGGCGACCTCGCCGGCGAACACCACGGCGGCGGCGGGCGCGCCACCGAGCACCGAGGCGAACGACCCCTCGATCGCCAGCACCGTCATGTCCGGGTTGAGTGCCTTGGAGAACACCACGAACGCGCCGCCGTGGTAGCGCGAGATCACGCAGAACACGATCGGGCCGCGGAAGTTGACGATCGCCCGGCCGATCTCCGCGCCGTACTCCAGTTGCAGCTTGCGCATCGACTCGGGCGAACCGTCGAAGCCGGAGAGGTTGGCGAGCACGACCAGCGGCCGGTTGCCGCTGGCCGCGTTGATCGCCCGCGCGGCCTTCTTCGACGAGCGCGGGAACAGCGTGCCCGCGGTGTACGTGTCCGGGCCGTCGGTGGGCGGGAAGCCGTGCCGGGGCACCGAGCGGGACTCGATGCCGAGCAGGCACACCGGGATGCCGCCGAGGTGCACGTCCTGCACCACAGCCGTCTCCGCGTCGGCCATGCCGGCCCACCGCTCCAGCACCGGGTGGTCCTGGTCGGCGAGCGCCCGCATCACGGTACGGATGTCGAACGGCTTCTTCCGGTCCGGGTTCGCGGTGGCGGAGAAGATCTCGCCCACCGTGGCGAAGTCGCTGCCGGCCACCGCGTGCGGGTAGCCGCAGATGTCCCGGTCCACCGGGTCCATCGTGACGGCCCGGCGCGGCGCGTCCTCGCCCGGCGCGACGTACGTGTGGTCGTAGTGCGCCATCAGCACGTCCCGCGCGGCCGGCAGGCTCGGCGCCCAGTACTGCGCCTGCCCGTTCGGGCCCATCACCCGGTCGTAGCCGCCGATGCCGAAGTTGTCCTCGGCCGAGACACCGCCGGAGAAGTCGAGCGACTGCTTGCCGGTGAGCACCATCGCCGAGTCCGGCGTCATGACCAGCACGCCCTTGGTGTGCATGAGCATCGTCGCCTCGGCGTTCCAGTACGGCTGGGCGCCGACGTTGATGCCCGCCACCACGATGTTGATCTCACCGCCGTCCTGGGTGAACTCGACGATGCGCTTGAGCGCCGCGGCCACCCAGTCCATGTTCTCGGTGCCGGAGGTCATCGAGATGCGGGCGCCGGCGCTCAACGCGTACCACTCCAGCGGCACGCCCATCCGCTGCGCGAGGTCCAGCGCGGCGATCACCCGCCGGCACTCCGGCTCGGACAGCGCGCCGAGGGACTTGGTCGGGTCGCCGAGCAGCACCACCCGGGTCACGCCCTGCGGGTGCCGCGGTGTCGGCGTGGTCACCACACCGGCCACGATCGCCGCGGTGTTGCGGCCCTTCGGCCGGTCCACCGGCACCAGCGCGTGACCGGCGTCCAGGTCGTGCTCGACGAAGTCGCCCAGCAGGCCGGTCAGCTCGTACGGGTACACCGTGTTGCGGCCGGCCGCCCGCAGCACCTTCAACCGGTAGTCGTCAAGCGGCTCGACCGGCTCGGCCGGCGGCTCGCCCACTGTCAGCTGCGCGTGCCCTGTGGCGTCGAACGTGATCCGCACGCCGACCTTCGTCAGCTCGCCGGTACGCCGGTCGCGCTGCCGGGCGATGAACAGGATCTCCTCCAGCTCGGCGCCCACAGTGGTCGGGCGTACCCGGCCGGCGATCAGCTCCATCTCCTCGCGGGTCAGCTCGCTCGGCGGCCACACGTAGACGACGATCCGGTTGGTCGGGAACCGCGACTTCGACGGCCGCCGCGACTGCGCCCGGCGGATCGAGTCGATGCAGGCCGCCACCGTGTCCTCGGTGGTCGGCAGCGCCACCAGGCGGCCGTCCTGATCCCGCAGCTCGGTCAGGTCACGTACCTGCGCGAACGCGACCAGCCGCTGGTCGGACGGGTTCTGCCGGGCGACCGCCTGGAACAGGTAGACCTCCTCGTCCAGCGAGGGCAGCCGGGTCAGGTCGAACTCGCGCAGCCGTTCCAGTTGCATCCGCTGCGCGATGTACGGGTGCAGGCCGCGGATCAGCCGCTCCTCGGCCATCCCGCCGCCCTCGGCCGGACGGAACGTGACGTGGTGGTGCATCACCGCGCCGCCGCGCCCGGCGACGGTGGTGGTGAGGCGGCGTACCTGCTGCGGCAGCGGGTGTGCGTTCACCACGTCCAGCAGCGCGGCGGCGGCGGCGTCCAGGTCCTCGGGCTGGTTCTCCCAGGCCAGGTAGACGTCCGCGTCGACGGCCTCGCAGTCCCGGGCCACCTCGGCCAGGCCGCGCAGCGCGTCGCCGAGCGCGTCGAAGCGGACGGCGGCCGAGACGACACTCGACCCGTCCCGCCCGGCCACCACGAACGTGCAGCCACCGGCGGTGCGGGTGCGGACCTCGGTGAGCGCCTTGTTGCCGTAGTACCGGCGGGTCAGCACCTCCAGCATGGCCGCGTTGTCCAGGTCGTTGCGGACCAGGCGCTGGCCGAGCAGCCGGACCAGCGGCTCGGTGCTGCGCACCATCTCGGCGATCCGCCCGGCGCGGTCCGGCGCGTCCGGCTGCGCGTCGAGGTGCCGCAGGTGGGTGCGGACCTGGGCGTAGACCCGGGCCCGGTTGCGGCGCAGCAGCGGCTGGGCGAACCAGGCGAACACCACGCCCCGGGCCAGGTCGGCGACCACCGGGAAGCGGACCTGGGTGGCCGCGACGAGGCGTTCCAGCGTGAGACCGGCCGGCTCGCGCAGCGCCTCGTCCGGCGGCGGCTCGCGCAGCCAGGAGCGCAGCAGCGCGGCGATCACCGCGGCGTCCGCGGCGGCCCGCTGCTGGGCCAGGAAGATCCGGAAGACCGCGGCCTCCAGCTCGGGCGAGCGGTCCAGTTCGGTGACGCCGTAGTGGGCGAGCGCCTTGGCCAGGCGGGCCCGGAACGACTCCGGGGAACCGGCCCGCTCGACGTCGAGGCTCTGCAGGTAGGTGTGGAAGTACTCGCGGGCGCTGTGCACGTGCCCGCCCGGCCCGTCGTCGCCGCCGGGCCGGTTACGGCTCAGCTCGGCCAGGTCGGCGAAGACGTTCACCAGTTCCAGTTCCTCGGCCAGCGGCCGGTGCCCGGCCTCGGTGGCCGCCCGCCGCGCGTCCAGGTAGTCGTCGAGCACCCGGCGCTCGTCGTGCGGGTCCACGTCGTAGCCGAGCAGCAGCGAGCAGAGGTCCTCCTGGCCGCGTTCGGCGCGGGACCGCGCGGGTACGTCGGCGGGCGCGGTGGGCAGGTCCAGCTCGACAGCCGGTCCGGCCGGCCCGGCGGCCGCCTCGGCGTCGTCCTCCGCGACCGGCTCCAGGCGCAGCAGCGGCGCCCCGGCCTCCACCTGGGTGCCCACCGCGACCGACGACTCCTTGAGGCGGGCCCGGAACGGCGCCCGCAGCACCGTCTCCATCTTCATCGCCTCCAGCACCAGCACCGGCGCGCCGGCCTCGACCTCCGCGCCGACCTGAAGCGGCGTGGCGACCACCAGCGCCGGCATGGGGGAGCGCAGCACGCCGCCCTCGTCGCGGCTGACCCGGTGCGTCACGCCGTCCACCTCGACCAGGTGCACCGGGCCGTGAGTGTCGGTGAGCAGGCGGAACCGGGCGCCGTTGACGGCGATCTGACCGGTGTGCCGGTCGAAGCGGTCCAGCTCGACGTCGGCGGTGCGCACGTCGCCACCGGCCTCGACACCGACCCGGAACCGGTGCGCGCCGACCCGGGCCACCCGCATCCGGTAGGTCACGCCGCGCAGCTTCAGGTCCAGCGGCCGGCCGCTGCGGTGCTGCACCTGCGGGCGTCCACCGGCCGCGGTGGACAGCAGCCGCTGCCGTTCGGCGGTCTCGTCCTCCTCGTACGCCTCGATCGCGGCTGCCGCCAGCGCGACGGCGGAGTGCCGGTGCGCGACCAGGCGGCCCTCGCCGCGTACCCGGTCGATCCAGCCGGTGTCCGCGCTGGCGTCGATCACCTCGGGCTGGTCGAGCAGGTCGAGCACGAAGCTCTTGTTCGTCGCGCCGCCGGCGATGACCACAATGGTGTTCGCCATCGCCCGGCGCAGGCGGCCCAGCGCCTCGTCCCGGTCCCGGCCGTACGCGATGATCTTCGCGATCATGGAGTCGAAGTCGGCCGGGATGGTGTCGCCCTCGCTGACCCCGGTGTCGACCCGGATACCCGGCCCGGCGGGCAGGTCGAGCCGGGTGATCCGGCCGGGGGAGGGCGCGAAGTCGCGGTCCGGGTCCTCGGCGTTGAGCCGGGCCTCGATCGCGTGGCCGCGCTCGACCGGCGGCTCGCCGGTGAGCCGGCCGCCGCCGGCCACGTGAAGCTGCGCCTTGACCAGGTCGAACCCGGTGGTGGACTCGGTGATCGGGTGCTCGACCTGCAGGCGCGTGTTGACCTCCAGGAACGCGAACAGCCGGTCGCCCGGGTGGTAGAGGAACTCGACTGTGGCCGCGCCCCGGTAGCCGACGGCGACCGCCAGCCGCTCCGCCGACGCCTTCAGCTCCGCGGTCTGCTCCGGGCTGAGCACCGGCGACGCGGACTCCTCGATCACCTTCTGGTTGCGCCGCTGCACCGAGCAGTCCCGTACGCCGAGCGCCCACGCGGTGCCCTGGCCGTCGGCGATCACCTGGACCTCGACGTGCCGGGCGCCGGTGACCAGGCGCTCCAGGAACACCACGCCGCTGCCGAACGCGCGAGCCGCCTCCTGGCTGGTGCGCTCGTAGGCGTCGGCCAGCTCGGCGTCGCTGCGGATCACCCGGATGCCGCGCCCGCCGCCACCGGCGGTCGCCTTGAGCATCAGCGGGTAGCCGATCGAGGCCGCCGCGCGCAGCGCGTCGTCCAGACTCTCCACCGCGCCGCGGCTCCACGGCGCGACCGGCACGCCGACCTCCTCGGCGATCAGCTTCGCGCCGATCTTGTCGCCGAGCTTGCGCATGGCGTCCGGGCTCGGTCCGACGAACGTCACGCCGATCTTCTCGCACAGTTCGGCGAACGCCGGGTCCTCGGCCACGAAACCCCAGCCCACCCACGCGGCGTCCGCGCCGGTCTCGACCAGCGCGCGCTCCAGGGCCTTGAGGTCGAGGTACGGGCGGGCCGACGCGGGGCCCAGGTCGTAGGTGACGTCCGCCTCGCGGACGAAGGTGGCGGTACGGTCGACGTCGGTGTACAGCGCGACGGTCTCGATCCGGCTGCCGGTCTCCGCGGCCAGTTCCCGGACCGCGTGGATGAGCCGCATCGCGGCCTCACCACGGTTGACGATGGCGACACGGGTGAACACGTGACCGTCCCCTTCGGTTGACCCACGGTGGCGCGCCGGGCGCGGCGATGCCCCCGGCTCGCCTCACCTTTCCGCCTATGCGCGGGCGGCGCCATGTCGTAACGGCCGAAGCCTGAGCGGGGACCGTTGTAGGAACCGAACAAAAGTTTTTAGCCAGCCACTCACTACCCGCCGGTACGCGATACGGCGCCGGACCCGCTCGGGTCCGGCGCCGTACATCGCCTGCGCTGCGTGCTCAGCCCGGGATCTCCCGGGGGTCGCGGCTGCGGGGGTACGTGTTCTTCTCGCCGATCGTGCCGTCCTGCTTCTTGATCACGTGCTCGGCGCCGCGCTCGGCCGCCATCTCCCGGCCGGCCGCCTCGGCCTCCGCCTTGGTGTCGTGGCGGCTGGTCGCGCGCTCGTTGCCCTCCGGGCGGTTCTTCCACTGCCCGTCCTGCTGGTAGGTGTCGATGTCGCCCTTCGCCATGCCGTCAGCTCCCTCGTTCGCGTGTCCGATGACAAATGTCTGCCCATGCGAGGGGAGTGCTAATCCTGGCGGCGCGATCGGACGGTCCGGGCCGGGCGGGGGAGGGGCCCCAACCCGGGCCGGACCGGTGGGTCACGCGGCGGCGTGCAGGCCCTGCCAGGCGCCGTAGCCGCCGAGCAGGTCGGACACGTCGGCGTGACCGGCGTTGCGCAGCAGGCTGGCGGCCACCGAGGAGCGGTAGCCGCCGGCGCAGTGCACGACGACGGGGCGGTCGGTGGGCACCTCGCCGAGGCGGTGGGTCAGCTCGGCCAGCGGGATGTGCCGGGAGCCGTCCACCGCTCCCTGCTCCCGCTCGCCGGCGTTGCGGACGTCCAGCACCACCGGCGCGTCCGGACCGTCGAGGGCCGCGCGCAGCTCGGTGGCGGTGACCCGGCTGGCCCGGGTCATCTCGGCGACCATCTCCAGGAAGGCGCCCTCGGGTTCGCGCAGGTAGCCGATCACCCGGTCGAAGCCGATCCGGGCGAGGCGGACGACGATCTCCTCCTCCCGGTCCTGCGGGGCCACCACGAGCACCGGCCGGTCGGGCGCCACGACACTGCCGGCGGTCTCGGCGAACCGGCCGTCGGCCGGGACGTTGAGCGCGCCGCGCAGGTGCCCGGTCGCGTACTCCTGCGGGTCGCGGGCGTCGACCACGACGGCGCCGTCGGCCCGGGCGGCCAGGAACTCGGCCGGGGTGAGTGGGCGGGCCGGCCGGGCGTGGTCGAACAGCTCACGCGCCTTGCGGTTGAGCACCGCGTCGAAGGCGAAGTAACCCGGCGCGGCCGGCTGCCCGCCGGTGACCAGGGCGAGGAAGCGCTCCTCGCTCATCGGCGCGCAGGCGTAGTTGGTGCGGCGCTGCTCGCCGATGGTGGACTGCCGCTCGGTGGACAGGTTCTTGCCGCAGGCCGAGCCGGCGCCGTGGGCGGGGAAGACGCGCACCTCGTCGGGCAGGCCCATCAGCTTGTGCTGCACGCTGTCGTAGAGCATGCGGCCGAGTTCCTCGGCGGTCACGCCGAACGAGGCGAGCAGGTCGGGCCGGCCCACGTCGCCGATGAACAGCGCGTCGCCGGTCAGCACGCCGTACGGGACCGGGTCGTCGGCGCGCTCGTAGACCAGGATGCTGATCGACTCGGGCGTGTGGCCCGGGGTCTCCATGATCTCCAGCGTCACGTCGCCGAGGCTGATCCGTTCGCCGTCGGCGAGCTTGCGGCTCGGGTACTCGGTCTCGGCCCGGCTCCCGTAGCCGATCCACGCGCCGGTCGCGGCGGCCACCTCCAGGTGCCCGGCGAGGAAGTCGGCGTGGAAGTGGGTGTTGACGACGCCCTCGATCGTCAGGCCGTGCGCCTTGGCGTCGGTGAGGTATTCGTCGATGTCCCGGCGCGGGTCGACGAGCACGGCCCGGCCGGTGCGGTCGTCGGCGATCAGGTACGAGGCCTGGGACAGGCAGTCGAGGTAGTACTGGGTGAACAACATCGGCCGTGCTCCTTCTCCTGGTGATGGACGGGCGTCTGCTCAGGCCACGTGGCCCGGCCTGCCGCCCTTGGCTCGTACCGCCAGCCCGGCGTTCGTCCACGCCCGCATGCCGCCGGTCAGGTCGTGCACCTCGTGGCCTGCCGCGGCGAGCAGCTTCGCTGCCCGTCGCGACCGCGCGCCGGAGCGGCAGACGGTCACCACGGGCCGGTCCGCCGGCACCTCGGACAGCCGGCCCGCGAGCTGGCCGAGCGGGATGTGCCGGGCGCCGGGGGCGTGTCCGGCCCGCCACTCGGCCGGCTCGCGGACGTCGAGCAGCAGCGCGCCCGCGCCGGACAGCGCCGCCGCCTCCGCCGGGGTGATCCGGGCGACGCGAGGGCCGAGCAGGCGGCGGAGGAAGCCGGTGCGCGGAGCGGCTGCCGTCTCCCGCCGGCCGGTCACGGCCGGCTGCCAGCGGTGACCGGGCGGCCCGAGCGCACCCAGGCGGAGGTGCCGCCGGCCACCGACAGGGCGGTGATGCCGGCGCGTTCCAGCAGCTCGGCGCCGACCCGGCTCCGCCCGCCGGCCTCGCAGATCACGTAGACGGGGCCGGTGCGCGGCACCTGTGCCATCTGGGCAGGCAGGTGGCCCAGCGGCACACAACGGGCACCCGGGACGTGTCCGCCGAGGTACTCGGCGGTCTCCCGGACGTCGATGACAGTCGCCCCGTCGGCGTGGGCGGTGGCGAACGTGGTCACGTCGACCTCGTGCATGGGCGTTCTCCTTCCGGATCCATATACCCCCGGGGGTATCTGCTCTCGACGGTAGCGCAGCGTCCGGCCGCCCGCCACCCCCCCGCTCGTCCGGTGTGCTCGTTTGCCGGAACGGCAAGGTTCCTTGCTGTCCGGTCGGCGGCGGCGCACGATGGCGTGACCGGACGGGAGACGGCCGGCGGCGAGGAGGCGGACATGACGGGGCACCACCACGAGCAGCCGCCGGCGGACACCGACCCGGCCCGGTTCTGGGACGAGCGGTACGGCCAGCGGGACCGGATCTGGAGCGGCCGGGTGAACCCGGTCCTCGCCGAGGTCGCCGGCGCGCTGCCGCCCGGCACCGTGCTCGACCTGGGCTCCGGTGAGGGCGGCGACGCGGTGTGGCTCGCGTCGAAGGGATGGCGGGTCACCGCCGCGGACATTTCGTCCGTCGCGCTGGACCGGCTCACCGTCGAGGCCGAGCGGGCCGGGGTGGCGGACCGGATCACCACCGTCCGGCACGACCTGACCCAGGGCTTCCCGCCCGGCCGGTACGACCTGGTGTCCGCGCAGTTCTTCCAGTCGCCGCTGGTCCTGCCCCGGGAGAAGGTGCTGCCCCCGGCGGCCGAGGCGGTCGCGCCCGGCGGCCGGCTGCTCGTCGTCGAGCACGGCGCGCCGCCGCCCTGGGCCGGGCCCGACACCGGCCACCACCGGTTCGCCAGCCCGGAGGAGATCCTGGCCGCGATGAACCTCGACCCGGACGGCTGGGACACCGAGCGGCTGGGCGCGGCGCGCCGTACCGCCACCGGCCCGGACGGCCGGACCGGCGAGCTGATCGACCACGTGGTGCTGGTGCGGCGCCGCTGACCGCCGGGCCGGTCAGGCCCGCGCGTGCGGCCGGGTCAGCAGCAGCACCAGCAGCCCGGCCGCGCACAGCGCGGTGCTCATTCCGTACGCCCACCGGTAGCCGACCTGCGCGGAGAGCCCGAGCAACGGACCGGCGAGCATGGCGCCGATCGGGAACGTGTTGGTGAACAGCGTGGTGGCCCGGCCCGGCTCGCCCGGCAGCAGATCCTGCACGTAGGCGATGCCGACGCCGGACACCGCGGCGATGAACAGCGCGTTCACCGGCTGCGCGAGCAACAGGACCGCCACGCCCGGCGCCGTCGCGGCGGTCGCGTAGTAGGCGACCCCGCAGGCGCCGCCGACCAGGATCAGCGGCCGCAGCCGGACCCGCGCGGTCAGTGCGCCCAGCCCGAGCATCAGCGGGATCTCCAGCGCCGCGCACAGGCCCAGCACCAGCCCGGCGCGGGAGGGGTCGTCGTTCAGTTCGGCGTCGATGAACAGCGGCAGCGCCTGCACGGCGAGCGTCAGCGGGCACTGGAGCAGGACGAACGCGAGCGCCGTCAGCGCCAGCCGCAGCCGGGACGCGCCGGGCGGGGCGGGCACCGCGCCGTCCGGATCGCCGGGGACCGGCCGCGCCGGCAGCGGCAGCTCCTCCAGCCGGAACGCGGCCACCAGCGCGGCCAGCGCGTACATGACGGCGGCCATGCCGTAGACCAGGCGGAAGCCGCCGACGTCGAGCAGCACCGCGGCCAGCGCCGGCCCGGCCACCCAGGCCAGCGAGAACACGGTACGCATGAGGCTGACGCCGAACGCGGCCCGCCCCGGATCGTCCCTGTCGAACAGCGCCCGGGTGTACGCGAACGACTGCGGGAACAGCGAGTTCGCCAGCGCGGTGGCTGTCGCGGTCAGCCCCAGCAGGATCCAGTAGTCCCGGACGTACGCGGTCGTCCCCGCGCCCACCACACCGGCCAGCGCGGCGCCGACGAGAAGCGCGCGCCGGATCGGCAGGCGGTCCGACAGCCGGCCGATCAGCGCGGAGGCGACCACCCCGGACAGCGGGGCGACGACCAGGAACACGGTCACCCGTAACGGACTGGCGTGGACCTCGCGGTCGAGGAACAGCGACAGGAACGGCAGTACCACGGCGGTGGACAGACCGACGGTCAGGAAGACCACGCCCAGCGGGAGCAGCCGGAATCGGCCGGCGCGCACCGCCGGCCTCGTGTCCACAGCCATGCGGCGGACTGTACGCCGCGGCGGTGCGGCAGCCGACCGGGTTTCCGCAGCCCGGACGGTCCCGGTGCTCAGCCGGCCGGCCGGGGCGGTACGCCGGCCCGGTCGCAGGCCTCCCGGTACATGCGCACCACCTCCCGGCGGATCTGCGCCCGTTCGGTGAGCCGGTGGGCGAACGGGACGCGCACCGGGACCTCCGTGCCGCCGACTGTGACGGCGAAGTCGATGCCGTCGGCGTCCAGGCCGGTGGTGCGGGCCGCGGTGGCGTCCGGCCGGCCGCCGAGCGTACGGCAGATCAGCAGCGCGTCCCCGGCGTGGTCGTCGTTCATGTGCCGGCTGACGGCGGCGACCACCTCCGGCGGGAAACCGGCGCTCACGCGGCGCCCTGCCGGCCGCTCGCCGCCACCAGGCGACCCAGGTCGGTGAAGACCGCGATGTTGTGCTCGTACGCCACCAGCACCTCGTCGCGCAGCGCGGCCCGGCCGGCCTCGTCCAGCGCGAGCGCGTCCAGCCTCGCCCGGTAGGCGTCCTTGTACGACTTCGGGTCGCTGATCCCCGGGAACGTGTAGAACGACGCCCCGGCCTCCTCGGTCACCCCGTAGTACCGGGCCACGCAGCGCCCGATGTGCCGCCCGCCGGACAGGTCGCCGAGATAGCGGATGTAGTGGTGCGCGATGAACCGCTCGGGCGATCCGGCGCAGGCCGAGGCGATCCGCGCGGCGTACGCGACAGCGGCCGGAACAGGCTCCATCACCTCGCGCCAGCGCGGGCCGAGCAGGAACCGCAGGTCGGCGGCGAGCGCGGGCAGCCGGGTCAGCGCGTCGTCGACGAACGGGCCGGCCAGCGGGTCGTCGCGCATCGTGTCCGCCACGCCCTCCAGCGCCGCGTAGATGCCGTGGTGCGCGACGACGAGCGCGGTGTAGCCGGCGACGTCGAGTTCACCGGCGGTGAGCGCGGAGACGTACCGCTGGGACTCGGCGCTCCGGTGCGCGTCGCGTGTCTCGGCGCGCAGCCGGGCCGCGAACGTCTGTGTATCCATCTGCTGTCTCTCCTCGTCGGCTGACGGTCCTGCGGGCCGGCCGCGTCGGGGCACGATCAGCGGCAGCTCGTCACGGGGGTGGGGGACGACGTCGATGTCGTACCGGTAGACCTCGCTGAGCAGCGGGGCGGTGAGCACCTCGCGCGGTGTCCCGGCGGCGCGGACGCGTCCGTCGCCGAGCAGGGTCACGGTGTCCGCGTACGCCCCGGTCAGCGTCAGGTCGTGCAGCACCACGACCACGGCGTCCCCGGCGCGGGCCCGCTCCCGGGCGATGCGCATGACCAGTTCCTGGTGCCGCAGGTCGAGCGCGGCGGTCGGCTCGTCGAGCAGCAGCGTGGTGGCCCGCTGCGCCAGGACCCGGGCCAGCGCGGCGCGGGCCTGCTCGCCACCGGACAGCGCGGGGTACGGCCGGGCCGCGAAACGGGCGACCTCGCAGCGTTCGAGCACGTCGGCGACGACGGCGTCGTCCTGTTCCCGCTCCGGCCGCCCCGCCCACGGCGCCCGGCCCATCCGCACCACCTCCCCGACCGTGAACGGGAAGCTCAGCGTGTTGCGCTGGGTGAGCACGGCGCGGCGCCAGGCCAGCTCCACCGGGCTCCACGACTCGCGGGGCAGCCCGTCGACCTCGATCCGGCCGGCGGCGGCCGGCACGTCACCGCTGATCGCGCCGAGCAGCGTCGACTTCCCGGCGCCGTTCGGCCCGACCAGGGCGTGCACCTCGCCGGCGCGTACCTGAAGGTCGATCCCGTCGAGCACGGTCCGGCCGGCGCGCTCGACGCGCAGCCCGGCCACCCGGATCCGGAGGTGCCCGGCGGGCGCCGGGCGCGGCGGCCGGGCGGCGGCGAACCGGCGCGGCGTACGTGGGAGGCTCATCCCCAGCCTCCGGCCCGGTCGCGGGTGCGGCGCAGCAGCCAGAAGAACGCCGGGCCGCCGATGACCGCGGTGAGCACGCCGAGGGGCAGCTCCTGGTGCTCGACGAGGGTACGCGCCGCGAGGTCGGCGCCGATCACCACGACGGCCCCGCCGAGCGCGCTGGCGATCAGCAGCACCCGGTGGCCCGGTCCGGCGACCATCCGGATCAGGTGCGGCACGACCAGTCCGACGAAGCTGATGATGCCGGTGAACGCGACAGCGGCGGCGCCGAGAAGCGCGGTGACGACGATCAGCCGCAGCCGCAGGCGTTCGACGTTCACGCCGAGGTGCCGGGCGGCGGGTTCGCCGAGGGCGAGCAGGTCGAGGCGGCGCGCGTCGGCGCAGGCGACGGCGAGCCCGGCGAGCAGGCACGGCGCGGCGAGACCCACGGCCGTCCAGCTGGCCTGGGCGAGGCTGCCGAGGTTCCAGAACGCGATGGCCTGCACGCCGGACTGGTCGGTGACGAACATGAGCAGCCCGATCACCGAGCCGGCGACCGCGTTGACGGCGACGCCGGTCAGGACCAGCGTCACCACCTCGGTCCGGCCCCCGGAGCGGGCCAGCGCGTACACCAGGTAGGTGGTGGCGAGGCCGCCGGCGAAGGCGGCGAGCGGCACGGTCCATCCGCCCAGGACGGTGACGCCGGTGACGATGGCCAGGGCGGCGCCGACGGCCGCGCCGGCCGACACCCCGATGACGCCGGGCTCGGCGAGCGGGTTGCCGAAGACGCCCTGCATGACCGCGCCCGCGCAGCCGAGGGCGGCGCCGACGACGGCCGCCAGCAGCACCCGGGGGAAGCGGACGATCCAGAGCGCGTTCTCGCCCTGCGCCGCCGACGGCAGCGGACCGAGGTCCAGCCCGAGGCGGTGCAGCACGGAGCCGAGCACCTCGGCGGGGGAGATCGCCACCTGGCCGCGCCCGGCGGCCAGCAGGGCGACGAGCACGAGGGCGACGCCGAGCCCGGCCACCAGCACGGTGCCCCGCCGGCCGGGGGACCGGGGCGCGCCGGTGACCGTCGCCGGGGCGGCGGCGGGCGCGGGCCGCTTCCGTAGCGTGGTCACGACGGGTCCTCGCAGGAGTAGACGGCGCGGGCCAGCGCCTGGACGACCCGGCCGGAGCGGACGCCGAAGGTGAGCAGCGTGCCGTCGGCCATGTCGACGACGCGCCGGTTCGCCCCGGCCGGCGTCTGCGCCACGCCGGGCAGCTTCACCAGGCCGTCGACGCCGCCGACGGAGGCGAGCCCGGCGCTCATCACCAGGATCACGTCGGGCGCGGCGTTGATGAGGCCCTCGCTGGTCAGCGGACGGAACCTGGACAGCCCGGCGACGCTGCCGGCGTCGACGCCGCCGATCGCCTCGATCATCGCGTCGGACCCGGCGCCCCGGCCGCCGATCAGGTACGCCCCGGCGGTGCCGCGCAGGTAGAGGAACGCGATCCGTGGCGCTCGGCCCGCCGGGGCGGTACGCCGGGCTTCGGCGGTCTCGCTCTGCACGCGGGTCACCAGCCGCTCCCCGGCCCCGGGTACGCCGAGCGCCGCCGCGACCGCGCGGATGTGGGCCGGTACGCCGTCGAGGGTCGGCTCGGCGCGTACCTGGACGACCGGGATACCGGCGGCGCGGAGCTGGCGCAGCACCTCGGGCGGTCCGACGCCGTCGTCGACGAGCACGACGCTCGGGTCGAGGTCGAGCACCGCCTCGGCGGAGAGGTCGTGCCCGCCCGGGGTGACCACCGGCAGGTGCGCGGCGGCGGGGAACGTGGTCGAGGTGTCCCGCCCGATGACGTTGCCGCCCAGGCCGAGGCCGAAGACGATCTCGGCGATCGAGCCGTGCAGGTTCACCGGGAGGATGCGGCTGACGTCGTCCACAGTCACCGTCGTGCCGTCGCCGGAGCGTACGGTGGCCGGCAGCGCGGGCGTGGGTGCCGGGCGGACCGGCTCGACGTCGGCGTCGTCCACCGTGGCGGTGACCGGCCCGCAGCCGGCGGCGGACGGCGTACCCGATCGGCCCGGCGCGGCGCAGCCGGTCGCCGCCATGGTCACCGCGAGCAGCGCGACGAGCGGTCCCCGGCCTGGTCGCCGGTGCGGGCGGCTCACCGGCCGGCACCGCGACGGCGCCGCCACCGGCCGAGGCCGAGCAGGACGGCCAGGGCCAGTGCGGCGGCCACCACCCCGGCGGTCCATCCGCGTCCGGCCCCGGAGGTGTCGCTGACCCGCGTGACGTGGAGGTCGGAGGCCGCGGCCTGCGACGGCGCCCCGGCCCCGGTCGCGGCGCCCGTCACCCCTGCCGCCCCCGCTGCGGCCGGCGCGCTGCCGGAGGCGGCCGGGGCCGGTGCGTCCTGCGCGGTGGTGGTCCGGGGCGCGGCGGCGGGCGTGGTCGCCTTCGGCGCCGGACCGGCCTTCGGCGGGGCGCTCGTGGCGCCGGCGGCGAACGTGACCGGCACCCGTACGTCCTGGGACCGGTCGGAGGCCCGGGTGTGGTCGGCGCGGGTGACGACCGCGCAGCGCCGGACGGTGCAGTCGACGTCGCCGATGGTGGGGGTCACCTTGACCGTCACCGAGAAGGAGCCGCCCGGGCCGTACGGCTTCGGCAGGCCCTCGGCGTAGGCGGGCGGGTTCGACGAGATCCACTGCGAGGCGCCCAGGCTGCCGGTGGTGTCGGCGCCGCCGCCGCACGGGGTGGCCGCCACGCCCGGTCCGTTGTCGACGCAGTACGCGACGTAGATGCCCTTGTCGACGTCGTAGCCGCGCCCGGAGACGGACACGGTGGCGCCGGAGCGGCTCAGGCCGGTGCTCGGGGTGACGGTGAGCTTCTGACCGCCGCTGCCGGTGGCGGTGCCGGCGTGAGCCGGCGCGGGCGTGGCGACGACGGCGGCGGTGAGCAGAACGGTGGTCAGGATGGTGCGGCGCCGTGCTCGCATCGGGCTCCTCACACGACAGGTCCGGCCGGGTGCACCGACCGGGCAACAACTTAGGTTTGGCTAACCTAAGCGGCAAAAGCGCAGGTGGCAAGGGGTCCGTTCGGTTGAAGATCTTGGGACGCTTCGTCGATCACCCGATCATATTAGGTTTGCCTAACCTAATGTCTTCGCTTCCCCTCCCGAGAGGAACAGCATGTTCAGATCCAGAGCCGGAGCCCTCCGGTCGATGCGCTGGGCGGCGGTGCTCGCCCTCGGCGTGTCGAGTGCGCTCGTGGGCGCCGGACCCGCCTCGGCGGCCGAGGCCGAGATCACCAGTGGCAGCCTGACCTGGGGTTTCAAGGCCAGCTTCCGCAACTACGTCAAGGCCGGCAACGGGGATCCGCCGATCGCTGTCAGCAACGGCGCCACTGTCAACGCCGACGGCACGTTCACGTTCCCGTCGACCGGCGGCACGCACGACGCCGCCGCCGGTACGACCAACGCCACGTACGGCGGCACAGTGGTGTTCTCGTACCCGGCGCACCTGCTGACCATCACGCTGGCCAACCCGACCGTCGCCGTCTCCGGCGGCACCGCCTCGCTGAAGGCGGACGTCGACCTGGCCACCACGATGACCGAGCCGGTCTCGGTGAAGCAGGCCACCGTCGCCACCCTCACCGGCAGTCCCGCCGCCAGCGGGAACACGGTGACCGGCAGCAACCTCGCCGCGGCGCTCACCAGCGTGGGAGCCGGCGCCTTCAACGGCTTCTACGCCGCCGGTGAGGCGCTGGACCCGGTGTCGTTCACGTTCACCACGGCAGGCGGCACCGCGCCCGCCACCCCGGCGGTGACCGTCGACCCGGCCCAGGGTCTCGACCCCGCCGGCGCGACTGTCACCGTACGCGGCACCGGCTTCGACCCGGACTTCAACAACGGGGCCGGCATCTACGTCTCGTTCGGACCGAAGGTCGACGAGCACTGGGCCAACGCCGGCGTCCTCCAGGTCACCAAGTGGGTCAACAAGACCAACGAGCCGACCGACGCCCGGGACCGGATGGCCGCCGACGGCAGCTTCACCACGACGCTGCCGATCAGCGCCGTCTACACCGACCGCAACGGCGACGAGGTGGACTGCACCGAGGTGCAGTGCTACGTCATCACGTTCGCCGCCCGCGGTTCGGCCGACCGCCGCCAGGACACGTTCACCCCGATCACCTTCACCCGGACCGGGGCGGGCGGGAACTCGGCCCAGCAGCGGATCACCAGCACCGTGACCGGCGGTCCGCTCAGCCTGAGCGTCGCCGGCGCGACAGTCGCCCTGCCGCCGGTCGGCAAGGGCGAGTACGCCCGGGCGCCGCTGAACACGGCCACGGTGGCCGACCTGCGCGGCGCCGGCACCGGCTGGAGCCTGGTCGGACAGGTCTCCGAATTCACCTCCGCCGCCGGTGGCGTCATCGCCGGGAACTACCTCGGCTGGGCGCCGACGGCGAGCGTGGTGGACGACCCGCTGGGCGGCACGACCGGTGCCGTCACCCCGGGCGCGGTGGCCGCTCCCGGCGCCGGTCTCGGTGAGGCCCGGGCCCTGTGCACGGCCGGAGCCGGGACCAGCAACGGCGTCTTCGCCTGCGGCGCCGAGCTCAACCTCGGTGTGCCGGCGTCCGCCGCGGCGGGTGACTACGTCGCCACGCTCACCCTGACCCTCTCCTGATTCACCGACCGGGTCGGACCTGGTGGGGCGCGGGCACGTCGCCCGTGCCCCACCAGCCGCCTCCCGGCGACCACCTCGCAGCGGAGCACGGAATGCCCCTCCTCACGCCCTCCACCCGCACCCCGCGGCGGCGCACGCCCGGCCCGGCCGCGCGGTTCGGCGCCGCGCTCGCCGCCGTGCTGCTCGCGGTGCTGCTCGGGCCGCCGGCCGCCGGCGAGGCCGCCCCCCGGCCCGCACCGTCCGCCGACCCCGGTGCCGTCCGCTGGGCGGTCCAGCCGTCCGGGCCCGGCGGGCCGACCGGGCGCAACTACTTCACGTACGACCTGGCGCCCGGCGACAGCGTCACCGACCACGTCGGCGTCACCAACCTCGGTGACCGACCGCTCACCTTCGCGGTGTACGGCACCGACGCGTACACCACCACCGACGGCGCCTTCGCGCTGCTGCCCTCCGACCGGGCCGCCACCGACGTCGGCGCCTGGATCGGCGTCGAGCGGCGAAGCTGGACCGTCCAGCCCGGCAGGCGCGCGGACATCCCGTTCCGCCTCACGGTGCCGCGCAACGCCACGCCGGGCGACCACACCGGCGGCGTGATCGCCGCGGTCGCCCAGGACGGCGTGACCGCCGACGGGCAGCGGGTCCGGCTCGACCAGCGGATCGCCGCCCGGCTCTACCTCCGTGTGGCCGGCGAGGTCCGCCCCGCCGTGACTGTCGAATCGGTACGCGTCGGCTACGACACCCCGCTCAACCCGATCGGCCGCGCCGACCTCACAGTCACCTACCGGATCCGCAACAGCGGCAACGTCCGCGTCGGCGGCACCGGCGCGGTGGTCGTCGCCGGCCCCGGTGGCTGGACGCTGTCCCGGACCAGCCCGGTCGACCTGCCGGAGCTGCTGCCCGGCGCCGAGTTCACTGTCACCGAGCGGGTCACCGGGGTGCCGCCCGCGCTGCGGCTGACCGCGACAGTCGACCTCGCACCCACCACCGTCGACACCGCGCTGCCCCCGGTGCAGCGCACCGCGAGCGTGTGGGCGCCGCCCTGGCTGCTGATCGCCGCACTGGCGGCCGCCGGAGCCTGGCTCTACCTGCGTCGCCGTCGTCGCCGTCCCACCTCGGCCGCTGCCGCCGGGCCGGCGGATGCGTCCAGGGCCCCCGTCGCGGGGACGGCCGAACCCCCGGCGGGCGGCGCGGCGGCCGGTGCCCGGTGACCCCGGTCCTGCCGGCCGCCGCCGCGATCCTCGCGCTGGCCGCGCCGGCCCCGGCGCCGCCGTACACCCCGGACGGCACCGCCGTCGCCGCCCCGGCCGCGCCCTCGTCCACTGCGGCCTCCGCGGCGCCGCGGCCCGCTGTCGTCGTGCCGTCCGGCCCGCTGACTGTCGGGCAGCGGGTCACCGTCACGCTGCGCGGCTGGCCGGCCGGCCCGGTCCACCTCACGGTCTGCGGCAACGACGCCCACCGGGGCGCGCTCGACTGCGCCAACGAGCAGGCCACCACCGTCCAGGTGCCGGCGGGCACGACGGCGGTGCCGATCGTGCTGGCGGCACCGCCCGTCGCCTGTCCCTGCGTACTGCGCGCGCATGCCCTGACCGGCACCGTCCAGGCCACCGCCGCGCTGCCGGTCAGCGGCGTGACCGCCGCCCCGGCGCCCGCGCCGGCCGCCACGCCGCGACTGCACCTCGACGACCTGCGCGTCGCCGGCCGCCGCCCGCTGCGGGAATGGTTCGGGCTGCCCGAGACGCTCACCGTACGCGTCGCGCTGCGCAACCCCGGCCCGGCCGACGTGGTCGACCCGACGTTCACGCTGCTGTTCGGCCGGCCCGGACGGGCGCACACCATCGTCGCCGCCCCGCCCCTGGGCACCATCGGCGCCGGGCAGGTCCGGACGTACGAGATCCCGGTGCCGGTGGACGTCGCCGTGCTCGGGGCACACGAACTCCACGGCCGCGTCGACCTGCCGGAACGGCCGGTGGCGTTCGTGATCGAGACCAGCCGCCACCCCTGGGGACTGCTCGGTGCGGCGGCGGTCCTGGTGGTGGCGCCGGTCGTGCTCCGGCCGCGCCCGCCGCGCCGCCGGGGCCGGCACCGCACCGGCGAGGGAACCGGCTAGCCGACGGCGGTGGGGGAGGGCGGCGCGCTGCCGCCCTGCGGCGCCTCGGCCGTCATCAGCCGCACGATCTCCGCCCGGTCGGCTGCCGACGGCATCCCCCACTCCGGCCGGTAGCCGAACGCCCGGTCCAGGGGGATCGACGAGGTCCGGCCGTCGAGGATCTCCACCGCGTCGGTGCCGATCAGCCCGGGATGCTCGACGCCGCACGCCTCGGCCACCTTGACCAGGTCGCGGCGCAGCGTACGGATGTAGTTCGCGGCCCGCACCGACTTGCGGGCCGGGTCCAGACCCCGGGCCAGCCACGCGTTCTGCGTGGCGACGCCGGTCGGGCAGGTGTCGGTGTGGCACTTCTGCGCCTGGATGCAGCCGATCGCCAGCATCGCCTCCCGCCCGACGTTGACCATGTCGGCGCCGAGCGCGAACGCCACCACCGCGTTGTCCGGCAGGCCGAGCTTGCCGGCGCCGACGAACACCACGCTCTCGTGCAGGTCGCGTTCGGCGAAGGTGCGGTAGACCCGGGAGAAGCCCTGCTGGAACGGCAGCGAGACCGAGTCGCTGAAGATCAGCGGCGCGGCGCCGGTGCCGCCCTCGCCCCCGTCGACAGTCACGAAGTCCACGCCGCGCCCGGTGTCGCGCATCAGCGTGGCCATCTCCTCCCAGAACCCGAGGTCACCGACGGCGGACTTGATGCCGACCGGCAGGCCGGTCTCGGCGGCGAGCAGCTCCACCCAGTCGAGCAGACTGTCGCAGTCGGAGAACTCGGCGTGCCGGGACGGGCTGACGCAGTCCCGCCCGGCCGGGATGCCCCGGGTGGCGGCGATCTCGGCGGAGACCTTCGCCGCCGGCAGCAGGCCGCCGAGGCTCGGCTTGGCGCCCTGACTGAGCTTGATCTCCAGCGCGCGTACCGGCGCCGACGCCACCAGGTCCTTGAGCCGTTCCAGGCTGAACCGGCCCTGCTCGTCGCGGCAGCCGAAGTACGCGGTGCCGAGCTGGAAGACCAGCTCACCGCCGTTGCGGTGGTACGGCGACAGCCCGCCCTCGCCGGTGTTGTGCAGGCAGCCGGCCAGTGCGGCGCCCCGGTTGAGCGCCTCCACCGCGTTGCCGGACAGCGAACCGAAGCTCATCCCGGAGATGTTCACCACCGACTCCGGCCGGAACGCCTGCGCCCGGCCGCGCGCCGCGCCGAGCACCTTGGCGCAGGGCAGCGTCACGTCGTGCCCGGCGGTCGGCGTCGACGGCGGTACCGCCCGGCCGAACGTACGGTGCTTGATGATCGGATAGCCGGAGGTGTGCTCGATGTCGTTGTCGGTGCCGAAACCGAAGTAGTTGTTCTCCTGCTTGGCCGAGGCGTACACCCAGCGCCGCTGGTCGCGGGTGAACGGCCGCTCCTCGTCGTTGCCGGCCACGATGTACTGCCGCAGCTCCGGGCCGATCGACTCGATCAGGTACCGCGCCCGGCCCAGCACGGGGAAGTTGCGGCGCAGCGCGTGGTCGCGTTGCAGCAGGTCCCGGGCCGCCAGCGCGGCGACGGCGGCGACGGCTGCGGGTACGGCTCTTCTCGCCCAGCTCATCCCGCCACTCTTTCCGGCCCGGCACCCGGTCAAACGCCTGATGGAACCCGGCCGCCCCGGGCGGTGTCATGAAAGCGGACCGACGGCGGAGGCTGCCCTGGACGACGACGAACTCGTCACCCGCGTACGCGCCGGCGACCGGGAGGCGTACGACGCCCTGGTCGCCCGGCACACCGCGTCCGCGTACCGGACGGCGGTGCTGCTCGGCGCCGGTCCGGACGCCGAGGACGTGGTCCAGGAGGCGTTCGTGAAGGCGTACCGGAAACTGTCCCGCTACCGGGCCGAGGCGTCGTTCCGGTCCTGGCTGCTCGCGATCGTCGCCAACGAGACCCGGAACCTGCACCGTGCCCGCACCCGGCGGGACGGGCTGGCGCTGCGCGCGGCGGCGGCGGAGCCGGTCGCGGCGGTCACCGGCGACGACGGGCTCGACGCCGTGCTGGCGGCCGAGCGCCGCGCCGCGCTGGTGGGTGCGCTGCGGCGGTTGCCCGTCCGCGACCGCGAGGTGATCGTCTGCCGCTATCTGCTCGACCTCGGCGAGGACGAGACGGTGACAGTGCTGGGGGTGGCCCGGGGCACCGTGAAGTCACGGACCCACCGGGCGCTGGCGAAGCTGCGGGCCCTGCTGGACCGGGAGGTGGCGCACCGTGGATGACCTGGAACGGGAGCTGCGGGAGCTGACCGGCTGGCTGGAGCCGGCGCGGACGCCGGATCTGACCGCCCGGGTCCGGGCCCGGCTCGACGCGCCCGCGCCGCGCCGCCGGTGGCGATACGTGCTGGCCGGCGCGCTCGCCGCCCTGCTGGTGGCGGCGCTGCCGCCGGGGCGGGCCGCGGTCGCCGGCGCGGTGACCGGGCTGCTGCGGTTCTCCGGGGTCGTCATCGACACCGCACCCGCGCCGCCACCGGCCGGTACGCCGTCGCCGTTGCCCGCGCAGCACCAGGTTGCGCTCGCCGAGGCGCAGCGGCAGGTCCGCTTCCCGATCCGCGTCCCGGCCCGGCTCGGCGTGCCGGAACGGGTGCTGGTCGCCGATCCGGACGGTGCCGGCGCCCACCGGGTCGTCAGCCTCCTCTACCGGGGCGGGACGGTCCGGCTGGACGCGTTCGACGGCTCGCTCGACATCGTGTTCCACAAGCGGTCGGTCGGGGCGGACGTGACGCTCACCCAGGTCGGCGGCGAGTTCGCGATCTGGGTCGGTGGGCCGCACGCGCTCGCGTACGTGGACCGGTCCGGGACGGAACGGGTCGCCACCGCGCGGTTGTCCGCCGCCACGCTGATCTGGGAGCGGGCCGGGGTGAGCTACCGGCTGGAGGGCGACCTCACCCGCGAACAGGCGCTGGACGTCGCGTCCTCGTTGGAGTGAGGGCGCCGGGAACCCCGGGGCGCCGGGCGGTGTCCTGTTGACGAGAGTCGTCGACGGGGGAGGCCGGATGTCCGTTCCGAGAAGAGTCCTGCTGGTGTCGGTCCTGCTGCTGGCCGGGTGCACCGGCCCGGCCGGCGTGCCCGACACGGCCCCGGGCACCACGCCCGCCACCGGCCCGGCCGCGCCGTCGGCCTGTGCCGAGCGGCTGGAGACCGGCCGGCTACCGGACTGGGCGGACGCCGGGTTCACCGGCGACACCCGGGTGCGGCACGTCTTCGGCACCGGGGGCGACATCGTGGCGATCCTGTTCGCGTACCCGCTGGTGCAGGCGCGCGGGGACGGCGCGAACAACAAGATCCTCTGGGTGGCCCGCCCCGATCCCGGCCGGTCCGAACCGGCGCAACTCAGCCCCCTGGTGATCACCGCGACGCTCGACGGGACGGGTGCCCGGGCCGTCCGGGAGGTGCCCGGCGGACCCGGGCCGTCCATCGTCGACCTGCCGGCCGCCGGGTGCTGGCGGCTGCGGCTGGACTGGTCGGGCCGCACCGACACGATGGATCTGGTCTATCGACCGGCGCTCGGCTGACCGGCATGGCCGCTCCCGGTCCGGGTAACGCTGCGTCATGGCGAAGTACACCGAGCCGGAACTGCGGGAGCGCCTCAAGGCCGAGATCCGCGCCTCCGACAAGGGCGGACGGCCGGGGCAGTGGTCGGCCCGCAAGTCGCAGCTGCTGACGAACGAGTACAAGAAGGCCGGCGGGGGATTCGAGGGCCCGAAGGACGCACGGCAGCGCTCGCTGCAACGCTGGGGCGGCGAGAAGTGGCAGACCCGCAGCGGCGATACGCGCGCCCGCAACGGCGGCGAAACCCGCCGTTACCTGCCCAAACAGGCGTGGGAGGAGCTGTCGGAGAACGAGCGGCGCGCCACCGACACCCGCAAGCGCCGCGCGTCGCGCTCCGGCCGCCAGTACGTGCCGAACACCGGCCCGGCGAAGCGGGCCCGCCGGGACGCCACGGCCGCCGAGCAGATCAACGAGTTGCCGGTTACCGAGGCGGTCAAGCTGGTCCGTGACCTCGACACCCGTCAGCTCGACGCGGCGCTGCGCCGGGAACGCGGCGGCAAGGCCCGCAAGACGCTCATCGGGCGGCTGGAGTCGGAACTGGGCCGGCGCCGGGCGGCGTGAGCGTGTGCCGGCCGGGCACAGGCGGCGGGGCCGGTCACCGGACCGGCCCCGCCGTGGTGCGCCGGTCGTCTAGCGGCGCGGGTGCTGCGGGATGCGCGGCAGCACGTATGGCGGACCGGAGAAGATCAGGTCGGCCTTCAGCTCGTGGTACGCCCGCTTCGGCTGGTAGTTCTCGTCGTAGACGGTGGCCAGGCCCTCCGGCGGGTCGGAGAACGCGCCGGGTACCCAGGAGTGCTTGTCGGTGAAGCCCCAGAGGGTGAACGACAGGCAGTGCCGCTCGGCCAGGCAGGCCTGCATCAGCACGCTGAAGTTCGCCGCGGACGCCTGCAGACGCGGGTTGATCTCCGCGGAGTCGCCGGCCTCCACCCCCTCGGTGATCTGGCTGCGCACGTCCACCTCGGTGAGGGCCGTGGCCAGCCCGAGCCCGGCGAACTTGCGCAGGGCCGCGGCCACCTGGAGCGTGCTGAAGTTGCCGTACTGGGTGCCGAGGTGGCCCTGTGCGCCCACGCCGTCGATCGGCACGCCCTTGGCCCGCAGGTCACGGGCCATGTCGTAGACGAACTGCGTCTTGTCGTCGGCCGGGTTGCCGGAGCCGAACGCCTCGATGTTGTAGTCGTTGTAGAACAGCAGCGCCTTCGGGTCGGCGGCGCGGGCCCAGCGGAACGCGTCGGCGATGTAGCCGGGCCCGAGGTTCTGCGCCCAGAACCCCTTGTAGTGCAGGGTGGACGGGGTGTCCCAGGGGTCGCTGACCGCCTCGTTCACCACGTCCCACTGCCAGATCTTGCCCTTGAAGTGGGTGACCACGGCGGTGATGTGGTTGCGCAGGATCTGGCGCAGCTCGGCCTTGCTGATCGAGCCGTCCGCGACGCCGCTGGTCAGCCACGCCGGCAACTGGTTGTGCCAGACCAGCACGTGGCCCCGGACCCGCTGGTTGTTCTTGCGGGCGAAGTCGATCAGCTCGTCGGCCGGCCCCCAGTTGTATGTGCCCCGGGTGGGTTCGAGGCTCTCCCACTTCATGACGTTCTCGGCGGTGACGGTGGAGAACTCGGACGCGGCCAGCTCGCGGTACCGCGGCTCGGCGGCGTCGTTGAGGGCGGCCATGTCGACGGCGGTGCCCACGTACAGGCCGTGGCGCTTGGCCAGCTCGCGCAGGCTCTGCGCGGCCGGGTCGTAGGGGCGGCCGGCCGTCGCGGGGACGACGTTGAGGGCGGTGGCGGTCGCGACGGCGACGGCGCCGGCGGCGAGCCAACGTCTCAGCTTCATGGTCGTTCCTTTCGGGAGGGTGCGCGCGGCCGGAGGCCGGCGGTGGCGGTGCCGGGAACGCCGCGGCGTGGAACGGACCGGCGGGCGCCCGGGTGGACGGACGGTGCGGGCTTCCGAAACTTCCGGTCTCGCTTCCGGAAGTAGCCCGAAACATTACGGACGCCGATAGCCGTCCGTCAATCACCCGGGCCGGGAGGGTGAGGTGGCGCCTCAGCGCAGCGGGCGGCAGGAGGCCCGGACGACCAGCTCGGTGGGGAGCCGGATGTGCGTGTCCCGCTCGACGCCCGCGATGAGGTCGATCAGCAGACGCAGTGACTCGGCGCCCATGCGTTGCAGCGGCTGCCGGATCGTGGTGAGGGGAGGGTCGACGAGCGCCGACTCCGGGATGTTGTCGAAGCCGATGACCGACAGGTCGTCCGGTACGCCGAGGCCGAGGCCGCGGGCGACGTCCACCGTGGAGATGGCCGAGAGGTCGTTGCCGGCGAAGATCGCGGTGGGCCGGTCGGGGAGCGCGAGCAGCTCGGCGGCCGTGCTCGCGGCGCTCTCGGTGCGGAACCCGCCGACCCGCACGAGCCGCTCGTCCACCGTCAGGCCCGCGTCGGCCATCGCCTTGCGGAACCCGGCCTCGCGCAGGCGGGCCGACTCCAGGTCGGGGCGGCCGCTGATGTGCGCGATCCGCCGGTGCCCGAGCGACAGCAGGTAGTCGGTGGCCAGCACCGCGCCGGCGAAGTTGTCGGAGTCGACGGTGGGCAGACCGGACGGGCCGGTGTGCGGGTCGACGGCCACCACGTGGAAGCCGTGCTTGGTCTCGACCACTGTCGGCGTCACGATCACCGCGCCGTCGATGAGTGTGCCGGACAGCCGGGCCAGCGAGCGCCGCTCCCACCCTATGGCCGCGCCCTCCCCGTCACCGCTGGAGTAGGCGAGCAACTGGTAGCCGCTGCCGGCGACCTCCCGGGACGCGCCCTTGAGCAGCTCGGTCGAGAACGGCTCGAACTCGGCGACCAGGATGCCCAGCACGTTCGTGCGGTGGCTGCGCAGGCTCTGCGCCCCCAGGCTGGCCTCGTACCCGAGCTCGTGGATGACCTGCTGGACGCGCTCGACGGTGGCCTGCGCGACGCCGTATCGGCCATTGACAACCTTGGATACGGTTGCCACCGAGACGCCGGCCGTACGTGCCACGTCCGACATCTTGACGCGCTCCTGGAACACCACGCCGACGATGATAGAGGGCTCTCTCAGGTCGATCGAAGACGATGTCGAAAACGTTATCGATACCGATTGACTTCACGTTACGGCCCTGTAAAACTCCCCGGCAGGTAACCCGACTGAGTGGTCGAGGAGACATCTATGGTGATGAAGCGCCGTGCTGGCGCCGTCCTGGCACTGTTTGTGACAAGTGCTCTGCTGGCCTCCGCGTGCAGTGGTGGTGGCGACGAGGAGAAGGCCGCCGAGAGTGAGCTGTACAAGAACCCGGTGACGTTGACCTGGTGGCACAACGCGTCGCAGGACGGGCCCGGCAAGACGTACTGGGAGAAGGTCGCCAAGGACTTCTCCACGGCCCACCCGACCGTCAAGATCGAGATCGAGGCGATCGAGACGAACCAGCTCCAGCGCACCCGGCTCCCCGCCGCGCTGCTGAGCAACGACCCGCCGGACATCTTCCAGGCGTGGGGCGGCGGCGAGATGCGCGAGCAGGTCGAGGCCGACTACCTCAAGGACATCACCGACCAGGTGAAGGGCGAGGTCGCCGACATCGGCAACGCCGCCGAGATCTGGCAGGTCGAAGGCAAGCAGTACGGCCTGCCGTACCGGATGGGCATCGAGGGCATCTGGTACAACAAGGACATGTTCGCGAAGGCGGGCATCACGGCGCCGCCGACCACCTTCGAGGAACTCAACGCCGCGGTCACCAAGCTCAAGACCATCAACGTCATCCCGATCGCCCTCGGCGCCGGTGACAAGTGGCCCGCCGCGCACTGGTGGTACAACTTCGCGCTGCGTGCCTGCTCGGTCGACACGCTGAAGAAGGCGACCAAGGACCGGAACTTCGACGACCCGTGCTTCGTCAAGGCCGGCCAGGACCTCAAGACCTTCATCGACACCAAGCCGTTCCAGAACAACTTCATCGCCACGCCGGGTCAGAACGACCCGACCAGCGCCAACGGCCTGCTCGCGAACGGCAAGGCCGCGATGGAGCTGATGGGTGACTGGAACCGCGGCACCCTGGACACCGTCGCCACCGACAAGGCGGCCCTGGGCAAGTTCCTCGGCTGGTTCCCGGTGCCGGCGATCTCCGGCTCCGCCGGTGACCCGAAGGCGGCCCTCGGCGGCGGCGACGGGTTCGCCTGCTCCAAGAACGCCCCGGCCGAGTGCGTCGAGTTCCTCAAGTACCTCGTCAGCCCCGAGGTGCAGAAGGGCTACGCCGCCACCGGCACCGGCCTGCCCGTCGCCAAGGGCGCGGCCGACGGCGTCACCGACCCGGCCCTGAAGTCGATCCTCCAGGCCACGTCCGACGCCACCTACGTGCAGCTCTGGCTGGACACCGCCTACGGCAGCACCGTCGGCACCGCGATGAACGACGCGATCGTCGCGATCTTCGCCGGCAACGGGACACCTGAGAAGGTCGTCTCGGCCATGAAGGCGGCCGCAAGCAAGTGACGTCCGCATCGCAGACCCGTACGCCCGCCGTCGGTGCGCAAGCGCCGCCGGCGGGCCTCCGGCCCGGCGCACGGGCCGCCTCCCGCCGCGCCGAGACCCGTCGCAAGTGGTACGAGATCATCGGGCTGACCACGCCCGCGATCGTCATCTACGTGATGTTCGTGCTGGTGCCGATGGGCTTCGCGTTCTACTACAGCCTGTTCCGCTGGCGCGGCGTCGGCCCGCCCACCGAGTACGTCGGCTTCCGCAACTACACGCTCGCCTTCCAGGACCCGATCTTCCTCGACGCGCTGCGCAACAACGCGATCATCGTGTTCGGGTCGCTGCTGATCCAGGGCCCGGTCGCGCTGGGCATCGCCCTCCTGCTCAACCGCCGCTTCCGCGGGCGCTCGGCGTTCCGCCTGCTGGTGTTCGTGCCGTACGTGCTGGCCGAGGTCACCGTCGGCATCATGTGGAAGCTGATCCTGACCGAGAACGGCACGCTCGACGCGCTGCTGCAGTCGATCGGGCTCGGCGGGCTGGTGCAGGCGTGGCTGGCCGACCTGGACGTGGTGATCTGGACGCTGCTGTTCGTCCTCACCTGGAAGTACGTCGGCTTCGCCATCATCCTGCTGCTCGCCGGCCTGTCGAACGTGCCGCAGGAGTTGAACGAGGCCGCGGAGATCGACGGCGCGAGCTGGTGGCAGATCCAGCGCCACGTCACGCTGCCGCTGCTCGGCCCCACCATCCGGATCTGGATGTTCCTGTCGATGATCGGCTCGTTGCAGGTCTTCGACATGGTCTGGGTGACCTCGGTGCCGGCCGTGCGCTCGCTCGGCGCCTCGGCCACCATGGCGACGTACATGGTGGACAACGGCTTCTTCGCCCGGCTCTGGGGCTACGGCAACGCGGTGGCCGTGATCCTGTTCGCCATCTCCTTCGTCGCGGCGCTGCTGTTCCAGCGTTTCCTGCTCCGCCGTGACATCGAGGGCGCCATCACCCGGAAGGGGAAGTGACAGTGGCCGTGAACTCCGTACCCGCCCCCTCGGCCGGGCGCCGGCCGGTCCAGTGGAGCGCGCCGCTGACGTACGCGCTCGCGCTCGCGGTCGCGGCCGTCTCGATCGCACCCGTCGTGTACGTCGTCGTCGGCGGTTTCCGGACCACGCCGCAGATCGTGAACGACCCGGCCGGCCTGCCGGACCCGTGGGTCTGGGAGAACTACTACCGGGTGCTGACGCAGAGCGGCTTCTGGAAGCAGGCGTTCAACAGCGCCGTGGTCGCCCTCGGCACCACGCTCGGCGTGGTGGTGCTCGGCATGGCCGCCGCGTTCGTGCTCGCCCGGTACACGTTCCGGGGCCGCGAGGGGCTCTACACCTTCTTCACCCTCGGCCTGCTGTTCCCGGCCGGCGCGGCGATCCTGCCGCTGTACCTCATGCTGCGCGACCTGAACCTGATCAACTCCTACTACGCGGTGATCCTCCCGCAGGTGGCCTTCTCGTTGCCGCTGACGATCGTCATCCTGCGGCCGTTCCTGTCGGCCATCCCGCGGGAGCTGGAGGACGCGGCCGCCATCGACGGCGCCGGCCGGCTCGGCTTCCTCTGGCGGATCGTGCTGCCGCTGTCGCGGCCAGCGGTCGTCACCGTCGGCATCCTCGCGTTCGTGGCGAGCTGGAACGCGTTCCTCCTGCCGCTGCTCGTCCTGGGGGACGTCAACCTGCACACCCTGCCGCTGGGCGTGCAGAACTTCTCCAGCCAGTACACCACCGACACCGCGGGCGTCCTCGCCTTCACGTCGCTGGCGATGTTGCCGGCGCTGCTGTTCTTCACCCTGGCGGAGAAGCAGATCGTGGGCGGCCTCCAGGGCGCGGTCAAGGGCTGAGCGGCAGCGGTACCAGCACAACCAGTGGAAAGGCACACCATGACAGAGGTCCACGCGGTGGTGGACGGGCCGGTACCGGCTCAGGCAGGTTCGGACCACGACCGGCCGGACGGGCACGACGCCGAGGCGCGCGTACGGGAACTGCTCGCTCGCATGACGATCGAGGAGAAGGTCGCGCAGCTCGTCGGGTTCTGGGAGAAGGAGGACGGTGAGGCGGTCGCGCCCCTGCAGGGCGAGTTCGCCGACACCGGCCGGCTCGAGGACTTCTCCCGGCACGGGCTGGGTCACCTCACCCGCGCCTACGGCACCCGCCCGGTCGACGCCGCGGCCCGCGCGGCCTGGCTGTGGAAGTTCCAGCGGGACCTGGTGACCGGCACCCGGCTGGGCATCCCGGCGATCGTGCACGAGGAGTGCCTGACCGGCCTGTCGGCGTGGAAGGCGGCCACCTTCCCGACGCCGCTGGCCTGGGGCGCCGCGTTCGATCCCGATCTGGTCGCCGAGATGGCGGCGGCGATCGGGGCCTCGATGCGCGCGCTCGGCATCCACCAGGGACTGTCCCCGGTGCTCGACGTGATCCGGGATCCCCGCTGGGGCCGGGTCGACGAGTGCATCGCCGAGGACCCGTACCTCGTCGGCACCATCGGCACCTCGTACGTGCGAGGGCTCCAGTCGCAGGGCGTGCTCGCGACGCTGAAGCACTTCGCCGGCTACTCCGGCTCGCGGGCCGGGCGCAACTTCGGCCCGGTGCACGCCGGTCCCCGGGAACTCGCCGACGTGCTGCTGCCTCCGTTCGAGATGGCGATCCTCGACGGTGACGCGCGCAGCGTCATGCACTCGTACGCGGAGATCGACGGCGTGCCGGTCGCCGCCGACCCGACGATGCTCACCGACCTGCTGCGGGACCGGTGGGGGTTCGACGGGACCGTGGTGGCCGATTACTACGGGGTCGCCTTCCTCAACCTGCTGCACCACGTCGCGGCCGACAACGCGGACGCGGCCGTGCAGGCGCTGAGCGCGGGCCTCGACATCGAGCTGCCCACCGGCGACGCCTACCTGACCCTGACCGAGACGGTGCGGGCCGGCAAGGTCGACGAGGCGCTGGTCGACCGGGCGGTGCTGCGGGTCCTGCGCCAGAAGCAGGAACTCGGACTGCTCGACGCCACGTTCGACGACGAGCCGCCGGGCGCGATCGACCTCGACTCGCCGGAGCACCGGGCGATCGCCCGCCGGCTCGCCGAGGAGTCGGTCGTCCTGGTCGCCAACGAGGGCGTGCTCCCGCTGCCGGCGGGCCGGCGGGTGGCCGTGGTCGGCCCGAACGCCGACCGGCAGGGCGCGCTGTTCGGCTGCTACTCGTTCCTCAACCACGTGCTGGCCCACCACCCGGGCGTGGAGACCGGGTTCGAGGTGCCGACAGTGCTGGAGGCGGTGCGTGCCGAGTTCGGCGCCGACCGGGTCACCTTCGCGGCCGGCTGCGAGGTGGACTCGGCGGACCGGTCCGGGTTCGACGAGGCGGTCGCCGCCGCGTCCGCCGCCGACGTGGCAGTTCTCGTGGTCGGCGACCACGCGAGCCTGTTCGGCCGCGGCACCGTCGGCGAGGGCTGCGACCGGGACGACCTGGAGCTGCCCGGCGTGCAGCGGCAGCTCGTCGAGGCGGTGCTGGACACCGGCACCCCGGTCGTCCTCGTGCTGCTCACCGGCCGCCCGTACGCGCTCGGCTGGGCGCTGTCCCGGTGCGCGGCGGTGGTGCAGACGTTCTTCCCGGGCGAGGAGGGCGCCGGGGCGATCGCGGGTGTGCTCTCCGGGCGGGTCAACCCGTCCGGCCGGCTGCCGGTCAGCCTGCCCGGCTCGGCCGGCGCGCAGCCGTACTCGTACCTGCACCCGGAGCTGGGGGAGGGCATGAACGGGACCAACCTGCCGGCGACTCCGGTGGCGCCGTTCGGGCACGGGCTGTCCTACAGCACGTTCGCGTACACCGATCTGACCGTGCCGGCCGAGGTGCCGACCGACGGGGCGCTGCGGGTGTCGGTGCGCGTGACGAACACCGGCCCGGTCGCCGGTGACGACGTGGTGCAGCTCTACGGCCGCGACCTGGTCGCCTCGGTGACCCGGCCGGTCGCGCAGCTGCTCGGCTACCGGCGGGTGCGCCTGGAGCCGGGCGCCTCGGTGACCGTCGAGCTGACCGTCCCCACCACGCGGCTGGCGTTCACCGGCCGCACGCTCACCCGGGTGGTGGAGCCCGGGGAGGTCGACGTCTGGGTCGGCACGAGCGCCCGGCGCGACGCCCAGGCGCGGACGACGCTGACCGGCGACACCGCCGCGATCACCGCCGCCTCGCCCCGCTGGACGACGACCGACCTTCGCTGAGCCGGGTCCGCCGGTCGTCCACGGGGCGGCCGGCGGACCCTTTCAGTGCATATTGGCGTTATGCCGTTTTTGACTCAGTAGGCTCCAGGATGTCATCCAGCCCGTGACCCGGGGCTTCCGGTGCCGCCCGCCACGCGCGGATCGCGCCTCGCCGCCCGGTCGGCTGGATCCCCGTCGCCGGCACCCACAGGGATGCGTGAGTCACGATGATGGACGCGGACACAATGGTCCTGCCCCGGCTCGGGGACGCCACGGTCGAGGATCCGTGGGGCGAGGACCGGCCGCGCCGGGTCACCGTCCGCGCCGCGACCGGCGTGCTCCGGTGGCGGATCGTGGCGTGGCTGGTGCCGGCGGTCCTGATGGGTGCGCTCGGCGCCGCGCGGATCACGGAATCCGGGGCGAGCGCCGGAGAACTCGCGACCCGGCGCGCGGCCACGTCGCCCTGGCCGGGGATCGGCGTCACGCTGACCGGCGACGACCTCGCGCTCGGGCCGTACCACCTGCTCATGCGCGGCTGGGCGGCGCTGTTCGGCGCGGCGGACCTCGCGCTGCGCGTACCGTCCCTGCTGGCCATGGTCGGTGCCGCGGCGCTCGTCGGCGCGCTCGCCGCCCGGATCGCCACGCCCGCCGCCGGCCTGCTCGCCGGCGTGATCTTCGCGGTGCTGCCGGCCTCGATCCGGTACGCGCAGGAGGCGCAGCCGTACGCCCTGGCGGTGTTCGCCGCCGTGCTCGCCACCTGGCTGCTGGTGCCTGCGCTCGACCGGCCGGGCGCGCGCCGGCTCGTGCCCTACGCGGGCGCGGTGCTGCTGCTGGGCGTGTGCCAGCCGGTGGCGTTGCTGCTGCTCGCCGGCCACGGCTGGGTCGTGCTGGCGTTCCGTCGCCGCTGTGCTCTCCGGTGGCTGGCCGCCGTGGCCCTCGGGCTGCTCCCGGTCGCCGCGCTGCTCGCCTCCGGCCTGAGTGACGGCGGGCGCCTCGCGTCCGGCGCCCGTCCCGGTGCCGCAGTGCTCGCGGCCACGCCCGGGGACCTGTTCGGCGTCGCCGCGCTCGGCGGCGTGCTGGCCGGGCTGGCCCTGTTCAGCCTCCCGCTGCGGTACGCCGCCGCGATCTGCACCGCCTGGGCGCTGGTGCCGGCGCTCGGGCTGCTGGCGCTGGCGCAGGCAGTGCCGGTCTGGTCGGCGGTGAACCTGCTGTTCACGGTGCCGGCCTGGGCGGTGCTCGGCGGGGTGGCCCTGTCCCGGGCGCGTGCCGCCGGGGTCGTCGCCGTGCTGGTGCTCGTCGCGCTGCTCGCCGTGGCGGCCCAGCTTCCCGGCTGACCGCGTGACCGGTCGACGAACGGGCGATGTCTGCCTGATTCGCCCTTTTTGCGGTTGATTGTCGGCTTAGCATTCGGTCGGCTCCTGAGCCGGAAGCAGACCATGGGGGAAACGTGGCCGTCGCCGCCGATACACGCCCGTCCCGCGCCACGACGGCCGGGCCGCCGGGCGCCCGCCCGATCGCACCCGTCCCGCCCGGGACGCCGGCCGATCCGGACCGCCGGCAGCGCAACGTCCGCGCCCGCCTGGCGTACGCGCGCTGCGGCGCCACCGCCGGTCCGCTGCGCCCGCCCCGGCGCCCCGACGCGGCGGTCGAGTTCCGGCCCACCGCCTCGGTCACCGCGCGGCTGGTGCTGACGCTGCTGGTGCTCGTCAACAGCGCCGCCGGGCTGGTCTTCGTCGGCTGGCTGCTGCTGCCCCAGCACGTACCCGGCCCCGGCGTCGTCGGGCTCGGCGGCTGGCAGACAGTCGCCGCCCGGCTCGCGTTCTGCGTCGTCGTCGGCGTCGAGCTGATCCGCCTGGCGCAGAACGTGGTGGTCTGGGTATTCGCCTTCCACGCCCGGGATCCGGTGCCGGTCGACCCGCCGGTCGGCCTGCGGGTCGCCCTGCTCACCACCATCGTGCCGAGCAAGGAGCCGATCGAGGTCGCCGAGCGGACGCTGCGCCGACTGCGGGAGATCGTCTACTGCGGTCACGTCGACGTGTGGATCCTCGACGAGGGCGACGACCCGGCGGTACGGGCGATGGCCGCGCGGCTGGGCGTACGCCACTTCACCCGCAAGGGCCGGCCCGAGTACAACCGGCCCGGCGGCGAGTTCCGGGCCCGCACCAAGTCCGGCAACCACAACGCCTGGCGGGCCGAGCACGAGCACCGCTACGACGTGGTCGCCAACGTCGACCCGGACCACGTGCCGCTGCCGAACTTCCTGGAACGCACGCTCGGCTACTTCCGCGACCCGGACGTCGCGTTCGTGGTGACCCCCCAGGTGTACGGCAACATGCACCAGAACTTCGTCGCCCACGGCGCCTCGGTGCAGCAGTACCTCTACAACGGGCTGATCGCCCGTGGCGGCAACGGCCTGGACGCGCCGCTGCTGACCGGCACCGGGCACCTCTACCGGCCGGCGGCCTGGCGGACCATCGGCGGCTACCAGGACTCGATCATCGAGGACCACCTCACCAGCATCCGCGTGCACGCCGCCGTCAACCCGGCCACCGGCAACCGGTGGAAGGGCGTCTACACCCCGGACGTGGTGGCGCTCGGCGAGGGACCGACCTCCTGGGCGGACTACTTCAACCAGCAGAAGCGCTGGGCGGCCGGGATCTGCGAGATCCTGCTCCGGCGCGAGCTGCGCACACCGCGCGACCTGCCGTCCCGTCGTCGCTGGCAGTACCGGCTGCTCCAGTTCTACTACCCGAGCGTGGCGGTGAGCCTGCTGCTGGGTAACGCGGCCACCGCGCTGTACCTGCTGACCGGCGTCGACGCGGGTCGCCTCGACCCGCAGGTCTGGGCGACGCTGTGGGGGTCCACCATCGGCACCTGGTTCCTGCTCTGGCTGTGGCTGCGCCGCTTCAACATCGCCCCGCACGAGCGGGAGGAGGTGGGCATGGCCGGCATGGCGCTCGCGCTGTTCGCGGGACCGGTCTACGTGGCCGCGGCGGTGGGCGCCCTGCTGCGCCGCAAACTCGGCTTCGTGGTCACCGCCAAGGGCGCGCTGCGCACCGTCGAGTCGCCGCGTACGTTCCGGCTGCACCTGTGCTGGGCGCTTGCCGCCGCCGGACTGCTCGCGGCGAGCTTCGCGCTGGACCACGACTACCCGCTGCTGCGGGTATGGCCGGCGCTGACGCTGCTGACCGGGCTCGCGCCGCCGTTGATCTCCTGGGTGGAGAGTCTGCGGGCGCGCCGGGACCGGGTAGCCGGCGTGACCCGGGAGCCCCAGGTGGTGCCCCGGACCGTGGCCGAGGGTGGTGTGCCGTGCTGAGGCCGACGCTGCCCCGGATGGGCCTGGCGCTGGCCGGAGTGCTGCTGCTCGCGTACGCCTTCGTGGTGGCGCCGGGCGCGTGGCGCGACCCGGCCACCGACGCCGCGGTGCGGCGGCCCGCCCCGGCGACGCCGCAGGCGAGCACCGACGTGCCGGCGGCGGTCGTGCCGAGCCCGCGCGGCGGCCCGTTCCCGCCGGCCGGGCAGGCGTTCTTCGGGGTGATGACCGACAAGGGACCGTACGACTTCGCGCCGGTCGACCGGTTCGCCGACGCGGCCGGGCGGTCGCCGCAGGTGATGCTCTTCGGCGCGGACTGGGTGTCGGCCGCGTTCGACCGGAGCCTGTTCGACCGGATCGCCGAGCGGGGCATGATGCCGATGCTCGGCTGGGAGCCGTGGGACCACACGGTCGACAAGGCGGCCCGCCGCACCGAGCTGACCGACAGGCAGATCGACCGGCTGCGCGCCACCCAGCCGGACTACCGGCTGTCCCGGATCGCGCGCGGCGACTTCGACGCGTACCTGCGCTCCTGGGCCGACGGCGTCCGGTCGCTGGGCTACCCGGTGGCGATCCGCTTCGCGCACGAGATGAACGGCGACTGGTACCCCTGGTGCGAGCGGGCCAACGGCAACCGCCCCGGCGACTACGTCCGCGCCTGGCGGCACGTGCACGACGTCTTCGCCGAGGCCGGCGCCACGAACGTCACCTGGGTGTGGAGCCCGAACGCCCGCTGGGACAAGACGACCGCCGGGCTCACCGGCCTCTACCCGGGCGACGAGTACGTCGACTGGGTCGGTGTCACCGGCTACTACGGCAGCGGCGCCTTCACCAAGACGTACTGGTCGTTCGACCAGATCTTCGGCCCGACGATCGCGGAGATCCGCAAGGTCACCGGCAAGCCGCTCGTGGTCACCGAGACCGGCGCCGCCGACGCCGCCGGGCACAAGGCCCGGTGGATCCGGGACACGTTCCGCGCCCTGCCCCGCTATCCGAACCTGATCGGGCTGATCTGGTTCGAGGTGGACAAGGAGAAGGACTGGCGCATCGCCGGCTCGCCGGCGGCGGCGACCGCGTTCGCCGAGGCGGTGGCCGCCGAGCGCTACGACGTGACCTGGTCACCGGCGGTGCGGCCACGCGAAGGCCCCTGACCTGGAGCCGTTCCTCGCCCCCGAGCACGAGATGTACGCCGCCGTCCAGGCGGACCTGCCGGACTGGCTGGACCGCTCGGAGGAGTGGCTCAGCGCCACCCAGATCCGGCTGCTGCGCGACATGCCGCACCTCAATGAGTGCGCTGGCCGAGCAGCTCTGGCCGGAGCGGCAGTCGTGGCTGCCGGAGGACGTCTTCATCGGCGGCTACCGAAGTGCGGGCCAGTGCTCCGGCCTTCAGGCCGGGGAAGGCCCGCGCTGGGAGGGCCGCCAAGGCCCGAGCAGTGCCTTAACCTCGCGCCCGCTCGTTCTGCTCGGCCACGGGGACCGGCACGATGGCAGCGATCCGGCGTCCGTGGTTGGTCACGTAAAGGGTCTTGCCGTAGACGGCGACGCCGTTGAGCGCTCCGGCGAGCGTCTTGCGCAGCTCGCGGACGCTGATCTCATTTTCGCGGGTGTCACTCATAGTCGCCATCGTAACCTTGTGTACACTTGTGTGTGTGCAGCTCCGGTACAACTACCGCGTGTACCCGACGCCTGGCCAGCAGATCGAGCTGGCGCGGGCGTTCGGGTGCGCGCGGGTTGTGTTCAACGACGGGCTGCGCCTGCGTCAGCAGGCCCGGGAGGCGGGGGAGAAGTACATCTCCGACGGGGAGCTGTCCCGGCGTCTGATCACCGAGGCGAAGGCGACGCCGGAACGCGCGTGGCTGGGAGAGGTTTCCACCGTGGTGTTGCAGCAGGCACTGGCGGACCTGAACACCGCGTACCGCAACTTCTTCAACTCGATCACGGGCAAGCGCAAGGGCCGCAAGGTCGCACCTCCCCGGTTCCGCTCCCGCAAGGACAACCGGCAGGCCATCCGCTTCACGAAGAACTCCCGGTTCAAGGTCCTCGACAACGACCGGCTGCGGTTGCCGAAGATCGGCGACCTCGCAGTCCGCTGGTCCCGGACGCTGCCCTCAGACCCGTCATCGGTGGCGATCATCCGGGATGCGGCCGGACGGTACTTCGCGTCGTTCGTCGTGCAGACGGGCGAGGACGAGGCGTTACCGCCGGTCGACTCCGAGGTCGGGATCGACCTGGGCCTGACCCACTTCGCGGTGCTCTCGGACGGCACGAAGGTGGCGGCGCCGACGTTCCTGCGCCGGGCCGCGCGCAAGCTCAAGCGGTTGCAACACGACCTGTCCCGCAAGCAGAAGGGCTCGGCCAACCGCAAGAAGGCCGTCGTCAAGGTCGCACGGGCGCACGCCCGGGTGGCCGACATGCGGCGGGACTGGCAGCACAAGCTGTCCACGGCGATCATCCGCGAGAACCAAGCGGTGTACGTCGAGGACCTGTGCGTCGTCGGTCTCGGCCGGACGCGGCTCGCGAAGTCCGTGCACGACGCGGGCTGGGCCAGCTTCACCGCCATGATGGAGTACAAGGCCGCCCGGTACGGACGCACCTTCGGCCGGGTGGATCGGTTCTTCCCGTCCACCCGCATGTGCTCCGACTGTGGCCGGATCAACGAGAAGATGGCGCTCAACGTCCGAGCGTGGGACTGCCCCTGCGGGGCAGCCCACGACCGGGACGTGAACGCCGCGAAGAACGTCAAGGCCGCCGGGCAGGCGGACTTCAACGCCCGTGGAGCGCACGTAAGACCGGGGCTCGTCCCGGCGGCGCGCAACGAAGCGGGAACCCACCCGGACGCCGCGTGTTCCACGCGCAGCGTGGAGGGAATCTCCGTCCCTTAGGGCGGAGAGGATGTCAAACCATCTCGGCGCAGGACCCGCCCGAGGTGATCATGATGGAGCGGGAGCGGCAGGCGAGGTCGCTACCCCGCCAGGAGCAGATGGTGGCTCTGTACGAGGAGGAGCAGCGGGTGATGCGCGAGTGGGTGCCACTGGCCCAGTTCGGCGTACCGGACGAGGAGTACGTCAACGCGCGGTTCCTGATCCGCCACGACGACCTCGCCGCCCGGCGGTTCGACAGGGTGCTGTCCTTCTGCGAGTTCACCGAGTGACAGCCGGAGCGGCTCAGACCAGCGTGCGGACCGCCCGCAGCGCCGCCTCCACGTCCTGCTCGCCGTTCGCGATCGTCGCGCCGAAGCGCAGGTACGACGGCCGGTAGGGCGTGCTGCTGGCGATCACGCCGGCCGACCGCAGCCGGTCCACCGCCCGGTCCGCCGGCACGCCCGGCACCTCGCAGCAGACCACCCCGGCGGACAGGTCGGCGTCGCGCGGCGTGACCAGCCGGACGCCCCGGATCCCGGCCAGCCCCTCCTTGAGGAGGTCCGCGAGTTCCCGGGTGCGCCCGGCGACCCGGGCCGGGCCGATGCGCCGGTGGAACGCGAACGCGTCGGCGAGCGCCCAGCGGTGCTCGAAGCTGTGGTAGCCGCCGGGCGTGTGCGCCGGGCCCGGTGGCACGGGCTGCCCACCCGTGCCGCCGGCGAGCCAGCGACCGATGCCGCGCCTGTCGAAGCTGGGGATCACCGGCGTCATCCGGGCCCACGCCCGCTCGGCGGCCCAGACCAGGCCGGTGCCGCGCGGCCCGAGCAGCCACTTGTGGCAGCCGGAGACGAGCACGTCGCAGCCGAGCTGCTCCGGTGTGGACGCGTCGGCGCCGAACCCGTGCACCGCGTCGAGGCAGAGCAACGCCTCCGGGCTGCGCTCGCGGACCGCCTCGGCCAGCCGGCGTACCGGCAGCTTCACGCCGGTGCTGGAGTGCACCCAGGTCAGCGCCACCACCCGGGTACGCGGCGTGAGCGCCGCGGTCAGTCCCGCGACCATCTCGTCCGCCCCGGCCGTGGCCGCGTCGCGGTAGAGGCGGGCCCGGCGTACTGTCACCCCGTCGCGTTCGGCGCGCAGCCGCAGCGCCTCGTGGGTGGCGTAGAAGTCGTGCTCGGTGGTCAGCACCTCCTCGCCCGGTCGCAGTCGGATCGCGCTGTAGACCAGGCCGAGGCCCATGGTCGTGGAGTCGGTGAGCGCGATGTGGTCCGAGCGGGCGCCGAGGTGCCCGGCCGCCGCGGCGAGCACCGCCCGGTCCAGCCGTTCCTCGTTCGCGGCCAGGTAGCCGGAGGCGTCCCGGTCGAGGCCGGCGCGGTGGGTGGCCACGGCGGCCCGTACCGGGGCCGGGTGCGGGGCGAAGACGAACGTGGCCAGGTGCGCCCGGGAGCGGTCGAGCGCGAACTGGGCGCGGACGCTGTCCCAACTGGCCGGATCCAGGGCGGGCGCGTCGTCGGACACCGCGGTCCCGGCCGCCGGGCGGTCCGGGTCGCAGCCGGTGGCCAGGCCGGTGACGCCCGCCGCCGCTGTGGCGCCGAGCAGGTGCCGCCGGGTCAGGCGCCGTCGGGTCGGATGCATGGGGTCAATCGTCCGCCGTGCATGTCACGGCCGGGTCACCGTCGGTGCCGGGGGACCGGTGATTTCACCGATGCGCGTCGGCGGTCCGGGCGCGGATGCTGACGCATGTCGATGTAATTCCGGCGCAAGGAGTGACCGACGTGCCCACCACCATCCGTTCCCGTACCTCCGTCCGTGCCCTGGCCCGCCTCGCCGTGGCCGCACTGCTCGCCACCGGCGGCGCCCTCGCCGTCCCGGTCGCCGCGAACGCGGCCAGCCCCTACGAGCGCGGCCCGGCGCCCACGAACGCCATCCTGGAGGCCAGTCGCGGGCCGTTCGCCACCTCCTCGATCAACGTCTCCTCGTTGAGCGTCACCGGCTTCGGCGGCGGCGTCATCTACTACCCGACCAGCACCGCCGAGGGCACCTTCGGCGCGGTCGCCATCTCGCCCGGCTACACCGCCTCGTGGTCCAGCCTGAGCTGGCTGGGGCCGCGGATCGCCTCGCACGGCTTCGTGGTGATCGGCATCGAGACCAATACGCGGCTGGACCAGCCGGACAGCCGGGGCCGCCAGCTCCTGGCCGCGCTGGACTACCTGACCCAGCGCAGCTCGGTCCGGGGCCGGATCGACTCCTCCCGGCTGGCAGTGGCCGGGCACTCGATGGGTGGTGGCGGCAGCCTGGAGGCCGCGGCGGCCCGGCCGTCGTTGCAGGCCGCCGTCCCGCTCGCGCCGTGGAACCTGGACAAGACCTGGTCCGACGTACGGGTGCCGACGCTCATCATCGGCGGCGAGAGCGACAGCGTGGCACCGGTGGCGAGCCACTCGATCCCGTTCTACAACAGCATCCCGGCGTCCTCGGAGAAGGCGTACCTGGAGCTGAACGGCGCGAGCCACTTCTTCCCGCAGACCGTGAACACGCCGACGGCGAAGCAGACGGTCGCGTGGCTGAAGCGGTTCGTCGACGACGACACCCGCTACGAGCAGTTCCTCTGCCCCGGTCCGACCGGGTCGGCGATCGAGGAGTACCGCAACACCTGCCCCAGCTCCTGATCCCCTCCGCTCCCGGGGTGGTCGCCACGGCGGCCACCCCGGGAGCGTGTCCGCCTCTTTTCCGACGGGTTGCCCATCTGTGACACTGCATGCATGGTTTCTGCATCGACAGTGCATATAGCCTTGCGGGGCCGGGACGACGAGTGCGACGCGATCCGCCGGCTCCTCGACCGCGACGACGGCGGCGCCCTGCTGTTCCACGGGCCGCCCGGCTCCGGGCGCAGCGCGCTGCTGGCGTACGCCCGCAGGTGGGCCGGGCAGCGCGCGGTGCTCGCCGGCGGCGGCCTGGCCGACGAGGCGACACTGCCCTACGCCGGGCTGCACCGCCTGCTCGACCCGGTGCTGGACGCGGACACCGCACTCCCGGTGCGGCAACGCCGGCTGCTGCGCCGGGCGCTGGGCGGCGACGGGTGCCCGGCCGAGCAGCGGCTGGCCCTGGCCGCGGCGGTGCGCTCCCTGCTCGCCGCCGTAGCCGCGGACCGGCCGATGCTGTGCACGGTGGACGACCTCGACACCGGCGATCCGCAGAGCGCCTGGACGCTCGCCGTGGTGGCGCGCCGGCTGCGCCGGCTGCCGGTGGCGATGCTGCTGACCGCGACCGCACCGGCCACCGTCGACGGCGTACCCGCTCACCGGCTGCGCCCGCTGGACGCCCACGAGTGCCACGCGATGCTCGCCGGGCTCCGCGAGCGGCCGCCCGCGCCGGTCGCCGCCGCACTGGCCGCGCTCAGCCGGGGCAGCCCGGCGGCGCTGACCGACCTGGCCGGCACGCTCACCCCCGCCCAGTGGCGGGGCGAGGCGCCGCTGCCCGACGCGCCGCCCGTGGACGGCGCGCTCGCCGCCGCGTACCGGGCCCGCCTGGACCGGCTGCCGGTCCCGACCCGGCGGATGGTGCTGCTCGCCGCGCTCGACCCCGGCGACGACCCGGGCACCCTGGTCCGCGCCGCGTGGGCGGCCGGGCTGACGGTCGAGGCGCTCGCTCCCGCCGAGGCCGCCGGACTGCTGCGCACCGGGCCCGGCGGGGTGACGTTCCCGCACCCGCTCGCCCGCACGATGATCACCGCCGTCGCGCCGCTCGCCGACCTGCGCGCGGCGCACCTGCTGCTGGCCGGCACGCTCGCCGAGGGCACGCTGGGCCGGGCGCTGCGCCACGCCACCGCCGCCGACTGTCCCTCCGACGTGCTCGCCGCCGAGCTGAGCGCGGCTGTCGACGAGGTGCCGGACCGCGCCGCCGCGGCGGTCGTGCTGCGCCGCGCCGCCGAACTGAGCCCCGACCCCGGCCGCGCCGCCGAACTGACAGTCGCGGCCGCGCGGTGCGCCTGGACAGCAGGCGACCCGGACCAGGCCCGAGGGCTGCTGCGACGCCTGCCCGCCGCGTCGCCCGTCGAGGGCCGGGCCGACCTGCTCCGCGGCGACATGCAGCTGCGCTGCGACGCGCCCGCCGCCGCGGTCGTCACGCTGCTGGCCGCCGCCGACGCGGTCGCGCCGGCCGACCGGCGGGCCGCGCTGCTGGCGCTGGTCCGGGCCGGCGAGGCCATCTGCGTCACCGGCGACCAGTACCGGTACGCCGAGGTGGCCCGCCGGGCCGAGGCGCTGCGGCGGCCCGGCGACCCGCCCGAGCTCGACCTGCTGGCCACGTTCGCCTCGGGCGTCGGGGCGACGCTGCGCGGCGACCACGCGCGCGGCGGCCCGGCGCTGCGCCGGGTCGTCGTCCTCGGCGGCCGGCTGACCGGGCCCGCGCTCACCCCCGGCGCGCTCGTCTGCGCCGCCGCGGCCGCACTGCTGGTCGCAGTGGACGGTCCCGCGCACCGGCTCGCCGGCCGGGCGGCCGAGGCGGCCCGCTCACGCGGCGAGCTGTCCCTGCTGCCCCGGGCGCTGGAGCTGCGGGCGGTCGCCGAGTACTGGCTGGGCCGGCACGAGGCCGCGGCGGAGACCGCCCGCGAGGGCGTGCGCGCGGCCCGCGCCACGGGCCAGCACGTGTGCGCCCAGGTGCACCTCGGCATCCTCGCCGTGCTGGCCGCGGTCCGCGCCGACCGGGACGCCGCGCTGGCCCGGATCGCCGAGATCGGTGACGGGGCCGCGCCGGGGAGCCGGCCGGACGCCTACGCCCGCTGGGCGCTCGGCGTGCTGGACCTGATCGACGGCCGGTACGCCGACGCGGTGGCCCGGCTGTCCGCGCTGGCCCGTACCCGCACCGGCCGGGGGCAGGTGCTGGTCCAGGTGATGGCCACGCCGTACCTCGTGGAGGCCGCCGCCCACGACGGCGGGCGGCCGGCCGCCGCGCTCGCCGTGTTCGACCACTGGGCCAGCAGTACGGCGAGCCCGTCGCGGCGGGCGCTCGCCGCGCGCTGCCGGGCGCTGCTCGCGCCGCGCGGCGGTCCGGAGGCCGAACGGGAGTTCCACACGGCGCTGCGGCTGCACCCGGCCGACACCGACCGGTTCGAGCGCGCCCGCACCGAGCTGCTGTTCGGCCGCGAGCTGCGCCGCCGGCGCCGGCCGCGGGACGCCCGCGCGCACCTGCACCGGGCCCGGGAGGCGTTCACCCTGCTCGGCGCCGCCGTCTGGGCCGACCGGGCGGGGGAGGAGCTGCGCGCGGCGGGGGAGTCGGTCGGGCCGGTGCGGCACGGCCCGGAGCAGTTGCTGACCGGGCAGCAACTGCACATCGCCCGGCTGGTCGCGGAAGGGGCGACCAACCGGGAGATCGCCACCCGCATGTGCCTGTCCACCCGGACCGTCGACCACCACCTGCGCAACGTCTTCCACCGGCTGGGCGTCCGCTCGCGTACCGAACTGGCCCGACTGCTGTCCTGACCGCCCGCCGCCCTCGGGCGCCCGCGCGGCGTCGGTCGCCGCCGAGCCGGCTGCGCCGCCGGGGTCAGCGCAGTGCGGCCACCGCGGCGTCCGCGCCGCCGCGCCAGAGCACGCCGGCCTCGGTGAAGCCCGCCGCGCGCAGCGCGTCCAGGTGCCAGGTCGCGGGCGGGTTCCACTCCGGGCTGTGCCCGGTCGGGTAGATCTGCCGCCGCTTCTCCACCAGCGGCCCGAGCACCGGATCGTCGGCTGCCTGCTCCCACCAGTCCGACCAGGACAGCGCCGCGCCCGCGCGGTGCCGGGCCGCCCGCTGCTCGCCGGCCCGCGTGTGCAGTCGGCCGGTCAGCGTCGGCATCCCCTCGTCGGGCATGTGGTCGGCGTTGACGAACACCCCGCCGGGGCGCAGCACGTCGCGGATCTCGCCGTACAACCGCGCGAGGCGCGGACCGTCGAGCCAGTGCAGGGCGGTCGCGGTGAGCACGGCGTCGTAGTCGCGGTGCGGCAGCGCGGCGGCCCAGTCGGGCCGGTTGAGGTCGGCGGTCACCACAGTGGCCCGCCCGGCCAGCGCCGCCTCGGCGAGTGTGAGCAGCACCGGGTCGAGGTCGAGCACCGTCACCTCGGCGTCCGGCCGGCGGGCCAGCGTCCGCAGGCTGATCGATCCGGTGCCGCCCGCGAGGTCGAGGACGCGTGGCGGCCGGTCGCCGGCGACCGCCTCGACGGCGTCGAGCATCGCCGCGAAGCGGTGCTCCCGGTCGGGCAGGTACGCCTCCTGCTGCCGGTCCCAGCTCTCCTGCCAGGCCCGCACGTCCAAATCGTAAGGAGTCATGCCGCTCACGATAGTTACCGCCGGTGGACCTGTCGAGGCTTGTTGCCAAAGTTTTGCAATAAGCGCCGCCGTCCCGGCGGCGTCACCGGGACCGGACGTGCGGCGGGTCGACGGTGACGAGCGGGTGACGCGCGCTGCGGCAGGGTCGCGGCACGACGACGGCACCGTTCGAGGGGGCTGCATGATCAGGACGATGCTCCGGCTGCGCGCGCGCACCGGCTGCGAGCCCGCGGTCGGGCCGGCCTTCGAGACGGTCGCCGGGCAGCTCGGCGCGCTGGTCGGCAACCTGCGGCACGAGCTGCTGCGCGACGCCCTCGACCCGCGCGGCTTCGTCGTCGTCACCGAGTGGGCCGACGAGGCGGCGCTGCGCGCGTACCGGCGGGGGCCGGTGGCGGCCCGCCTGGCCGACCTGCTCCGGCCGCTGACCGAGCCGGACGGCGACCCCGGCTACCCGCTGATGCGCGAGACCGGGGACGGGACGGGTCCGGTCTACGTGGACGTCGAACTGACAGTGCCGCTCGACCGGCTCGCCGAGTTCCACAGCGGCTACCCCGAGGTGGTCCGGCGGATGGCGGCGATACCCGGCTACCGCCGCGAACAACTGCTGCGGGAGCCCGGCTCGGACATCCACCACATCTTCGCCGAGTGGGACGGCGCCGCGCCGTTCCTCGCCTGGATCGGCGACCCGGCCCACGCCTCGGCGCAGGCCGGGCCGATCGCGCCGTTCCTTCTCGACATCCGGCGCCGGCTGTTCCACGTCGTGCCCGACGCGGACGGCCGCCGACAACCCACCACGGGCTGGGAGGCCGACGTGCACAGGACAACAGACGTACTCGTCGTCGGGGCGGGGCCCACCGGGCTGACCGCCGCCGTCGAACTGGCCCGGCGGGGCATCGACTGCCTGGTGATCGACAAGCAGGCCACCCCGCCCGGCCACGCCGACAAGGCGATCGGTGTGCACTGCCGCACCATGGAGATCTGGGAGGAGCAGGGCGTCGTCCGCGAGGCCATGGACGCCGGCATCTGGCTCACCGGCAACACGGTCTTCGTCAACGGCGAGCAGACCCACCGGATGAGCTGGGAACTGCCCGGCCTGCCGTACGCCCACCTCGGCCTGCCGCAGTACGAGACCGAGCGGATCCTCACCGCCCGGCTGGCCACGCTCGGGGTCCGCCCGCAGCGCGGTGCCGAACTCGTCGACTTCACCCAGGACGCCGACGGCGTGACCGCCACAGTCCGCACCGCCGACGGCGGCACCGAGACGGTACGCGCGGCGTACCTGGTCGGCGCCGACGGCGCGCACAGCCGGGTACGGGAGCGGCTCGGGCTCACCTTCACCGGCGGGCTCGGCCGGTTCCCGCAACTGTTCATGCTGGTGGACGTCGACGTGGACTGGGACATGCCGGACGGGCACCTGCTGCGGTTCCTGCACATGACCGACGGGCAGATGGACGGGATGCTCGTCTGCGTACCGCTGCGCGGCGAGCACCGCTACCGCATCGCCACCCTCGCCCCGCCCCGGTTCTTCGCCCAGACCGGCGGACGGGACGCCCCGCCCGGGTTCAGCGAGGAACTCGACGAACCGACGATCGAGGACGTGCAGGCCGCGCTGGACCGCCTGGCGCCGCCCGGCACCCGGGCGAGCAACCTGCGCTGGTCGTCGGTGTTCCGGATCAGCCACGGCATCGTCGACCGCTACCGCGACGGTCGCGTGTTCGTCGCCGGGGACGCCGCCCACCTGCACCCGCCGGCCGGCGGCCAGGGCATGAACACCGGCATCCAGGACACCTGGAACCTCGCCTGGAAGCTGGCCCTGGCGGTACGCGGGCTCGCCGCGCCCGGCCTGCTCGACAGCTACGAGACCGAGCGGCGGCCGGAGGGCGAGGAGATCGTCGGCCGGGCGGTACGGATGGCCGGCACCGAGGAGGTGGACCGCGCCGACCTGGAACGGCAGTTCCTCCAGGAGATGTCCATGCTGCTCAGCTACGCCGGCAGCCCGCTGGTCGGGGAGACCGTCGCCGACCCGGCCGCGCTCGGTGACGCGCCCCGCCCCGGCGACATCGCGCCCGACGTCGACGGGCTGCGCCGGCGCGGCGTCGGCCACCCGCTGCGGCTGCGCGACCTGACCCGGGGCACCCGGCACACGCTGCTGCTCTACGCCGACCGCACGGCCGACGCGGGGCAGTTGGCCGCGTTCACCGGCCTGTGCGCCGACGCGCGCCGGCTCGCCGGCGGGGAGGTCGAGGCGTACCTGCTGCTCGACCCGGACGCCGACGAACCGCGACTGCTCGACCCGCCCGTGGTGCGCGACGCCGAGCGCCGCTTCCGCGCCGCGTACGGGCTGGACGGCACCGGCCTGTACCTGATCCGCCCGGACGGGCACATCGGGTTCCGGGGCGCGCCGGTCGACCCCGACGCGCTGCGCAAGCACCTGCACCTGGTGTTCGGGAGCGCCCGGTGAGCCGGGTCCGGACCGTGCTGTCGATGCGGACCCGGGAGGGCTGCGAGGAGCGCTTCGAGGCGGAGTGGCTCACCGCCGCCGAACAGATCCGCACCCTGGACGGCTGCCTGCACCAGGACCTGGTCCGCGACGCCGACGACCCGCGCAGCTATCTGATCATCAGCGACTGGGCGGACCGCGAGCGGCTCGACGCGTTCGGGCGCAGCTCGCACCGGGACCGGCTGCTGAGCATCATCCGTGAGCTGCGGGAGTCCGCCGACCGGCACACCTACCAGGTGCTGCACAGCGTGACCGGCGAGCCGGGGGAGGGGCGATGACCGACGACGTGGTGCCGGCGAGCGAGCTCTACACCGACGCGTTCGCTGCCGACCCGTACCCCACCCTGGCCCGGCTGCGCGCCGAGCGGCCGGTCTGCCCGGTCGGCTCGCCGCGCTTCGACTCGTGGCTCATCACCCGCTTCGACGACGCCCGCACCGCGCTGACCGACCCGCGCCTGTCCAAGGACCTGTACGGACCGGAGCAGCACTACCTGAAGATCTTCGGCCCGAACTCCGAGGGTCTGAACCGCAACATGCTCAACTCCGACCCGCCGGAGCACACCCGGCTGCGCCGGGTGGTGTCGCAGGCGTTCGCGCCCCGGCGGATCGAGGCGCTGCGCCCCCGGGTGGCGTCGATCGTCGACCAGCTCATCGACAAGATGGCGCCGCACGGCGAGGCGGACCTGATGCACGACTTCGCCATCCCGCTGCCGATGACAGTCATCTGCGAACTGCTCGGCGTGCCGCCCGCCGACCACGGCCGGGTGCTCGACTGGACCCAGGTCATCCGCACCTCCGGCTCCACCAGCCGGCCCCCCGCCGAGGAGCGGGCGGCGGTGCAGGAGGCCCAGCTCCGGCTGCACCACTACCTGGCCGGGCTGGTCCGCGCCAAACGCGACGACCCGGCCGACGACATCATCGGCGCGCTGATCAAGGCGGTCGACCAGGACGGGACGCTGTCCGAGGCGGAACTGGTCACCACCACGTTCCTGCTGCTGTTCGCCGGGCACCAGACCACCGCCGACTTCCTCGGCAACGCCGTACTGGCCCTGCTGACCCACCCCGAGCAGATGGAACTGCTGCGCGCCACGCCGCGTCTGCTGCCCGCCGCGATCGAGGAGCTGTTGCGCTTCGACGGGCCGCTGCCCGTGGCCAGCCCGCGCATCGCCACCGAGGACGTCGACTACCAGGACGTACGCATCCCGCGCGGCGCGATCGTCGGGGTGGCGATCAACGCGGCCAACCACGACCCGGCGCACTTCGCCGACCCGGACCGGCTGGACCTGCGCCGGGTGCGGGGCCCGCACCTCGGGTTCGGTCACGGCGTCCACTACTGCCTGGGCGTCTCGCTGGCCCGGATGGAGGCCGAACTCGCGCTCGGCGCGCTGCTGCGCCGGCTGCCCGGACTGCGTCTCGGCGTGCCGCTGGCCGAGGTGCGCCGGCTCCCCGCCGCCTCGCCGTTCCGCGGCCTGCTGGAACTGCCTGTCACCTTCACCGCGTGACGGCGCCGCCGTCCGAACCCACCCACCAAGGAGCAGTCATGGTCTTCCGCAACGTGATCGTCTGTCACATGGTCCCCGGCAGCGAGCAGATCGTCGGCGGCGTGTTCGGCCACTACGACCAGGCCACCCGGCCGCAGGATCTGGGCGTCATCGGCCGGTACCTGCTGTCGCACCACGACCTCTACATCCACGTGATCGAGCGGGAGCAGGACCCGCGGATCTCCGGGCAGACCCGCGGCCTGCCCGCCTTCCAGAAGATCGCCGAGGAGATCGGCCCGTACGTCACGCCCTACCCGCGCTACTGGAAGAACCCGTCGGACTCGGTGGCGAAGGAGTTCTACCACTGGGCGCCCGAGGGCGAGCCGCCAGCCGACACCACGCTCACCGTGATCGTCGGGCGGATCAAGCCGGGCGCCGAGCCGGACGTGGCACGGGTCTTCGCCGAGTCCGACGCCGGGTCGCTCCCGGCCGACCTCGGGGTCACCGGGCGCTGGCTCTACTCGATCGACGACGTCTACGTGCACCTGCTCGAACAGGAGTCGTCGGCGGCCGAGGCCACCCGGGACCAGCACGGCGACAAGCCCGCGTTCGGCAAGGTGATGCAGGATCTGGGCCCGTACATCGAGCCGTACCGGCCGGACCGGTGGCAGGGCCCGCAGGACTCGGTGGCCACCGTCTTCTACCGCTGGCAGGCCCAGGACTGAGCGCCCCGGACGCGACCACGAGCGGGGTTTACAACCCCGTGACCCTGTGCCAGCCTCGTGGGCGCGCTCCCACGATCGCCGGCGGTGGCACGTCTCCCGGGAGCCGGAGGGCGGTGCGCCGTGACGGCGGCGGTGGACGTCGAACTGGTGACGGCGGCACGCCAGGGTGACCGGGCCGCGCTCACCGCGCTTCTCGCCGCCCATCTGCCGCTGGTGTACAACGTGGTCGGACGCGCGCTGGCCGGGCACGCCGATGTCGACGACGTGGTGCAGGAGGTCATGCTCCGCGTCGTCGAGCGGCTGCCCACGCTGCGCGAGCCGGACCGGTTCCGCGCCTGGCTGGTCACCATCGCCATCCGCCAGGTCCGCGAACACGCCCGCCGCCGGGCCGGGGCCCGCCAGGTGCCGCTGGATCCGTACGCGGAGGTGCCGGATCCGGACGCGGACACCGCGGGCGCGGCCCTGTCCGAGGTGGACCGGGACGCCCGGCGACGGGACGTGCTCTCCGCGGTCGCCTGGCTCGACGCCGACGACCGTGAGGTGCTCGCGCTGTGGTGGCGGGAGCTGGACGGGGAGCTGACCCGCGGCGACGTGGGCGAGGCACTCGGGGTCGGCGCCTCCCACGCGGCGGTCCGGATCCAGCGGATGCGCTCCCGGCTCGCGCAGGCGTACACCGTCCTGGCCGCGTGGCGGGCCCGGCCGCGCTGCCCCGGCCTGGCCGTCGCCGCCCGGGCGTGGGACGGCACGCTCGTGCCGCTGTGGCGCAAACGGCTGAGCCGGCATGTCCTGGCCTGCCCGGCCTGCCTCGCCGCGGGCGGACGCCGCGGCACGCCGGAGCAGATCCTGCCCGGCCTGGCCGGGTTGGCGGTGCCGGCCGGCCTGGCCGCCGGACTGCGCGCGGCGCTCGAAGCGCAACCGGCGGTGGTGGCGGTCCCGCCCGTGGCGCCGGCCGCGGTGGGCGGCCTGCGGCGGGCGTTGTCGTCGAAGGCGGCGGTCGCCGCCGGCACGGTCGCGGTCCTGGCCGTCACCGCGCTCACCCTTGCCGTGCGCCACGAGCCGGACGGCCGGGACGGTGTGGTGGCCGCCGCGCCGACGCTCCCGGTCCGGGGCGGGCCGTCGGCCGCCGCAACGCCGTCCGCCGCCCCGTCCGCCGTCCCGTCGCCGCGTCCGTCGCGTGCGCTCACCGGCGTGACCGACGCCGACATCGTCGTCGCCCCGGACGGCAGCGACGACGGCGACGGCAGCCTCCGCCGTCCGTACGCCACGCTGAACCGGGCGGCCGAGGTGGTCCGGCCCGGCCAGACCATCGCCCTGCGCGGTGGCACGTACCGGATGACCGAGCCGGTGACCATCGGTACGGACGGCACGGCGGACCGGCGCATCGTGCTCAGCGCGTACCGGGGCGAGCGGCCGGTGCTCGACGCCGCCGCGGTGCCCGCGGACGCCTGGGCCGTCACCCAGCGGACCGCCTGGTGGACCGTGCAGGACATCGAGGTACGCGGCTCCCGCAGCCACGCCTGGGTCTGCCGGGCCTGCTCCCACACCGTGTTCCGTCGCCTGTCCGTGCACGACAACGCCCGTTCCGGCCTGACGCTGCGCGACCCGGGCACAGTGGGCAACCAGGTGCTCGACAGCGACTTCTTCCGCAGCTACGACCCGGCGGACCCGGGCGGCGCCGGCGTGGGGCTCGCGGTCAAGTTCGGCGACGGCGCGGGCAACGTGCTGCGCGGCAACCGGACCTTCCACAACGCCGACGACGGCATCGACCTCGGCGGCTTCGCCGACCCGGTCACCGTGGAGCGGAACTGGTCCTACGGCAACGGGCAGAACCGGTGGGGCGTGACCGGCTGGGACAGCAACGGGTACGGCTTCTCGCTCGGCGGCGGGGAACCGGTCCCGGCCGGTCACCGGGTGCGGGACAACGCCGCCTGGGGCAACCGGGGACACGGATTCGGTGTGGAGGCCAACGCCGGCCGGATCGACCTCACCGGCAACACCGCGTTCCGCAACGGTGGCGCTGGCTTCGACCTGACCGGCGCCGGCGGCACGGCCCGGTGGAACCTGGCCCTGGACAACCGGACGCCGGCCCGGGGCGGTGAGCGCGTCGCCGCCACCGGAAACTCGTGGGACGACGACGGCTGGAGCGCCGCCCGGCTGCGGTCCACCGATCCGCGGACGGCCGAGGGGCCCCGGCGCGCCGACGGGAGGTTGCCGTCCACCGGCTACCTGGGCACCGGCACCCGGGTCGGCGCCGACCTGACAGCCCGCTGAGGCGCCCGGCGGAAAACCGGCGCGAGAAAAAGCGTTGTCGCGGCCGGACCGCCCCGTCTGTGTGGTGACGGGTAGCCGGGCAGCATCCGTCACCGGGCACCGGCTGCCGCCGTGAGGGCCGCCGCCAGCGATGGCGGTGACGGCGGAGGCCGACACACCGCACACCCAGGATCCCCGGGGAGAACCGTGAGACATCTCGTCCGACGACGGGCGGCGGCCCTGTTCGCCGTCCTCGTCACCACCACCGCGACCGCCGCCGTCGGCGTCGCCACCGCCGGCCCGTCCCAGGCCGCCGCGGGCTGCCAGGTCGGCTACCGGGTCACCGCGCAGTGGGCCGGCGGCTTCACCGCCGCCGTCACCATCCGGAATCTCGGCGACAGCCTCACCGGCTGGCGTCTCGGCTGGACGTTCCCGGCCGGGCAGTCAGTCACCCAGGCGTGGGGCTTCACCACCAGCTCGACAGGCGCGTCAGTGGTCGCGGCCAACGTCGACTGGAACGCCACCATCGGCACCGGCGCGAGCGTCGAGGCCGGGTTCAACGGCACCTGGAACGGCGTCACGAACCCGAGCCCGGCCACGTTCACGCTCAACGGCGTCACCTGTACCGGCTCGTCCGGCTCGCCCACGCCCACCGCCGCGCCGACGTCACCGCCGCCGACCGGCACGGCGACCGTGGCGGCCGACGGCACCGGCACCTACCGCACCGTGCAGGAGGCCGTCGACGCGGTGCCGGCGAACAACACCACACGGCGGGTCGTCACCATCAAGCCGGGCACCTACCGCCAGGTGGTGCGGGTGCCGTCGAACAAACCCCACATCACGTTCCGGGGACTCGGCACGTCACCGGCGAACACCGTGATCGTCTTCAACAACTCGGCGAACAGCAGCGGCACCTCCGGCAGCGCCAGCATGTTCGTCGACGGGTCCGACTTCGTGGCGGAGAACCTGACCATCGCCAACGACTTCGACGAGGGCTCGGTGACCAGCGGCCAGCAGGCGGTCGCGCTGCACCTCAACGCCGATCGTGCGGTGCTGCGCAACGTACGCCTCCTCGGCGACCAGGACACCTTCCTGGTCAACGACCGCACCCGGGCGTACGTGGTCGACTCCTACGTCGAGGGCACCACCGACTTCATCTTCGGCGGTGGCACGATCGTCTTCCACGCCTGCACCATCCACGAGAAGCGTTCCAGCGGCGGCACCGTCACCGCCGCCAGCACGGATGCCGCCAAGACGTACGGCTTCCTGTTCTACCGGTCGACGATCACCGGCACCGGGAACAACAACACCACCCTCGGCCGGCCGTGGCGCCAGGGCGCGCAGGTGCTCTACCGGGAGTCCACGCTCAGCGGCACGGTCCGCAACGCCCAGCCGTGGACGAACATGGGCGACGCCACCTGGCAGAACGCCCGCTTCTCCGAATACCGCAACACCGGCCCCGGCGCGACGGTCAACGGCAACCGGCCGCAGCTCAGCGACGCCCAGGCCGCCACCTACACACCGCAGAGATACCTCGCCGGCACCGACGGGTGGAACCCGTTGTGATCACGATGTTGGAGAACGGCATGACTGTCACGAAGAAGGGCCGGCCCTGGCGTACCGCGCTGGTGCTCGGCACGACCGCGGCGCTGGCGGCGCTCGGCGCGGTCACCGCGGTCACCGCGGTCACCGCCCAGGCGGCGGCCGGCTGCCGGGTCGACTACCGGGTCAGCAGCGAGTGGAGCGGCGGCTTCAACGCCGACGTGACGATCACGAACCTGGGCGACGCGGTGAACGGCTGGCGGCTGGCCTGGACGTTCCCGGCCGGCCAGCAGGTCACCCAGTCGTGGAACGCCACCGTTACGGCCGGGACGTCGAGCGTCACCGCGACGAACGTCGACTGGAACGCCGCCCTGCCGGCCGGGGGGAGCGTCTCGTTCGGCTTCACCGGCTCGCGCGGCGCCACGAACCCGGCGCCCACGGTGTTCACGCTCAACGGCACCGCCTGCACCGGCGGGGTCACCCCGACGACCGGCGCGCCGTCCCCGACGCCGACCACGCCGCCGGCCGGTGTGCCGTACTCGAACGCGCCGGACGGGTTCGCCGGCGCGGCCGGCACCACCGGCGGGGCGGCCGGCGCCACGGTCACCGTGACCAGCCAGGCCGACCTGGAGCGGTACGCGGCGTCCAGCACGCCGTACGTCATCCGGGTCGGCGCGGCGATCACGGTCAGCCCGTACGGCCGGGAGATCCCGGTCGGCTCGAACAAGACGATCGTCGGAGTCGGGCGGAACGGGCAGATCGTCAACGGCGGATTCCACCTCGGCGCCGGCACCGCCAACGTCATCATCCGCAACCTGACCATCCGGGACACCCGGGTGGCCTCGGACGACCCGGACGACAAGGACTTCGACTACGACGGCATCCAGATGGACACCGCGAACCGGATCTGGATCGACCACAACACGATCACGCGGATGAACGACGGCCTGATCGACAGCCGGAAGGACACCACGAACCTGACCGTGTCCTGGAACGTCATCGCCGAGGGCAACAAGGCGTTCGGCATCGGCTGGACGGACAACGTCACCGCCCGGATCACCATGCACCACAACTGGATCCACGACACGAACGTGCGCAATCCCAGCACCGACAACGTCCAGTACGCCCACTTCTTCAACAACTACCTGCAGAACATCAGGGGGTACGGCAACTACTCCCGGGGCCGTACCAAGCTGGTGATCGAGAACAGCTACTACGAGAACGTGAAGGACCCCTACTACCGGGACGACACCGCGGAACTACGCCAGAGCGGCAGCGTGTGCGTCGGCTGCACCGGTCAGCGGGAGACCGGCGGCTCGGCGTTCACCCCGTCGAGTTTCTACTCCTACCGCCTCGACCCCGCCGCGCAGGTTCCCGCACTGCTGCGCACGTACGCCGGGCCGCAGGCCGCCATCGGGCAGTGACCGGGCCGGCCGGGACGGCGGCGCACCCGCCCCGCCGTCCCGGCCGGACGTCCCCCCACCGGCTGCCCGACCGGCAAACCCGCTCGCGGGCGTGGCCGACGGGTCAGGCTGGTGCGGGGGTGCCGGGTGCCGACGAAGGAGATCGTCCAGCACGTCGGGGCACTGCTCGACCTGGCCGGGGTGCTCGTCATCGCGGTCGGCGTCGCGGTCGCCACGGCGGTGTTCGCGGTGCGCTGCGCCCGGACCCGCCAGGTGGTCGCGCACTACCGGGCGTACCGGCAGGGGGTCGGCCGGGCCATCCTGCTCGGCCTGGAGTTCCTGGTCGGCGGCGACATCATCCGTACGGTAGCGGTGTCGCCCACTTTCACCAGCGTCGGCGTGCTGGCGCTGATCGTGCTGGTCCGCACGTTCCTGAGTTTCTCGCTGGAGGTGGAGCTGGACGGCCGCTGGCCCTGGCAGGGCCGTCCTCCGGCGGACCGGCCGAGCGTCGGCGCCCGCCCCCAGCGCTGACCACCGCGCCGACCGGACGCCAGCGGTTACCCCCAGGGGGTATGGTGGCGGGTGGAGGTGACGCCCGATGGAGCACGGAACCGGCCACCACGGAGGCCACGACACCGGCGGCCACGGCGGCGGTCAGGACGACCACGGCGGCGGGCACGGCGCGCACGCCGGGCACGACCCGGAGCAGTTCCGCCGCCGATTCTGGCTCAGCCTGGCGCTGACGGTACCGATCGTCGCCACCAGCCACATGGTGATGGACTGGTTCGGCTACTCGCTCGAGTTCCCGGGCGTGCGCTGGGTCGGCCCGGTGCTCGGCACCGTGGTGTTCGCGTACGGCGGCTGGCCGTTCCTCACCGGCGGGCTGCGTGAGCTGCGCGAACGTGCCCCCGGCATGATGCTGCTGATCTCGATGGCGATCGTCGTCGCGTACCTCGCCTCGGCCGCCACCAGCCTCGGCCTGTTCGACCTCGACTTCTGGTGGGAGCTGGCCGCGCTGGTCACCATCATGCTGCTCGGGCACTGGCAGGAGATGCGGGCGGTCGGGCAGGCGCGCGGCGCGCTCGGTGCCCTCGCGGCGCTGCTGCCCGACGACGCCGAGCGCCTGGACGACGCCGGGCGGCCGCATCCGGTGCCGGTCGGCGAGCTGCGGGTGGACGACCTGGTGCTGGTGCGCCCCGGCGGGCGGGTGCCGGCCGACGGCCGGATCGTCGAGGGCGCCGCCGAGCTGGACGAGTCGATGATCACCGGGGAGTCGCGGCCGGTGGCCCGCGCCGCCGGGGACCGGGTGGTCGCCGGCACCGTCGCCACCGACTCCACCCTCCGGGTACGCGTCGAGGCGGTCGGCGCGGACACCGCGCTGGCCGGCATCGGGCGGCTCGTCGCCGAGGCGCAGGCCTCCGGCGGGCGCGCGCAGGTGCTCGCCGACCGGTTCGCCGCGCTGCTGTTCTACCTGGCGGCGTTCGCCGGCCTCGCGACGTTCGCGGTCTGGGCGCTGCTCGGCGACCCCGACCAGGCGGTGGTACGCACCGTGACCGTGTTGGTGATCGCCTGCCCGCACGCGCTCGGCCTGGCCATCCCGCTGGTGGTGGCGCTGTCCACAGCGCTGTCGGCCCGCGCCGGCATCCTGGTCAAGGACCGGCTCGCGCTGGAGCGGATGCGCACCGTCGACACGGTCCTGTTCGACAAGACCGGCACGCTCACCACCGGCCGGCACACGGTGACCGGGGTGGCCACCACCGGCGGGACGGACGAGGCGGTCGCCCTGGCGCTGGCCGGCGCGGTGGAGGCCGACAGCGAGCACCCGCTGGCCCGGGCGCTGGTGGCCGCCGCCGACGCCCGCGGCGCCCGTCCCGCCGCGCGCGGCTTCCGGGCGCTGACCGGCCGGGGCGTGCGCGCCACTGTGGACGGCGTGGACTGGGCGGTCGGCGGTCCGGCGCTGCTGCGCGAACTCGACGCACGGGTGCCGGACGACCTGGCCCGGGCCGCGCGGGAGTGGTCGGGCCGGGGCGCCGCGGTGCTGCACCTGGTCCGCCTGCCCGAGGGCGGCCCGCCGGAGGTGACCGCCGCGTTCGGGCTGGAGGACCAGGTCCGCCCGGAGGCGCGGGCCGCCGTGGCCGAGCTGCGCGACCTCGGCGTACGCAAAATCGTGATGATCACCGGGGACGCGCGCCCGGTCGCCGAGGCGGTGGCCGCCGACCTCGGGTTCCGGCCCGGCGTCGACGAGGTCTTCGCCGAGGTGCTCCCGGCCGACAAGGACAAGGCGGTGGCCGAGCTGCGCGGCCGGGGACTGACGGTGGCGATGGTCGGCGACGGCGTGAACGACGCACCGGCGCTCGCCCGCGCCGACGTCGGGCTGGCCATCGGCGCGGGCACCGACGTGGCGATCGAGTCCGCCGGGGTGGTGCTCGCCGGCTCCGACCCGCGCGGCGTCGGTGGCGTGATCCGGCTGTCCCGCGCCTCGTACCGGAAGATGCGGCAGAACCTGGCCTGGGCGGCCGGCTACAACGTGGCGGCGATCCCGCTCGCCGCCGGTGTCCTCGCCTGGGCGGGGATCGCGCTCAGTCCGGCGCTGGGTGCGGTGCTGATGTCCGCCTCGACGATCGTGGTGGCGCTCAACGCCCAGCTGCTGCGGCGGGTCCGGATCACCCCGGCCGACTGAACCGCAGTTCCGGGCACCGAGGCGCATCGCGGCTCGCGGGTGCGAGCCACCTCGCCCCTTCCGGCTCGCACCTGCGGGCCGCTAGGGTGAGCGCGTGACGGTGTTCCGGATCGGCGAGGCAGCCGAACTGCTCGGGGTCAGCGCGGACACGGTCCGCCGCTGGATCGACGCAGGCAAGCTGCCGGCCACCCGCGACGAGCACGGCCACCGGGTGCTCGACGGCGCCGACGTGGCAGCGTTCGTCCGCGCGCCCGGCCACCCCGAGCTGTCCTCGGCCCGCAACCGGCTGCGCGGCATCGTCACCGCCGTCGTCAAGGACACCGTGATGGCCCAGGTGGACATCCAGGCCGGGCCGTTCCGTGTGGTGTCGCTGATGAGCCGCGAGGCCGTGGACGACCTCGACCTCCAGGTCGGCTCCGTCGCCGTCGCGGTGATCAAGTCGACCACCGTCGTGGTCGAGCGCGCCCCCGCCACCACCCCCAGGGGAAGGACAAGCCCGTGACCGTACGGTGGATCCGCGCCGCGCTCGCCGCCGCGCTGGTGGGGGCGCTGGGCCTGACCGCCTGCGGCGGCGCGGACGAACCGGCCGGTCCCGACGGTGCCGGTCCGGTGACCGTGTTCGCCGCCGCCTCGCTCACCGAGTCGTTCACCACGCTCGGCAAGGAGTACGAGGCCGCCCACCCGGGCAGCAGCGTCACGTTCAACTTCGGCGGCAGCTCGGGCCTCGCCACCCAGATCACCCAGGGCGCACCCGCCGACGTGTTCGCGGCCGCCTCCCCGGCCACCATGAAGACGGTCACCGACGCCGGTGACGCCGACGGCGAACCTGCTGTGCTGGTCCGCAACCAGCTCGTCGTCGCCGTACCCCGTGGTAACCCGGCCCGGGTCGGCGGCCTGGCCGACCTCGCCCGCCCCGGCGTCAAGGTGGCGCTCTGCGCCGAGCAGGTGCCCTGCGGCGCCGCCGCGCGTACCGCCCTGGACGCCGCGGGCGTGCGGCTCACCCCCGCCACGCTCGAACAGGACGTCAAGGGCGCGCTGGCCAAGCTGCGTCTCGGCGAGGTCGACGCGGCACTGGTCTACCGCACCGACGTCCGCGCCGCACCCGGACTCGACGCGGTCGAGTTCCCCGAGTCGGCGCGCGCGGTGAACGACTACCCGATCGTGGTGCTGCGCGCCGCCGGGAACCCGGCCGGCGCCCGCGCCTTCGTCGACTTCGTCCGCTCCGACGCCGGGATCGCCGTGCTCACCGCCGCCGGGTTCCAGGCGCCGCCCGGCGCATGAGCCGCACCGTACGCCGGCAGCGGGTGCCGATCGCCCTGCTCGTGCCCGCCGGGCTCGGCCTGACCTTCCTCGTCCTGCCGCTCGCCGGCCTGCTGCTCCGGACGCCCTGGACCACGCTGCCCCAGCGGCTGGCCGAGCCGGGTGTGCTCACCGCGCTGCGGCTGTCGCTGGAGACCGCCACCGTCGCCACGCTGCTCTGCGTGGCGCTCGGCGTACCCCTGGCCTGGCTCTTGGCGCGGGTGGAGTTCCCCGGCCGGCGGCTGGTCCGGGCGCTGGTCACGGTGCCGCTGGTGCTGCCGCCGGTGGTCGGCGGCGTGGCGCTGCTGCTGGTCTTCGGCCGGCGCGGGCTGGTCGGGTCGTGGCTCGACGAGACGTTCGGGGTGACGCTGCCGTTCACCACCGCCGGGGTGGTGCTGGCCGAGGCGTTCGTGGCCATGCCGTTCCTGGTCATCGCCGTCGAGGGGGCGCTTCGCGGCGCCGACCTCCGGTACGAGGAGGCCGCCGCCACGCTCGGCGCCGGACGGTTCACCACCTTCACCCGGGTCACGCTGCCGCTCGTCGCCCCGGGCGTGGCGGCCGGGGCGGTGCTGTGCTGGGCTCGCGCGCTCGGGGAGTTCGGCGCCACCATCACGTTCGCCGGCAACTATCCCGGCCGCACCCAGACCATGCCGCTGGCGGTCTACCTGGCGCTGGAGACCGACCTGCAGGCCGCGATCGTGCTGAGCCTGATCCTGCTCACCGTCTCCGTGGTCATCCTCGCCGCCCTGCGCGACAAATGGGTCGGGACGACATGAGTGTGCTGGACGCGCATCTGGTCGCCGAGCGGGACGGGTTCACCCTCGACGTGCGGCTGCGCATCGCCGCCGGTGAGGTGGTGGCGCTGCTCGGCCCCAACGGCGCCGGCAAGACCACAGCGCTGCGGGTGCTCGCCGGGCTGCACCCCCTCACCGCCGGGCACCTCACGCTCGACGGCGCCGACCTGGACCGGCCGGACCGCCGGGTGTGGACGCCGCCGGAGCGGCGGCCGGTCGGCGTGGTGTTCCAGGACTACCTGCTGTTCCCGCACCTCAGCGCGCTGGACAACGTGGCGTTCGGGCCGCGCCGCCGGGGCGCGGACAAGCGCGCCGCCCGCGCCCGTGCCCAGGAGTGGCTGGACCGGGTCGGCCTCGGTGACCAGGCCCGGCGCCGGCCCCGGCAGCTCTCCGGCGGGCAGGCGCAGCGGGTCGCGCTGGCCCGCGCGCTCGCCGTCGACCCGGCGCTGCTGCTGCTCGACGAGCCGCTCGCCGCGCTCGACGCCCGGACCCGGCTGGACACCCGCGCCGAACTCCAGCGCCACCTCGGCGCGCACCCCGGCGCGACGCTGCTCGTCACCCACGACCCCCTCGACGCCCTGGTGCTCGCCGACCGACTGGTCATCGTGGAGCACGGCCGGGTGGTGCAGGAGGGCGACGCCGCAACCGTCACGGCCCGGCCGCGCACCGACTACGTGGCCCGGCTGGTCGGCCTCAACCTGCACCGCGGCCGCGCCGACGGACACACCGTGACCGTCGGTGAGCTGACGCTCACCACCGCCGACACCGTCCACGGTGAGGTGTTCGTCGCGTACCCGCCGGCCGCCGTCGCGCTGCACCCGTCCCGGCCGGAGGGCAGCCCGCGCAACGTGTGGGCCGCCACCGTCACCGGCGTGCAACGCCACGGCGACAACCTGCGCGTGCAGCTGGCCGGGCCGGTCGAGGTCGCCGCCGACGTCACGCCCGCCGCCGCGGCCCATCTCGGACTGATCCCCGGCCGCGCGGTCTGGGCGGCGGTCAAGGCAGCCGAGACGCGCGCCTATCCGGCGTGACAAACACCGCTGGTCGCGACGTGTCCGCAGGTGAGAGGTTTGATCTGCGCTCAACCGGTCACTGGGACGGTAGCGACGACGCAAAGGGGGACACGGTGCCCGACACGATCCGCAACAGGTCCAGTCTGGACGCCGACCTGCCACGGGGAGTCACCGACCCGTTGCTCTGGCGGGCCGCGTACGACGTTGCAGTCGCCCACCGGCCCGACGAGGCCGGCCGGTGCGAGAGCCTGCTGTGTGACGGTCAGGTCGCGCCGTGTGACGCGCTGACCGCTGCCCACCGCGCGATGGAACTGGCCGGGGACCGCCACGCCGACCGGGCCGATCCGGAGACCTGGCGTACGGAGCAGCGCCGGCGCGCCGCCTGAGCATCGGGTCGCGGGCGGTTCGAACCGCGGACGCCCCGCTTCCGTGTTTATGATCGACAACTCGGTCGGAATGCGGGGAAGAGGAGAGTTCGTGACGGTCGACGCCCACGCGTTCTGGCTCCGCGCCCCCGGCGAGGGCGAGATCCGGCCGGTCCGGCTCGCCGCCCCCGGCCCCGGCGAGGTGCTGGTCCGGACCCGCTTCTCCGGGGTCAGCCGCGGCACCGAGACGCTGGTGTTCACCGGCCGCGTCCCGGCCGACCAGCACGACGCCATGCGCGCGCCGTTCCAGGAGGGCGACTTCCCGGCCCCGGTGAAATACGGCTACCTCAGCGTCGGCACCGTCGAGGCGGGCGACGAGCGGCTGCTCGGCCGTACCGTCTTCTGCCTCTACCCGCACCAGAGCGCGTACGTGGTCCCGGCCGACGCCGTGACCGTCGTGCCGGGCGGCGTACCGGCCGAGCGCGCCGTGCTGGCCGGCACCGTGGAGACCGCTGTGAACGCGCTCTGGGACGCCGCCCCGCTGGTCGGCGACCGGGTGACGGTGATCGGCGGCGGGATGGTCGGCTGCGCGGTGACCGCGCTGCTGGCCCGCTTCCCCGGCGTACGCGTCGAACTCGTCGACGCCGACCCGGCCCGCGCCGCGGTGGCCGCCGCGCTCGGCGCCGGCTTCGCCACGCCCGCCGACGCCACCGGCGAGCGCGACCTGGTGGTGCACGCCAGCGCCACCGCCGACGGGCTGCAACGCGGCCTGGAGCTGCTGCGCCCCGAGGGCACCGTGCTGGAACTGAGCTGGTACGGCGACCGGCCGGTCACGCTGGCGCTGGGCGGCGCGTTCCACTCCCGACGGCTGGGCATCCGCAGCAGCCAGGTCGGCACCGTGTCGCCCCGGCGGGCCGACCGCAGCTACGCCGACCGGCTCGCGCTCGCCCTCGACCTGCTGGCCGACCCGGCGTTCGACGCGCTGCTCACCGGCCGGTCCCGCTTCGACGACCTGCCCGACGTGCTGGACCGGCTCGCCTCGGGCGAGCTGCCGGCGCTGTGTCATCTCATCACCTACGGCGAGGAGTGATCGTGTTCAGCGTGACCGTCCGGGACCACATGATGGTCGCCCACAGCTTCCGCGGCGAGGTCTTCGGCCCGGCGCAGCGGCTGCACGGGGCGACGTTCGTCGTCGACGCCACGTTCCGCCGCGCCGAGCTGGACGACGACGGGATCGTGGTCGACATCGGGCTGGCCACCGAGCAGCTCAAGGCCGTGCTCGCCGAGCTGAACTACCGCAACCTCGACGACGAGCCCGCCTTCGCCGGGGTGAACACCACCACCGAGGTGCTCGCGCGGACGATCGCCGACCGGCTCGCCGACGCGGTGCACGCCGGCCGGCTGGGGGAGGGCGCGCGCGGTCTCGCCGGGATCACCGTCACCCTGCACGAGTCGCACATCGCGTGGGCGAGCTACGAGCGGTCGCTCTGACCGGATGACAGTCGTCCACGTGGTGCTGCCGGGCGACATCGACGACCCGGCGGACCCCAGCGGCGGCAACGCCTACGACCGGCACGCCTGCCGGGGCCTGGCCGCGCGCGGCTGGACGGTACGCGAACACCAGGTCCCCGGCGGCTGGCCACACCCGGGGCCACGGGAACGCGCCGACCTGGCCGGACTGCTCGGCGGGCTGCCCGACGGCGTGCCGGTGCTGCTCGACGGCCTGGTGGCCTCGACCGTGCCGGACGTGCTCGCCCCGCACGCCGCGCGGCTGCGCCTGGTGATCCTGGTGCACCTGCCGATCGAGGGCGAGACGGAGGCGCGGTCACTGGCGGCGGCCACCGCAGTGGTCGCCACCAGCGAGTGGACCCGCGACCGGCTGCTCGACCGCTACCGGCTGCGCCCCGAACGGGTGACCGTCGCGCCACCGGGCGTCGCCCCGGCGCCCGTCGCCGACGGCACGCCCGGCGGGGGACGGCTGCTCTGCGTCGCGGCGGTCACCCCGGTGAAGGGCCACGACGTGCTCGCCGCCGCGCTCACCGAGGTGGCCGACCTGGACTGGACCTGCGACTGGGTGGGTCCGACGGACCGGGACCGCGCGTTCGCCGACCGGCTGCGCGGACAGCTCACCGCTACCGGTCTCGCCGGCCGGGTCCGGCTCACCGGTCCGCGCACCGGACCCGACCTGGCCGCCACGTACGCGGCAGCCGATCTGCTGGTTCAGCCCTCCCGGCGGGAGACGTACGGGATGGTGGTCACCGAGGCGCTGGCCCGGGGCGTACCGGTGCTGGCGAGCGACACCGGCGGCCTGCCGGACACGCTCGGGCACGCCCCCGGCGGCGACCGGCCCGGCCTGCTGGTGCCGCCGGGCGACCCGTGCGCGACCGCCGCGGCGCTGCGCCGCTGGCTCACCGACCCGGGCCTGCGGGACCGGCTGCGCCGCGCCGCCCGGCAGCGGCGGCACACCCTCACCGGCTGGCCGGTCACCGTGGACCGGCTGGCGACGGTACTCAAGGAGGCGACCGCGGCATGACCACCTCACTCCCGCCCGGCTTCGCGGACTGGCTACGACTGCGCGAGCCCGCCGACGCGGCGGCCCGCAGCGCCGAGCTGGCCGACGCGGTCCGCGACCGGCTGCCCGCCGGCCGGCCGATCGTCGTGCACGACCTGGGCAGCGGCACCGGCTCGATGGCCCGCTGGCTCGCGCCCCGGCTGCCCGGCCCGCAGCGCTGGGTGCTGCACGAACGCGACGCGGACCTGCTGGCGCTGGCCCGGGCCGGACGGCTCACCGCCGCCGACGGCACCGAGGTCTCGGTGACCACGCGCGGCTCCGACGTCACCCGGCTGACCGCCGCCGACCTGGCCGACGCCCACCTGGTCACCGCGTCCGCGCTGCTGGACATGCTCACCGCCGAGGGGGTCGAGCGGATGGCGGCGGCCTGCGCCGGCCACCCGACGCTGTTCGCGCTCACCGTGACCGGACGGGCCGAGTTCACCCCGCCGGACCCGCTGGACGCCGAGCTGACCGCCGCGTTCAACGCCCACCAGCGTCGTACCGTCGACGGCCGGGTCCTGCTCGGGCCGGACGCCGTGGACGTCACGGTGGCCGCGTTCCGCCGTCACGGCGTCGAGACGCTCGTGCGGCCGACCCCGTGGCGGCTGGGCCCGGAGCAGGCGGAACTGGCCGCGGAGTGGCTCACCGGCTGGGTCGACGCGGCGGTCGAGGAACGACCGCATCTGTCCGGGCCCGCCGCGACGTATCAGAAGTGGCGGCTCACCGAGGCCGCCGCCGGCCGGCTCGAGGTGGTGCTGCACCACGCCGACCTGCTCGCCGGCTGAACCGTACCGGCTGCTGGCACGTGACAACCGGTGGGAACAAGGGAGGACCGTTTGTCACACGTCGCCGTCGCCGGACCCGTACCGGCCGTCGCATCCGTACCGATCCGGCCACGCCGGGCCCGGCTGAACGGAGCCTGGATACGCCCGCTGCTCGGGCTGGCGGTGCTCGCCGCGCTCGTCGCCTCGGTGGGCACGGGCCCGTTCCTGGCCGGGCTGCGGCTGATCGACGCGCCGGCGCTGGCCGCCGCGCTCGGCATCGGCGTGATCACCACCGTCTGCTGCGCCTGGCGCTGGTCGCTCGTCGCCGGTGGGCTGGGCGTACGGCTGCCGATGCGCGCCGCGGTGGCGCACTGCTACCGGGCGGTCTTCCTCAACTCCACGCTCCCCGGCGGCGTGCTCGGCGACGTGCACCGGGCGGTACGGCACGGCCGTGACGCCGGGGACGTGGCCCGCGGCGTCCGGGCGGTGGTGTGGGAGCGCACCGCCGGGCAGGTGGTGCAGGTGGTCATCGCGGTGGCGCTGCTCGCCGCGTTCCCGTCGCCGGTACGCCGGTACCTGCCGGCCCTCGCGGCCGTGCTCGCCGTGGTCGCGCTGGCGCTGGTGCTCGCCGCCCGCGCGGTGCCCCGCTCCGGGGCGTCCCGGCTCGCCCGGGCCGCCCGGACGGCTGTCGCCGACGTCCGCTCCGGAGTGCTCGGCCGCCGGACCTGGGCCGGCGTGGTGGTCGCCTCGACCGTGGTGTTCGCCGGTCACCTGGCCACGTTCGTGGTGGCGGCCCGCACGGCCGGCGCGGAGGCACCGCTGTCGCACCTGCTGCCGCTGACGCTGCTCGCCCTGCTGGCCATGGCGGTGCCGTTGAACGTCGGTGGTTTCGGGCCGCGCGAGGGAGTGGCCGCGTGGGCGTTCGCCTCGGCCGGGCTGACCGCCGCGCAGGGTGTGGCGACCGGCACGGTGTACGGCGCGCTGGTCCTCGTGGCCAGCCTTCCCGGCGCCACGGTGCTGCTGGCACGGCGGATGCCTCGGCGCGAGCCCGGCAACTGTCGGTGATCCCGCCTACGGTGGGGGAGCGAGGTGTGCGTCGCCGGGTCCGCCCGGCGACCGGAGGACAGGAGAACCATGGACGAAACGCTGCCCACCGCGACGGTCCGGACCCGCGTGACGGTTCCGCTCCGGTTCCCCGACGGCTACGTGACCACGGCCCGCGTGCACACCTTCCACGGTCTCGTCGACGGCCGCGAGCACCTGGCGTTCGGGCTCGGTGAGCACGTCGACGCCGACCCGCCGCTGGTCCGCCCGCACAGCGAGTGCCTCACCGGGGACGTGTTCGGCAGCCAGCGCTGCGACTGCGGCCCGCAGTTGCGCGAGGCGGTCGAGCGGATCGCCGAGGCCGGTGGCTACCTGCTCTACCTGCGGCAGGAGGGGCGTGGCATCGGCCTGTACGCCAAGCTCGACGCGTACGCCCTCCAGGACGGCGGCCTCGACACGTACGAGGCGAACCTGGCGCTCGGGCGCGGTGCGGACGAGCGCGACTACACGGTGGCCGCGCAGATGCTCGCCGCGCTGGGCGTGGACCGGGTGGCCCTGCTCAGCAACAACCCGGACAAGGCGGCGCAGCTCGAACGGCTGGGCGTGACGGTGGCCGACCGGGTGTCCACCGGTGTGCACCTGTCACCGGCGAACGCGGGCTATCTGGCGGCCAAGGTGACCCGCGCCGACCATGCCCTCGACCTGCCGTTCGTGCCGTGACGACCCGCCCGTACGTGCTGCTCAGCTGCGCGATGTCGATCGACGGCTACATCGACGACGCGACGACCGAGCGGCTGCTGCTGTCGAACGACGACGACCTGGACCGGGTCGACGCGACCCGGGCCGGGTGCGACGCGATCATGGTGGGCGCGGCCACCGTCCGCCGCGACGACCCTCGCCTGCTGGTGCGCAGCGAGCGCCGGCGCGCCGAGCGGGTGGCGCGCGGGTTGCCGCCGTCGCCGGTGAAGGTGACTGTCACCGGCAGCGGCGACCTCGATCCGCGGGCCCGGTTCTTCACCGCCGGTGACGGGCTCAAGCTGGTGTACTGCCCGAGCGGCGTGGTGGACAAGGCCCGCGAGCAGGTGGGCGCGGTGTCCACGGTGGTGGACGCCGGTGATCCGGCCACTCCGGAGGCGGTGGTGGCCGACCTGGCCGGGCGCGGGGTGGCGCGCCTGATGGTGGAGGGCGGCGGCTCGGTGCACCGCCAGTTCCTGACCGCCGGCCTGGCCGACGAGTTGCACCTGGTGGTGGCGCCGTTCTTCGTGGGGGACGGGCGGGCGCCGCGCTTCGTCGGGGACGGCCACTTCCCGTGGCACCCGGGGCGCCGGGCCCGGGTGGTCGAGGTGCGCCAGATCGGCGACGTGGTCCTCACCCGCTACGCGTTGTCCGACCGCTGCCCGGCCTGACCGCCGTGTCGATCCGGTCCGCCCTTGTGCAAGCTCATCGACGTGATTAGTTTGTTGACCATCCATACGAACTAATCCACTGCGCTTCCCTTCCCGAAGGGGGACCGATGACCGCGCACCACCCCGACCCGGGCTCCTCCCGCCGCCGCTTCCTCGGCCTGGTCGGCCTCGGCGTGGCCGCCACCGCCACCGGCCCGCTGCTCGCCGGCTGCTCGGAGAAGCCGGCCGGCTCCGGCGCCGCCCAGGACCTCGACGCCGTCTCCGGCCTGCTGCCCACCCGCAAGGACCTGCCCGGCGCCGTCAAGCCCGACATCGTGGGCACCCGTCCGGTGCCCGACGGCTACACCCGCTATCCGGCGAACCTCGTCGACGCCATCACCGACAAGCCCGGCACCAGCGGCAAGCAGGTCACCGCGATGACCCCCGCCTGGGGGCCGGCGCCGCCCGGAGTCGCGCAGAGCGCCTACCTCCAGGCCGTGAACGCCGAGCTGGGCGTGCCCGTCAACTTCACCATCCAGGACGGCGCCACGTACGCCGACAAGCTCAACGCGATGCTCGGCGCGCGGGACGTACCGGACCTGCTGTGCGTGCCGGGGTGGGAGGTGGAGAAGATCCCGCGCTTCGCCGAGGCGATCAAGGTGCTCTTCGAGGACCTGACCGACCACCTCAAGGGCGACGCCGCCGGCGCGTACCCGATGCTGGCGAGCTTCCCCACCGGGGCCTGGCGGCGCGCGGTCTGGAACGAGCGGATCATGTCCGTGCCGAACCCCACGGACGGGCCGTTCCCCTGGGCGCTGTTCACCCGCAAGGACCTGCTCGACGCGCGCGGCCTGGCCGTGCCGGCGAACCTCGACGACCTGCTCGCCGTGGCCAAGCAGGTCACCGACCCGGCGCGCAAGGTGTGGGCGTTCAACGACGTCTTCGCCATGATCCAGATGTTCCACGAGGTGCCGGGCCACAAGGGCGGGTGGCGGGTCAAGCCTGACGGCACCCCCGAGTTCAAGTACGAGACCCCGGAGTTCCGCCGCGCACTGGAGGTCATGGCCAAGATCTACGCGGACGGCCTGGTCCACCCGGACATCGTGGCCAGCAAGGGCGCGGACGCCAAGCAGCTGTTCGCCAAGAACGGCGCGATCGTGTTCCACCAGGACGGCGTCGGATTCTGGCAGGGCGCCCAGGCCGAGCACCAGAAGACCAACCCCAGGCTGAACATCCAGCCGGTGCCGATCTTCTCCGCCACCGGCGGTGACCCGCTGGTCTGGGGCGACGACGAGCCGATCTCCTACACCTTCGTCAAGAAGGGCCTCGGCAAGGACCGGGTCCAGGAACTGCTGCGGATCATCAACTGGTGCTCCGCGCCGCTGGGCAGCCAGGAGGCCCAGCTACGGGACTTCGGCGTGGCGGGCAAACACCACACCCCGTCGCCGAACGGTCCCGTCAAGACCGACCTGGCGTTCAAGGAGATCGCCAACCAGTACTTCTTCATCAGCGGCCGCAACCCCACCATCGGGCCGTTCCCGGACACCCCGCGCTTCGTGCCGGACGTGCTCGCGTACTCCAACGAGATGGTCAAGCACATGGAGCCCAACCCCTGGGCCGGGGTGAAGCTGGAGATGCCCGCGGCCTACAAGGCCAACCAGGTGCCCACCGAGGACAAGTTCACCGACGTGCTGCGCGGCCGCCGCCCGCTGAGCGACGTGGACGCCATCGTCGCGGAGTGGAAGGCGAACGGCGGCGAGGAGGCCCGCAAACTGCTCGCCGACTCGCTGCCCAAGGAGGGCCGGTGAACGAGCCGGCCGTCCTGGCCGGGCCCGAACGGGCCCGGCCGGACGCGCCGGCCCCACCGGGCCGTCCGCCCCGCCGTCGCCCGTCCCGCCGCCGGGTGCCGCTGCGCACCCGGCTGCGCCGGGACTGGCAACTGCTCGCCATGGTGGTGCCCGGCTTCCTCGTGCTGCTGATCTTCAGTTACCTGCCGATCGCCGGCAACGTGATCGCGTTCCAGGACTACAACCCCTACCTGGGCGACAACCCGTGGCAGGCGTTCCTGCACAGCGACTGGATCGGCTTCGGGCAGTTCCAGCTGCTGTTCGACGACCCGGCGTTCTGGGACGCGTTCCGCAACACGCTGGCGATCACCGCGTTCCAGCTCGTCTTCTTCTTCCCGCTGCCGATCCTGCTGGCCATCGCGCTGCACAACCTGATGTCCAGCCGGCTGCGCGGCCTGATCCAGACGATCGTCTACCTGCCGCACTTCTTCAGCTGGGTGCTGGTGGTGACGTTCTTCGTCGCGATGCTCGGCGGTGCCGGGCTGCTCGCCCAGAGCATGCGCGAGGCCGGGCTGCAACCGTGGAACGTGATGACCAACCCGGACACGTTCATCGTCCTGGTCACCGTCGAGGCGGTGTGGAAGGACGTCGGCTGGGGCACCATCGTCTTCCTCGCCGCGCTGTCCACCATCGACCAGAATCTCTACGAGGCCGCCGCCGCGGACGGCGCCGGCCGGTGGCGGCGGCTGTGGCACATCACGCTGCCCGGCCTGCGCCCGGTGATCGTGCTGCTGCTCATCCTGCGCCTGGGCGACGCGCTCTCGGTCGGCTTCGAGCAGTTCCTGCTGCAACGCGACGCCGTCGGCCGGCAGGCCGCCGAGGTGCTCGACACCTTCGTCTACCACTTCTCCATCGCCACCGGGAACTACGGCTACGGTGCGGCGGCCGGACTGTTCAAGGCTGTCATCGGGCTGGTGCTGATCCTGGCCGCGAACCGCGTGGCGCACATGCTCGGCGAACGAGGGATCTACTCGAAGTCATGACCACGCTCATCCGCCGGGCGTCCGGCACCCGATCCCGCCGGCCGGTGTGGCAGGAACCGCCCACCCCGGTCGGCCAGGGGCTCAAGGCCGTCGCGCTCACACTGCTGGTGGCGGGCGTGCTGTTCCCGCTCTGGGTGATCCTGGTGACCAGCCTCTCCTCCCGGGAGACCATCGCGCGGGCCGGCGGCCTGGTGGTCGTGCCCCGGGGGATCGACACGTCCGCGTACGAGACCATCTTCGCCGGTGGCGCGGTCACCCGGGCGCTGTGGATCAGCACGCTCGTCACCGTGATCGGCACCGCCATCGCGCTGACGGTCACCGTGCTCGCCGCGTACGGGCTGTCCCGGCCGGGCTCGCTGGGCCACCGCTGGCTGCTGGCGTACTTCCTGATCCCGTTCCTGGTCTATCCGCCGCTGGTGCCGCGCTACCTGGTGGTCACCGGGCTGGGCCTGAAGGACACCATCTGGGCGCTGGTCCTGCCGCCGGCGATCAGCGTGTTCAACCTGGTCGTGGTGCGCGGGTTCTTCCAGGGCATCCCGTCGGAGCTGCTGGACAGCGCCCGCATCGACGGCGCGAGCGACTTCCGTACGCTCGCGCGCATCGTGCTGCCGCTGTCCCGCGCGGTGATCGCCGTGGTCGGCCTGTTCTACGCGGTCAGCTACTGGAACGTCTGGTTCGACGCGCTGCTGTTCATCGACCGTAACGACATGTACCCGATCCAGCGGGTGCTCCAGAGCTACCTGCTGGCCGGGCAGGCCCCGCACACCTCCGGCGCGAGCAGCGGGGTGACCATGCCGCCGACCGAGGCGATCAAGATGGCGGTGGTGGTGCTGACGGTCGCCCCGATCGTCGCTGTCTACCCGTTCATCCAGCGGCACTTCGTCAAGGGCGTGCTGATCGGCGCGGTGAAGGGCTGAGGCGGCGCGGCGCTTCACCGCGTCGTGGCGCTTCACCGTGCTGGGGCGTGTCAGAGCACCTGGGACAGGAAGCGTCGCAGCCGCGGGTGCTCCGGCGCCTCGAACACCGCCTCCGGCGGCCCGGCCTCCAGCACCACGCCCGCGTCCATGAACGCCACCGTGTCGGCGACGCTGCGCGCGAACCCCATCTCGTGGGTGACCACGACCATCGTCATCCCGGCGGCGGCCAGGTCCGCCATCACCGCCAGTACGCCCTTGACCAGCTCCGGGTCCAGCGCGCTGGTCGCCTCGTCGAACAGCATCACCTGCGGGCGCAGCGCGAGCGCCCGTGCGATGGCGACGCGCTGCTGCTGGCCGCCGGAGAGCTGCGCCGGCCGCGCGTCCGCCTTGCCGGCCAGGCCGACCAGGTCGAGCTGGGCGCGGGCCAGCGCCACCGCCTCGTCCTCGCTCAGCTTCTTGAGCTTGCGCAGCGCCAGCGTGATGTTGCGCAGCACGCTCAGGTGCGGGAACAGGTTGAACTGCTGGAACACCATGCCGATGCGCTGACGCAGCGCGTCCGGGTCGTCGCGCAGCACGCTGCGCCCGTCCAGCAGCACGTCACCGCGGTCCGGCTCGATCAGCCGGTTGACGGTGCGCAGCAGCGTCGACTTGCCGGAGCCGGACGGGCCGATGACGCAGGCCGCGCGGCCCCGGGCCACGTCGAGGTCCGCGCCACGCAGCACCCGGTGCGCGCCGAAGGCCAGGTGCACGTCGCGGACGGCCAGGCTGACCGAGGTCGTGGTGGTCATCGCGGGTCCTTTCCGGACGGGGTGAGGTCGGCCGGCTCGGTGTCCGGCTCGGGCGGCGCGGCGGGGCGGCCCTGCCGCAGGCGCCGGTCCAGCCAGTTGACCGCGTGGGTCAGCGGCACGGTCAGCACCAGGTAGAACAACCCGGCCAGCAGCAGCGCGGACTGGTTGCCGGTGTTCGCCGCGTAGTCCTGCCCGATCCGGAACAGCTCTCGCTGGCTGGCCAGCAGGCCGAGGAAGTAGACCAGGCTGGAGTCCTTGATCAGCGCGATGAGCTGGTTGACCCAGGCGGGCAGCACCCGGCGTACGCCCTGCGGGATGATCACCAGACGCATCGCCTCACCCCAGGAGAAGCCGAGCGCCCGCGCGCCCTCCAACTGGGCGGCCTCCACGCTCAGGATGCCGGCCCGGAAGATCTCACCGAGGTAGGCGGCGGCGATCAGGGACAGCGCCAGCACGCCCAGCGGATAGGGGTTCGGGCCCCACACCTGCATGCCGAGCGGCGCCAGGCCCACGCCGATGAGCAGGATGGTCGCCGCGGCCGGCAGGCCGCGGAACACGTCGGTGTAGACCCGCGCCGGCCACCGCAACCATCGGGTACGCGAGATGCCGGCGACGGCCAGCAGCATGCCCAGCACCGAGCCGAGCAGGGCGGCGGAGACCGCCAGGGTGAGCGTGTTGGGCAGCCCGACGGTGAGCATCTCGGGCAGCGCCTCGCGCATCGAGTCCCAGTCGAAGAACGTCTCCCACAGCGTGCTCAGTGGATCCATGTCCGCTCCGTCCGCCCCGCTCGTGCTCGGTTACCGGTTCAGGAGGCGGCCGACGGCGACGGCACCGCCACCGACCCGCTGCCCGGCTTGAAGTCGGCCGGGACCGGCCGCCCCGGGTAGTACTCGGCCTGCAGGCGGCTCCACGTGCCGTCGGCGATGACCTCGTCGAGGCCCTTGTTCAGCGCCTCGCGCAGCTTGTCGTCGCCCTTCGCCACCGCGTACGCGGTAGGGGTGGGGCTGAGCTGCTTCGCCGCGACCTTGATCTTGCCGTTGCTGTCGGCGGCGGACTTGTCGCCGATCTCGGCCGGGGCGATCCAGGCGTCGGCGGTACCGGCCTTGAGCTGGTTGATCGCGCTGTTGTAGTCGGGCACCCGCACCGGGTCGAGGTTCTGCTTGGTGGCGTAGTCGTCCTGCACGGTGCCCTGGACCACCACCACGCGCTTGCCGGCGAGCTGGTCGAAGCCGGTGATCGAGGAGCCGGCCGGCACGTCCAGGCCGAAGTAGCCGAAGTCGTAGCCGTTGCCGAAGTCCACTGTCTTCTTCCGCGCCTCGGTGATCGTGATCGAGGAGCTGCCCACGTCGAACTTGCCGCTGTTGACCTGGGCGAGCAGGCCGGAGAAGTCGGTGCCGACGAACTCCACCTTCAGGTCGATCTTGGCGGCCACGGCGCGCAGCAGCTCGTTGTCGAAGCCGGTGAACTTGCCGTCCTTCAGGAAGACGTTCGGCGGGGCGTCGGTGAGCGTGCCGGCGCGGATCACGCCGGGCTGGAGCAGGCCGTACGGGTTGTCGGCCGCGGTGGTGTCGTCGTTGCCGCAGGCGGTGAGCGCGGTGACGGCGAGCAGGGCGGCCGCGCCGACGGCGGCGGCACGGGTCAGGACGGTACGGAAACGCACGATGTCTCTCCAGAGTGGATGGACGCGCGAGGTGCGCGTCGGCGCCGGCCCGCCGGACGGACGGCCGGGCCGGAGAAGGGTGGATCGGGGAAAGGAGGGTGGCGTTCGCTCAGCGCGCGAGGCGACAGGCGTCGCTGCACACCCGCATCAGGTCGACGTGACGGCGCTTGACCAGCGCGAAGCGGGCCGGGTACGCGGCGACGTCGCCGGATGGGGTGGAGGGTGGTGCGGACATCGGTCTCCCTGGTCTGTTGCTGACCTGGGTGCCAGGCCACGCTTGCACCGGCGGCTGCCGGTGCCTGGTCTTCACCCGGGGCACCCCACCGCGGAGGAGGGTTGCCGGCCAGCGAGCCGGGGCTTCGCGCTGGCGCTCATGACCTGCCCAGAAGGCTAGCAGCACCGCCGCGGCGGTCGTCCAGCGGTTATGACCACCCTCACGCGCCGGGGCCTTCAGCCGGTTCCGTTCCGGCCGGACCGCGGAGCCGGTCCTCGATGTCCGGGATGACGAAGCAGATCTCCAACGTCTTCAACTCGGCCCAGAACCGCAGCACGACGCTCCGCCAGGCGGCGCCACCCGCGACGGCGAGCAGAGCCGGCCCGGCGAGGACCGCCGCGGTCCCGCCGAACCCGCGACCGGCTTCGACAACGGCCAGGACCGCGCCGAGAAGCAGCGGCACCGTGGCGTTCCGCATCATCAGCCCGATCGCCCGCATCCGTGTCGCCTCGGCGGCCACCTCCCGGTTGTGCAACTCGGCCGCTGCGAGCAGCACCCCCCAGGGCGCGGTGAGCATCCGCGAGCCGGCCGCGCCGAGGGCCTGCTCCGCGAACACCCGGCGGGCGTCGAATCGGCCCCAGTTCCAGAACGGCAGTGCCCGGTCGACGACACGACCGAGGCCGTACGTGGCGTTGCCCAGCACGTAGGCGAGCAGCAGGGCCAGGAGCAGGAGCAGCGGCGTGGGCTGCCGGCTCAGGTCGTCCAGCCGCACCCAGTCCTGCCGGACCGCGAGGTAGGCGGACAGCGTGAGGTAGAGCGACCCGGGGGTGAGGTAGGTGAAGAGGTCGAAGATGCCGATGCTGAAGGTCATCAGTCCTCGCAGGGCCCGGAGGTGGCGACGCGGAAGGGGGCCGGTCCCGGTCCACGCTAGGTGACCGGCACAACGCCGCCCGTCACGACCACCTCACGCCCGGGGCCTCACCGCCGGGCCGGGACGACCGGCGCGTCCCGGCCGGTGCCGTGCCGCGACGGGCTGCGCTGCTCGTGGTAGTCCTGCTCGACGTTGACGGTCCAGACGTCGTGCTCCGCGCCGTGCGCGATGTTCTCCGCGGTCAGCATCGCGGTGAGCATGGAGTGGTCGGCGTTGTTGTACCGGTGCATGCCGTTGCGGCCGACCGGGTGCACGTTCGGCACGTTCGCTGCGAGCCAGTCCCGGATCACGTCGACGTTGCGCTGGTACCGCTCGTCGTAGACCGGGTACGCCTTCGGCATCCGGACCACGTAGCCCGCCTCCACGCACCCGGGCTTGACCAGGCCCAGCCGTTCCAACTCGGCGGTGGCGAACGCGATCAGCTCGGCGTCCGGCGTCCGCCACATCTCGTCGCCCTCGAACACGAAGTACTCCAGCCCCAGGCAGGTCCGCCCGTCCTTCACCAGGTACGGCGACCAGGAGCCGAAGTTCTGGATCCGGCCCACCCGGGCAGCCGGGTCGTGCACGTAGATCCAGTTGTCCGGGAACGAGAACTCCTCCGGCACCACCAGCGCCACGGTCAGGAAGTCCCGGTACCGCAGGTCGTCGGCGGCGGCCCGCACCTCGGGCGGCGCCTCCGGGCGCATCGCCCGCACCAGCGCGGAGATCGGCATCGAGGAGATCACGTGCGCAGCCGGCTCGGTGCGCTTCCCGCCCGCGTCGGCCACCGTCACGGCGGTGGCCCGCCGCGCGGCCGGATCCCGGTGCACCTCCGCGACCCAGACGCCGGTACTGACGGTGCCGCCGCGCTTGGCGACCTCCTCGGCGCATCGCTCCCACATCATCCCCGGGCCGTGCTTCGGGTACTGGAACTCCTCGATCAGGCTGGTCACGTCCGTGCGGTTGCGCCGGGGCAGCAGCGCGTTGCGCATCGCCGTGGCCAGCGACAGGTTCTTGATCCGCTGGGCGGCCCAGTCGGCCTGCAACCGGTCCGCCGGCATCCCCCAGACCTTCTCCGTGTACGTCTTGAAGAAGATCGAGTAGAGCCGCCAGCCGAACCGCGCCGACACCCACCCCTCGAAGTGCGACTGGTCCTTCGGCGGGCGCAGCCGGGCCCGGCCGTACGAGCCCAGACAGCGCGCCGCCTCCAGCAGGCCGAGGTTGCGCAGCGCGTTGCCGGCGCTGAGCGGGTAGTCGAACAGCGCGCCCCGGTAGTAGATCCGGCTCATCCGCGGCCTGAGCAGGAAGTCCTCGTCGGGGAGGATCTCGTGCCAGAAGTCCTCGACCCGGGACACCTTGGTGAAGAAGCGGTGCCCGCCGATGTCGAAGCGCCAGCCGTCGCGCTCCACCGTCCGGCTGATCCCGCCCACCACGTCGTCGGCCTCGTAGACCCGGACCGGCTCGCCGTGCCGCAGCAGCTCGTACGCGGCGGTCAGCCCGGCCGGCCCCGCCCCGATGATCACGGTCCCGTCGCCGTCGCCCATGCCGTACGCGCCCCCCGCCTGCCGATGCGGCAGCGCGCATACCCACCCTGGCGGCGTCCTCACCTGCCGATCAGCGCCGATCCGCGACGGCTGCGCGGGGTGTGGACCGGTCCGGACGGGGAACGCGCACCGGGTTTTGCGGCCGGGCGAGTCGGCCCGAGGGCCGGACGGTGGGAGCGCGATGGCGGACGAACGGCGGGTCGACCCCGGCGGCGGGGCGCGCGCCGGGCGTACCCGGTGGTGGTCGCGGGGAGTCTCGGTCGCCCGCCGGCTGCCCGAGCCGTGGGGATTCGTGCTCGCCGTCTTCGCCGGTTCGAAGCTCGTACTCAGCCTGATCGGCGTGCTGGTGCTCACCGCCTGGGACGGAGTGCCGGGCGCGCCGCCGGCCGACGAGACCGCGATGCGGGCCCAGCAGGATGCGATCTCGTCCCACCGTTGGTTCTCGCTCTGGTTCGCCTGGGACTCGTTCCTCTACGAGCACCTGGCCCGGCTGCCGCTGGACCGGCCCTGGCCCGACTTCGGCTTCCCGCTGCTGTACCCGTTCCTGGCCCGGCCGCTCGCGCCGCTGCTCGGCGGGCACACCGCATGGGCGCTGCTGCTCGTGAGCAACGTGGCGCTGGTGTTCCAGCTCTACTACGCGTACCGGCTGGGGGGCCGGCTGCTCGGCGGCGCGGGAGCGGCCGACGGCCGGCGAGCGGTCCGGTACCTGCTGCTCCTGCCGACGGCGTTCCTGTTCCAGGCGGCGCTGACCGAGTCGCTGTTCGTCTGCCTGGCGCTGGCCGCCTTCTGGTACGCCGAGCGGAGCCGCTGGCTGCTCGTCGGCGTCGTCGGCTACTTCCTGGCGATGAGCCGCTCGGTCGGCTTCCTCGTGGTGGTGCCGCTGGCGCTGGTGCTGCTGCGTGAACACGGCTGGCGAGCCGGACCCCGGGCGTGGCCGCGGCTGCTGCGGCAGGGCTGGCCGCTGCTGCTGGTCCCGGCGGGCTGGCTGACGTTCATGGCCTTCTGCCGCTGGCAGAGCGGCGACTGGTTCGCCTACCAGCACGCCCAGGAGACCGGCTGGGGGATCCGGCTGCAGAACCCGATCGCGACGGCCGCATCCGCGCTGACCGGCGGCAACTCGGCCGACGCGCTGCGGGTCTGGATCGCGGTGGCGACGCTGGCGGTGGCGGTCGTCGGGCTGCGCCGCCGCGCCGACTGGCCGTACCTGGTCTACACGCTCGTCATGGTGCTGGTGCCGCTGTCGATGGGGCCGCCGGTGTACAAGAGCCTGCTGCGCTACCTGCTCGCCGCCTTCCCGGTCGCGTTCGTGCTGGCCCGCTGGTCGCGGCGGCCCGGCCTCGACGGCTGGCTCACCGCCGCGCTGGCGCTGCTCCAGGGCGCGTTGTTCGCGGTCTGGCTCACCTACTGGACCCACCTGATCATCTGACCGGCGCGGCGGTGGCCGTGGGCGCTGCCCGGCGGTTGACACCCGACGACGCCAGCCCGTGCGACGACGTGCCGGCTCAGGCGGCCAGGGCGGTGGTGAGCCGGCGGGCCTCGGCGACGAGCCGGCTGCCGCCGCCCCGGGCCACCACGTCGGCCAGCCCCGGTACCTCGATCCGCACGCCCGTCGCGGTCGCCGTGTCCGCCGCCAGCGCCAGCAGGTCCGGCGTGCCCCGGGGCGGCGTCGGCGCGCCGAGCAGCGGCGGCAACGCCGAGGCGAGCAGCCGCCACACGCTCAGCGGGGCGCCCGCCGCCACCGCGTCGCGCAGCGGCGTGACCGCCCGGGTCAGCGTCACCTGCCCGCCGGCCGCCAGCGCGCCGAGGTGCCCGCCGGTCGCCGGCGCGTCCAGGTCACCGCCGGCGGCCAGGATCAGCACCGCGTCGAGCGCGGCCACCCGGTCCGCCTCGTGGCGGGCGCACAACCCGTAGGCCAGCGCCAGATCGAGGGCCGGTCCGCCCGCGCCCGTGCACTCGGCCAGCACCGGCAGGGCCGCGGCGTGCCCGAGGGTGTCCTCCTGCGCCGCGCCGGCCACCTCGGGCAGCAGGTGCGCGGCGACCACGCCCCGGTGGCCGGGCAGGACGGCCGGCCAGACGTCACCCCAGCCGTCGGTCCACCGGCCGATCGGCGTGGGCGTCAGGGTGAGCAGGCCGAGCCGGTCCTCGACGCCGTCCGGCGGGGTGAGCGCGACGAGCGTCCGGCCCTCGGGCAACTGGTCGTATCCCCAGTCGTACCCGGCCGACCGCGCCCGCCGGCCCACCGTCACCACCTGCTGCGCGGGGGCCGGCACGGCGTCGCCGCGCAGCTAGCGGGCCAGCTCGTCACCGGCCGGCGTGCGCAGCGCCGCGGCGCGTTCGGCCAGCGGCCCGTCGACGCCGGCCGGCAGGCGCAGCAGAGCCTGCGCGAGATCCCAGCGCCACACCGGACGGTCACCCAGCGCCGCCAGCCGTTCGTAGAGCGCCACCGGCTCGATCGCCCCGGTGACCGAGGTCGGCGCGGACAGCAGGCCCAGATCGTCGCGTCCGTCCAGCCGCTGCCCGATTTCGGCCAGCCGGGTGCAGGCGAGCTGGACGGGCGCGGGCCGGCGGGTGGCCGGAACCGGCGGACCACCCCGGAACGGGAGCGGCGCGCGCGGGCGGGACTCGGCCAGCAGCGTGCTCCACTGGTCGCGCCGGGTCGCCGCCTCGGCCTCGCCGCAGACGGCCAGCAGGAGCCCGTGCATCTGGACCGAGATGTTGAACACCGACCAGGGATGGTCGTACGCGCCGACCCGCTCGCGGCGCACCACAGGCAGGAGCGCCGCCGCGAGCCGTTCGCGGTCGGCGGTGCCGAGCCGGACCAGCCCGTCCATGACGCGTTCCGCCGTCAGCGCGGGCCAGCGTCGGCCGAGCGACGCCGCGACCTCCTCCACCAGTTCGTCCACGTCCTGGATCGGCGGCGGCGCGGCCGCTGCCGGCAGCGGCCGCGGCAGGTCGTCGCGGGCCTCGGCCACTGAGGCGACGGCCACCGGCCGGTGACCGTGGCGCTGCGCCAGCGTCAGCGCGCGCTCACGCAGGCCGGCGTCCGGATGGCCGGCCGCCACGGCGAGCACCGCACCGATCTCCGGGGCCCGGTCCGGGTGCTGCCGGGCCAGCCGGTCGAGCCAGGACACCTGCGCCCGGACCAGCGCCTTCTCCGGCCGGGCCAGCACCGTCCGGGCGGCCTCCCACAGTGCCTCGGGCTCGGCGACGTCACCGGCCTGCCGCAGCGTCCGTTGAGCGGCGCGGGCCACCGGCCCGGGGCCGTCGGCGAGCAGCCGCAGGTAGGCGCTCGACCGCACGGCCACCTCGTCCGGGGTCGGCGCCAGCAGGTCGTGCAGGACCAGGAACGGGCGCAGCGCGCCCGGCCGGTCGCCACGCAACAGCCGGCCCAGGACGCCGTTGAGCAGGACCGCCCGGTCGAGCCGGCCCTCCGCGGCCAGCGCCACCAGTGCCCGGGGCACCGCCTCCGTGCCCGTACCGTCGCCGCGGGCCAGCTCGGTGCCCACCCCGTCCACCTCGAACAGGCGCGGCAACAGCGCGTCGAGGAACGGGTCCGCGCGCAGCCGGTCCACGGTCGGCGGTCGCGTCCCGCGCGGGTCCGGCCAGCCCTGCGCCGCGGCCCAGCCTCGCACGAAGTCGTCCCCGGTCGGCGGCGGAGCCTTCTCGGCCGTCAGGAGGCCGGCGACGAACCGCCAGCCCGCGACCATCCGGTCCCGGGGGAGCCGGTCGGCCAGCTTGTACGCCACGTCGGCCAGCCAGGTCACCCCGCGTTCCCGGGCGACGTCGACCACCGGCGCCGCGTCGACGCCGTTCAGCCAGACCGAGCGGCGGCCGAGCAGCGCGGCCACCTTCGTCGGGGTGCTCAGCGTCCCCACCGCTGCGACCGCCAGCGTCGCCGCCTCGCCCTGCCACCACCAGGCGTCCCGCCTGCGGCGCACGTCGGCGACCAGCTCGTCGCCGAGTGCCCGCCGGGCCGGCTCGTCCAACCCGGCCAGGGCCGACCGGACCTGCGACATCCTGCCGCGCACCACCGCCTCGGCGAAGCCGGTCACGACAGCGCCCCCACCGGCGCCGCGACCATCGACACGGCCAGCGCGTGCCGGCACGGCCCTCGCTGCCCGCGGTGCCGCGCCCACCAGCGGCAGGAACAGGAGTACGCGCCGTCCGGGTGCCGGCGTACCCGGTAGGTCTCGGCATCGGTGCGTACCGTCGCGTTCTCGCCGTCGCGCTCGACGGCGCCGCGCTCGACGAGCGCACGCGCGCCGAGCAGCCGCGGGTTGTCCCGCTCCGCGCGGCCCGCGTCGTAGGGCATCACCCGGTGGAAGTACGCCCCGTCCGCCACGTCGTACCCGACCCGCCCGGCGGTGCCCAGCTGGGCGAGCGCGGCACGCACCCGCTCGTCGGGCAGCGCGGCGGCGTCGGCCAGCGCGGCCACGTCGATCGCCGGATCCCAGTTGAGCAGCGCGCCCACCAGCTCCGCGTCGTCGACCACGTCGTCACCGGCGAGCGCCGCCAGGGCGGCGCCCTCACCGGAGAAACCCCGGTACGGCTCGGGGGACAGCGTCAGCGACAGCCGCAACGCCCCGGTGTCCAGCTCCCACGTGCTCGGCACGGCGGGGGAACCGGCGCGCACCGCCGGGCCGTACACCCGCAGGGTGCGCGCGTGCCGCAGCACGCCGCGCAGCGCCGCGAGCCGGCCCGCGCCGGCCAGGCAGACAGCGCCCGGCACCGGGCGGGAGGTCAGCCGCAGCGTACGCCCGGCGGGCACCGCCCACAGCACACTCCGGTCACCGGCGGCGGGCAGCCGGCGCAGGAACGCCGCCGCCTCCGCCGCCGCGATCTCGGCGCGCGGCTCGAAGCCGGCGGTGAGCACGTGCACCTCGGCGAAGCCCCGCAGCCAGCGGCCGGGCAGCGGCACCTTCCGCTCGACCACCGAGCCGTCCATGGTGGAGACGGTCAGGTCGTCCGGGTCGACCGCCACGTGCAGCGGCTCGATGCCGCCCACCCGGGCCAGCGCCTCCCGCAGCGGCGGGTTCACGTCCACGTTCGTGGTGCCGTGGCCGCTGATCTCCCCGTCCAGCCCGGCCGGCAGCACGTCCATCCGCGCGTACACCCCGCAGCAGCCGGAGAACGACTCGAACCGCAGGCGGCCGCGGCTGCCGGTCACCACCGGGTCCAGACTGGCCGGGTTGACCGGCTGGTGGTAGCGGGTGCGGGCCACCTCGGCGACGGCGAGCAGCCCGGCCGCCGCCGCGGCGGGAGCGGTGAGGAAACCGGCGAAGAAGCGCGGGTTGGCCGCCGGGCCGCCGCAGGTCTGCAGGTCGAGACCGGCGGCGCGCAGCGCGGACGGCTGAAGATATCGGTACGTCTGGACGGCGTTCACGGCGCAGACCGTAGAGGGACCGACCGACAAAAGCGCGACGGTCCTGCTAGCTTCCCCTGATGTTCGCCCACGCCCTCACCGACGACGCCGAGCTGCGTCCACTGTCGCCCTGGCACGCCGACGAGTTCCTGGCCAACCTCGACCGCTGCCGCGACCACATCTCGCCCTGGGTCGGCGCGTCCTTCGTCGCCACCGACGCCGAGTCGGCCCGCAAGGTCCTTCAGGCGTACGCGGACCGCTGGGCCCGCGACGACGGCGGCATCTGGGGCATCTGGCAGCGCGGCACGCTCGTCGGCGGCGTGCTGTTCGTGTCGCTGAGCACCGAACGCGGGGTGTGCGAGGCCGGCTGCTGGCTGGAACCCGGCGCCGAGGGGCAGGGCCTGGTCACCCGCGCCGCCCGCTTCGTCATCGACTGGGCGGTGCGGGAGCGCGGCATCCACCGCGTCGAGTGGGTCACGAAGGCCGGCAACGACCGCAGCATCGCCGTCGCGCGGCGGCTCGGCATGAGCCGCGACGGCGTCATGCGCGGCGCCGCACCGACGCCCGACGGCCGCGCCGACCTGGAGGTCTGGTCCGTGCTGGCGCCGGAGTGGACCGCCTGACCGGGAAATTGTCGTACCCGGACGTGAACATCTGTCCATGGCTGTCCCCGCACTGGCCGACCGGTCCCCCCAGCCGCGCGCCCTGCCGCTGCGCGAGGTCCGCACCCGGCTCACCCAGCTCGTCTCCCTGGCCGAGCTGACCGACACCGTCACAGTCGTCACCCGCGACGGCGATCCCCGGCCGGTCGCCGCGATCGTGCCCGCGTCCGCCGCCCGCACCGGCGCCCAGGCCCGCGCCGACGCCGAACGCGTCGCCGCGATCAGCGCCGGCTGGGCCCGCCGCCTGGAGGAGCTGCACCGGCAGTCCAGCCGGCGGCACGCCGCCGAGCTGCGGGCGCTGGCCGACGCGCTCGCCGAGGCGTGGGCCGAACTCGACCGCCGCGCGCCGGCCGGCGACGCGGCGCTGACCCGGCTGCGCGCCGCGCACGCCGACCTGCTGCGCCGCTGACCCGTGGCGTCCCGCCCGGTCTACGCGGGACGCCACGGGCGCGCGGTCAGCTCCGGCCGCGCTCGGCCCGGTAGCGGCGGATCAGCTCGGCGGTCGAGGTGTCCACGTCGGCCAGGTCCGGGTCCGGCCCGGTGAGCTTCGGCGCGAGCTGGTTGGCCATCACCTTGCCCAGCTCCACACCCCACTGGTCGAAGGCGTTGATGTCCCAGATCGCGGCCTCGGTGAACGTGATGTGCTCGTAGAGCGCGATCAGCTGACCCAGCGTCGCCGGGGTGAGCTTCGGCGCCAGGATCGAGGTGGTCGGGTGGTTGCCCGTCATCACCCGGTGCGCCACCACCTCGGGCGCGGTGCCCTCGGCCTCCACCTGCTCCCGGGTCCGCCCGAACGCCAGCGCGGCGGTCTGGGCGAAGAAGTTCGACATGAACAGGTCGTGCATGTCGCCCAGGTCGTGGTTGGGCCGGCTGAACGCGATGAAGTCCGCCGGGATCAGCCGGGTGCCCTGGTGGATGAGCTGGTAGAACGCGTGCTGCCCGTTGGTGCCCGGCTCGCCCCAGAAGATCTCCCCGGTCGGGTACGTCACCGGCGAGCCGTCGACGCGTACCGACTTGCCGTTGCTCTCCATGGTGAGCTGCTGGAGGTAGGCGGGGAACCGGTGCAGGTACTGCGAGTAGGGCAGCACCGCGTGGGTCTCCGCGCCGAGGAAGTCGGTGTACCAGACGTTGAGCAGGCCGAGCAACGCCGGCACGTTGCGCTCCACCGGGGCGGACCGGAAGTGCTCGTCGACCACGTGGTAGCCGGCCAGCATCTCGCGGAACCGGTCCGGCCCGATCGCCAGCATGACCGACAGGCCGACCGCGGACGGCAGCGAGTAGCGTCCGCCCACCCAGTCCCAGAAGCCGAACATGTTCTCCGGGTCGATGCCGAAGTCGCGGACCCGCTGCTCGTTGGTGCTGACCGCGACGAAGTGCCGGGCGATCGCGTCGTCGTCGGCGTCCAGCCCGGCCAGCAGCCAGCGCCGCGCCTGGTCGGCGTTGGCGAGCGTCTCCTGGGTGGAGAACGTCTTGGACACCACGACGAACAGCGTGCTCGCCGGATCCAGGTCGGCGGTCTTGTCGTGGATGTCGGTCGGGTCGATGTTCGACACGAACCGGCAGCTGATGCCCGCGTCGCGGTACGCCTTCAGCGCCTCGTACGCCATCACCGGCCCGAGGTCGGAGCCGCCGATGCCGATGTTCACGACGGTGGTGATCCGCTCGCCGGTGTGGCCCCGCCACGAGCCGGAGCGCACCCGCTGCGCGAACGCCGACATGCGGTCCAGCACGGCGTGCACGTCGGCGACCACGTCCTGGCCGTCCACGGTGAGCGACGCGTCCGCCGGCAGGCGCAGCGCGGTGTGCAGCACCGCCCGGTCCTCGGTGACGTTGATGTGCCGGCCGGCGAACATGGCCGCGATCCGGTCGGTCAGGCCGACCCGCTCGGCGAGCGCGCCGAGCAGCGCGATGGTCTCGTCGGTGACCAGGTTCTTGCTGTAGTCCACGTGCAGGTCGGCGACCTCACCGGTGAGCCGCTCACCCCGCTGCCCGTCGGCGGCGAACAGGTCGCGCAGGTGCGTGGCGCGCATCGCCTCGGCGTGCTTGCGCAGCGCCTGCCATTCGTCGGTGGTGGTGACGTCCACAGCCATCGGGTCGATCTTCTCCTTCACGACGGGCGGTCGGCCGGCGCGCGCCGGCGAACCTCACAAGCCTGCCACCCGGACCGGTCGCGCGCGACGCGACCCGGCGGCGACCACCGTGCGGGCGGGTCTTTCCGGTCACCGCCGCGGGACACGCCGTTGGGACGTCTGTACGACATACCGGTTACTGAATGACATATTTCGATAGCGGAAAGTAGTATCCAGCGTTGCTGCCCGAACGCGTCGAGGGGGTGCCATGGCCGGGGTGATCCACCCTCGTCCACCGTCCGACCCGGAGGAGCCGGCGGGGGAGACGACCCTGCCCGAGCTCGTCGATCCGCACTGGATGCACCGGGCCACCGAGCTGGCCCACACCGGATTCTGGTCGGTGGCACGCCGGCTGCCCGCGTTGATCCGCGAGGCGATCACCCTCGCCTGGGCGACCAGCCGCCGGGACACCGCCGCGTCGCTGGGTCTCAACGTCGCCGCCGGGGTGCTCACCACGCTGGGCCTGCTCGCCACCACCGGAGTGCTCCACCAGCTGTTCGCAGCCGGCCCGACACCGGACCGCATCCGGGCGGCGCTGCCCGCCCTGACGCTGGCGGCGGCCGCCGTCGCCGGGCGCGGCGCGCTGACCATCGCCGCCGGATGGGCGCAGGCCCGGCTCGTACCGCAGATCAACTTCACAGTGGAGCGGCGGCTGTTCGAGACGACCTCCGCGGTGGAGCTGGCCGCCTTCGACGACGCCGGTTTCGCCGAGGAGATGGACCGCGCCCGCGACCGGGGACTGGTCGAGGCGGGCTCCCTGGTCAACGACACGGTCAACCTGGTCACCGGTGTGGTCGGCGTGATCGCCACGGCTACCGCGGTGACGATCATCCACCCGCTTCTGCTGCCCTGCCTGGTCGTCGCCGCCGCGCCGGAGGCGGTGACGGCGGTGCGGATGGCCCGCCGCCAGCACGTCGACTGGCTCGCCCGGATCACCCGGCGGCGACGCAAGTGGATGCTGGGCGACCTGATGGCCAACCGGCACACCGCGGCCGAGATCCGCGCTTACCAGATGCGCGACTTCCTGCTCTCGGAGTACCACCTCATGACGCGCCTGGAGACCCGCGCCGAGTTGCGCCTGGCCCGGGCGCAGACGATCACCCGGGCGATCGGCCTGTCCGTCACGGGCGTCGCCACGTTCGGGCTCTACGCGGTTCTGGGGACGTTGCTCGTCGGGGGCGTGGTGGCGCTCGCGGCGGCGGCCACCGCGCTGCTGGCGCTCCAATCCGCGCGTACGAGCCTGCGCACGGCGATCTTCGCCACCAACTCGCTCTACGAGGACGCCCTCTACTACCAGGACTACCGCGACTTCCTCGACCGGGCGACCCGGCGGATCCCGGCCGGCGGGCACCTGCCGGTCGACGGGTTCACGCGCATCGACGTCGAACGGGTCAGCCTGCGCTACCCGGACACCGACAGCGCGGCGGTCGACGAGGTGAGCCTCACGGTCCGGCGCGGTGAGGTGATCGCGCTGGTGGGGGAGAACGGCTCCGGCAAGACCACCCTCGCGAAGCTGATCGCCGGCCTCTACCGGCCCACCGGCGGCACGATCCGCTGGGACGGCGTGGACGCCGCCGAACTGGACCCACGGCAGACCGCCGCCCAGGTCGCGGTGATGAGCCAGGACTGGTGGAGGTTCCCGTTCACCGCCCGGCAGAACATCCGCGTCGGCCGCCACGACCGTGCCGGCGGGCCCGGGCCCAGCGTGGAGACCGCCGCCCGCGACGCCGCCGCCCACGACATGATCAGCGAGCTGCCGTTCGGGTACGACACGCTGCTGGACCGGCAGTTCAAGGACGGCCAGGACCTGTCCGGCGGGCAGTGGCAGCGGCTGGTGGCCGCACGCGGCCTCTACCGTGACGCCCGGCTGCTGATCTGCGACGAGCCGTCCGCGGCGCTTGACGCGCGTGCCGAGCACGCCCTCTTCCAGCATCTGCGGCGGCACCCGGACCGGGCCGTCGTGCTGATCACCCACCGGCTCGCCAACGTCCGGCACGCCGACCGGATCTTCGTGATGGACCACGGCCGGCTCGTGCAGTCAGGCGACCACGACACGCTGATGGCCCAGGGCGGGCTCTACCGAGAGCTGTTCGAGTTGCAGGCGGCCGGCTACCTCGCCGGCAGCGCGGAACCCGCGGCCGAGAGTTGACCTCCAGCGCACTCGAACTCCTACCGTGACCGGACCGCGCGCCACCCGGCCGGCGCGGTGCAACCCAGGGAGTTCACATGCGCTATCGCGTCCTCGGCGGCACCGGCATCGAGGTCAGCGTCCACTGCCTCGGCACCATGATGTTCGGCGCGGTCGGCAACCCCGACCACGACGACTGTGCCCGGATCGTCCACAAGGCACTCGATCAGGGGATCAACTTCGTGGACACCGCCGACATGTACTCGGCCGGCGAGTCGGAGGAGATCGTCGGCAAGGCCCTGCGCGGCCGCCGCGACGACGTGGTGCTCGCCACGAAGGTCCACTTCCCGATGGGGGAGGGGCCCAACCGGGGCGGCAACTCGCGACGATGGATCGTCCGGGCGGTCGAGGACAGCCTGCGCCGGCTCGGCACCGACTGGATCGACCTCTACCAGGTGCACCGTCCCGACCACACCACCGACGTCGAGGAGACGCTCGGCGCGTTGACCGACCTGGTCCGGGCCGGGAAGATCCGCGCGTTCGGCTGCTCGGCCTTCCCCGCCGAGGAGATCGTGGAGGCGCACCACGTCGCCGAACGGCGGGCGCTCGGCCGCTTCCGCACCGAGCAGCCGCCGTACTCGATCCTGGCGCGCGGCATCGAGACGTCGGTGTTGCCGGTCTGCCGCCGCTACCGGATGGGTGTGCTGGTGTGGAGCCCGCTGGCCTCCGGGTTCCTGTCCGGCCGGTACCGGCAGGGCCGGCCCGTCGACCTCGGCGCGGGCCGCCCGGCGCTCACCCCGGCCCGGTTCGACCCGGCGCTGCCGGGCAACACCGCCAAGTACGCCGCCGTGGAGGAACTGGTCGCGCTCGCCGACGAGGTGGGCTGCACGCTGCCGCAACTCGCCGTGGCGTTCGCCGCCGCGCACCCGGCGGTCACCTCGACCATCATCGGACCGCGCACCATGGACCAGTTGGACGCGCTGCTCGCCGGGGCGGAGCTGACGCTCGACGACGCGGTGCTGGACCGGATCGACGAGATCGTCCCGCCCGGTACGAACCTCTACCAGCCCGACGGCGCCTGGTCCCCGCCCACGCTGACCGACCCGTCCCACCGCCGCCGCCCCCTCCCGGAGCGGGCCGCCGCCTGACCCTCGCCCCTCCCGCCCTCCCGCCTCCGTCCCGACCCTCGGCTCCCCGGCTCGTCGATCATGGGCTTCCTGCCCCGGCAAAGAGTGCGAACCGGGCATCCGAGGGGCCGAAACCGCAAGATCGACGGGGCGAGGCCAGGCGACGCGGGAGCGGCGGGGGGAGGCGAGGCCGGGAGGGCGAGGGCTGAGGGGGAGAGCGGGCAGGGGAACTGCGTCGACAAGGGGCGAGGGCGGAATCAGACTGGGCGGGTGGAACATCGCGATCTTGTTCGGGTGAGCAAGCGGCTGTCGCTGGCATTGCGGCACCGGCCTGACACGTTCGGGCTGCTACTCGACCGGGCGGGCTGGGTGCCTGTGGCCGACGTGCTCGCCGGGCTGAGGATCAGCCGCGCCCAGCTGGACGCCGTGGTCGCGGGCAACGACAAGCAGCGCTTCGCCGTGGAGGCCGGTCCGGACGGGGCCGACCGGATCCGCGCCAACCAGGGGCACTCGATTCCGGTCGACCTCGGCCTCACCCCGGCCGCGCCGCCGCCCCGGCTGTTCCACGGCACCGGTGAGGCCGTGCTGGACGCGATCCGGGCGCAGGGGCTGCGCCGGGGCGGGCGGCACCACGTACACCTGTCGCCTGACGTGGCGACGGCCCGGCGCGTCGGTGCGCGCCGGGGCGGCGCGGTGGTGGTGCTGACCGTGGACGCGGCGGCGATGGCCGAGGCCGGGTACCTGTTCTACCGCTCGGCCAACGGGGTGTGGCTCACCGACACCGTGCCGCCGCCCTACCTCAGCACCACCTGAGCTGCGGTCAGCAGGCGGTCACCGGGTGAGCCACGACGGCGTCGAACAGGTACGCGAGGTCGTTCGGCGCGGCCCGGTCGGGCTGGACGGCGCCCGTGCAGTCGGTGGCGCGGGCGCGCAGGACGTGCCGGCCCGCTGCCGGGGGGCACCACCTGACGGTCCAGCGCTGCCAGGCTCCGCCCCGGTCGGCGGCGACCAGGTCGGCGGAGCGCCATCCGTCGCCGGTGTCCACCTCGACGTGCGCGATCGGGCCGTTGCCGGACCAGGAACGGCCGGTCAGCAGCATCTCCTCGCCGGCCGGCACCCGGGCGTCCCAGGGCAGCTCGAACGCGCTGCGCACCGGCTGGGCGGTGAGCACTGTGCCGTCGGCCGGGTGGCCGGGGCCGAACATCCGGTAGAACTGCGTGTTCCACGGCGAGAACAGGGGAGTGGTGGCGACCTCGATCGCGCCCACCCACTTGATCGAGGAGATGCCGACCCAACCGGGCACCACGACCCGCACCGGGAAGCCGTGGTCGGGGGGCAGCGGCTCGCCGTTCATCTCGTACGCCAGCAGCACGTCGTCGAGCGCCTTCGCGACCGGCATCGGGCGGCGTACCCGGCCGAGGTTGACCCCGCCGGAGACGTAGTCCGGGTCGAGGCCCTCGGGCATCACGTCGACCGCCTCGTCGCGCAGCCCGGCCAGGCGCAGCACCGTGCCGAGCCGCACGCCCCGCCACCGCGCCACGCCGACGCTGCCCAGCCCCCACGCCACGCCCGGGGTCGGCTCGTCCTGCTGCTCGGCGAAGTAGCGCCGCCCGTTGCCGGCGCACTCCAGCAGCGCCGCGTGCTCCTCGGCGGGCAGCCGGCGCAGCTCGTCGAGGTCGAACTCGACCGGGTTGTCCCGGGTGGGCGCGCCGCGCAGGCCGTCGCCGAACAGGCGCAGCCGCCAGGTGGCCGCGTCCAGGTGCGGGGTGACCGTGTGGTTGCGGACGAAGAAGCGGTCGATCGGGACCACGTACCCCTGGCCGGCCATCGACGGCCAGCGCATCTCGGCGTTGGTGTCCAGCGGGCGCAGCAGGTCCGCCGGCAGCGGCTTGACGATCGGCGCGCCGGGGTCGACGCCGACCGGCGCGGACGCCACCGCGACCGGCTCGCGCTCCGCGGCGGCGGCGGTCACCGCCGCCATCGCCGCGCCCACCTCCAGCAGCCGGTCGCGGTCGACGCCCGGCCCGTGCGCCTGCCCGGCGAGCCACTGCCGGCTCCGATCGGCGTCGTGGACGGCTTCGGCGGGGGACGGGGACTGACTCACGGCTGACCTCCGGGGTAGGCGACGCTGCCTTTCCTATTCAATCAGTAGGACTTTTCATCGATCCGTCGCAGGTGGCGGCGACCTCACGCGGCGCCGATCAGCGTCACCACGCCGGCCGCCACGAGCACACCGGCCCACAGTCGGTCGACGTTGAACCAGGCCCGGCGGAGCACACCGACGCCGAGCACCTCGTACACCAGCAGGGCCACGACCAGCGCGACGGCGAGCATGGCGACTGTGTGCACGGCGGCGGCGAGCAGGCCGGTCAGCGCGCCGGCCGGCGCGGCGGCGAGGTGCCCGGCGTGCGGGCCGGCGCCGGCCGCCGGTTCGGCGAGCAGCACCGGCAGCAGCATCAGGCCCGCGCCGTGCGCCGCGGACATCAGGAACGACCAGGCGGTGAGCTGCGCCGCCGACAGCCGCATCCCGGCCCACCGGAAGTGCCGCTCGGACAGCAGCCGCCACAGCCCGAACCCGACCAGCAGCACCCCGCCGGTCACCGCGACCAGGGTGCTCGCCGTCACCGACCGGGTGGCGCTGACCAGCGCGGCGACCACCGCCACCGACGCCAGGTGACCGGCCGCGATCGGCGGCAGCGCCGCCAGCAGCGCGGCCCGGCGGCGCTCCTGCAGGCCCCGGGCCACCGCGAACAGCCACCCCATCGCCGGGTTCAGGCCGTGGAACGCGCCGAGGCCGGCCAGCACCGCCCAGGTCGCGCCGGTCACGGGAAGCAGTACGAGTCGGACGAGGCGTCGCCGCCCTGCAACCGGGTCTGGTGTACGCGCAGGCCGCGGAACTCCTCGCCGCGCGGGAAGAACCTCGGGTCCGGCACGAGGCCGCCGTGCTCCGGGTCGACGTCGAGCTTCGCCACCCAGGCGCCCACCCCGTCGGGGTAGAACTGGTCGTCCCAGGCGCCGTAGAGCGAGTTGCTGACGTAGACGCGGCGGCCGTCGCGGCTGATCTCGACCATCTGCGGCCCGCCGGCCAGCGGCTCGTCCGGGAACGCCGGGTGCGGGGTGCGGTTGACGATGCCGCCGAGGCGTACCGAGCCGACGCGTACCGGGTGGAACGGGTCGCTGACGTCGTAGCGGATCAGTTCGCCGGTGCCCCAGCAGGAGACGTGCAGGAACCTGTCGTCAACGGACAGGTCGATGTCGGTGACCAGCGGCGGCACCGCCCCGAACGGCTTGAGCAGCTCCGGCAGGTCGGCCGGGTCGGCCGGCTCGGCGGGGATGTCGATCACCTTGGTGACCGCCCAGGCGTCGCCGTCGCGGTGCCACAGCCAGATCGACGCGGACAGGTCCTCGACGCTGATCACCACGCCGACGAAGCCGTACGACTTCGTCGGGTCGTGCGCGGGACGCAGCTCCAGCGGCATCTGGTACTGGTCGCCGAGGTCGACGCGCTGCACGTGCCGGCGCCTCGCCAGGTCCCAGAAGTGGATCGCGTGCCCGTACCGGCGGCCCAGCAGCAGCTCACCGACGATGCCGTCCTCGATCATCGACGGCGTGCCCCACTCGCTGGTGACCAGCACGTCCTGCGTGTAGTGCCACCAGAAGTCGTACGCCAGGAACTGCGGCCCCCGGTCGGCCTCCCACGCGCCGCGTACCTCGAACGTGGTGTGGTCGAGCACGGCGATGCCGCCCGGCCCCTCCTGCCCGTCGGCGCCGCCGAGCGCGGAGACGTAGATGCCGTCCGGCCCGCAGTGCACCGTGTGCGGGCGGGAGTACCCGGCACGCCTGCCGAGTTCCTCCGCGCCGATCACCTTGACCAGCTCGGGGCGGCGCGGGTCGGGCTTGGTGTCGAGCACGTGGATCCGGGACGAGCGCAGGCCCGGCACGATCAGGTAGCGGCGCTCCACGTGCGGGTGCGGCGCGGTCGGGCAGAGTGCGCTGCTGCACGCGTTCCAGCCGAAGTGGTGCAGCTCGTCGCCGGTGTCCGGCAGCTCGGTCCAGCCCACCACCCGGCCGTACGAGCCGGAGTCCGGGTCGGTGTCGAGCACCGCGATGGCGTCGGGGCGCTGTCCGGTGCGGTCGAACGCGGCGACGTACGCGAGTTTCTCGGCCGGCGCGGTGGCGGCGAGCGCGGGGGAGGGGTAGAAGGTCGGGTCGGGTGTCCAGCGGGTCATGGGTTCTCCCTCGCGGTCAGCCGGCGGGTACGCCGAGGCGGTCGAGCAGGTGGCGGCGCAGCGCGCCGAGGGCCGGGTCGTCGGGGCTCGGGGACGGGCCGAGGCGTACCGGCACCTCTTCGGCGATCACGCCGTCGTCGAGCAGCAGGACGCGGTCGGCCAGCAGCAGCGCCTCCTCCACGTCGTGGGTGATCAGCAGCGCGGCGAAGCCGTGCTGGGCGCGCAGCCGCCGCAGCAGCCCCTGCATGCGCAGCCGGGTCAGCGCGTCCAGCGCGCCGAACGGCTCGTCCAGCAGCAGCAGGTCCGGTTCGCGGACCAGCGCGCGGGCCACCGCGACCCGCTGAGCCTGCCCGCCGGACAGTTCGGCCGGCCAGGCCCGGCCCCGGTCGGCGAGACCCACCTCGGCCAGCGCGCGGCCGACCCGGTCGCCCACGTCCGGTCCGGTCAGCCCGAGCGCCACGTTGTCTGCCACCCGCTTCCACGGCAGCAGCCGGTGCTCCTGGAACACCACGGCGGCGGTGCCGTGCAGCACGTGCTCGCCGCCCGCGTCGCCGTCGAGCCCGGCGAGTACGCGCAGCAGCGTGCTCTTGCCGGATCCGCTGCCGCCGAGCAGCGCCACCGTCTCGCCGTCGCCGATGGTCAGGTCGACCCCGGCCAGCACCACCGCCGGGCCGAAGGACCGGGTCACCGCGCGTGCGGTGAGCACCGGCCCGGTCAGGTCGCGCGCAGTCCGCGTCGCCACGCCAGCGTCCTCCTCTCCGCGTACCGGATGAGCAGGTCGGAGGCCAGCCCCAGCAGTGCGTAGATGAGCAGGCCGAGCACCACCACGTCGGTCTGGCTGAACTCGCGCGCCTCCATCATCAGGAAGCCGACGCCGGTCTGCGCGTTGACCTGCTCGCCGACGACCAGGCTGAGCCAGGCCGCGCCGATGGCCAGCCGCAGCCCGAGGAACAGCGCCGGCAGCGCGCCGGGCAGCACCACGTGCCGCAGCCGGGCCGCCGCGCCGAGTCCGCAGGTGCGCGCCGCCTCCACCAGCCGCTCGTCGATGTCGCGGATGCCGGCGTACGTGTTGAAGTAGATCGGGAAGAACGCGCCGAGCGCCACGAGCGTGACTTTCAACGACTCGCCGATGCCCACCCAGATGATCAGCAGCGGGACCAGGCCCAGGTGCGGCAGCATCCGGGCCATCTGCACCGGCGGGTCGACCAGATCGTCGCCGAGGCGCAGCAGCCCGGCCGCCGCGCCGAGCACGAGCGCCAGGCCGCCGCCGATGAGCAGGCCGAGCGCGGCGCGGGTGAGCGAGTCGAGCAGGTGCACGCCGAGCGTCCCGTCGCTCGCCAGCCGCCACCCGGTCGCCAGCACCGCGCTGGGCGCGGGCAGCTTCTCCGGCGCGAGCAGCCCGGTCCGCGCGGCGGCCTCCCAGGCGAGGACCAGCACGACCGGGCTCACCGTGCGCCGCCACCGCCGCGGGGCGCGGGCCCGCGACCGCCGCGACGTCACCCGATCGGGTACGACCGCAGGACTCGCCTCGGCCAGCGCCGGACCGCTCACTGGAACGCCTCGTTGAACCGGCCGTCCACCCGCCCGGCGATGTCGACCGGTCCGGGCACCAGCTTCAGCTCCACGAAGCTGTCCGCGATGGCCTGCAACTCGGCGCCGATCTCCGGCGTGACCGGGGCGAGCGGCTTGGCGCTGCGGGCCAGCGCCCGGGTGGTCACGTCGAGCGGGATCTTCAGCTCCGGGGCGAGGACGGCGGCCCGCTCGGCCGGGTGGGCGATGCCCCAGTCGGTGGTCTGCCGGTACGTGTCCAGGAACGCCCGTACGTCGTCGGTGCGGTTCTTCACCGCATCCGGCGCGGCCAGCACGTACTCGCGGTTGCCGGCCAGGCCGGTCGCGTCGGCGAGCACCCGTACGCCGGGCTGCTCGGCCAGCGCGAAGTAGGGATCCCAGATGATCCACGCGTCGACCTGCCCGTTGTCGAACGCGGGCCGTCCCTCGGCGGGCTTGAGGTACTTCACCTTGATGTCGGCGAGCGTCATCCGGTTCGCCTCCAGCAGCTTCACCAGCAGCCAGTGCACGTTGGAGCCCTTGTTCAGCGCTACCGTCTTCCCGCGCAGGTCGGCGAATCCACGATACGGGCTGTCCGCCTTGACCAGAACCGCCTCGCCCTGCGGGATCGGCTGGGAGGTGCCGACCACGGAGAACGGGATCTTCCCGGCGGCGGCGAACACCGGCGGCGCCTCGCCCACCTGGCCGATGTCGATCGAACCGGCCTTGAGCGCCTCGGTCAGGGCCGGGCCGCTCTCGAACAGCGACCAGGTGACGTTCTTCGCGTCGCCGCGCGCCTTGACCAGGCTGAGCCCGCCGAAGCGCTGGTAGCCGATCCGCAGCGGGCCGTCGCCGCCGCCACTGGCGTCGGCCGCCTCGCCGCCGCAGGCCGTCAGCGCCGTCGCGGCGAGCAGCGCGAGGGTGGTGAGCAGCGCGGCCACCGGCCGGCGGCGCGATATGGGGGTACGCATGGCGACTCCTCGGGGAGGGATGGGCCCGGCCGTCGGCGGGCGACAGCAACCTACCAACCCGATAGGTTTTATGGGTAGTGTGTCGGCGTGGTCGTCCCACCACTCAGGAGGCGACCCGCCCGATCCCGCACCGGAGGTACACCATGTCGCTCACCTTCCACTGGTTCCTGCCGACCTACGGCGACAGCCGGGACATCGTGGGCGGCGGTCACGGCGTACCGGTCGGCACGGCCGGTGGCGCGCGACCGGCCAGCGTCGCGTACCTGGGGCAGATCGCCCGCACCGCCGAGCAGCTCGGCTTCGCCGGGGCGCTCACCCCGACCGGCGCCTGGTGCGAGGACGCCTGGCTGACCACCGCCATGCTCACCGAGGTGACCGAGCGGCTGAAGTTCCTCGTCGCGTTCCGGCCCGGCCTGCTCTCACCCACCCTCGCCGCGCAGATGGCGTCCACGTTCCAGCGCCTGTCCGGCGGGCGGCTGCTGCTCAACGTGGTCACCGGCGGCGAGTCCGCCGAGCAGCGCGCGTACGGCGACTTCCTGGACAAGGACGCCCGCTACGCGCGTACCGACGAGTTCCTGCACGTGGTGCGGGCGCTGTGGCGCGGCGAGACGGTCGACCACGACGGCGCCCATGTGCGGGTCGAGGGAGCCCGGCTCGGCCGGGTGCCCAACCCGGTGCCGCCGGTCTACTTCGGCGGTTCGTCCGGCGCGGCCGGGCCGGTGGCGGTACGGCACAGCGACGTGTACCTGACCTGGGGCGAGCCGCCCGCGCAGGTGGCCGGCAAGCTGGACTGGATCCGCGGGCTCGCCGCCGAGGCCGGCCGCGAGCTGCGGTACGGCATCCGGCTGCACGTGATCAGCCGGGACACCGCCGAGGAGGCGTGGGCCCAGGCGCGCAAGCTGCTCGACGGCATCCCCGAGGCCGACGTGCGCGCCGTGCAGGAAGGGCTGCGGCGCAGCGAGTCCGAGGGGCAGCGGCGGATGCTCGACCTGCACGGCGGCTCCCGCGACGGGCTGGAGGTCTCGCCGAACCTGTGGGCCGGATTCGGCCTGGTACGCGGCGGCGCGGGCACCGCGCTGGTCGGCAGCCACACCGAGGTCGCCGACCGGATCGCCGAGTACCACGCGCTCGGTCTGGACGAGTTCATCCTCTCCGGCCACCCGCACCTGGAGGAGGCGTACTGGTTCGGCGAGGGCGTGCTGCCGATCCTGCGGCGGCGCGGGCTGTGGCGGCACCCGGCCGGCGAGCCGGAGACCGAGGCGCCGGCCGCCGTGCCGTTCTCACCCCAGCCGGTCCCGGCCCGCGTCTGACCCCGCCGCGCCCGTTTCCGGGCTGGAGCGTGCCGGGCCGTCCGGCGCTGCCGGATTCGTCGCGGTCAGGGCCGGGCGCTGCCCGGGGTCGCCTCGGTCAGATCGGGCGGCCCCCGGGTTCCGGTCAGATCGGGCGGCCCCGGTTCCGGTCAGATCGGGCGTTGCTCGGCGAGGAAGTCGGCCAGCACCCGGGTGTGCGTGGAGAAGGCCAGCTCGACCGGATCGGTGAGCACCAGCCACTCGGTGGCATCCTCGGTCGGCGCCGACGGCGGCAGGTCACCGAGCGGCCGCTCGGGCAGCACGCCGAAGACCATCATGGTGCCGCCCGCCGGAGCGCCGTGCACCGCGAACAGTCGCGCCTCGCCGGCCTCGGCCCGCAGCCCGGTCTCCTCGCGCAGCTCACGCACGAGCGCCTCGGACCACTCCTCGCCGTACTCGATGAAGCCGCCCGGCAGCGCGAGCTGCCCCCGGGCCGGTTCGATGTCGCGGCGTACCACCACCACGCCGAGCCCCTCCGGCGTGCGGACCGGCAGCACCGCCACCGCCACCGGCAGCGGATTGCGCCACACCGTCTCGCCGCAGGAGGAACAGACACGCGGCCACCCGGAGTCCGCCGGGTAGGCCGCGCCGCAGAACGAGCAGTGCGAGTACGCGGTCACGCCGCAGCACGTTACCCGGACCCCCGGCCCGGGGTCAGGCGTCACCCCCTCGGCCGGCGAGCGTGGCGCGCGCCTCCATCAGGGCGAACCCGAGCAGGTTGTCGCCCCGCCAGGTAGCCGGGTCGGCAGCCCGTGGATCGTCGGCGGTCAGGCCGATGCCCCAGATCCGGTCGGTCGGGCTGGCCTCGACGAGCACCCGGTCGCCGGTGCCGAGCAGGAACCGCCGCAACGGCTCGTGCCGGCCGAACTTGGCGACGCTGCCGGCCACCACGATCTCGTAGCGGCGGGCCGTCCAGATCGCCTCGTCGAAGTCGCGGACCTGCCGGCCGAGCGCCTTGGCCCGGTGCGGATGCCCGGCGGCCAGCACCCGCTCGGCGATCGCGTGGTCCCCGAAGAGCGTGGCCTTGTGCCACATCATCCAGTGCTCGGCGGTGGCGAACTCCCGGCCGTCGACTGTGAACGCCGCCGGCCACCACTGGCTCAGGCAGCTCGCGCCGACGCTGCCGTCAGGCCGTGGCCGGTGCCCCCAGAAGCGCAGGTACTTGACCGTCTGACCCGCGTCGAGCGCAGTGGTCAGGTCGGTGACGGAGCGGATCGGCATGCCCCGCAGTCTGCCCCACCCCACCGACATCCCACCGCCGCATTTCACCCCGGGGACGGCACACCGACGTCACCGTCCACCACGGACATCTTCGTCCGGCCCCGCCCTCCCCGCCCGCTGCCTCGGCTCGTCCGCTCACGTCGACATTCCGACCACGCGCGCCTCGCGACGTCGAGCCGCATTCGCCTGCCCGAGCGGCCCGCGCATCTTGACTGCAGAGAAGGCCGTCCCGCATCACGAGATCCCGAGAGATCTTGGAGCGATCGGGCCCCCATGAGGGCCATTCCCTACCAAGATCTCCAAGACCTGAGCCGCCCTCATCGTCGATCTTGCGCTTTGGTGCCCTTCATAACGTGCGTATCGGACATTCTGCGGGCGCAAAGTGCAAGATCGACGGGGAACGGGGTGGGGTGGGGTGGTCAGGGAGTGGGGGCGCCTGTGTAGAACGCGGTTACTCGGGTGCCTGCGGTTTGTGCCTGCTCGGTGGGAGTGCCGGCCTCGATGCTTGCCGTCGTCCAGCTTCTGCTGGACTCGGTGACGAAGCGCAGGCCCTCGGGTGAGGCCATCCAGTCGGCTGCGGCGGCCGGGTCGACGCCCGTGCCGTCGATGGCGAAGTGGGAGGCCAGACCGACCAGTGCCAGGTCCCAGCCGATGCCGACCGCGCCCGGACCGTACTCGGCCCACCGCTGGTCGTCGACGTGCGCGACGTGTTCCAGCTCGAAGCGGGTACGCCCCGGTCCCGCCTCGCGCAGCCGTACCTCGATCCAGCTCACCTCGCCGCCGAACTCCCAGGTGGCGGCGAAGCCGTGCGGCGGGTCGCAGCGTTCGACGGTGCCGCCCGCGTTGCCCTCCAGCTGGTACCGGCCGCCGAGGCTCAGGTCGCCGGAGACCGGCAGGAACCAGCGGGGTATCCGTTCCGGGTTCGTGCACGCGTCGAAGACGTCGGCCACCAGCGCGTCGTACGTCTGGGCGATGGTGAGCACCCGCGCGTGCCCGGCGGGGAGCGTACGGTCGCCGATGCGGCGCTCGACGGCGCTGATCTGTCCGGTCACGTCGATCATGGTTCGGTCCTCTCGTCGTCGGTGGTGTCCTCGCGCAGCCGTCGTTCGCGGCGGCCCCGGGCCAGCTCGGTGGCGAGCGCCGCCAGCGGCGGCGTCCAGAAGCGGCGGAACCCGTCCAGCCACGCGTCTATCTCGCGCAGCGGGCCGGGATCCACGGCGTAGAGGCGGCGGGTGCCCTCGGCGCGCACAGTGGTGAAGCCGTGCTCTCGCAGCACCTTGAGGTGCTGGGAGACGGCGGGCTGGCTGATGCCGAACTCGCGCCGCACGGTCTCGCCGAGCGTGCCGGCGGGTTGCTCGCCGTCCGCGAGCAGTTCCAGGATCCGGCGGCGGACCGGGTCGCCGAGAACGTCGAAGGCGTGCACGAACCCTTTGTATCAGACCCAGCTTATATAAGCGAGCGCTGACGCAGTGAGCGCTGACGCAGTGGGCGCGCGCAACGCGGGGCGCCCGTCGCACCCGGGCGCCCCGCGTACCCCCGTGGTCAGCCGCCGAGACGGGCGGCGACGGTGCGGCGCAGCTCCGGCAGGCGGTCGTGCAGCAGCCCCGGGCACTGCGTGTTGTTGAAGTCCTTGTGCCCGTAGATCTCGGTGGGCGCGATGCCGTACTGCTGGCAGGTGAACGCGCAGAACGTGACGAGGCTGTTCCAGAGCGCCTGCGGCGGCTGCACGTCCACGTAGATGCCGTCGTTCTCGATGCCGATGGCCTGGCTGTTCTGCCCGACGCAGTGCGCGCCCTGCACCATCGTCTGGCCGTGCAGCAGCGCGTAGAGGCTGCCGTGCCGGCCCTCGGTCAGGTAGCCGCCCCGGCTGTTGGTGAAGTGCTGTCCGGAGTCGAGCCAGCCGTTGCCGTCCATGTGCAGGTTCTGGATGTCGCGGGAGTTGCGGTACGCCTGGGCGAGGCTGTAGTCGGTGGTGTTCGGGAACGCCGTGTGATGGACGATGATCTTGTTGGGCCGGCTGGTCACCACGCTCACCGGCGACGAGGGCGGGCGGGCGCCCCAGGTCGCGCAGTTGGCGATGGTCGGCTGGTCGACCCGGGTGGCGGCGGCCCGGGCGCCGGGGCCGGAGCCGATCTGGGTCAGCGCGCCGACGCCGGCGGCGGCGCCGAGCAGGACCGCGCCGCGCAGCACGGTCCGCCGGGGTACGGGAACGGACATCGCAACCTCCTCGCGGAAGGGGAGCGCCGGATCGGCCGGTACGCCGGGCGTGGCGGGACCGGCACCGCCCGCCACGCCCGGGCCGGGGTCAGCAGGGTCCGTTGCAGGCCAGGACGCGCAGCCGGTCGAGCGAGCCGTTCCAGACGTTCTGGTCACCGGGGAAGACCCCGGAGGACGACCACTGCCAGAACGAGTACGTGCCCCAGCCCGCGGGCAGCGTGCCGACGCTGCTTGCGTACCGGGCGATCCACAGTGGGTTGTTGGCGGCGAACTGCGAGGTGTTGCCGGTGCAGGTGCTCCACCAGTCGGTGGTGGTGTAGATGGTGGCCCACCGGCCGGTGCGGGCGTAGTACTGGTTGACGAACGAGGCGATCCAGCTGCGCATCGACGCCTGGCTCAGGCCGTAGCAGGTCGCGCCGTACGGGTTGTACTCGATGTCCAGCGCGCCGGGCAGCGTCCGCCCGTCCTTCGACCAGCCGCCGCCGTGGTCGACGAAGTAGTTGGCCTGGGTGGCGCCGCTCGTGGTGTCGGGGCGGGCGAAGTGGTACGAGCCGCGGATCATCCCGACGTTGTACGAGCCGTTGTACTGCTGGGCGAAGTACGGGTTGGTGTAGTACGTGCCCTCGGTCGCCTTGACGTACGCGAACCGGGCGCCGTTGGCCCACGCCCCGGACCAGTTCACGTTGCCCTGGTGGCTGGAGACGTCCATGCCGGGCAGTCCGGCCGGGGCGGCGGAGGCGGGTGCCGCCCCGGACAGGGTCGCGGCGGCGACGGTGACGGTGGCGAGCAGCGCGGCTCCGGCCGCGCGCAGCGCCGATCGGATCGAACTGTGCATCTGTCCTCCCTGGGGGTTGCCGCGCTCCGGCGGCGGGAGTATGACGAAAGGAACTGTCGTCATTAGGGCACAGGGCGGAGAAACTTTTCAATAGACTCCATCGAAGAATCTCACTGGACAGGGTGCTCAGCCGAGCTGGGCGAGCGCCTCGGCGGCGGCGCGCTCGCCGGCGGTCACCGCGCCCTCCAAGTATCCGCTCCACCGGGTCGCGGTCTCGGTGCCGGCCCAGTGCACCCGGCCCACTGGCGTCCGCAGCTCCGGGCCGTACGCGCACCACGCGCCGGGTGGCAGGACGCCGCAGAAGCAGCCGCGCGTCCACTCGTCGGCCGACCAGTCGTACTCGACGAGGTCGTCGGGGCGCGCGGCGGCCGGGCCGAAGATCGCGGCGAGCGCCTCGCACAGCGCGTCCCGGCGCGCGTCCTCCGGTAGCCCGCGCAGCGCCCGGGCCTGCGCGCCGTAGCTGAACGCGGTGAGCACCCCGCCCGGCGCGTCCGGCAGCGAGTTGTCCACCGTCTCGGTGAGCGGCCCGGTGTCGGTGCTGGACACGCCGGAGCGGCCGTCGGCCCGCCAGAACGGCTCCGGATAGAGCGCGTGCACCTTGAGCGCCACACCCATCGGCATCCGCTGGGTCAGCCCGTCGCGCAGCGGCGGCAGCGGCGGGTCGTACCGGATCCGCCCGGCCAGCGTCGGCGCCAGCGCGATCACCACCGCGTCGCCGCGGTACGTCTCGCCGCCGGCGCGCACCCGCACGCCGTCGCCGTCCTGCGCGACGCCGTCCACCGGGGCGCGCAGGCACAGGCTCCCCGGCGGCAGCGCGGCGGCCATCAGCTCGGCCAGCGCGGCCGGACCGCCGACCAGCCGGTCCTGCTGGGCGCCACCGGCCATGCGCAGCAGCGACCCGGTGCCGCCGCCGCTGCGCAGGTAGAACAGCATGTGCAGCAGAGAGACCTCGTCCGGTGAGGCGGCCAGCAGCCCACCGGCGAGCATCCGGCCCGCGTACCCGGCGGTGACCGGGTCGGCAGCGCTCGCGTCGAGCCAGCCGCCGAACGTGATCCGGTCCCACCGTGCCGCCTCGGCGGCCCGCCACGGCGCGGCCGGGTCGAGCCCGCCCGCCATCTCGTCGAGCGTGCCCAGCAGCGCGGACAGCCCGGGCGGCTCGCCGGTGGCCGGGCGTCCGCCGAGCAGCAGCGCCGCCGCGCCGTGCGCGGGGGAGGAGAACGTGGTCAGGCCGTACGCGGCGACGAGCGCGTACATCCGGTCCTGGGTCGGGCCGATCCACTGCGCGCCGAGGTCCAGCCAGCCGCCGCCGGGCAGCGGGCGGCTGAGCGTCCGGCCGCCCACCCGGTCCCGGGCCTCCAGCACCCGCACCTCGGCGCCCGCCGCGTCCAGCGCGAGCGCGCAGGCCAGACCGGAGAACCCGGCGCCCACGACGACGACCCGGTGACGGCGCACGCGACGGCGTACCCCGCTCCCGGCCGGATTCACCCGGCCCGGCGTGTCGAAACGGGCATCAGTCGTTCGTGTGGAGGGTGAGAGGGCGGCGCGGGGCCGTCCGGTGACGAGGAGAAGCCGATGAAGCAGTACCTGATCAGCATGTACCAGCCGGCCGGCGAGGGCCGCCCGGACCCGGAGTTCCTGGCCGGGGTGATGCGCGAGGTCGAGGCCATCGGCCGCGACCTGCGGGAGGCGGGGTGCTGGGTGTTCGGCAACGGCCTGCACGACCCGCAGACCGCCACCGTGCTGCGCCCGGCCGGTGACGAGGTGCTGGTCACCGACGGGCCGTTCGCCGAGGGCAAGGAGTACCTGGGCGGCGTCACCATCATCCGGGCGCCCGACCTGGACGCCGCGCTGGACTGGGGCCGCCGGTACGCCCTCGCCACCACGCTGCCGATCGAGGTCCGCCCGTTCCAGGGCGAGGGATGACCGACGTCGAACGCGTCTTCCGGGCCGAGTACGGCCGCGCGGTTGCCGTCCTGGTCCGTCTCCTCGGCGACATCGACCTCGCCGAGGAGGCGGTCCAGGAGGCGTTCACTGTCGCCGTGTCGCGGTGGGCCGCCGACGGGCCGCCGCCCAGCCCGGCCGGCTGGATCATCACCACCGCCCGGAACCGGGCGGTCGACAGGTTGCGGCGCGAGGCGACCCGGGCGGCCCGGCACGCCGAGGCCGCCCTGCTGCACGCCGCCGACCCGCCCGCCGAGGAGGGGCCCGTGCCCGACGACCGCCTGCGCCTGATCTTCACCTGCTGCCACCCGGCGCTCGCCGCTCCCGCCCGGGTGGCGTTGACGCTTCGCCTGCTCGGTGGCCTGAGCACCGCCGAGATCGCGCGGGCCTTCCTGGTGCCGGAGCCCACCATGTCGCAGCGCCTGGTCCGGGCCAAGGCGAAGATCCGCGACGCCGGTATCCCGTACCGGGTGCCGCGCGACGCGGACCTGCCGGACCGGCTGCGCGGGGTGCTGGCAGTGGTGTACCTGATCTTCAACGAGGGGCACACGGCGAGCGCGGGGGAGCGGCTGGGCCGCGCCGAGCTGGGCGCCGAGGCGATCCGGCTGGGCCGCCTGCTGGTGACGCTGATGCCGGACGAGCCGGAGGCGCTCGGCCTGCTCGCGCTGATGCTGCTCACCGAGGCGCGCCGCGCCGCCCGGACCGGCCCGGACGGGGTGCCGGTGTCGCTGTCCGAGCAGGACCGCGGCAGGTGGGACCGGGAGCTGATCGCGGAGGGACAGAACCTGGTCCGCCGGTGCCTGCGCCGGGACCGGCCCGGGCCGTACCAGATCCAGGCCGCGATCGGCGCTGTGCACGCGGACGCGCCCACCGCCGCCGTCACCGACTGGACCCAGATCCTCGCGCTCTACGACCAGCTCGCCGCCGTCGCGCCCGGGCCGGTGGTGGCGCTCAACCGGGCGGTCGCGCTGGCCGAGGTACGCGGACCGGCGGCGGGACTGGCCGAGGTGGAGCGTCTGGACCTGGCCGGTTACCACGTGTGGCACGCGATCCGGGCCGACCTGCTGCGCCGGCTGGACCGTCCGAAGCAGGCACGGGTCGCGTACGACGCGGCGATCGCCGGCACCGGCAACGCGGCGGAGCAGACGTTCCTGCGCCGCGCCCGCGACCGCATGCCGGGATGATCGCACCGACCGTGCACGTAGGAGGGCGGTAACCCCCGTAAGCGAGCGGTGATCGTCGGGGCATTGACGCGGCGGCAGAGAAAAGTACACTCCCGATGTAATTAGTTTTTCCGCGCTCCGTCGACCGGCACGAGGTGACGATGAGCCCACCGGCCACAGCCGCCGACGAACCGGGCCTGGCGCTGCACCACGTCGGCGTACGCTTCGGCGGCCTGGTCGCCCTCGACGACGTCTCGCTGCGGGTGCCGCCCGGCCGGATCGTCGGCGTGATCGGCCCCAACGGCGCCGGCAAGACCACGCTGTTCAACGTGGTCTGCGGCTTCGTCCGGCCGACCGAGGGTTCACTCACCCTCGACGGCCGGTCGTTCCGGCCCCGCCCGCACGCCCTCACCCGGCTCGGCATCGCCCGCACGCTTCAGGGCGTCGGCCTGTTCGCCGGGCTGAGCGTGCTGGAGAACGTGGTCGCAGGCGCCAGTCACACGGCCCGCGCCGGATTCGCCGCCGCGCTGTTCGGCCTGCCCCGCAGCGACCGGGACGAGCGACGGCTGCACGTCCGGGCCCTGGACCTGCTCACCGAGCTGGGCATCGAGAAGTACGCCGACGCGGCGCCCGCCACCCTGCCCTATCCGGTGCGCAAGCGGGTCGCGCTGGCCCGCGCGCTGATCGCCCGGCCCCGGCTGCTGCTGCTCGACGAACCGGCCGGCGGTCTCGGCGCCGACGACGTGGCCGAGCTGGCCGACCTGGTCCGCGCGCTGCCCGACCGGGAGGACGGCTGTGCCGTGCTGCTCGTCGAGCACCACATGGACCTGGTCATGTCCGTCTGCCAGGAACTGGTGGTGCTCGACTTCGGCAAGGTGATCGCGGCCGGGCCGCCGGACCGCATCCGCGACGACCCCCGGGTCACCGAGGCGTACCTGGGCGCGGACGTGCCCGCCGAGCCGACCGGGAGCGCGTCGTGACAGCCGTGCTGGAGGTGGAGGCGCTCAGCTGCGGCTACGGACCCGTGCCGGTGCTGCGCGACGTCGCGTTCACCGTCCCGGCCGGCACCGTAACCGCCGTCCTCGGCGCCAACGGCGCGGGCAAGACCACGCTGCTGCGTACCCTCTCGGGTCTGCTGCGGCCCACCGGCGGCCGCGTCCGGTACGCGGGCGAGGACCTGCGCGGCGTCCGGGTGGAACACCTGGTCCGACGCGGCCTGGCGCACGTGCCGGAGGGGCGCGGCGTGGTCACCGAGCTGACAGTGGCGGAGAACCTGCGCCTGGGCGGGCTGTGGCGGCGCGACCGGGCCGACGCCCGCCGCGCGCTCGACGAGGTGTATGAGCTGTTCCCCGCCCTGGCCCGCCGCCGCGACCACGCCGGGCACCAGCTCTCCGGCGGCGAGCGGCAGATGCTCGCCATCGGCCGGGCGCTGATCGCCCGGCCCCGGCTGCTGCTGCTCGACGAGCCGTCGCTCGGGCTGGCGCCCAAGGTGGCCGCGCAGATCATGGCGCTGCTGCGGCGGCTGCGCGACGAACGGGGGCTCACCGTGCTGCTCGTCGAGCAGAACGTGCGCACCGCGTTGTCAGTCGCCGACCAGGGCATCGTCATGTCGCTCGGGCGGGTGGTGACGGCCGCGCCGGCCGCCCGGCTGCGCGACGACGACCAGCTCCGGCACGCGTACCTCGGATTCTAGGAAGGGGTCGCGGATGGAGCGGTTCTGGTTCCTCACCTTCGACGGGCTCGCCGCCGGGGCGGTCTACGCGGCGTTCGCGCTCGCGCTCGTACTCATCTGGCGGGCCGCCCGGGTGGTCAACTTCGCCCAGGGTGCGATGGCCGTGGCCACCGCCTACGTCGGGTACGCGGTCGTCTCCGCCACCGGCTCGTACTGGCTGGGCCTGGCCGCCGCGATCCTGTCCGGGCTGGCCCTGGGCGCGCTCGTGGAGCGGGTGCTGATGCGGTTCGCCGGCCCCGGCGGCCCGCTCAACCAGGTGATCGTCGCGCTCGGGCTGGTGCTGGTCATCCAGGCGGTGCTCGGCATGGTCTTCGGCAACGACTACCGGCCCGCACCGGCGCCGTTCGACACCGACGCGCTCACCATCGGCGGGGTGGCCGCGCTGTCCCCGTACGACCTGTGGGTGCTCGGCGCGGCGCTGACTGTGGTGGCGCTGCTCGCGCTGCTGTTCACCCGTACCCCCGTGGGCCTGCGGATGCGGGCCGCCGCCTTCGCGCCAGAGGTGTCCCGGCTGCTCGGCGTCAGCGTCGGCCGGATGCTCACGCTGGGCTGGGCGCTCGCCGCCGGGGTCGGCGCGCTCGCCGGGATGCTCGTCGTCCCCACCGGACTCGGCCTGCACTCGCACGCCATGGACCTGGTCTTCGTGGTCGCGTTCACCGCCGCCGTGGTCGGCGGCCTGGACAGCCCTGTGGGCGCGGTGGTCGGCGGCCTGCTGGTCGGCCTGATCCTGTCCTACGTCACCGGCTACCTGGGACCGGACACCACCCCGCTGGCCGTCCTGGTGCTGCTGCTGTCCGTCCTGCTGGTCCGCCCCGGCGGACTCTTCTCCGCGGCGAGAGCGAGGCACGTGTGACGAGCACCCCCACCGAGATCGCGCCCGCCGCGCCGTCCCCGCTGCGGCGGCTGCTTCCCGGCGCCCCCGCCGGACGCGAGGCGCGCGGCTCCACGCTGCTGCGCCACCTGGCCGTGGCCGTGTTCGCCGGCACGCTCGTCGTGCTGGTGACCAACCAGCTCGCGCCGTACCAGAACCTCCAGGTGGCGCGCGTCTGCGCGTTCCTCTGCGTCACCGCCGGGCACACCGTCCTGGTCGGACTCAACGGCCAGCTCTCGCTCGGGCACGGCGCGCTGATGGCCACCGGCGCGTACACCGTGGCGCTGACCCAGCAGGCCCTCGACGAGCGGGCCGTACGCGGCTGGTGGACGCTGCCCGCGTCACTGCTCGTCGCCGTCGCGGTGACAGCGCTCGGCGGGCTTGTCGTCGGGCTGGCGGCGGCCCGGCTGCGCGGCCCCTACCTGGCCGGCGTGACGCTCGCGGTGGCGACGCTCGTCCCGGCGGTCACCACGATCTTCACCGGCGTGTTCAACGGCGAGCAGGGGCTGCGGTTCCCGGCGCAGACGCCACCGGCGGCGCTCGGCGCCTACTTCCAGCCGGAACGCTGGCTCGCCTGGATCGCGCTGGGCGCCGCGCTGCTCACCATGCTGCTGCTGGCCAACCTGGTGCGCAGCCGCTTCGGCCGGTCGCTGCGGGCGGTCCGCGACGACGAGGTCGCGGCCCGGCTCGCCGGCATCCCGGTGGCCCGCACGCAGGTGCTCGCGTTCGTGGTGAGCGCCGCCTGCGCGGGCCTCGGCGGCGGCGTGTACGCCATGCTCACCGCCACTGTCGCACCCGGCAAGTTCCCGCTGGACCTGTCGCTGTTCCTGCTCATGGCGATCGTGATCGGCGGGCTGGGCAGCCTGGCCGGCGCGGTCTGGGGAGCGGTGCTGCTGGTCGCGCTCCAGGACCTGCCCGGCCTGCTCACCGAACACCTCAGCCTCTCCGCCGGGCTGGCCCAGCGGCTGGAGGGCAACCTCGCGCTCGCCGTGTTCGGCCTGATCCTCATCGTCGTCATGCTCGCCGCCCCGGGCGGCCTGCAGGGCGGGGTGCGTGCCGTCGGCGCCCGCCTGCCCAGGGCCGTCCGCCGTCGTCCCGCCACCCGCCGGTCGCCGGACCGCTGACCTCACCGGTTCCACCCACCGTTCGCACCGTCGCACCGGAATGGAGAACCATGCGCCCCACCACCCGCCGCGTTCTCGCGGCCGCCGCCGGCCTGGCCCTGCTGGCCGCGTTGCCGGCCTGCGCCGACGACGAGAAGCAGGCCGCCGAGAACGTCCCCGGCGTCAGCGACTCCGAGGTCGTCATCGGCACCCACCAACCGCTCACCGGACCGGCCGCGCCCGGCTACTCGAAGATCTCCGCCGCCACCAAGGCGTACTTCGAGCACGTCAACAGCAAGGGCGGCGTGCACGGCCGGAAGATCGTCTACAAGGTCATGGACGACGGCTACAACCCCGCCAACACCGAGAACGTGGTCCGCAAGCTGGTGCTCGACGACAAGGTCTTCGCGCTGCTCGGCGGCCTCGGCACGCCGACGCACACGAACGTGCTGGAGTTCGTCAAGACGCAGAAGGTGCCGGACTTGTTCGTCTCCTCCGGCAGCCGCAACTGGAACCAGCCGGACAAGTACCCGACGACGTTCGGCTGGCAGCCCGACTACACGGTCGAGGGCAAGATCCTGGCCAGCTACGTCAAGCGGGAGTTCCCCGGCGCGAAGGTCTGCCACTTCGGGCAGAACGACGACTTCGGGCGGGACTCGCTGGCCGGGGTCGAGCAGGTCCTCGGCCCGGTCGCGGCGAAGCAGACGTACACCACCACGAACCAGCAGGTTGGCCCGGCGATCGGGGCGCTGCGCGCGGCCGGCTGCCAGGTGGTCATCTCGGCGACCATCCCCGGCTTCACCGCGCTCGCCATGGGCCAGGCCGCCGGGCAGGGCTTCAAGGCGCAGTGGGTGGTCTCCAACGTGGGCGCGGACTACACCACGCTGTCGGCCCAGCTCGGCGACAAGAAGGTGATCCTCGAAGGCATGATCGCCGACAACTACCTGCCGATGGTGGGCGACACCGCGAACCCGTGGATCCAGGAGTTCACCAAGATTCACCAGAAGTACAACGCGGGCAACCCGGTCGACGGTAACGCCATCTACGGCTACTCGATGGCGTACACGTTCGTCCAGGCGATGCTCGCCGCCGGGCCCGACCCCACCCGGGAGAAGCTGGTCGAGGCCGTGCGCAAGGGCGGCTTCCGCGGCCCGGGCCTGACCCCCTTCCGGTACGCCGAGGGCGTGCACGCCGGCTACGGCGGTGTCCGGCTGACCAAGGTGAGCAACGGCGCGCAGGCGTACTTCGGTCCCGCGTACACCACCGACGACGGCGACGGCGCGATCACCGAGTTCACCGAGCCGCCGACGAACCCGCCGGCGGACGCCGTTCCGACGTCCTGACCGCCGTGCTGCCGCCGGGCGGCCGGGTGCCGGTCGCCCGGCGGCACGCACGTAGAGTGGCCGCCGGCAGACGAGCAACAGGAGAGCCCGTACCCATGATCGAGCTGGAGACCGACCCGCCGGAGCGGGTGGACGGCCGGGCGGCGCGGGCCGAGCGGACCCGGGCCGCGATCGTGGAGGCGCACCTGGCCCTGATCGACTCCGGTGACCTGCGGCCCACCGGGGAACGGATCGCCGAGCGGGCCGGGGTGTCGCTGCGCACGCTCTGGACCAACTTCAAGGACATGGAGACGCTGTTCGCCGCGACCGGACGGCGGGTCGGCGAGCGGCAGGCCACGCTCTGGCAGCCCGTGTCGCCGGAACTGCCGCTGACCGCCCGGATCGCCGCGTTCTGCGACCAGCGCGCCCGGCTGCTGGAGGTGCTGGCGCCCTCGGCCCGTGCGTCGGCGCTGCGGGAGCCGTTCTCCCCGCAGTTGCGGCGCAACCGGGAGGCGGCCATCGCCCGGGTACGCCAGGAGATCGAGTCGGTGTTCGGCGCGGAGCTGGCACACGCCGGGCCGGGCCGGGAGCAGTTGCTCGACGCGCTCACCGTGGCCGGCACCTGGTCGGCGTGGTCGATGATGCGTGACTCGATGGGGCTCGACGTCGACGCGGCCCGCGCGGTGATGGCCCGTACGCTCGGCGCGCTGCTGGTCGACGCGATCGCCGCCGGCCTGCGCTGACGCTTCCGGCGGCCGGTCTTCCGGCCGACTTGGCGCCGACGGCCGCCTTCCGCGCCGGTCCAGGTGCCCGGCCCTCGTTCAGTCCTCGCGCAGCAGGCGCAGGATGCGGGTCAGTTCGGCCCGGTCGTCCGGTGCGAGCGCGCCGAAGAACCGTTCCGCCTCGGTGGCCCGCGCCTGCCGGATCGCGGTGCCCACCCGCTCGCCCTCGGCGGTGGGCGCGACCAGCGTGGCCCGCCTGTCGCCCGGGTCGGGCCGTCGCTCGACCAGGCCCCGCTCCTGCAACCCGTCGACCACCTCGGTGGCCGAGCGCGGCGCGATGCGCAGGTGCTCGGCGAGCGCGCCGGGCCGCAGCGCGCCGTGACGCATCAGCACGCCCAGCGCCCGCGCCTGCCCGGGGCTGATCTCCCACGGCTCCAGCGCGCCCTTGGTCTGGTGCCGCAGGCGGCGGGTCACCGCCCAGAACGTCTCGGCCAGGCTCTCGTCGCTGCCGTTCACGGGGAATACGGTAACAGGCTTTCGTGTTGTTCCCTCATGTTGAGGTAACCTCAGCATTGTCCCCTGCACGAGGAGCACAGTTGGATCGCATCCCCGACGGCCGCCGTGACGGCCGGACCGTTTCCCCCGCCGAGAAGGCCCAGGCCCGCGAGGTGTCCCTGCGCCGGATCGGCGGCCTGTTCACCGCCCACCGCGGCCCGCTCGCCACAGTGGTGGCGATCATCGTGGCGTCCTCGATCATCGCGATGGCCACGCCGTTCCTGCTGCGTACCGTGATCGACAGGGCCCTGCCCGAGCGTGACCTGACCCTGCTGGCCTGGCTGGTCGCGGGCATGGTCGCGGTCGCTGCGGTCACCGCGGTGCTCGGCGTCGCCCAGACCTGGATCTCCACCCGCGTCGGCCAGGAGGTCATGCACCGGCTGCGCGCCGACGTCTTCGCCCACCTCCAGCGCCAGTCGATCGGCTTCTTCGTGCGCACCCGTACCGGCGAGGTCCAGTCGCGCATCACCAACGACATCGGCGGCATGCAGGCGGTGGTCACCTCCACCGCCACCTCGATCGCCGCCAACCTCACCACGGTGGTCGCCACCACCATCGCCATGCTGGCGCTGAGCTGGCGCCTCACCCTCGTCTCGGCGGTCGTGCTTCCGCCCGCGCTCTGGCTCACCCGCCGGGTCGCCCGGCTGCGCCGGGAGATCACCGCCCAGCGCCAGCGCGAACTGGCCGACCTCACAGTGACCATCGAGGAGGGGCTGTCGGTGAGCGGCGTACGGCTGGCCAAGACGCTCGGCACCGGCCCGGCCCTGGTCGACCGGTTCACCGCCTCCTCGGCCCGCCTGGTCGACCTGGAACTGCGCTCGGAACTGGCCGGCCGCTGGCGGATGGCCGCCATGAGCATCGTCTTCGCCGCCATCCCCGCGGTGATCTACCTGAGCGCCGGCCTGCCCGGCACCGCCGGCACGCTCACCATCGGCACGCTCGTCGCGTTCACCGCCCTCCAGGGCAACCTGTTCCGGCCGCTGATGGGCCTGCTCAACGTCGGCGTCACGCTCACCGCGTCGCTGGCGCTGTTCGCCCGCATCTTCGAATACCTCGACCTGCCCGTCGAGGTCGCCGAGCCGGCCCGCCCGGTCCCGCTCGATCCGGCCACCGCCCGCGGCCACCTGCGCGTCGAGGACGTCACCTTCAGCTACCCGGGCAGCGACACCGCCGCCCTCGCCGGCGTCAGCCTGGACGTCCCGGCCGGCACCAGCCTCGCCCTGGTGGGGGAGACCGGCTCCGGCAAGAGCACGCTCGCCGCGCTGATCAGCCGGCTGCACGACCCGGACGCCGGCCGCATCACGATCGACGGGATCGACCTGCGCGACCTGCGCCCGGCCGACCTGGCCGCCGTCGTGGGCGTGGTCAGCCAGGAGACGTACCTGCTGCACGGCACCGTGCGGGACAACCTCCGGTACGCGCGCCCGGACGCCACCGACACCGAGATCGAGGCCGCCGCCCGCGCCGCCCGCATCCACGACCTCGTCACCGCGCTGCCCGACGGGTACGACACCATGGTCGGCTCGCGCGGCCACCGGTTCTCCGGCGGCGAGCAGCAGCGCCTGGCGATCGCCCGGACCCTGCTGCGCGACCCGCGGATCCTGGTGCTGGACGAGGCGACGAGCGCGCTGGACACCGAGACCGAGCGCGCGGTCCAGCGGGCGCTGGACGAGCTGGCCAGGGGCCGCACCGTGGTGACCATCGCGCACCGGCTCTCCACTGTTCGCGACGCCGACCGTATCGCCGTGCTCGACCACGGCCGCATCGTCGAATCCGGCACCCACGACGCACTGCTGGACCGGCGCGGCCGCTACGCCGCCCTGGTCGGCTGAGCGTAGGAAAGTGACCACCGCCGCCCGGTGGCGCGTGCCGGCGCTGCGCACGACCGCTGTCGTCGCCGGGGCGATGCTGGGCGTGCAGCAGCCCGCGCAGGCCGCCCGGGCAGAAACGCCCGCCCCGAGAACGCCGCCGTCCCGGGCTGACCGTCCCGGCTCAGACCTGGGCCCGTCCCGGCTCAGACCTGGGGCGGCTCCGGCTCGCCCGGGCGGGGCCGCTGTCCCGGGGCCGGGCGCGGCGCGGGCGGGGGGAGCAGCGGCTCCAGCGGGGTGAACGACTCCACCGGTCCGTCCGGCCGCGATCCACGCCGCGCCCGCCCCGGCCCGCCGGGCATCCCTCGCGCGTCCCGTGCCGCGCCCGCCGGCCCGGTCCCGTCGGCCGGCGGTGCCGTGGCGGCCGGCTCGCCGTCCTTCCCGGCTCGCGCCGCCGTCGGCCGTTCACGGCGGTCGCGTTCCTCCGCGTACTCGGCGCGGCGGCGGGCCAGGTCGCGCTCGCACTCCAGCGCGATGCGCTGCTCCCAGTACGGCTGGAGCAGCTTGCGCACCCGCTCGTCCAGGTGCACCGTGACGTCCGGCTCGCAGGCGAACGTCACCTCGCCGCGCGCGTACGTCCAGGGCGGCGGGTCGTCGTCGGCGAGCGCCGCGGTCAACGCGGCGTGCAGGTCGCGCGGGCGGTGCGGCGGCACCTCCACCGCGTGCCGGACCGCGAGCCGGTGCAGGCGCTGCGTGGCCTGCTGCTGGAAGTAGTCGACGTACCAGCCGAACAGCTCCGGCCGGGCCGTCTCCGACGACCAGGTGTAGGTGGCGCGGACCAGGAACACGTACACCTGGCCCTGCGCCGGCACCGCGAGCGGCTCCGGGACGCGCCGGTCGACTGTGGTCACCGGCGTCACCGGCTCCTCGGTCCACCAGAGCTGCCGCAGCGTCGGCTGCGCGCCGTCCCAGAAGCGCCGGGTCCGCACGCGCGCCGCCTCGCCCAGCGCCCGCGCCCGTCCGGCCCACCGCCGCCGCCTGCTGTCCACCGGCGCGCCGGGCTTCGGCCGGCCGCCGCCCGGCGCGGGCCCTTCCGGCACCGCGGTCATCGCACCCCCTCCATGCCGGATCGCAGCACCGCGTCCCGCAGCGTCACCGGCGCGCGCGGGCCGTCGGGCGAGGGGTGGCCGGACCGCCGTGGCGGTCCGCGATCCACGCTAACAACCCGGGCCGGTGTACGCGCGCAGCCGCGCGGCGGTTCCGCCCGGCCCAGGGGCGGGCGCTGACCGATCGGACGAGCCGTCCCGTAGTCCTATCCGTGGGACTCGGGCTGTTTCGGTCCCGTTCACGGGACCGACCATCCAGAGTCGATCGGCGCGCCTTGATCCGTGATCGAAGCGCTTCGTAGCGTGAGGCTCCGCGATCCTTCGGGGAGGACCAGAACGCATGGGCGTAGACGCTCGTCAGGCCGCCGGCCAGACCGTGAATTTCCTGCGGTCCCTGGCGGAGCGGCAGTACGACCGGGTCTGGACCCCGGACTTCCTGCACCTCAGCCCGGACGTGCAGGGCTTCGCCGTGTTCCACCGCGGCGGCCTGGTGCTGGTCTACGGCGCGGTGTCGCCGGAGGACCCGGCCCGCTGGGTGTTCCGGATGGCCTGCGTGGCCGGCGCCGACGTGCCGGACATCTCCGGGGCGATGGCCTGGGCGAACATCCGCAACCGGCTGGCCGAGGCCGGGCGCTACTACTGCGTCGTGAAGGCCGACCAGAGCGCCTGCCACGTGGTGTTCGCGCTGGATGTCCGCAGCCCGCTGCTCGACGACGTCACGGCCCCCGACGCGCAGGCGGTGCGGGAACTGCTGCACTTCTCGCTCGCGGTGTGCGTCCACAACGCCGTGGCGGACTTCCGCGACCTGGCGTCCTATCTGCCGGCGCGACCGCTGGCGCCGACCGAGATCGACGCCTGGACGCTGTTCGCCGGCACCCAGGACTGATCGCGCGGCAACGGTTCGCCGGCTCGGCGCAGCCCGGCGAGCTGCACGAAGATCTCCCGCTTCGCAGTGGCGGTGCCGCGACTGTTGACCACGTACCCGGTCAGCCAGATCCACCCGGTATACGTCACCTCGGGCCCGACCGATACGACCCGGAACGTGAGCGCCCGACCGCCGCCGAACTGCACCGACGCGCGGCCGTCGACCCGTAGCAGGTCGCCGGGTTGCGGGCGCACCGCTACCAGTGGCCGTCGTTCGGTGGGCGGCACTCCCGGGCGTGCATGGCCTGCCAGTCCCGCAGGGCGCGCTTCAGCCTGTCGTTCTCCTGCGCGAGCAGGCGTACCCGGCGGTGCAGTTCGGCCAGTTCGTCGGCGACCCGGGCCTGGAACTCGCGTACCTGATCAGGGTCGACGCCGCGCCTGCGGGCGTCGAAGGCGTGCGTGCGCACCTCGTGCGGGGTCAGCCGGGCCGGCAGGCCGCTCAGGTAGAGGCGGCCGGATCGATGCAGCGTCACTTCGGTCCTTCCAGGAGCAGGGGACAGGTGCGGTGGAAGGGCGGGCCGTCCGCACGCCGGCTGCGGCCGGCCCGCCCGCTCCGCCCACCGCAGCCCGGATCGGCGGTACGGAGGCGGAGCAGTCCGGAGGGTCGGGACGGGTACGCGCACCCGCCCCGACCGGGGGATGGGCCGAACTCGTTGCCACGCGAGGATCGGCCCAGAATCAACTTATCTAGACATGGCAGATGAGTCAACGCTGCTTGTTAGGCGCGTCGCGGTGTGATCGAATCGGGTCGCCACGCGAGGAGTGCCATGCGAGAAGTGCCGGATTACTGGCGCATCGCCGACGATGTGATCGCCGACGTCAGAGGAAAGAAGCTGAAGCCCGGGGACAAGCTGCCCTCGATCGCTGCGCTGCGCGATCGCTACGGCGTGAGTCACGGCACCGTGCAGATGGCGTATGCGCGTCTCGAAGCGTTGCGGGTGATCCGGCGGCAGCAGGGCAAGGGTGTCTTCGTGACCGATCCGAAGACCTGGATGAGGGAGCCGTAACCGGCGTCAGTCCAGCAGGCCCACCGGTCGTCGTCCGACTCGCCATACTGTCGGCGATGACTGCGGACGTGCGTACCGAAGACGGTTGTCGCCTGTGGGCCGACCAGGTCGGCGCCGGGGCGCCGCTGGTGCTCTGTCACGGCGGTCCGGGCATCTGGGACTACCTCGGCCCGGTCGCCCGGCTGCTCGACGGGCACGCCCGTGTCATCCGGTGGGACCAGCGTGGTTGCGGGCGCTCCGAGCGGCGCGGCCCGTACACGATCGGCCGTTTCGTCGCCGACCTCGACGCGGTCCGCGAACACCTGGCCGGACCGCGGACGGCACTGCTGGGCCACTCGTGGGGCGCGCACCTGGCGCTGCGGTACGCGATCGAACACCCGGAGCGGGTCAGCCACCTGATCTACGTCTCCGGCACCGGCATCGACGCTGAACGCGGCTGGCATCCGCATTACGAACGGAATCTCCGGCGGCGGCTCGGGCCGCACCTGGGCCGGTGGGAGGCGCTTGGCGGGCGGGACCGCACCCCGGCGGAGGAACGGGAACGGGCGGTCCTGCAGTGGTCGGCCGACTTCGCCGATCCGGACGCCGCCATGACGCACGCCGAGGACATGGCCACGCCGTGGCTGGGCATCAACCGCGACTGCAACCGGGCCGTCAACGCCGAGGTCAAGCGGGAACTCCGTACCTCCGGGATCGCGGCGCGGTGCCGGACGCTCGACCTGCCCGTGCTGATCATCGACGGCCCCGATGACATCCGTCCCCGCTGGGGCGTCGACTCGCTGGAGAAGGCGCTGCCCAATTGTGAGCGGGTCAGCCTCCCCGGATCCGGCCACCTGCCGTGGGTCGAGAATCCACACGACTTCCATCGGGCCGTGGCCGCCTTCCTCGACGCGCCGGCATGAGCCGGCGTCCGGAACCTGAAAGCGGGAGCCTTCGGTAGCGGCCTGTCGCGGAGATCGGTACTTACGGGTACACCCGTCCCGTCGACGGGACGGCTAGAGTCTTCGCGTGATCGACCGGAGGCGCCCCTCGAGTCGGTCAAGAAGGTGCGAGTCGCTGATCTGATAGCGCCCTCTTAAGGCCACACAGCGAACAGAGTAGACAGCGTCGCTCTCCATCCTCCCACCCGTCAGGAGCCGACAATGGGTAACGAGATTCAGCTGATCAGCGACGGCGACGGGCTGGCGGTCATCGGAGATCCGACGGCTGTCGAACGCTTCCTGGTCTCCGAGGGCTTGCCGTCGAAGAACCTCGGGCTGCCTCGGCTCGGGTCTGTTCTCAAGGTCGGGGCGGCAGCGACTCAGGCTGGTTCCGAGATCGCCGCCAACTCCGGTCGTTGGGTGCAGCTGACCCAGGAGTCAGCGCAGCTCGTCCACAAATTCGGTCTGATGCCGACCAAGACCCCAGGGGTCAGCCACGCGATGGTGGGAGATCCAGGCTCGATCCAGAAATGGCTTCAGATCTCGAAGGGGCCCGGGGCGGTCGCAGGCAATCCGGCGTTGCTGGCCGGTGCGGCGGGGCTCATGGCGCAGCTTGCGATGCAACAGAGCATGAAGGAGATCACCGACTATCTCGCCACGATCGACGAGAAGGTCGACGATGTGCTCCGTGCCCAGAAGGACGCTGTGTTGGCCCGCATGATCGGCGTGGGCTTCGTCATCGAGGAGTCCATGACCATCCGTGAGCAGCGCGGCCGAGTCGACGAAGTCACATGGTCGAAGGTGCAGGGCGCGCCGGCGACGATCGCAGAAACCCAGGCGTACGCGTTGCGTCAGCTCGACGCGCTCGCGGAGAAGCTGGAGCGTAAAAGCGCGATCGGTGAGCTTGCCAGGGCAGCCAGGGAAGCGGAGTCCAAGGCGCAGGAGTGGCTTGTCGTCCTGGCCCGCTGCTTCCAACTGCAGGACGCGATCGCCGTGCTCGAACTCGACCGGGTGCTGGACGCGTCGCCGGACGAGTTGGACGGGCATCGCGTCGGGCTGAGGAATGCTCGGCAGAACCGACTCGAACTCATCTCCCGGTGCACCGAGCGCCTCCTTGCCCGCATGGAAGCGGCCGCGGGCAGGGCGAACGCCAAGGTTTTGCTGAACCCGATGGACTCACCGGCGGTGGTGAAGTCGAGCAACCACGTCTCGACAGCCATCGTCAACTTCCATGGGCGACTCGGTATCGAGAGCGCTCGGCAGTCGTCGGAGGCGAGACGATGGGCGGATGCGGCCAAGGAGGCGAGAGACAAGGCGCTTGAGACCGGAGCAGACGGCGTTGATGCCGCCAGGCGCCTCGGTAACGACACTTTCGACCGGGCTAAATGGGCGACGGGCAAGCTTTCCGGCCGGGTCGGCGGGTGGGCACTGCGTCGGCGCGGGGAGGACGACGAACTCAAGGAGAAGAGTGGCGACGCTTGATCAGGAGAGAGAACGTGACCTGACCCCCGCCACCTATCCGCGTCTGGTGCGGTGGAGGACTGACCGAGACCCGCTGTTTGCGTCTTCGTAACGGACCCGACGACGTGGATGCGCGAACTTTGACTGGTCGGGTTCGTGACGCCGGTCGGGGTAGCGACAAGATGCGTTCAATCGCGTCGTCGGCGGTGGCTTCTTCAGCGGCTTCACCCAGTTGAAAATCTCGGAAGCGTGGAACCTCTTCGGCGAGGGCAACGGCGTCGCGAGCCTCGACGAGATGAGGCGTAGCGTCGGGCGGTACCGGAAACAGCCGATCGAGCCGGGGGAGGATCCGGTGATCGGGTGCATCTTCGTTCGTGACAGCGTCTTCTTCGCCGACGGCTCGACGGTCGATCCGCCCCCTGGCTTCGCGCCGAACGTCGTACAGGGCAAGACGTACGACCTTGCTGATCCAGCCGCTGCGGACTACTTCGGTCTTGCCCTTCACCGCCTTCTGGGTGGAGAGGTCGATTTGGACCTTCGTGAGCCGTGGCATCGCCCCGGCCCGATCTACGGAGATCCACGGCTCGTTCCCCAGCGTCTCGGCCAGAAGTCGTTCAAGGCGGTGGTGCTCGGTGCGTACGGCCGCCGCTGTGCGATCACGGGCAACAAGTTGCAACCGGTGCTCCAGGCGGCGCACATCCGGCCACTGCCGGCGGGTGGCGAGCATCGGATCGACAACGGCATGCTGCTCAGATCCGATGTCCACATCCTCTTCGATCAGGGCTACCTGGGCGTGGACCCGAGGTACCGCCTGATGGTGAGTCCGCGCCTGCGAAGCGAGTTCGGCAACGGCGACCAGTTCTACGCGAAGGCCGGGTCCGTTATCGCGATCCCAGAGCGACGTGGAGACCGTCCCAAGGCCGAGTTCCTGGAGTGGCACCTGGAGTCAGTGTTCAAAGCGGCCTGACTGCTGAGCCGCCTCCCGCCTAGCAGCTGCTGACGCTGTGGAGATCTTGGTACGAAAGGGCCCTCATGGGGGCCGTTTCGTACCAAGATCTATTCGTGTCTCGTCTGGTGAGACGCGAGTCTCGAAGCTGCTCGGCCAGGGGCGCCGTGAGGGCCGCCGAGAAATCGACGCAACAACAATTATGGATGTTCGGATGGTGTCGGACGGTTGATCGTCCTGGTCGGATGGCGGAACGGACATCGCCGTTCGACGATGACAGGAGGGACCGTGCGCACACCATCCCGTGCGTTGACGGGGACCACCGCGCTGCTGCTCGCAGCCGGGCTGGTTCTGACCGCCGCTGGCGGCGGCCAGGCGGCACCCCGGGAACAGACCCGTACCCAGGCGCCACCCGACCACCTGCCGGGCGACCGGCACGACACCAAGGCCAAGGACAACCGCAAGGGCCGCGTCGCCGCCAGCGACCGGCAGCGGGACCGGGCCGCCGCGCTCGGCGCGCGCGTGCGCTGGACCGACTTCGGTACGCCCGCCACGCTCACGTCGACCGGCAAGCCCCTCGCCACCGGCCTGCCCGCCGACCCGGCCGCCGCCGCGCGCGCGTACGTGGCCGCCAACCGGGACGTGCTGGGCCTGACCGCCGAGGGCGCCGCCGCGCTGGAACTGCTCACAGTGGCGCCGATGGGGCAGGGCGCGACCGTCCTGTTCCGGCAGCGCTTCGGTGACCTGCCGGCTGCCGTCGACGGCATGCTGTCGATCGGCGTACGCGACGGAGCGGTGTGGCACGTCAGCTCCTCGCTCGCCCGCGACGCCGGTACGCCGGCCCCGGCCACGATCAGCGCCGAGCAGGCCCGCAAGGCCGCCGTCGCCGACGCCGGCCGCTCCGACGCGCAGGTCGTGCGTACCTCGTTGGTCGCGGTGCCCACCGCGGACCGGGGGCCGCGCGCGGCGTGGGAGGTGGTCCTCGGGGCGGACACCACCGGCGCGGACCCGGCCGCCTACGCCACCTACGTGGACGCCCGCGACAGCGCCGTGCTGGTCCGTGAGGACCTGATCGACCACGACGCCGACCACCCCTCGTGGGAGGTCTTCCCGAACTCGCCGCGGGTCGACAGGTCCTCGGTCGACACCCGCAAGCGGTGGTGCGCCGTGCCGGCGCGCGGCTGCGCCGAGGTGGTGGGCGTGCCCGGGCACCCGGCGTGGGACGTGGACCCGGCCACCGGCCAGTCCACCACCACGACCAAGGGCAACAACGCGATCGCGGTGCAGAACTGGTTCAGCAACGACCCGTTCAGCGTCGGCACCGAGACCGCGACGCCCCGCCCGGACCGCCGGTACGACTACCCGTGGACGAACCAGTGGCAGGAGCAGCGCTGCAACCCGGAGGTGTTCACGTCGCCGCAGGCGAACGACATCGACGCGGCGCGGGCGAACCTGTTCGCCATGCACAACCGGATGCACGACTGGACCTATCACCTCGGGTTCACCGAGGAGACCTGGAACATGCAGCAGGACAACCTCGGCCGCGGCGGGCTCGGTAACGACCCCGAGCAGGGCAACGCCCAGGCCGGCGGGGCCAGCGGCGGCCCGCCCAACTTCGCGGCCCGCAACAACGCCAACCAGATCACCCCGCCGGACGGCGTCGCGCCGACCACCAACATGTACCTGTGGCAGCCCATGGCGGGCTCGTTCTACGCGCCGTGCGTCGACGGCGACTTCGACATGTCGGTGATCGCCCACGAGTACGGCCACGCGGTCACCAACCGCATGATCGCCGGCCCGAGCGCCGGGGTCAGCTCGCCGCAGGGCATGAGCGAGAGCTGGTCCGACCAGCTCGCCATGGAGTACCTGTTCGAGCACGGATACGCCGCGCCCGGCCGGCGCGGGTTCACCATCGGCGAGTACACCACCCAGGACCCGAACGCGGGTATCCGCAACTACAACATGAGTGACAGCCCGCTCAACTACAGCTCGGTCGACTACGACTTCGTCGGCCTCCAGGTGCACGCCTCCGGTGAGGTGTGGAGCGCCACCAACACCGACATCCGCGCGGCCATGATGCGCCGGTGGGGCAGCGGCACCCCGGCCGTGCAGAAGGCGTGCGCCACCGGCGCCCGCGACGTGACCGCCTGCCCGGGTAACCGGCGCTGGATCCAACTGGTCTTCGACTCGTTCCTGCTGATGTCGGTCAGCCAGGTCAGCATGGTCGACGCCCGGGACGCGATGCTCGCCGCCGACCGGATCCGCTTCGGCGGCGCCAACCAGGACCTGCTCTGGAACGCGTTCGCCGGGCGCGGCCTCGGCGAGACCGCGGCCAGCGTCGGCCACACCGACGCCGACCCCACGCCGGGCTTCACCTCGCCGTACGCGCGGGAGGGCTCGCTGCGGTTCCTCCCGGTCGGCGAGCGCGGGCCGGTGGCGGGCGCGCAGCTGTTCGTCGGGCGCTACCAGGCCCGGGCGGTGCCGGTGGCGGACACCGACGCGGCCACCCCGCTCACCGACCGGGTGGATCTGGTGCCCGGCACGTACGAGTTCGTGGTGCGGGCACCCGGCTACGGCCACACTCGGATCGGCCCGGTGAAGGTCAAGGCGGGCCAGAACCGGACGCTGGCGGTGTCGTTGCGACCCAACCTGGCCTCGGCAACCGCGGGTGCGGCGGTCACCGGCGACGGGATCAACCTGCCGCAGATCGCCGACGACGACGAGGCCACGAACTGGGCCTCGCTGGGCGCGCCGGTCGCCGGCCGGCAGGTCACAGTCGACCTGGCCGGCGACGTCCAGCAGGTACGCCGGGTGCAGGTCAGCGCCATGCTGCGTCCGGCGGTCGCCGGTGACGCGGACGCCGGCACCCAGAGCCGGTACTCCGCGGTGCGGCAGTTCCGGGTCCTCGCGTGCACCGCGACCGGGCCGGTGACCTGCGCGGACGCGGCGGACTTCCGCCCGGTCTACACCAGCCGGCCGGACGCGTTCCCGGCTGTGGCGCCGCGTCCCCGGGCGCCCGAGCTGATCATGCGGTCGTTCGACATTCCGCGTACCAAGGCCACGCACCTGCGCGTCGAGGTGCTGACCAACCAGTGCACGGGCGCGCCGGACTACGCCGGTGAGCAGGACGACGACCCGCGGGCGGCGACCGACTGCGCCACCGCCAGCCCGCAGGCGCAGAACGTGCGGATCGCCGAGTTCCAGGCGTTCACGCGCTGACCCACACGGCGGGTGCGGACGGGCGGCTCGGGTCGTCCGTCCGCACCCGCCATCGTGTGTTCACCCGGGGTTCGGGGCGCCGTCGCCGGATCGGGGCTGTACCGCGGGCAGGATCCTCGACAGACTGAGCGGCGACCAGCGAACGACGTTGGTCGATGCCCTGCCGGCTCGCTCAAGGAGGATCCCTTGACCCCGTTCCGTGCCGCCGTCACCCGCGTGCGCCGCGCCCTCGCCGCGTCCGCCCTGGTCACCGCCGTGGCCGCCGCGGCGCTCGTCGCACCGTCCACTGTCTCCACCCGCCTCGCCGAACCCGCCGCGGCCGCCGTCTACGGCTCCTGCACGCAGTCCCGCTGCGCCGACGCGCGCACCGCGCGGTCCGGCTGGTCCGCGAAGAGCTTCCCGACCAGCCGTGGCTGGTACTCGTGGAGCGGCGGCCAGTGCAACTTCGCCGGCGGCCGGTTCTACAACTACGAGGGTCAGCTGCCCGCCGGCGCCACCTACTACGAGTACGACGTCTACCCGCGCGCCTGCAACGCCTCCCGGGACGCGTACCGGATCGTGGTCAACAAGAGCACCGGGGCGACCTGGTTCTCGCCCGACCACTACGCCAACTTCTACCGGCTCTGAGCAGCTCGGCGCCGGCCGGGCCCGCTACGCCCGGTCGGCGCCGTCGGGAAAGGACGGATCATGGGCGCAGCGTCCCCGCAGCCGCCGGCCTGGCTCGTGTACGACGGCGCGCCGCCCGAGCCGGACGGGGTGCCGGTCTCCGGCGCGGCCAGCCGCACCCGCGCCGGGCTGCACGAGACGCTGGCCGGGTCACTGGCGCTGCCCGGCTGGTACGGCCGCAACTGGGACGCCCTCGCCGACGCGCTCGCAGACCGCCTCGACTCCGGTCCGCTGACGCTGGTCGTGACCGACGCGGCGGACCTGCTCGCCGACGAGCCGCCCGCCCAGCTCGGCACGCTGCTGGACGTGCTCGGCGCGGTCGCCGCCGGTGGGCACGAGACGCTGCGGGTGGTCCTGCGCGACGACCCGGACCGACTGCGCGCCCTGCGTGACCGCGTGGCCGCCGTGCTCGGCGGGCGGGTGGGCGCCCCGCCTCCCGCAACCGGCTGACCGGGTGCCGTTTCGCCGCCCCCTCCCCGAAGCGGCGACCTCGTGCGGTGAGCATGGCCGCCAGCTCGGCGAGCTGGCGGGGTCTGGTGGGTGGGGATGCGGCCACTTCCCCGTAATGGCGGGCCGGGTGCCAGTTCGGGGTGGTGGCGGGGGTCTGGTGGGTGGGGATGCGGCCACTTCGGGGAGGTGGTGGGCCGATCGCCAGTTCGGGGAGGTGGTGGGGTTCGGTGGGGAGGGATGCCGCCACTTCGCCGTAGTGGCGGGCCGGGCGCCAGTTCGGGGTGGTGGTGAGGTCCGGTCGGTGGGGATGCAGCCAATTCGGGGTGGTGGCTTGCGCGGTCGCCAGTTCGGGGAGTGGCGGGGTCCGCTGGGTGAGGTTGTCGCCACTTCGCCGTAGTGGCGAGCCGGGCGTCAGCCTGGGGAGTGGCGGGCCTGGTGGGTGGGGGATGCCGCCACTTCGCGGTGGTGGCGGGCCGGGCGCCAGTTCGGGGAGGTGGTGGGGTCTGGCGGGTGGGAATGCCGCCACCTCGGGGTGGTGGTGGGCCGGGTGCCACTTCGGGGAGGTGGTGGGCCGGGTGCCAGTTCGGGGAGGTGGTGAGGTCTGGTGGGTGGGGATGCGGCCACCTCGGGGTGGTGGTGGGCCGGGCGCCGGTTCGGGGAAGTGGCGAAGGTGAGGGTGAGTGCGAGCCGGGTGGTGAGGGCGCGGGTCGCGTCGGCGGCCTGGGCGGGACACGCCGGACCGGGTGGGGTCAGGCGGGCTGGTCGAGGATGGCGCTGAAGCGCTCCTCGGCCAGGTCCAGCTGGGCGAGGATGTGCTGCTTGACCGGTGCCGACAGCGGCGTGTCAGGCCGGGCGACCAGGTCGCGGAAGACCGGCACCAGCGGGCGGTACTTGGTGGCGGCGCGGGTCACCTTCGGACCGACCGTGTGGATCACGCCCACGCCGTTGTCGGTGAAGTCGGACACCTTGATCACGCGGGCCCAGGGTTCCCGTTCCAGGCTGGCCGCCACGTGCTCCCGGTACTGCTCGTCGCGGTCCCGCCCCGGGTCGTACGCCGGGTTGGTGACCGCCGCGACCAGCCGGGCGACCCGCGCGCCGAACCGGTCGGACAGCGCGTCGAGCGCCGCCGGCGTGGCGTCCGCTGCCGACTCGGTGTCGAGCCCTGCGAGTTCGGCGGGGTGGTCCTCGACCGCGTCGTGCAGCAGCCCGGCGACGATCACGTCCACGTCCCGCACCTGGTAGTGGTGCATCAGCCGGATCGCCACCCGCAGCAGGTGGTTGAGGTACGGCTCGCGTACCCGGCGGTCGTCGCGGTGCAGGTCGGCAGCCAGGTCGAGCGCCTCGGTCAGCCGGTCGCGGGCGGCCTCGTCGAACGCCTCGATCTCCAGCCGGAACCGGGCCAGCAGGCCGGGCTCACCGTGGATCTCGGTGATCGCGTGCATCGGCATGGTGGCGAGGTACGCGGGGAACTCCATGCGTCCCTTATAGCTGATCTTCGCTAGATCCGGCGTCCGCCGGGCCGCTCACGTCGCCGGTGAGGCGCTTGACCAGGCGTACGCAGGTGCCCTCCGGCGTGCCGACGATGGTGGCCTCGTCCATCACCCGCGCCATGATCAGCCGTCCCCGGCCGCGGTCGCCGGTGTCGTCGCCGTCGGCCGCGCGCCAGCCGCCCCGGTCGCGTACCTCGATCTCCAGCCGGTCGCCGCGCAGCTCGGCCCGCAGCGTGGTGATGCCCTCCCGGGCGAAGCGGTAGCCGTGCTCGATGGCGTTGGCGCACGCCTCACCGGTGGCGATGAGGACGGTGTCGACGTCCCACTCACTCACGCCCCGGGCGTGCAGCCAGCCGCGCAACCGTTCCCGGGTGGCGGCGAGCCGGGCCGGGTCGGCCGGCAGGTCGATGGTGAGGACCGGGCCGACGTCGCCGGATGTCCCACCCGTCACGTCCGGCCCTCCGTCCCGTGCCCGTCCCCGGACCTGGGCGCCCACTCGCGCTGTCACCGCCTGATTCTCACCCTGTTGTCCCCGGTGGCCGCCGATTCATTCCCCCGGCGGCGGTGTCCGTCAAACGTGATCATTGCGCATCGGGGGCGGCGTGTCAGCCGGCGGCCCGGCAGAGGCGGCAACGCGGCGGGCCGGCGACCCCCCGAGGGGACGCCGGCCCGGGACGAGCGGTCGCGGTTGCCCCGACGGCGTCGAGCTGGTGCGCGTGCGGGCTCGGGCGCAGGTCAGAGCGGCAGCCGCCCGGCGCCGGCCCAGGCGTCGACGACGAACGGGACCAGCGGGGCCGGCAGCGGCCGGGCGGCGCGCAGCGTGGGCGTCCACCCGGCGTCGCCGCCGAGGTCGGGGTCGTGGGCGGCGTTGTACGCGGCGCGCAGGTCCACCGGCCGGGGCAGGCGGTCACCCTGCCGGACCCAGCTGCCCCGCTCGGTGAGCGCGGTGCCGCCCCAGTCGTACAGCAGGTCGGCGGGGCCGGTGTCGCCGGTGAGCGTGAAGAAGTTGTTCTCCGCGTACAGCGCGGACTGCACGCCGACGCCGAGGGCGTACGCGAAGCCGGGCCCGCCGAGCCGGTAGTGGTTCTCGTGCACGTCGACCTGGCCGAACCGGACCCGGGGCAGGCGTTGCAGCGTGCCGTCGAACAGGTTGTGCCGCACGGTGACGTTGAGCCGGCCCACGTCCGGGCCGACCGTGTTCGACGAGCCGATGAGCATCACCTTGTCCCGGCCGGTGAACCGGTTCCAGGACACGGTGACCAGGCTGGCGGTGTGCGTGACGTCCACCGAGCCGTCGTGCACCTGCCAGGGCCGGCCGAAGTAGACGGGCTGCGCGCTGTCCGGGTTGTCGCCGTCGGTGAACGTGTTGTGGTCGATCCAGACGTGCTCGCTGCGGCGCACGGAGATCTGGTCGTACTGGGAGTTCCAGTTGCCGGTGTCGCCGTCGGCAGGGGACCAGGCCGGGAAGCAGTCCCGGGCGTCGGCGAACTCGATGTTGCGCACGATCACGTTGGCCACCCGGTCGATCATCAGCGTCAGGCCGGTGAGCCGCGCGCCGCGCAGCCCGACGATAGTGGTGTTCGAGCCGACGTTGATCTGCGTCTGCCGGGTCTGCTCGGCCACCGAACGCACCCGGGCGGCCTCCAGCGGTCCGCTCGGGTTGACCCGGCCCCAGGTCGCCGGGTCGTACGCGGCCAGGTAGGCGGGCAGCGAGTACTCCGGGTCGGCCAGGTCGGCGCAGTCCAGCAGGGTGCCGTCCGGTCCTTCGAAACCGTCGACTGTCCCGGCCACGTACACGATCTTGGGGGTGGCGTCGGCGGCGTTCGTGGCGTTGTCGCCGCCGAGCGCGGCGACCAGCTCGGCGCGGGTACGCACGACGTGTACCCGGTCCGGCGCGGCGGCCGACCCGCCGGTGGTGCCGGTGCCCGCGGCGGCCCAGCCGTCGTTCGCCGGGAGGGTCTGGCGGCCGATCAGCTCGGCGGCCCGGGACGGCTTACCAGGTGCGGCCGGCGCGGGCGCGGCGGTGGTGAGGACGAGCGCGGCGGCCAGCGCCGCGACGGCTGCGGTTCGGGTACGCATGACTCGTTTCCGTTCTCCTGGAGGGACATTCACTGCACGGGTAGATCCACCACATAGGGCTTGACCGCCCACGGCACGCCCGCCTCCGACGGCAGCGCACCGGTCTCCGCGGCGGTCCGCAGCACCGCGCCGACGCCCCGCACCATCCGCACCCGCTGCGGGCCGTCGCCCGCCTCGCGCACCAGGTCCCCGTCGAGCAGCGTCGGAACGGGTGCGTCCCGCAGCGCGTCCAGCACCGCGGTGAACGGCTCGGTGCGCGCCAGCGGCGCGATCAGCGGCGTGCCGTCGGTGCGGTGGTCGAGCAGGTTCGCCAGCAGCCCGCGGCGGCCGGGCACCGGGCGTGGCGCGTCGTCGCCGGGTAGCCGCAGCCGGTCGGTCGGGTACTCCAGCACCGCCCGGCCCCGCTCGCCGGTGACCAGCACCTCCCCGGGGACGTGTTCCTCGGCGGCGAGGGTGAGCGCGGCCAGCACCGGCGGCCCGGCGTGCGGGGTCAGCCGCAGCACACTGGTGTCGTCCACCTCGATCGGGCGGACGCGGTAGCGCTCCACTTCGATCCGGGCCGGGTGGACCGGCGCGCCGGTGACCGATTCGGCGACGGCGAGGCACTGCATCAGCGCGTGGGCGAGCGGGTTGGCGAGTGCGCCGTCCAGCGCCGGGCGGCCGTCGACCGACAGTCGCCCGGCCCAGGGGGAGCGGGCGTAGTAGGCGTCCGGGCGTTGCCAGGCGGCGAGCGTGGCGATGCCGGTGACCGGACCGAGCCGTCCGAGCGCGCCGGTCAGTTCGGTCAGCGCGGCCGAGCCGAGCGCCTGGAAGTTGACCTGCACGGCCCGGCCGGCCGCGGCGGCGGCTTCGGCGAGTGTCCGGTGTCCGGCCAGGTCGAGCACCGGCGGCTTCTCCAGCAGCAGGTCCGCCCCGGCGGCGAGTACGTCGAGCGCGATCGGCAGGTGGGTGTGCGGCGGTGTGCAGATCACCACCACGTCGGGCCGGGACTCGGCGAGCATGTCCCGGTGGTCGGTGAACACGCCGGTCTCCGGTGGGACCGGAGCCTCCGGTTCGTGCTCCAGCGGGCGCACGTCGACCAGCGCGACAAGGCGCGCACGCCCGGCCGCGTGCAGTTCGGCGATGGCCCGGCGGTGCCAGCGGCCGTGCCCGTTCGCCCCGATCAGCGCCACCCGCGGCGGGTCGTTGCCGCTCACCGGCGACCCCCGGCGGGTCGCCGCCCACCCGCCGGTCACCGGGCACCTGCCAGCGTGGCTCGGACGCCGTGGCGTTCCAGCGCGGTGAGCCAGCCGGTCACGTCGGCGCGGAACTCGTCGTCGGCGGCCAGGTCGGCGGGGAACACCTCGCGCAGTGCGAAGACCGCGTCCACCACCCCGGCCGGGGTGTGCGCTCCGGCGGCCAGCGCGGCGCGCAGCCGGTCCGCGAGCGGGTCGTCCAGCGGCAGCGGCCGCCCGTCGTCGGCGTACCCGAGCAGGAACCGCAGCCACGCGGCCACCACGAGCGCGCTCCACCGCGCCGACCGGCCCGCGGCCCGCAGGTCGGCGACGGTGTGCAGCACCCGCTGCGGCAGCTTCTGCGAGCCGTCCATGGCGACCTGCGTCGTCCGGTACCGGATCGCCGGGTTGCCGAAACGGGCCAGTACCTGCTCGCCGTAGTCGGCCACGTCGGCGCCGGGCGGTGGGGTGAAGCTCGGCGCGATCTCCTCGGCGAGCAGCCGCCGCAGCACCGCGTCCAGGTGCGGCAGCGTCAGCGCCTCGGCCACCGTCTCCGCGCCGGCGAGCGCACCGAGGTACGCGGTGGCGGAGTGCACGCCGTTGAGCGCCCGCAGTTTCAGCCGCTCCCACGGGCCGGCGTCGCCGGTGAGGATCGCGCCGGAGCGTTCCCAGGCCGGGCGGCCGCCGGGGAAGTCGTCCTCGATCACCCACTGCGACCACGGTTCGGCGGCGACCGCCGCGAGGTCGGTCACGCCCAGCGCCTGCCGGGCGGCGTCCCGGGTCTCGTCGGTGCTGGCCGGCACGATCCGGTCGACCATGGTGCCGGGGCAGGTGACCGCCGCCAGCACCCGCTCGGCTGTCGCGTCCGGCACCCGGGCCAGCGCGAGGCACTGCTCGACCAGACCGCGCAGCCGCCGCCCGTTGGCGGGCAGGTTGTCGCAGCTCACGAGCGCGATCGGCCCGGCGTCGGCGGCGGCGCGGGCGAGCAGCCCGCGGACCAGCAGACCCGGCACGGTACGCGGGGGACGGCCGGTGGTCAGGTCGGCGGTCAGGTCCGCGTCCACTGTCAGCGCGGCGGTCACCGGGTCCAGCCGGTACGCCTTCTCGGTCACCGTCAGCGTGACCACCCGGATCGCCGGGTCGGCGAGCAAACCGACCACCGCGTCCGGGTCGCTCGCGGCGTGCCGTACCCCGGCGAGCGCGCCGACCACCCGCGTGGCCGCGCCTTCGGCGGCGAGCGTGGTGACGCTGAACAGGCAGTCCTGCGCGTCGAGGGCCTCGACCACGTCGGTGCTGCGCGGCGCGACGCCGATGATGCCCCAGTCGCCGCCGGCCGCGCCGACCGCCGCCTCGGTGTGCACGGCCTGGTGGGCGCGGTGGAACGCGCCGAGACCGAGGTGGACGATGCCGGCCGGCACGGTGCCGGGGCGCACCAGCGGCCGGGACTCCGGCGGCAGGTGGCGCAGCGTGGCCAGGCCGAGCCGGTCGGGGGTCAGCGCCATGCCGGTCCCTCCGGGAAGCGGAACTCCGCGATCGACTCCGGGCGCATGGTGGCGCTGTAGCCGGGCGCTGTGGGCAGCAGGTAGCGCCCGCCCCGGGTGCGGACCGGGTCGGTGAAGTGTTCGTGCAGGTGGTCGACGTACTCGACCATCCGGCCGTCCAGGCTCGTGCCGACCCGCAGGTAGTCGAAGATCGCGAGGTGCTGCACGTACTCGCACAGGCCGACGCCGCCGGCGTGCGGGCACACCGGCACGCCGAACTTCGCGGCCAGCAGCAGTTCGGCGAGCACCTCGTCCACCCCGCCGACCCGGCAGGCGTCGACCTGCATGACGCCGATCGCCTCGGCCTGGAGCAGCTGCTTGAAGATCACCTTGTTGGCGGCGACCTCGCCGGTGGCGACCCGGCAGCGGCCGCCGGTCAGCTCGGTGACCGCGCGGGCGATCCGGGCGTGCCCCAGGACGTCGTCGGCGTGCGTGGGCTCCTCGATCCAGTACGGGTCGACCTCGGCGAGCACGCCCATCGCGGCGATCGCCTCGTCCACGTCCCACACCTGGTTGGCGTCCATCATGAGCAGCGCGTCCGGGCCGATCTCGGCCCGGATGATCCGGGCCCGCCGCAGGTCGTCCTCGATCCGCCCGCCGACCTTCATCTTCATCGCGCGCCACCCCTGCGCGTACGCGTCGCGGGTCAGCGCGCGCACCTGCTCGTCCGGGTAGCCGAGCCAGCCCACCGACGTGGTGTACGAGGGGAACCCGTCGCGTTCCAGCGCGGCGAGCCGGTCGGTGAGCCCGTCGCGTCCCTTGTCCAGGATGGCCGCCGCCTCGTCGGGGGTGAGCGCGTCGGTGATGTGGTGGAAGTCGACTGTCGCGACCAGTTCGTCGGTGGGCGCCTCGGCGAGGAACCGCCACATCGGCTTGCCGGCGAGCTTGGCGCGCAGGTCCCACACGGCGTTGACGAGCGCGCCGGTGGCCATGTGGATCACGCCCTTCTCCGGGCCGAGCCAGCGCAGTTGCACGTCGGCGGTGAGCGAGCGCCAGAACGCCACGGGTTCGGCGGCGATCTCGGCGACGGTGCGCCCCCGGACGTGGTGGGCGAGTGCGCGGACCGCCGCGCAGGTGATCTCGTTGCCCCGGCCGTTGGTGAACGTGAACCCGGTGCCGGTCGGCCCGCCGTCGGTCGTCAGCTCCACGTACGTGGCCGAGTAGTCGCCCCTGTTGATCGCGTCCGAGCCGTCGCCGCTGGCGGCGGTGGGGAAGCGCACGTCGTGCACCTCGACGTCGACGATTGTGGTCATGCGGGCCCACCTCCGAACTTGAAGACCTGCTTCGGCAGCCGGTACGCCAGGTCGACGATGGTCTCGGCGGCCTCGTCCTCGGTCAGCCGGTGCTCGGCGACGAGGCGGGCGAGGAATCCGGCGTCGACCCGGCGGGCCACGTCGTGGCGTACCGGGATGGAACAGAACGCGCGGGTGTCGTCGACGAACCCGGCGGTGTTGTAGAAGCCCGCGGTCTCGGTGACCGCCTCGCGGAACCGGCGCAGCACCTCGGGGGAGTCCAGGAACCACCAGGGCGCGCCGAGGAGCAGCGCCGCGTACCCGCCGGCGAGCGGGGCGAGTTCCCTGGTGAACGTGTCCTCGTCGAGCGTGTAGAGCACCACTGTGAGCCGGGGGTCGTTGCCGTGCGCGTCGAGCAGCGGCGCGAGGCCGTGCACGTACTCGGTGGCCTGCGGCACGTCGCCGCCCACGTCGCGGCCGTGCCGGGCGTGCAGCCAGCGGTTGTGGTTGCGGACCGCGCCGGGGTGCAGCTGCATGACCAGGCCGTCGTCGAGCGACATCCGGGCGAACTCCAGCAGCATGTGCGCCCGGAACGCCTCGGCGTCGGCGGCGTCGGCCAGGCCGCGCCGGCCCTTGTCGTACAGCGCCGCGGCCTGCGCGGGACTGAGATCGAGGGTACGGGCGGTGGGGTGCCCGTGGTCGGACGAGGTGGCCCCGGCGGCGGCGAACGCCTCCCGCCGTGCCCGCAGCGCGGCGAGGTATCCGGCGTACGTGCCGGTGTCCTCGCCGGAGACCTCGGCGAGCCGGTCCACGTTCGCGGCCCAGTTGTCGAACTCCATGTCCACCACGTCGTCGGGGCGGAACGTGGTGACCACCCGGCCGCCCGGCCCGCCCCAGCCGTCGGCGGCGAGCTTGGCGTGCCGGCCCAGGTCGTCCAGCGGTGACTCGGTGGTGGCGAGCACCTCGATGCCGAAGCGTTCGAACAGCGCCCGGGGCCGGAAGCCCGGCTCGGCCAGGCGCGCGGCGAGCGCGTCGTAGACGGCGTCGGCGGTGGCCGGGCTCAGCGGCGTGTCGACGCCGAACACGTGCCGGAACGTCTGCTCCAGCCACAGTCGCGACGGGGTGCCGCGGAACAGGTGCCAGTGCGCGGCGAAGCGCCGCCAGATGGTCCGCCCGTCGGTCTCCACCGGGCTGCCGTCGACGCTCGGCACGCCCAGGTCGGCCGGGGGTACGCCCTGGCTGAGCAGCATCCGGGTCAGGTAGTGGTCGGGCACGATGAGCAGCCGGGCCGGGTCGGGGAACGGCTGGTCCTCGGCCAGCAGCCCGGGGTCGACGTGCCCGTGCGGGGAGATGAGCGGCTGCTCGGCGGCGAGCGCGTACAGCTCGCGGGCCAGGGCGCGCAGCCCGGGCTCGGCGGGCAGCAGCAGGTCGCCGCGGGGGATGATCGGCACAGCGAGGGCTCCTCGGTCAGGGCAGGGTGAGCAGGTCGGCGACCCGGACGGGCGCGCCGGTCTCCAGCGAGCGGTTGGCGGCCAGGCCGGTGAGCAGGGCGAGTGCGCCGTCGCGGGCGGTGGCGGCCCGGCCGAGCGGGTCGGGTTCGCCGCCGAGCAGCACCCGGGTCATCCGGGCGTCCGCGCCGCCGTGCCCGCGCCGGGTCCAGCCCTCGACCGGGATCTCCTGCGGCGGCGCCCAGAACGGGCGCAGCGTGAGCCGGGCCGCGCCCTGCTCCACGGCGGCCTCGTCGCCGTGCAGCGCCGCGCCCTTGAGTGCACCGGCGACGGACGGGCTGACGTGGTCGCTCTCGGTCACCTCCAGTTCGAGGCGGCCCCGGCTGCCGTTGACCATGACCCGGTAGCCCTCCCAGGGGGCGTACGCGGTGAGGTGGTAGGTCATCGTGGCGCCGGTGTCGTAGCGGGCCAGCACCGCGAGGTCGTCCTCGATGGTCACGCCGGGGGCGAAGACGTTGCGGTCGCGGTGGTAGCCGTCCTCGGCCTCGGCGTCGAGGTACAGCTCGCGCAGCCTCGGGTGGTCGGCCAGGCGCAGCGCGAACGGGTCGCCGTCGGCGGCGGGGGAGCCGTGTGCCCGGTCGTAGTCGCGGGCGTAGCCGTGCCGGCGGCCATCCTCGCCGTAGAAGAACAGCCGGCCGTACGCGTGCACCTCGACCGGGCGGGCGTCCAGCCACCAGTTGACCAGGTCGAAGTGGTGGCCGGACTTGTGCACGAGCAGGCCGCCGGAGACGGACTTGTCCCGGTGCCAGCGGCGGAAGTAGTCGGCGCCGTGGCGCACGTCGAGCAGCCACTCGAAGTGCACCGACCCGATCTCGCCGACCGCGCCGTCGGCCAGCAGCCGCCGGAACTGCTCGTGCAGCGGGTTGTAGCGGTAGTTGAACGCGACGGTGACGCGCCGGCCGGTCTCGGCGACCGCGTCCAGGATGCGGCGGCACCGCTCCGCGTCGACGGTCATCGGCTTCTCCACGACCACGTCGCAGCCGGCCCGCAGCGCCGCCGTCACGTACTCGTCGTGGGTGGCGTCGACGCTGGTCACCAGCACCACGTCGACCCGCTCCTTGGCGAGCATGGCGGTGACGTCGGCGGCGGCGTACGTGGGCACCGGCGGGTGGCCCAGCTCGGCCAGCCAGCGGTTGTGGGCGTCCATCCGGATCTGGTTGACGTCGGCGAGCGCGACCAGCTCGGCGGTGTCGGCGTGGTCGAGCGCGAGGGCACGGACGAACATCTCGGCGCGTGCCCCGGCACCCACCAGGGCGTGGCGGACCCGTTTCCGGGCCGGTGGTGACATGACGTCGGCCTCCCCGGCAGTCGACTGCAAAGGTTTGCAGCCGAAGAAACCATGACGGTGGATGCGTCGTCAACGGTTGCCGCCCAACCCGCCCTATCCATCCGTATTGATGGGCATTCATGCACGTGGCGGGAACGCCGGCGCAATCGAGCCGCAACAATGGACCGTTGACACGGGCGCAACCGTTTGCATTAATGGGCGGCACCCGTGACGCCCACCACATCGGACGAGGGAGCCCGCCGTGCCAGCCACCATCCGGGACGTCGCCCGCGCCTCCGGTGTGCACATCTCCACCGTGTCCCGGACGTTCTCGGCCCCGCACCTGGTCAACCCGGAGACCCGGGTCCGGGTGCTGGCCTGCGCGGAGGACCTCGGCTACCGGCCCAACCGGGCCGCCCGGGCCCTCATCACCGGCCGTACGCACAACATCGGCCTGATCGTGGCCGACATCGCCAACCCGTTCTTCCCGCCGCTGATCAAGGCGGCGGAGGGGCAGGCCCGGCACCGCGACTACCACGTGTTCGTGGCCGACACCAACGAGGACCCGGTCGCCGAGGAGGACCTGGTCCACGCCCTGGCCAAGCAGGTCGACGGTGTGCTGCTGTGCAGCCCCCGGATGAGCAACAGCCTGATCGAGCAGGTCAGCCGCGAGGTCCCGGTGGTGGTGATAAACCGCCAGATCGCCGGCCTGCCCTGCGTGATGATGGACGTCGGGCAGGGCGCCCGGGCCGCGATCGAGCACCTGCTCGGGCTCGGTCACCGCCGGATCGCGCTGCTCGGCGGCCCGCGCGGCTCCTGGACCGCCCGGGAGATGCGCCGCGCCGCGACCGCCGCCGCCCGGGGCGGGGGAGCGGAACTGACAGTCCTCGGACCCAACCAGCCCACCGAGACCGGCGGCGGCGCGCTCGCCGAGCAGGTACGCCGCAGCGGCGTCACCGCCGTGCTCGCCTACAACGACCTGATGGCGATCGGCCTGATCGAAGGGCTGGACGCGATCGGGGCGCGGGTGCCGCACGACGTGAGCGTCGTCGGCGTCGACGACATCGCGCTGAGCCGGCTCACCCGCCCCAAGTTGACGACGGTGGCCACGCCGACCGCGGCCGCCGGCCGGACGGCCGTCGACATGCTGCTGCAACTCGACTCCGACGCGCCACGCGGCGCCCGGGGCCGGGGCGCGGCGGCCGGCGACCGTCGCACCACCGCACAGGTAATGCTCCAGACCGAACTGGTCGTCCGCGACTCGACCGGGCCCGTCCCCGCGCCCGGCCGGGACTGCACCGGAGCCTGAGCAGGTGGCCCGGGCCCGCACAGCCTTGCGGACCCGGGCGGCCCGCGGACGGCCGCCGGTGACGTCGTCGCCTCCCACAGCCGAGGAGTGAGCGCAGATGCACCCCGCAACGTCCCCCACCGCCGGCGCACCCGCCGGGCGGGATCACCGTACCCCCCTGACCCGACGCCGACTCGTCCGCGGCCTGGCCGTCGTCGCGCTCGCCGTGCCCCTCGCCCTGGGCGCGGCCGGCTGCGGCGACGACGAAGCCGGCGGCGACGGCGGCCCGGTCAAGCTCTCCGTCTTCTGGTGGGGCGGAGAGGCCCGGGCCAAGCTCACCGAGGACGCCCTGGCCCTCTACACCAAGAAGCACCCGGACGTGACGTTCGAGAAGACGTGGCAGGCCAACCAGGGCTACTTCGACAAGCTCGCCACACTGACCGCCGGCGGCAACCCGCCGGACCTGTTCCAGATCGACGACAACTACCTGGCCGAGTACGCCGGCCGCAGCACCACGCTCGACCTGAGCAGCTACCGCGACTCCGGCAAGCTCGACGTGTCGAAGTTCCCCAAGAGCCTGCTGGAGTACGGCGTGGTCGACGGCAAGCTCGCCGGGGTCGCCGCCGGGGAGAACACGCAGGGCCTGGTCTACAACAAGACGCTGCTCACCAAGAACGGGCTGCCCGAGCCGACCACCGGGATGAGCTGGGAGGAGCACATCGCCTGGGCCGAGCAGGTGGCGAAGAAGACGAAGGTGCCCGGCACCCAGGACCCGAGCGCCGACTACAAGGCGCTCTGGGTGTGGCTGCGCCAGCAGGGCAAGGACCTGTACAAGGGCAAGGAGCTCGGCTTCACCGCCGAGGACGTGACGAAGTGGTTCGAGCTGTGGAAGGGCGCGCGGGACCGGGGCGCCACCCCGACGCCTGACGTCATCCACGAGGGCAACTCCAGCGACATCACCAAGCAGCTAGTGGTCACCGGCAAGTCGGCCACCTCCTGGGTCTGGGTCAACCAGATGCCGGACCTGAAGAAGAACACCAAGGACGAACTGGGCGTGGTCGCGTACCCGGGTGACCCGAGCGCGCAGTGGGCGCGCGCCTCGATGTACTGGTCGGTGTTCAAGGGCAGCAAGCACAAGGACGTCGCCGTCGATGTGATCAACTTCCTGAACAACGACCCGGAGGCGGTGGCGCTGCTCGGCACCGACCGCGGTCTGCCGTCGAACATGGATCTGCGCGCCAAGGTCAGCGAGACCGCCACCGACCCGGCCATGAAGCAGTCCATCCAGGTCGAGTCCGACCTGGCGCAGAAGTTCGGCGCCTCGCCCCAGGTCCCGATCAAGGGGCACAGCAAGGTCAAGTCCGAGCTGGTCAAGGCCGCCGAGAACGCCCAGTACGGCCGCGCCACCCCGGCCCAGGCAGCGGAGCAGTTCGTCGCCGCCTGCAAGTCCGCGATCGCCTGACCCCACGAAAGGACCGGTCCCGTGGCTCTCACCACGGCGCCCGGCCGGACCCCGCGCACCGGACCGGCCGGCCCTCGCCCCACGCGGCGTCGGGCCGGCCGGGCCCGGCTCGGCGAGGGCCTGGCGGGGTACGTCTTCCTCTCGCCCTGGCTCATCGGACTGATGGGCGTCACGGCGATCCCGATGGTGCTCTCGCTCTGGCTGAGCTTCACCGACTACGACATCCTCACCCCGCTGTCCGAGGTGCGGTGGGTGGGGCTGGCCAACTACGAGCGGATGTTCACCGCCGACCCGTCGTACTGGCACGCGGTGCGGGTCACGCTGACGTTCGCGCTGATCGCGGTGCCGCTGAAGCTGGCCGCCGCGCTCGGTGTGGCGCTGCTGCTCAACCGTGCCTGGCGCGGCGTCGGGCTGTTCCGCAGCCTGTTCTACCTGCCGTCGCTGCTCGGCGGCAGCGTCGCGCTGGCCATCGTCTGGGTCAACATGTTCAACCGGGACGGCGCGTTCAACTCGTTCCTCGCCCTGTTCGGCGTCGAAGGGCTGCCCTGGGTCAGCGACCCGGACTGGGCGCTGGAGACGCTGATGGTCCTGGCGATCTGGCAGTTCGGCGCACCCATGGTGATCTTCCTGGCCGGGCTCAAGCAGGTGCCCACCGAACTGTACGAGGCGGCGGCCGTGGACGGCGCCGGGGCGTGGCGGCGCTTCCGCGCGGTCACGCTGCCCATGCTCTCCCCGGTGATCTTCTTCAACCTGGTGCTGGAGACCATCAACGGCTTCCAGGGCTTCACCGCCGCGTTCGTGCTCAGCAACGGCACCGGCGGCCCGGTCGACTCCACGTTGATGTACACGCTGAAGCTCTACATCTCCGGCTTCACCGACCTGGAGATGGGCTACGCGTCGGCGATGGCGTGGGTGTTCCTGGTGGCGATCGGCGTGGTCACCGCCGTCTTCTTCAGCACCGGCCGGTTCTGGGTGCACTACTCGGACGGAGACGACTCATGACGGCGCTTCCTGTCGCCCGCCGCCGGCCGGGCGGCGGCCGGAACGTCCTGCGGCTGATCGTGCTCGTGGCGATCGTCGCGGTGGTGCTCTACCCGCTGTTCTGGATGCTCGGCACCTCGGTCAAGTCGCAGGCCGAGATCGTCAACAACGTCGGCCTGCTGCCGGAACGTTTCACCCCCGGCAACTACCTCGACGGCTGGACCAACTTCGACATCAGCTTCGGCCGGTTCTTCCTCAACAGCGCGCTGGTCAGCGGGCTCACCGTCGTCGGCAACGCGCTGTCCTGCCTGCTCGCCGCGTACGCCCTGGGCCGGCTGCGGTTCCGGCTGCGCAAGATGTGGTTCACCGTCATGATCGGGACGCTGCTGCTGCCCGGGCACGTGCTGATCGTGCCGCAGTACATCCTGTTCCGCAGCCTCGGCCTGGTCGGCGGCGACTGGCCGTACCTGCCGCTGCTGGTGCCGCAGTTCCTGGCCACCGAGGCGTTCTTCGTCTTCCTCATGGTGCAGTTCATGCGCGGCATCCCGCGCGAGCTGGACGAGGCGGCCACCATCGACGGCGCGTCCCCGTACGGCGTGTTCCGGCACGTCATCCTGCCGCTGAGCCGCCCGGCGCTGGTCACCACCGCGATCTTCTCGTTCATCTGGACCTGGAACGACTTCTTCCGCCAGCTGGTGTTCCTGTCCAGCCTGGAGGACTACACGGTCCCGGTGGCGCTGACCCTGTTCATCGACTCGACAAGCCAGAGCGCTGTCGGCCCGATGTTCGCCATGTCGGTGCTGTCCCTGCTGCCGGTGTTCCTGTTCTTCCTGGCCTTCCAGCGGATGCTCGTCGAGGGCATCAACACCAGCGGGCTGAAGGGATGACCGCCGTGCCTGCCCACACCGACGCCGTACCCGCCCACCCCGACACCGTGCCGGCCCGTGCCGACTGGCGGGACACGCTGCGCGAGGCGACCGACCTGGCGCTGCTCGGCTTCGCCGTGGCGCTCGCCGCGCTGCCGGTGCTCACGCTCGCCCCGGCGGTCGCCACCGCGAGTGCCGCGCTGCACGACAGGTCGGTCACCGGCGCCTGGCCGGACGCGCGGACCAGCCTGACCCGGTTCGGCCGTGCGCTGCCCGCCGGGCTGGCGGTGAGCGCCGTCGCCCTGGCCGCCGCCGCGCTGCTCGCCGCCGATCTGCTCGCGCTCACCACCGGCCGGGTACCAGGCGGCGGGCCCGCGCTCGCGCTCACCGCCGTCGTGGTGGCTGTCCTGCTCGGGTACGCGGGCCTTGTCGCCGTAGCGGTCGGACGCACCGGCGGCCGGGGCTGGCGAACGGCCGCGCTCGAGGTGGCCCGCACCTGCCCGCAGCGCCCCGGCACCTGGGCCGCCGCCTCCGGCGTCTGCGCGCTCGCCGTGGTGCTGGGCGTGCTGGTCACGCCGGTGGCGGTGCCGATCCTCGGCGGGTACGCGCTCGCGGCGCTGCACGCGCTGGACGCCCGCCACCCGGTCCCCGCGCCGGAGCCGTCGTGACCGCCGAACCCCGTTCCGCCGCTGCCGAGCCGCGCCGTGCTGACGCCGAGTCGCGCCTTGCCGGGGGCGACGCGGAGTCGCGGCTTGCCGGCACCGACGCCGAGTCGCGGCTGGTCGTCGGTGGCGCCGAGGTGGCCCGGTACGTGGTCCGGCCCGACCTCGACCCGCGTCACGGACCCCGGCCGTACCTGCACCCGGTGCGGACCCGGGCCGGCACCCCGGTCACGGACGCGCTGCCGGCCGACCACGTCTGGCACCTCGGCGCGTCATTGGCGGTGCAGGACGTCGACGGCGTCAACCTGTGGGGCGGCCGGACGTACGTGCGCGGCACCGGCTACACCTGGCGCGACGACCACGGCGTGATCGCGCACACCGGCTGGCGGGAGCGGGCCGCCGACCGGTTCGACCACGATCTGGAGTGGCGGGACCGGCACGGCCGGGTGCTGCTGCGCGAACACCGGCGGATCACCGCCACGCTGGCCGGCGAGGACGCCTGGTGGCTGGACCTGTCCGCCACGCTCGCCTCCGCCACCGGCACTGACGTGCACCTGGGCAGCCCGGCCACGAACGGCCGCCCGGGCGGCGCGGGGTACGGCGGCTTCTTCTGGCGGGCGGTGGCCGACGGCGAACCCCTCGTGCGTACCGCCGACGCGGAAGGCGAGGAGGCGGTGAACGGCTCGGCCGCGCCCTGGATGGCGTTGTCCGCCACCGCGCCCGGAGGTGGCGCGTACACGCTGGTGTTCACCGGCCTGGGGCCGGGTGACAGGTGGTTCGTGCGCACCGCGATGTACCCGGGCGTCTGCGTCGCGTACGCGTTCGACAGCCCGGCCGTGGTCGCGGCCGGGCAGCCCCGGCACAACCGGCACCGGGTCCTCGTCGCCGACGGCCACCTCGACCCGGCCGACATCGCGGCCCGGCTGGACGCGGCGGTCATCCGGTGAGCGCGCGGTGTGAGCCGGTGTTGCGGGCCCCACGGTGAGCGCGGGGAGCGAGCCGCGTGCCTCCGGTACCGCGGTCGCGGCCGGGAGCGGGCCGGAGGTGGTCTGCGTGGGCGAGACGATGGTGGTGCTCGCCCCTGACGGCGGCGGGTCGCTGGAGGACGCCGCGCGGCTGACTGTCGGCGTGGGCGGCGCGGAGTCCAACGTGGCGGCCGGGCTGGCCCGGCTCGGGCACCGCGCGGCGTGGGTCAGCCGGGTCGGCGACGACCCGTTCGGGCGGCGGGTGGTGGCCGAGGTCGCCGCCGCGGGCGTGGACGTCTCCCCGGTCACCGTCGATCCGGACGCGCCGACCGGCCTCTACCTGAAGGATCCCGGCCCGGACGGCACCCGCGTCCACTACCACCGCGCCGGGTCGGCAGCGAGCCGCCTCGGCGCGCCGGACCTCGGGCGTCCCGCGCTGGCCGGGGCGCGGCTGCTGCACCTGTCCGGGATCACCGCCGCGCTCTCCGGCACCTGCCGTGACCTGCTCGTATCAGCGCTGGACGGGCGGGCGCTGCCCGGTGCCCGGGTCAGCTTCGACGTGAACCACCGCCCGGCGCTCTGGCCCGGCGGCCGGGCCGGACCGGTCCTGCGTGACCTGGCCGACCGCGCCGACGTGGTGCTTGTCGGACTGGACGAGGCGACCGTGCTCTGGTCGGCGGGCGATCCGGCCGCTGTCCGTGCGCTGCTGCCCGGCCCGGAGCTGGTGGTGGTCAAGGACGGGCCGGTCGGCGCGACGGCGCTGCCGCGTACCGGACCGGCGGTGTTCGTGCCGGCGTTGCCGGTGGACGTGGTGGAGCCGGTCGGCGCGGGTGACGCGTTCGCCGCCGGGTTCCTCTCCGGGCTGCTGCGCGGCCTCGACCTGCGAGCCTGCCTGCGGCTGGGCCACCTGACCGCCGCGCCGGTGCTGGCCGTGCCGGGCGACACCGCGCCGCCACCGGACGCGGAGACGATCGCGCGGGCGCTGGCGCTGCCGGACGCGGCGTGGACTGAGCAGGCGTCGATGCAGGTCAGGGGAGGGAGCGGGAGATGAGCGGGCACGACTTCGAGGCCCTGTTCGGCGGCGCGCGGGTGATGGTGATCCTGCGCGACCTGCCGCCCGGGGAGACGGTCCGGCTGGCGGAACTGGCCTGGGATCTCGGCATCGACGTGGTGGAGGTGCCCATCCGTACCCCGGAAGCGGTGCCGGCGCTGCACGCCGCCGTGACGGCCGGGCGTCGGCGGGGCCGCATCGTCGGCGCGGGCACTGTGCGTACCCCGGCGCAGGTCCACGACGCGGTGGCCGCTGGGGCGGCGTTCACAGTGGCGCCCGGCCTGGACCTGGCCGTCGCCGACGCGGCGGCCGGTCTCGGCGTGCCGCACCTGCCCGGCGTGGCCACCCCGACCGAGGCGCAGCGGGCGCTCGACCACGGCCTGGTGTGGCTCAAGGCGTTCCCGGCGGTCAGCCTCGGCCCGGCCTGGTTCCGGGCGGTGGCCGGGCCGCTGCCGGAGGCCCGGTTCGTGGCCACCGGCGGCGTCGACGCCGGCAACGCGGGTGACTTCCTCGCCGCCGGGGCGCGGGTGGTGGCGGTCGGGTCGGCGCTGACCGACCCGGAGCAGCTGCCCCGCCTGGCCACGCTCGCCGGCGGCGGTGCTATCACGTGACGGTACGGCCGGACGTGGTGGCGGTGGTCCGGATCGCCTTGACGATCGCCGGGATCGACCCGATCAGCAGCACCAGCGCCCAGATCAGCGCCACCACGGCGAACACCACGGCGCCCAGGTCGTCGAGGATGCTGACCAGGATCACCGGCACCAGGCCGTGCAGGAACTGCAACACCACAGTGCACAGCAGCGTGGTCAGCGCCAGCGCGACGAGGCCTTTGTTGCGCAGGAACCGGGGCTGGGCGGCGAGCAGCAGCGCGACCCAGACCAGTTTGAGCAGCAGCGCCAGCCCGAGCAGCACCGCCGCGTCGTCGACCGGGAAGAACCCCCACACCGCGAGGTACGCCAGCGTGCCGAACGGCGGGGCCAGGAACAGCGAGACCATCACCGTCAGCTCGATGAACGCGACGATCAGCAGGACCAGCGACACCAGCAGCAGCACGATCGAGAAGACGAGCGTGGCCACGCCCTGCACCCGGCCCTGCATCCGGTCCGGCAGCACCAGGCTCAGGCAGAACAGCCCGGTCGTCCAGAGCGCCACCACGTCGATCAGCGCCAGGTAGCCGATGCCGCGCCCGGACGGCTCGGACACCGCGCCGACGTCACCCAGTTCGACGCCGAGCCGGCCGGCGCTGTCCTGCAACGCGCCACTGGCGTCCCCACCGCCGGTCAGCGCCGCCGCGCCCAGCTCCACGCCGACCACGAGCGCCACCGCGAGCAGGGCCAGCAGCAGGAACGGCTTGCGCAACTCACCCATGCCGCGTCTCCGTTCCGGTCAGGACCGGGCCAGCGTGACCGAACATCCGCCACCTCCCGGACAGCGCAGGAGCACCTCGGTCTCCCGGTCCACAGCCACCTTCGCCACCGCCGGGCCGTCCGCGTCCGGGGCGACCTCGTCGGTGACTGTGACGTCCGCGTCGCCGGGTGCTCGGGCGGTCACCTCGAACGGCGTCGTACCGCGCAGCACCAGCGTGCGCAGCGCGCCCGGGTCAGCCACCCGCAGCCGGCACGCGGTGCCGAAGGCGAGCGTCACCCCGTCGGCGGTGGTGGCCGGTTCGGCGGCCGGCGGCAGGCAGGTCACGGCCACCGTCGCCGGGTCCACAGTTCCGGACCCGCGCCCGAGCCGGGCCAGCGCGCCCGGCCCGGCCCCCGGGTCGCCCGGGTCGTCGCGGCGCCCGGCGACCGCCACCACGTACAGCGCCACCAGCAGCACGGCCACGGCCACCAGCAGCACCTTCTGCCGCCCGCTCACAGTGCCGTCCCGGTTCGCGACTGCGGGGCTCGCAACACCGGCTCACTCCTCGCGCTCACGGCCGGACGACGGGCGTGAAGCGGATCTCGTCCACCCCGGCGAAGTACCTGTCGGTGCCCTGCGTCTTGCTCACCGCCACGAGCGTCAGCTTGTGCGGACCGCGGGTCAGCTCCACGGTGCCCACGTCCACCTCGTCGGTGCGGACCACAGTCGGGCTGAACCCGAAGAACGTGTCGCCGACCTGCCGGCCGTCGACCAGCCAGATCGTGTTCGCGTAGTCGAACGAGGTGGTGCGCACGGTGGAGAACCGCCAGGTGCCGTCGGACGGCACGTCCACCTGCACTGTCACCCGGTCGCCCACGCCCCGGCCCAGGAAGAACAGTTGCGCGTCGCCGGACCACACCACGTCGCAGCAGTTCTCCTGCGCCACCACCTCCGCCTTCGCGCCGGTGGTGGACTGCACCGCCGCGCCGGAGACGAGCGTCTCCGCCTCCACCGTCACCGCGTCGGCGCGCGGCGGAGCCGGGGTGTCCGGACCGCGGGTCACCAGCCAGGCCACCACCCCGGCCACGACCAGCACCAGCGCCGCGGCCGCGGCGATCCACGGCCACGGCGCGCGCTTCGGGGGTACGACGGCACGCACGTCGTACGTGACCCGGCCGCTGGATCGGGAACTCTCCTCCGGTGCGGTGTTGGCCGAGTACGCGAACCCGGTCATGTCGTAGCGCCGGGGCGGCGTGCCGGGCGGCACGGCGAGCCGGACCAGGAACGACACCGAGCCCTGCCCCGGCACCACCCGCTGCGGCTCGGCCACCGTGAACCAGGCCCGCTGGCTGCCCTCGCCGGGCGCCACGTCGAAGACGACGGTGTCCGGCGCGGTACCCGGGTTGGACACGGTGAACGTCAGCTCGCCGGCGTTGCGGGCGTCCAGCGTGAACTGTTCGGCGGCGGCGACGACTGTCCATTCGGTGGTCATGACGGCTCCTCGGGCGGATCGTGGGGCAGGGGTGCTGGTACGTGCGCCCGGCCGACCGCGCGCACCGCAGCGACCCCGGCGGCGGGCTCGGCGGTGTCCGGCTCGGGCGGTCCGGAGTCGGGGGGCGGGCTCGGGGTGGCCGGGACCGGATCGGCCGGTTCCGCGTCGACCGGGGAGGCGAGCACCTCGACGGTGACCGCGGCCGGTTTCTCCGCCTCGACGATGCGGGTGACCAGCGCGAGCCGGTCGGCGGCGGCCGGCGGCACCCGCACCACGAGGTGGAACGGCCGTTCGGGCGGCTCGTCCAGCACGAACCCGGTCACGCCGGTGGCCAGTTCCAGCGCGGTCCGCATGCCGTACGGGGTGCCGCGCCACCGGGCCAGCAGCGCGCCGTGCGCCACCAGGTCCCGCAACCGGCCTGCCGGCAACGGCAGCGGCGCGTCGGCGCGGGGTGCGGCGACCACGTGATCCATCGCCACCCAGCGGGTCAGGTACGCGACGAACCCGTCCGGCGTCCGGTACGGGTCGAACAGCGCGTCGACGTCGGCGAGCACCGCCTCGTCCGGGGCGTGCAGCGCCTCCATCACGTCCAGCAGCGCACCCAGCACGCTGCCCGGGCCGGCGGCCCGCTGGTACGCGGCCGGCAGCAGCCGCTCAATCGCCGCTCGGCGCATCCTGCCGCACCACCTCGATGTCGTGCTCGCCGGAGCAGAGCAGCCAGGTGCCGGGGACGGTGACCACGTCGGCGGTGGCCTGGTTGGCGCTCGCCGTCCAGTCCTCGCCGTCGCCGCTGCGGAACACGCCGCGCTCGCCGCCCGCGAGCACCAGCCGTCCGGCGCCTGACGTGCCGGTGGGCGCGGTGGCGGCGATGGCGTCGACCGGGACGAACCGGGTCCGGTCCCGCAGCGGCAGGCCGCAGTTGACCATCACCGGCGACCACTGCGGCTGCCCGGCGAGCGTGTCGAGCCGGACCACGCCGCCGCTCTGCGTCGCGGCGAGCGCGAGCGGGCCGCTGAACGCCAGATCCCGGCAGGTGCCGCCGATCCAGCCGGACGCCATCGACTGCCACTTCACGTCCGACTCGAACAGCCGGGTCCGGTGGCAGCCCTGGCCGGGCTTCTTCGGGTCCGGCTCGCCCGCGCCGCACCACAGCAGCGTGGCCGGGCCGTCGTACTGCACGGCGAGCACCCGGTTGTCCACGTTGGCGAGGCCGACGTGGGCGAACGTGCCGGGGCGTCCGGCCGCCGTGGACAGGTAGACCCCGAATCCGGCCTGCGCGGCCACCGCCACCCCGGGTGCGCCGCGCTCGGAGACGAACGCGCGTACCGCGTAGAAGCCCCGGTCCGCGTCGGCCGGGTCGACCAGGATCTGCAACGGCACCGCGCCGGGTAGCAGCGGCACCTCGTACAGGCCGCTGTCGGTGGCCAGCAGCAGCGCGCCCGTGCCGTCCCGGTCGATCCAGGCCAGGTCGCGGACGCCGGAGTCGAGGTCGGTCAGCAGCGTCCACGTCTCACCCAGGTCGGTGCTCAGCCGGACCCGGGAGCCACCGGCGTCGCAGGTGGTCACCACCGCCACCGAACCGGCCCGGGGGACCACGCCGGGGCGTACCGGGGCGGGCGCGGGCACCACCCGGACCACCGTCTCGTCGTCGAACCGGCCGGCCGGTTCCCAGCCCGCGCCGGCGTTGGTGGAGCGGAACAGCACCGGGCCGCCGCCGGCGTACCAGGTGTCGGCCTGGTACTGGTCCACCGCCACCGTGCGCACCTGCGCGTCCGGCGCCTCGTCGACCACGAACCGCACCGACTCGACGTAGCGCACGCCCGGCTCGGCGTGCTCCAGCATCCGGTACACGTTGGAGGCGCGCAGCGGCTCGCCGAACGCCCAGCCGGCCGGGTTCAGCGGCGTGGGCAGCGGGCTGAGCGTCTGGTGCAGCCGGTCGTGGATGCGGCGGCGCACCGCGTCCACGTCCTCCTCGCGGCGCACCACCACCCGCGCCTGGATGGACACCGCCTTGTACCGGGCCCAGCCCGCCCGCACCGCCGTACCGAGGGCGCGGCGGCGTTCCAGGTCGGCCTCGACCCGGCGGCGGGCCTCCTCCACCTCGTGCTCGCGCAGCACCGCCACCGGCAGCCGTCCGCCGGGCCGGGCCGCCTCCGGCACGTACGGCACCAGCACCACCTCGACCTCGCCGGGCCGGGCGAAGCTGTAGACGGCGGCCCGTGTGAACGCCCGCGCCCGCGCCACCGCCCCGGAACCGGTGGCGAGGATCTCGAAGTCCCGGGCGGTCACCGCGCGCTGCTGGGCGAAGAACTCGTACGGCCCGCGCGCCAGCACCGACTCCAGCGACTCCAGGTCCCGGCCGCCGGTGGCCGGCTCCGGGTTGTCCACCTTCACCCCGGGCAGCGGGTCGCGCAGGCTGGTGAGCACGCCCGCCGCCACGTTCCCGGCGGGCCCGCCGCCGCAGCGGTACCAGAGCCGCACCTGCCGCCCGGCCGGTGGCACCGCCGCCACAGTGGTCGCCCCGGCCGCCCCCTCGACGGCCGGAGCGGCTCCGGTGTCCGGGCGCAGGTCCAGCGCCGGGGCGAACGTGACCACCCCGGAGGCCCGGTCCACCAGGTAGACCTTCGCCTGCGGCCCGACACCGGCGAAGCTGTCCACCGGCCGCCAGATCTCGTACGTGCGCCCCTCGTGCTCCCGGGCCGCGGCGCCCAGCTCCACCGAGCCCGCCGGCACCTCCACGCCGAGCAGCAGATCGAGCGCCTCGGTGGTGCGGGTCAGCGGTGCGCGGGCGGCCCGGAACACCTGACCGGGCTGCCCGGTGCCGGTGCCCAGCAGCTCCGCCTCGACCGGTTCGCAGTGGTGCACGCGTACCGTCGTGGTGGTCTCCCCGGCGGGCAGCACCGCCGGCTCGGTGGTCACGAAGACGACCGGCCGGGGGTCGGCGCCGCGCGCCGCGGCGACCCGGGTGCCGGCCGGCACCCGCACCGGGCCGCGGTCCGGGCCGGTGCGGGTCAGGCGCACGTCGGCCCAGGCCGCCGCCGGTGGGTGCCGGGTGACGCCGAGCAGGTTCAGGAACGCGACGTACGCCTTCTCCGGCAACTGGTTCAGCCGGTAGATCATCACCTCGGTCAGGTAGGCGAACGCCTCCAGCAACGCCATCCCGGGGTCGTGCGCGGACAGGTCCGTCCAGTCCGGGCAGGACCGGGCGATGCGTTCCCGCGCCTCGGTGACCAGGTCGAGGAAGGCGCGGTCGTCCAGGTGCGGCACCGGCAGCGTCATGACGTGCCCTCCTCGTCGGGGGTGTCGCCGGGTTCCTCGTCGGCGGGGAGCAGGTCGACGGAGAACACCAGGTGGCCGGGGGAGAGGCTGGCCCGGACCCGGTAGTCCAGCCGGATCACCAGGCGCCACGGGTCGTCCGGGTCGGGACCGGCGTCCACGTCCAGCACCTCGACCCGGGGCTCCCAGCGCCGGATCGCCTGCCGCACGTAGTGGATCGCCAGCCCGGCGGTGGTGTCGTCGTTCGGCGCGAAGACCAGCCGGTGCAGCCGCGACCCGTACCCGGGACGCATCAGCCGTTCCCCGGGCGTGGTGGACAGCAGCAGGTACAGCGCCTGGCGTACCGTCTCGTCGCCGTCGGTCATGGCGAGCCCGCCGGCGGCGGTGAGCGCGAGACCACCGGCGCGGCCCGCGTCGAAACCGGCGCCGACGAAGCGGAAGGCCCTCATGCGTCCGCCCCCAGGAAGCCCTGCCGCACGTCGCGGACCTGGTGGTGCACGGTGCCCGGCGGGGTGCCGTCGGTGAGGCCGTCGAGGTGTGACAGCACCACGGGCTGCCGGTCCACCCGCACCCACGTGCTGTAACCCACTGTCACGGTCAGCGTGTGCAGGCACGGTTTGATCGTCGGGCCGTAGTTCGGGCAGGCGGTGATGTCGCGCCCCTCCGGGTCGGGCCGCACCAGCACCGGCACGCCCCGGACCGTGACCCAGTCCTGCGACGGGCGGTTCTTCACCCGCCCGTCGTGTCCACAGGTGATCAGCGAGTCGCGGTGGGTCCAGCGCATCAGCCACCTCCGGCGGAACGGGCGAGCGTACGGGCCTGCGCGGCGGCGGTCTCGGCGTCCTCGGCCGCCGGTGCGTGCAGGAAGTCGACTGTGCGGCCGCGCACCACGACGGCCCGGCCGGGCGCGGAGAGCACCAGGTCACCCGCCGCGTGCACGGTGGTCAGCTCGGGACGCAGCTCGACGAAGCTGCCCGCGTCGGTGGCCAGCCGAAGCGTCCGCCCGTCGTCGTCGATCACGATGGACTGCCCGGTGCCGGTCCGCATCGACCAGCGGCGCGAGCGCCCGGAGACGACCCCCGCGTCGTACGGCTCGACCGCGCCGAACAGCGAACCGAGCACCACGCCCGAGGCGGGTTCGCCGCCGGGCAGCGCCACCAGCACGGTGTCGTCCGGGTCGGGCAGCGCGACGATGCCCTTGCCCCGGCCCGCGCCCGGGCAGAGCACCGCGAGCCAGCCGGCGTCCAGATCGCCATACGCCGGGAGCGTCACCCGGGCCCGGCCCAGCCCGTCCGGGTCGTCGATGTCGGTGACGGTGCCGAGCGTGACTGTCGCCGCCGGGGGCGCGGCCGTCGGCGGCGGGCCGGGTGGCACCGTGGAGAACCGGGTCAGGTGCCCGTCGGCGTCCACCGTGTGCACCACCTCGGTGAGCACGTACACCCCGGCCAGCGGGTCCGGGACGCCGGCGAGGGCGATCCGCCGGCCGGGCCGCAGCGCCGGGTCGCCCTCCGCGGTGCCCTCGGCGGTGACCATCGCCGCCACCCGGCTGTCCAGTCCGGCCTGGGCCAGCGCGGCCAGCTCGTCGTCGCTGCGGCCCGGCTGGTCCACAGCCGTGCGTACGCCGTCCGCGCCGACGTCGCCCGGGTCCGGGCGCAGCGGGATGCGCCGCCCGCTGCGCGCCTCGTCCGCCCGCTGGCTCAGCGGCTCGGCGCGCTGCGGATGCCAGCCGAGGACGGCGCACTCCGCGCCCGCCCGGTCCAGGTTCTCGGTGACCCGCAACGCGTGCACCGTCTCGCCGAGCGTCAACGGCAGCGGCTCCCCGTACCCGTCCAGCGTGAACAGCCGCAACCGGTCACCGTCGGCGCCCAGGTGCAGCCCGGCCCGGCCGGCCACCTCGCACAGCAGGTCCAGGTCGGTGTGCCGGTGCTGGAGCAGCCGGTCCAGGCGCGGCCCGTCCTCATCGGCCGTCACGCTCAACCCGAGCCCGGCGCACAGCTCACCGGCCAGCTCGGCGGCGGTCACCGACTCGAACACCCGCAGCTCCTGCCGCTTGCGCAGCCGGTGCAGCGGGTCGTACGCCCGGATCCGGGCCAGCGCGACGCCGTCACCGGCGTACTCCCGCTCGACTGCCGTCACCTCGCCGGTGAACAGCGCCTCCGACTGCCCGTCGAGGCGGACGTCGACTGTGGCGCCGGGGCGTACCGGCGGGTCGAGCGGGCCCGCTCCGGGGGCGGCGGTGAGCGTCAGCTCGCACTGCGCGGGCCGGTCCAGCCGGGCGGCGACGCGGATGCCGCGCAGCCGGGCCGGGTCGGCCAGCGGCCGGCCGTCCACGGTCACGAGGGCGGCCCGGCTCACGGCCTGCTCCCGATGGCCGCTTGCCGCGTCGGACTGGTCGCGTGGCGGGTCACGGGGTGCCTCCCGTGGTGACGGCATCCGGCGGGGCGGTGGCGGCGCCGACCGGGGGGACGGCGAGCGCGGTGCCCGCGGGCACGGTGAGCGGGTCGGTGATCCGGTTGTGCTCGGCGAGCAGCCGCCAGCGCAGCGGCGAGCCCAGCGCGTCGTGGGCGAGCAGGTCGAAGCGCACCCCGGACCAGCCCGGCTCGGCCGCGCCGTCGGCGGCGGCCACCACCGCCGACCCGGGCGCGACAGCGGGTGTGCTCGCCGCGGCCAGCTCCTCCTCGAACCCGGCGCGCGCCGCCTCCGCGCCCTCCGCGACCCGGACCAGCTTCAACCGCAGCCAGGACCGCCGGGGCGTACCGGTGAGGGTGAACGCGTCGAAGCGTTCCGCGATCGCCGTGATCACGCCCGGGACGTTCCAGGTCTTGCCCCAGACCAGGCGGACCAGCGGCGGGCGCAGCCAGCCGTGCTCGACCGCCGAGTTCTCGGCGAGCATCCACAGCGGCCGGGTCAGCGCACGGACGTCCTCGGGCCGGGCCGGCGACTCCACGAAGTCGACGTCGAAGAGCAGGTCCAGCACCAGCTCGGTACGTCCGCCGCCGGTGAAGACGAGCGGGTCGTCGGCCAGCCCGGCGCCGGTGAGCGGCCCGTCCGGTCCGCCGCGCGGGCGTACCCCGGCCAGCCGGGTCACCTGCACGGTCTCCGGGTTGAGCAGGCAGTCGACCCGGGTACCTGACTCGTCCACGAGGAAGGCGACGCGCTCCATCAGTCACCCGCCTGTTCCCGGTCCAGCCGGACCGTGTCACCCCACGGGGTCGGTGTCGGAAGCCATGCCGGTTCGGCCGGGAGCACCGGCCACGGATCCGCGTGTGCTCCGCCGTCGGCCGCCCGGGCCGCGTCGGCCGGGTTCGTCGTCCGGGCCGGGCCGGCGTCGTCCGGCAGGACCGGCCACGGGCTGCCGGACGGGGGCCGCGCGGGTCGCTGCCACTGTCGCGCCCGGAGCTCGCCGCCGGGAGCCGGGTCGTGCCCATCCGGGTACGGCGAGCCGGCGGCCCGTCCCGGGTGGTCGGCGACGGATCCGTCCCCGGTCCCGCCGCGACAGTTCGCCGACCCGGTTCGACCGCCCCTGGTGTGTGCGGCCGGTCCATGCGGCAACGACGGTGGCGCAGCCGCGAAGACGAGCGGGAGCACGTCGCCTCGATCGGGCGACAGGTCCGCCCCGGCGGCGTCATTCCGGTGCCGTGCCCGGCCCCGGCGGATCTGTGCGAGGTTCCGGAGCGCCTCCACCCGGCCCGCGCCGAGGCTGGGCCACCGCTCAAAGGTCGACGGCGAGGCCGAGTCGCCGGACGTGACGCGGCCCGGCGATCCGATGGCGTCACGGCTGCCGTCCGGGTCTGCGCTGGTGCGCGCGCCGGTCCTTGCCTCTGCCGTCCGTCCGGTGCCGGCGGTCCCTGTGGTCTCGGTGGCTGTGGCTGTGGCACCGGTGCCTGTGGCCGGTGTGCCGCGGATGCCTGATGTGCCGAGGGCGTCCCGCGACCCGGAGCCGTCGGCGATGCACGCCGATCTCGCCGGACCCGGCGATCCGGCCGGACCGCTTGACGTCACGCACCCGCACGGCGAAGGGCTCTCACGTGACCCGGCGTCGTCCGGCCGCACCGCGTCACCCGAGCGGCATCGGGCGTCCACCATCGCCGGAGCGGTCTCCGACCCCGCCGCGCCCTCCCCACCACCTGCCCGCGTGACCGCCGCTCCCGGCCGCGGCAGCGCCGCACCGCGTGGCTCAGGCTTCTCAACTCCCGAGATCCCCGTCCCACCTTCCAGGAGCTGCGGAAGATCTTGGTAGGAAGCGGCCCCTATGGGGGCACTTTCGTACCAAGATCTCGACGGCGAACCGGGATCGGCCTCGTGGCGGGAGCGCGTCCGGGAACGGGATGTGCCGAAGCGGTCGGCCAACAACGCCGTCCAGCCTCGCCACAACCGCACCACTGCGTGCCGGGCCGTCCGGCTCCGCCGCACCGGCGTCTGGTCCGGGGCGGCGTTCGCGGACGGGTCGGTGAGAGGTCCGTGCTCGACGGAGGGCCGGGGGAGGTCGCGCAGGAGGCCCGGAGCGTGCGCCTCCACCAGCCGTCGCCAGTGCTCGGGCGGCTGTCCGGGCGGGCGCAGCACGTCGGCCGGCGAGCCCGGAGAGCCCGGCGAGCCCGGGGAGCCCGGGGAGCCCAGGGAGCCCAGGGAACCCGGAGAGCCCAGGGAGCCCAGAGAGTCCGGGAAATCCGGTGAGGACGGTGCGTCCGGTGAGCCCGGTCCGGACAGGCGGTCGGCGGTGGCCCGCAGCGCGCGGGCCAGCCGGTCACGCGGTCGCCGGGGCGGCGGCACCGCCGGCCTCCAGCTCCAGGCCCTCGTACGCCAGGGTCAGCGCCTCGATGGCGATCTCCTGCGACAGCGTGTTCAGGTGCGCGCCCCGCCACCGGGTCGGCCACGCGTTGATCATGTTCCAGCGCAGCACCTCGGCGGTGCCGGCCGGGTCCAGCAGCACCACCGACACGTTGCGCCGGTTGACTGTGCCCTTCGCCGCCGCGTTCACCCAGTCCCACAGCTCGCGCGAGCTGGTCAGGCCGAAGTGGAGGGTCACCGGGGCGTACTCGACCTGGCCCGGCACGGCCCGGATGCGCTCGTTGCCCGCCTCCCGGTACGACAGCGCCGGAATCGCCACCTCGAAGCCGCTGACCTCGGTGAAGTGCCCGTTGGTGATGCCGTTGATCAGCAGCTTGAAGTGGTACGCCCGGTACGGGTCGACGGGTGCTCCCGGCTGCGGCGTCGCAGTGGTGGGCATGTCAGCCTCCGATCGTCTCGGTCTCGGTGCCGCCGGCCCACTGGCTCAGCTTGAACACCACGAACTCCGCGGGCTTGACCACAGCGATGCCGATGTGGGCCACCACCATTCCGGCGTCGCGGACGTCGGCGGGGTTGGTCTCCTCGTCGCACTTGACGAAGAACGCCTCCTCGGGCGTACGGCCGAGCAGCGCGCCGTCGCGCCACACCCGGGTGAGGAACGCCCCGATGTCGCGGCGGATCGAGCGCCACAGCGTGAAGTCGTTCGGCTCGAACACCATCCACCGGGTGCCGTTGGCGATGGCCTGTTCGATGGAGATGGACAGCCGCCGCACGTTCAGGTAGCGCCACTCGCTGGCTTCGGCGGCGAGCGTACGGGCGCCCCACAGCCGGATGCCCTCCCCGGCGAAGAAGCGGATCACGTTGACGCCCTTGGGGTTGAGCACGTCGTGCTCGGGCCGGGTCACCCGGTACGCGAGGTCGACCGCGCCGCGTACCGGCTCGTTGGCGGGCGCCTTGTGCACGCCGCGCAGCGCGTCGGTGCGGGCCCAGATGCCGGCGACGTGCCCGCTCGGCGGGGTGAGCACGAGGTCGCCGCTGAGCGGGTCGCGGACCCGGATCCACGGGAAGTAGAAGGTGGCGAAGTCCGACTGCCGGGGCCGGTCGCCGCCGGTGCCGGGCGGTTCGCCGTCGCCGTCGCCCGGCGTACCCTCGGCGGGTTTGTCGGACGACGCGGCCGAGCCGGCCGACGCGGGCTTGGGCGGCTTGCCCGGCGTGCCGACGCGGGTGAGCCGGGAGACGTCGGTGACCTCCGGCGGCGGGTCGCAGATCGCGACCATGGTGCGCAGCCGCTCGGCCATGCTGATCAGGGCCTCGTGCGACACCGGGTCGTGGTAGCCGGGCGCGGCCAGGATGGAGATCTCGTCGATGGCCTCCAGCAGTTCCAGGCCGCCGCGCCGCCCGCCGGTGCCGGTGAGCCGGCCGCCCTCGCCGACGTTGACGACCCAGCAGCGGGTGCCGCCGTTGTCCAGGAAGCCGAACACGGCGCGGGCCAGCGGGGTGCTCTCCAGTTGCTCGCCGTCGGCGTAGAGCCGCAGGAACTCGGTCCAGCTGTTCACCGCCAGCGCCTCGCCGACGTGGGCGCCGCGGTCGGGCGCGACCCCGACGAACGCGGCGGTGCTCATGCCGACCGGCCCGATCGGGCGGGCCCCGCTGGGCACCTCCTCGACGTAGATGCCGGGGGAGAAGTAGGTGGGCATCGGTCCTCCTCGGGACGTCAGTCGGGGGCGCGGACGACGATCAGGCCGTCGCCTTCGGGGTCGAGCTCGGCGGTGTGGACGCGCCCCGCGCCGGTGAGCCGGATCCGCACCGGGGCGTCCGGCGCGTCGGGGTCGTGCGGCACGCCGGCCAGCCGGAACCGGCCGGCGGCGTCGGTCTCGGTGGCCTGGGCGGCGCCCACCAGCTCCACCCGGACGGCTGCGAGCGGCTGGTCCTGCGGACCGACCACCCGCCCGTGCAGCGTGCGCATGCCGAGCTGCCGCAGCCGCAGCGGCTGCCGTACCGGCGGCGCGACCGGGACCGGCCGTTCCACCCGGGCCGGCGCGTCCAGCAGCAGCGCGGGCCGGGGCGCCACGCCCAGCGCCCGCCACAGCGCCGGGTCGCCGGCGGCCAGGACCAGCTCCGGCCGGCCCGCCGTGGTGGCGGCGGCGAGCACCCGGTCCAGCGCGGGCAGCGCCGCCGGCCCGCCGCCGGAGACCAGCAGGCGGACCATGAACCGGTACGGCTCGCGCGTCGCGCCGCCGGTCGCGGTCTGCCGGGCCGGCCGCAGCTCCAGCGGCCAGACCGTGAGACCGCCGTCGGGGTCGTCGCGCGGCGGACCGACCGGTACGGGTTCACCCGCGGCCCCGGCCAGCCAGCTCGCGACGTCCGCGACGGCCGCCTCGATCGCGCCGGTCATCGCGGTGGCGTCCCCTGGATGCGGTACGCGATGGCCTCGTTCCACACGTGCGGGTAGACGCCGATCTCGAAGTAGCGGGTGAACCGGTTGATCGGCGCGTTGGTGTGGTCGTGCCAGAGCAGCCACACCGGTGCGATGGTGAACAGCGCGTAGTTGAGCGCCACCAGCGGCAGGTAGAACGGGCCGAGCAGCCGGGCCTGGAACACGTGCACGTCCTCGTGCCGCTGGATGCCCGGGCTGGACCCGGCGCAGACGGTGCCGATCGTGGTGGCGTACCGGGGGGAGACGCCCTCGACGACGTTGACCCGGCCGCTGCCGGCCGAGACGACCCGGTCGAGCTGGTGACCGAAGACCAGGTGCAGCGCCAGGTAGAGCGCCCCGGCGAACGTGTTGAGCAGGCTCCACGTGTGGTCGATCACGAAGAGGAAGATCCCCTTCGGGTCGGCGCCGTACGTGCCGGCCGAGGCGGACGCCCAGCCGAACGGCGCGCCGACGAGCAGGCCGACGACCGCGCCGACGAGAAGGCCGACGGTGCCGGCGGCGAGCTGCCCGAGCAGGGCGCCGAAGACGACCTGGACGGCCGCGCTGAGGATGCCGAAGATCATGGGGGTCACCTCTCTCAGACCCAGGAGCGGACGAAGCGGGGCTCCTGCCCCTGGGCGAGCTGGGTGGGCGACGCCTGCGTCGCCTGCCGGTTGCCAGGGGGGAGCTGGTTGACGCCGAGCGCGGCCGAGAAGATCACCAGGCCGTTGAAGAACGCGATGATCCACTTCTCCGGGCCGGCGTCGTCGGCGAACGCGGCGGTCAGGTAGGACAGCAGGAGCGCGATGCCCAGCGCGATCCACTTGCGCGCCTTGTCGCCGCTCGGTCCGATCAGCCCGCCGATGACGTTCGTGGCGAGCAGGGTGGCGGCGCTGGCGCCGGTGAGGCTGCCCAGGGCGGCCCAGGTGAAGAGATCGTTCACGGCGATCCCCCTTTTCCGATGGTGCGGTGGTGCGGTCGGGGTGGAGTGGTGCGGCGGTTTCCGGGTTCGGTGAACCCGGGTTCCGCCCGGTGTGCTGGTGGGCCGCCGGCGCGGGCGCCGTCGGTGGTCGGTGGGTTCTCAGGCCGGCGGACCGGCGGGTGGCGCCGGTGCGGCGGGGTTGCCGGGCGCGTTCGGTCCCGTGGTGGCCGCGGGTGCCGGTCCGGCGGGCGCTCCCGGGCCGGTGGGGGCGCCCGGACCGGTGGTGGCCGTCGTGGCCGGGCCGCTGCGGGAGCCCCGGCGCCGCAGCAGGAGCACGACCACCACGGCGACGACCAGCAGCAGGACGACCGCGCCGGCGACGACCGGCAGCCAGGGGAAGGAGCCGTCACCGGTCACCACTGCTGCCGGGCTGGTGGCGGGCGGCGGGGGCGCCTGGGCGATGGCGCGCAACTCGGCCGGCTTGGGCTGGTTGGCGACCACCTTCCAGCTGACCGAGCGTCCGGTGATCGTGCCGTTGGTGTCGAGCACCCGGCCGGGGAACGTCACCGAGATCTCGAACTCCATCAAGGTCATGAACGCCTGTTGCTGGCGCGGATCCTGCTGCCCGAACTTGCCGCCGTATTTCTTGGGGTCCAGCGGAAGCGAGAAGCGAATGAGATCATCGTCCCGGACAAGATTCACGCTTTCGCTCGTGAATTGCGCCAGCGGCGTTTTCCGGTACGTGATCTGAATGCCGTACGAGGTGGTGTCCTCGTACCGGGTCTCCGCTCCGGGTGGAAGTGAGGGAATGTTCGGCCGCAGTTCGGCGAACGCCACCGCCGGGTCCGGGTTCCGCTGCTTGAGCACGGACTTCGGCGCGGTGAGCAGGAGCTGACCGGAGACGGTGTCGTCGTCGTTCACGGTCAGCCCGAGGTTGAGCTGCATGCAGCCGCTCAATATCGCCACGAGGGCGAGACACACCGCGAGGCCGAATGCCCGGCTGCGGCGGAGTCTCGTATTCATGCGCTCAGTGTGAGCCGGTTCCGGTCGCCGGGCAGTCCGTGATCGGTCGCCGTTCTGTCGCCGATCTTACCGGCTCCCTCTCCCGTTCGGACGACCTCGAAAACGCGAGCGATCGATATTCTGAAGGATTGTCGCGACGCCGTTCCGCCGTGTTCCCCGGTGACGACCCCGGCGGCGGGTCACCGCGCCGAGGGCTCCGCCGCCACGACCCGGAACACCGGGATGCCCGCGGCGGCCCCTGCGAACTCGGCGAGCGGGGCGTGCCGGTCCACCGGCACGTGCGCCCGTGCGCCCGGGGCGAGCGCCAGGTGACGGCGCAGGATCGGTGGCCGCTGCGCCACCGGCACCTCGACCAGCCGCACCGGCTCGCGGCGGCGGCGACGCAGCACCACCCGCCCACCCGCGGCGCGCACGTTCGCCACCCAGTTGGCCCGCTCGCCCAGCATCGACACGACGTAACGCTCGCCGTCGTGGTCGGCGACGACGATCGGCACCGAGACGGTCCGGCCGGTGCGACGGCCCGGCACCTCCATGGTCACCCAGTGCCGCGGGGCGAGGCCGGCGCCGTACTGCCAGGCCGACAGCGCGTTCATCATCCGGGCCAGCCGGTTCGGCCGGCCGCCCCGGTACATCCACGTCATGACTCCGCCCATCGGACCCCTCCTTCCTCCGTGACCGGCGCTCAGGCGCTCTCCCGGGTGACCAGCGTCGACGGGAACGCGGTGCTCGGGGCGACCGGCGCGCGCGTCAGCACGGCCGTGGCCGCAGCGGCAGCGATCCGGTCGACCGGGTGGGTCGCGGTGGTCAGCGGCGGGCTGCTGATCGCCGCGTACGGCAGGTCGTCGAACCCGGCCACCGCCACGTCGTGCGGCACCCGCACACCGCGCCCGCGCAGCGCGGCGATCACGCCGAACGCGGTGGCGTCGCTGGCCGCGTAGACCGCGTCGGCGTCCGGCCACCGGCGCAGCGCCTCCAGCGCCGCCCGGCCGCCCCGTGCCGTGGTGAAGTCGCCGGTGACCAGCCGCTCCGGCGACCCCGACTCCCGCATCAGCTCCCGGTACGTGGTGACCGAACGCTCGGCGCAGCTCAGCCAGCGCGGCCCGGTGACCATGACGATGCGGCGCCGGCCGGTGGCGTACAGATGACGCAGCACCTCGCCCGCGCCACCGGCGTTGTCGACGTCGAACGACGGCACCGTCGCCGAGCCCTGGCCGATCGAGGCGACGCGGCCGCGCAGCCTCGGCGGCACCGCGTCCAGCGCCGCCTGGGTCGTGTTGACCAGGATCACCCCGCAGACGCCCCGGTCGGTGCCGAGCCGGGTCAGCCCCGACGGGTCGGCCAGCGGCAGCCACTCCAGGGCCACGCCGACGCCGTGCGGCGCGCACACCCGCGACGCCGCGCTCACCACCCGGTGCACGTACGGGTCGTCCAGCACCGTGTCGTCGCGGCCCACCACCGCCACCACCAGGCGTACGCCTGCTCCGCGCACCAGCGCCCGGGCCGCGAGGTCCGGCACGTAGTCGAGGCGCTCGGCGGCGGCCCGCACCCGGGCGCGGGCGTCCGTCGAGGTGAACCCGTAGCCGCCGAGCACCCGGGAGGCGGTGGCCCGGGACACCCCGGCGTCGCGGGCCACGTCGTCGAGCGTGGCGGGGCGTGTGGTCGGCGTTCCCATGTCCGCATCATGCCTGCTCGGGCGTGGATGAGCTAAGCCATAACGGCGCTTGTGGTGGTAGCGCTCTCAGGTGTGCGATTGTCGTCGGGACCAGCCGGGGGAAGGGACTACCGCACCGTGAGCAGCACCATCGACGCGCCGGCCGGGAAGCGGCCACCGGCGCCCCGGGCGGTGCTGACCGCCCGCAACGGCGTCGCCGTCGTCTTCGCCCTCAACGGGCTCGCGGTGGCGAGCTGGTTCTCCCGGGTTCCGGCGGCCCGCGAGGCGCTCGACCTCAGCCCGAGCCGGCTCGGACTGCTGCTGCTCTGCGTGTCGGCGGGTTCGCTGCTGGCCATGCCGACCGCCGGCCTGGTCGCCCAGCGGCTCGGGCCCGCGCGCACGGTGGCCGTATCGGTGGTGCTCGTCACGCTCGGCCTGACCGGGGCCGGTCTCGCCGCCAGCCTGGCCGGATCGGTCGTCGGGGTCGGGTTCGGGCTCGCCGCGTTCGGCTTCGGCTCCGGCCTGTGCGACGTGGCGATGAACGTCGAGGGCGCCGCGGTGGAGAAGCGCCTCGGCCGCACGATCCTTCCCCGCTTCCACGCCGCCTGGAGCCTCGGCTCGGTGGCCGGGGCCGGGCTGGGCGCCGGCGCCGCCCGGCTGGACGTACCCGTCGGGGTGCACCTGCCGGTCCTGTCCGTGCTGGTCCTGGTCGGCACGCTGCTCGGCGCCCGGGCGTTCCTCGCCGCACCTGCCGAGGCGGCCGGCGACGGGCAGCCGGCGGCCCGGCGGCGGGCGCTGCTGGCCGCCTGGCGCGAGCCCCGCACGCTGCTGGTCGGGCTGTTGGTGCTGGTCATGGCGTTCACCGAGGGCAGCGCCAACGACTGGCTCGCGGTGGCGTTCGTGGACGGGTACGGGGTCGACGAGGCCGTCGGCGCCGCCGTGTTCGGCGTGTTCGTGGTGGGCATGACGCTCGGCCGCACCGTCGGCACCGTCGCCATCGACAGGTGGGGGCGGGTGCCGGTGCTGTACGCGACCATCGCGACGGCGTCCGCCGGCGCGGCGCTCGCCGTGCTGGCCGGGTCCGGCCCGCTCGCCGTGGTCGGCGTCGCGCTGTGGGGACTCGGCGCCTCGCTCGGCTTCCCGGTCGGGATGAGCGCCGCCGCCGACGACGAGGACAAGGCCCCGGCCCGGGTGAGCGTGGTGGCGGTGATCGGTTACACCGCCTTCCTGGCCGGGCCGCCGCTGCTCGGCTTCCTCGGCGACCACTTCGGGGTGCTGTCCGCGCTCGGCGTGGTGCCGCTGCTCCTGCTGCCCACGCTCGCGCTGGTGCCGGTGCTGCGGGAGCGTCCCGCCGCGCCGGACGCGCAGGCCGGTGCCCCGGCGGCGAAGGTCGGCTGAGCCGGTCCAGCCGACTCCCACCGCGCTCCCAGCCGCCTGCCAGGCGGGCGTGCTGCACTGGAGCGAACGCGAGGAGAGGAGGCGGGCATGGGCTGGTTCAGCCGCCGGGCCGCCGACCCGACGACGCCCACGAAGCTCGACCGCGAGGCGACCAAGGAGGACCTGGCGCAGCTGGAGGCGTTCGTCACCAGCCGGCGCGGGGTCGAGTTCTACCTGGAACCGGAGACCACGGCCACCGACACCACAGTCGTCGCCATCGCGGACGACGGCGAGTGGATCCGCCGCCGTACCGGCTCGCCCCGCGTCGCCGGCCGGATCGCCCAGAAGCACGCGGTGCCGCTGTACGAGGCGGCCCGCACCGGCTACCCGGAGCGGATGCGGGCGTGGAACCGGGCCCACCCGGAGCGCCGGGCCCGCTGACCGGCTGACCGGCGCGGTCAGCCGCTCAGCGCGGTGACGAGGACGTAGCCGAGGAACGCCGCGCCGAGGCCCGCGACCACGCTGAGCGCCACATTCGCGTACGCGAGGTGGCGCTTCCCGGTGCGGGCCAGGCGCAGCGTCTCGTAGCTGAGCGTGGACCAGGTGGTCAGCGCGCCGCAGAAGCCGGTGCCGGCCAGCGCTGTCACGCCCGGTCCGACGGGCGCCGCGAGCAGGCCGCCGAGCAGCAGCGACCCGGCCACGTTGACGGTCAGCGTGCCCCACGGGAACGGTGAGCCGTGCCGGGCCTGCACCGCCCGGTCGGTCAGGTAGCGCAGCGGCGCGCCGATAGCGGCGCCGAGCGCGATCAGCAGGACTGTCACTGTGGCCTCCCGTCCCGGGCGGTCACCGTCGGCTCCCGTCGCGGGCGGCCAGCAGCCGGGCGGTCACCGTGTCCCCGGCGGCGACCGCCGCCAGCGCGCCGAGCACAGTCGCGGCCAGGTAGACGCCCGCCGTGCCGGCCGCGCCGTCGGTCAGCAGCCGCTGCGCGTCGACCGCGTACGCGGAGAACGTGGTGAACCCGCCGAGTACGCCGACGCCGAGGAACGGGCGGGTCAGCGGGTGGGCCGGGCGGGCGGCGAGCACCGCCATCAGCACGCCGATGAGCAGGCACCCGGTGACGTTGACGGCGAACGTGGCCCACGGGAACTCGCCGGGCTGGTGCGGCACCGCCGCCTGGGCGCCCGCCCGTGCGAGCGCGCCGGACACGCCACCGGCGGCGATCACGCCGAGCACGGCCGCCGGGTGCGCGGACAGTTCCGTCCGGTCCGCCGGTACGCGCAGATCGACGTCCGGGTCGACGCGGGGATCGGACACAACACCTCCCACCAGCACCCGCGAGCATAACCCTGCCCCCGCGCCCGGCCCTCGGCTCTCCGCGATCTTGCAGGTTCCGCCCCGGCGGACCGGACATTCGCGGCATCCGAGGGGCGGCAAGTGCAAGATCGCGGGGGAGAGAGCGGGGGAGGGGGAGGCGGGCGTACGGTGGGCGGCAGCGCCCGGCGCGCGGCGTCCGGGGCCCGTCGTGCCAGGAGGTCACCGTGGAGGAGCGCACGCCCCGTCCGGACGAGCTGGATCCCGTCGAGCGGATCGGTGTCGACGAGCTGCGCGCGCTGCAACTGGACCGGCTGCGGCACTCGCTGCGGCACGCGTACGACAACGTGCCCCACTACCGGCGCGCGTTCGACGCCCTCGGCGCCCACCCCGGCGACCTGCGTGAGCTGGCCGACCTGGCCCGCTTCCCGTTCACCGCGAAGGCGGAGCTGCGCGAGAACTACCCGTTCGGCATGTTCGCGGTGCCCCGCGAGCGTGTCGCCCGGCTGCACGCCTCCTCCGGCACCACCGGCCGTCCCACAGTGGTCGGCTACACCCGCGCCGACCTGGACACCTGGGCGAAGCTCATGGCCCGCTCGATCCGGGCTGCCGGGGGCCGCCGCGGCGACCGGGTGCACGTCGCGTACGGCTACGGGCTGTTCACCGGCGGTCTCGGCGCGCACTACGGCGCCGAGGAACTGGGCTGCACGGTCGTCCCGGTGTCCGGCGGCATGACCGAGCGCCAGGTCATGCTGATCCGTGACCTGGAGCCGGAGGTCATCATGGTGACCCCCAGCTACATGCTCGCCATCGTGGACGAGATGGAACGCCAGGGCGTCGACCCGCGCGCCACCTCGCTGCGTGTCGGTGTCTTCGGCGCCGAGCCGTGGACCGAGGACATGCGCCGCGAGCTGGAGCAGCGCCTGGACATGCACGCGCTCGACATCTACGGCCTGTCCGAGGTGATGGGCCCGGGTGTGGCGGTCGAGTGCGTGGAGACCAAGGACGGCCTGCACCTGTGGGAGGACCACTTCTATCCGGAGATCATCGACCCGGTCACCGGGGAGGTGCTGCCCGACGGGGAGCGGGGTGAGCTGGTGCTGACCTCGCTGACCAAGGAGGCCATGCCGGTGGTCCGCTACCGCACCCGCGACCTGACCCGGCTGCTGCCCGGCACCGCCCGCCCGATGCGGCGGATCGAGAAGATCACCGGGCGTACCGACGACATGATGATCGTCCGGGGGGTGAACGTCTTCCCGACCCAGATCGAGGAGCTGATCCTGCGTACCCCGGCCCTGTCGCCGCACTTCCAGTGCGTGCTCGACCGTCGGGGCCGGCTCGACACGCTCACCGTGCACGTGGAGCGACGCGCGGGCGCCGCCGCCGACGAGGCCGAGCGGGCCGGCGCGACGCTGGTCGAGCAGGTCAAGAACACCATCGGGGTGTCAGTGGCGGTACGGGTGATCGAGCCGGACGGGGTGGAACGCTCGATGGGCAAGATGCGCCGCATCGTCGACCAGCGGCGGGAGTCCTGAGATGAGCGGTGACGGCGGCCGCACGGCGGCGCACGACATGTTCGACGCCGACGTGGCGTCTAAGGGGCTCGGCATCGAACTCGTCTCGGCCGGCGACGGCGCGGCGGTCGCTCGGATGCGGGTCACCCCGTCGATGCTCAACGGGCACGCGATCGGGCACGGCGGCTTCGTGTTCCTGCTCGCCGACACCGCGTTCGCGCTGGCGTGCAACAGTCACGGCCCGGCCACGGTGGCGGCCGGCGGCGAGATCAGCTTCCTGCGCCCGGTACGCGAGGGCGACCTGCTGGAGGCGTACGCCACCGAGCGGGTCCGGCACGGCCGCAGCGGGATCTACGACGTGAGCGTGCGACGCGGGGACGAGGTGGTGGCCGAGTTCCGGGGCCGCAGCCGCACCATCGCCCGCGACTGATCGCCGGCCCGCCGGCCCGCGCCCGCACACCTGCGTGCCGGGTGACGTCCGGGCCGGAGTGGCCCCGTGCCCGCTCCGACCCGGACGTCATGCGGCCAGCCCGAGCGCCTGCCCGCCGGACCCGGTTCTTCGCCGGTTCCGGCCCACCCGCCCGGGCGGACCGGTCCGCCGCTCCTGCCGTGCCGGGACCGCTGGTGACGGATCGGTCCGCTGACCGGGCCACGCCGTGACCGCGGACGCCGGGCCGTTCCGCCACCGGGACCACTCCGCGGCATCCGCGACGGTCCCCGTCGCGCCGCCCGTCGCCGGTCCGGCGCGCACCGGCTGCCCCGGCCGTGCGGGCACCGCCCGGAGCGCGCCGGACCGGCCCGGCTGCCCGGGCACCGGACACAGCGCGTCGGACCCGTCCGGCCGGTCCGGCGGGACGGGCGCCGGTCGGGCCCCTCCACCCGACCGGCGCGACCGTCCCGCCCCGAGCGGGCAGACCTCCCGCTCGCCGGCGCCCCGGGACGGGACGCCGGTTCCCGCTGCCGGCACACGGCCGGCAGCGGTGTCCTTCGCGGCGCGCAGGCGGCGGGCGAAGTCCGCGCGTACCGCACGGGACAGCCGCATCGCGGCCACCCGCGCCACCAGCGCGTCAACCGCCCAGCCGTCCGTAGTGACCCGGCGGATCAGCCCAGCGGCGGCCAGGGCCCGCAGCACCGGCTCGGCCCGGCCGGCGGGCCAGCCGAGCATCGCCTCCACCGAGGCGGCCACGACCGGGCCACTCCGGGCGGCGCCGGCCAGCAGCACCGCCCGGTGCGTACCGTCGAGCCGGTCCAGCCGGGCGTCCACCAGGCGGCGCGCGGCGGCCGGTACGCCACCCGGCTCGCCGGCCGGGTCCGCGGACGCGTACGCGGTCGCGACCGCCGGACTGCCGCCGACCAGCGCGACCAGCCGCGCGGCGAGCGCGGCCGGCCGCCCGGCCCGGTCGAGCAGGTGCCGCAGCAGGCGCCCGGTGTCCAGCGGGCCCAGCGGCTCCACCGGGATCCGCCGCGCCGGGGTGGGCAGCGGGTCGGCCGAGCCGGAGCCGCACGTGGTGACCACCGCCAGGGGAAGTCCCCGCTCACCCGCGGCCACGTGGAGCTGGTGCAGGAACCGGCGCAGCGCCGGGGCGGCCCGGTCCAGGTCGTCCACCGCGACCACCACCGGTGCGTCGGCGGCCAGGCCGAGCAGCGCCTCGCGGCAGGCGACCACGGCGCGGGCCGCCACCGTGTCGTCGTCCGGCGCGGCGAGGAACGCCGCGAGCGCGCCGCTGCCCGGGCCGTCCGCGACGGGGCCGTCCGCGACCGAGCCGTCCGGCCGGGGACGGACCAGGTCGGCCAGCGGCGCCAGTTCCCCGCACGGGTACGGCGGGCAGGCCGTCACCCGCCGGCGCACCGGCACACCGTCCACGTGCGACACGGCGCGGGTCACCTCGTGCAGCAGCCGGCTGCGGCCGCTGCCCGGCGGCCCGACCAGCGAGATCCACCGGGGACGGCGCTCGCGCAGTGCCCGGGTCACCTCGTCGGCCGCGCCGGCCAGTTCCCGGCGGCGGCCCACCAGCGGGACGCGGTGCCGGGCCGGTCTGCTCCCGGCCGCCCCGGTCACCCGCCACACATCCAGCGGCAGGGCCTTGCCGGCCAGCGTCAGGGTGGCGAGTGGACGCTGTTCGACCAGCCCCGCCACCGCGGTGCGGGTGACCGGGCAGACCACGACCCCGCCGGGCGGCGCGTGCTCCTGGAGGCGGGCCGCCGTGGTGATCACCGCGCCGCTGGCCGCGCCGTGGCCGCCGTCGTGGACCCCGGCCAGGTCCAGCAGCACCTCGCCGGTCGCCACGCCGACCCGCACGCGCAGCCGGATGCCGGCCGGTCGCCGCCGCTCCAGCGCGGCCTGGATGTCCAGCCCGGCCCGCACCGCCCGGTACGCGTCGAGACCGTCCGATCCGGACGTGCCGAACAGCGCCATCACCGCGTCGCCGACGTACTTCTCCACCACGCCCCGCCAGCGGCGCAGCACCGAGGCGACGGTGCCGAAGTAGGCGCGCTGCAACGCGCGTACGTCCTCCGGGTCGAGCCGCTCGACCAGACGGGTCGAGCCGACGATGTCGACGAAGAGGACGGTGACGGTACGTCGTTCCTCGGGCACCGGCCGGCACGCCGCGATGACGGCTTCCCGACTCCCTGCGGGCGTGGTGATCAACATCGCACCCACCCTTTCCCGATCGTGGTGCCCGACGACCTCAGCAGACTTTCACCACCGGGTTGTCGGGGGATCTGTAGGACGACGTATGTCGGGCACCCGCAACCATTAGTCGTGTAGTCGACGCGAGAGGTACGAGTCCGGCCCCGAGGCCGTAGAACGGTGCGGGGACCTGTGACTAGGCTGCGTCCCATGGCCAGCGACGTGGACACGGCACCGCTCGTCGGCCGTACCGGGACCATGGCGACGCTGCGGTCGGCGCTCTTCGACGACCTACGGCCCGGGCAGACCGGCGCGGTGTTCCTCACCGGAGAGAGCGGGGTGGGCAAGACCCGCCTGCTGACCGAGGTCGGAGAGCAACTGCGGCAGACCGGCGCCCTGGTGCTCACCGGCACCTGCCTCGACATCGGAGACGCCTCGCCGCTGCACCCGGTACGGCAGGCGCTGCGCCGGCTCGACGCCGAGCAGGCGCAGGCGCGCACCACGTCGGCGATCCGCGGGGTGTTGCAGGTCTTCGACGAGGAGACCCCCGGCCCGGACGGCGCCGGCGCGCTGCTGGAACGCGTCGCCCAGGGCCTGCACGTGGTGGCCGGCGGACGGCCGCTGGTGCTCGTCCTCGACGATCTGCAGTGGGTCGACCGCAGCACCCGGCAGCTCCTGCTCTACCTGCTGGCCGGCCTCGGCGACCTCCAGCTCTCCGTGCTGGCCGCGATCCGGGCCGAGTCGCTGCGCGGCGCGCACCCGCTGCGCCGGGTGCTCACCGAGCTGCGCCGGCTGCGCTCGGTGCGGGTGATCGACCTGCTGCCGCTGGACCGATCCGCCACCGACGAACTGGCCGCCGCCGTGGTCGGCGCGCCGCTGCCGCCCGAGGCCGCCGACCAGCTCTGGCAGCGCAGCGGCGGCAACCCGTTCGTGGTGGAGGAACTGGCCCGCGACCGGCGCGACGGCCGCGACGGCCTCTCCGACACGCTGCGCGAGGTGTTCCTCGACCGGGTCGACGCGCTGCCCCAGCCGGCGCACGCGGTGGTGCACGCGGTGGCGGTCGGCGTCGAGCCGGTCGAGCACTGGCTGCTGGCCCAGGTGGTGCGGCTGCCCGAGGAGGAACTGCTCGACGCCGTCCGCGAGGCGGTCGCACACCGCCTGCTGGTCGGCGCCGACGACGGCTACCGGCTGCGGCACCGGCTGGTCGCCGAGGTCCTGGCCCACGAACTGCTGCCAGCCGAGCGGGCCGCACTGCACCGCCGCTACGCCGAGGCGCTCACCGCCGTACCGGCCGAGCTGCACCAGGCCCGGCTGGCCCACCACTGGCGGCACGCGGGCGAGCCGGCCCGGGCGCTGCCCGCGGCGATGGCGGCCGCCCGCGAGGCGGAACGACTGCACGGGTACGCCGAGGCGCACCGCCACTGGTCCGCCGCGCTGACCCTGGCCACCGAGCCGGCCTCCGTCCCGCCCGACGGGGCACGGCCCGAGCCGGTCGAGGTGGACCGGGCCGAGCTGCTCAGCCACGCCGCCGAGGCCGCGCACCACAGCGGGGAGCACGCCCGCGCCCTGACGCTGCTGGAGGAGCTGGCCGACGACCCGTCCGGCCCGCCGGTCTGCGCGCTGCGCATCCGCCGGGCCCGCTACCTGGCCGCAGCCGGCCGGTCGGCACCCGCCGAGCAGGAGTACTGGCGGGTGCTGGACTCGCCCGACTGCACGCCGCAGGAGCGGTGCACGGCCGCCGCCCGGCTGGCCGAGCTGTTGCTGCACCTGGGCCGCTACGCCGAGGCCGGCGACCAGGCCCGGGAGGCCCTCGCGCTCGCCGCCGACGTTCCCGGCACCACCTCCGAGGTGGTGATGGCCAGCGCCGCGCTCGGGTTCAGCGAGGCGTTCCTGGAGGATCCGGCTGCCGGGCTGGCGGTGATGCGCCAGGCGCTGGAGACCGCCGAGCGGTCCGGCCGTCCGGAGGACGTGGCCTGCGCGTACCTGCACCTGGCCGAGCTGCTCACCGGGCCGCTGAACATCCTCGAGGAGGGGGTGGTGGTGGCCCGGCGGGGCGCCGACCGGGTCGCCGAGCTGGGGCTCGGCCGCACCTGGGAGACCCGGCTGCTGGCGGTGGCGACGAACGGGCTGTTCCGGGTGGGGCAGTGGGCCGAGGCGGAGAAGGTCGTCGCGGCCGCGCTGCGGCACCGCCCGTCCGGGGCCGACGCGGTCGAGCTGCTGCTGGCGCGGTGCCGGCTCTCCGTCGGGTACGGCGACGTCGAGGCGTCCGACCGCGACCTGGAGGCGGTGGCGACGGTGCTGGCCGGCGGCGGCGCCCGGCACGTGCTGCCGATGCTCATCCTGCGGGCCGGCCTGGCCATGTGGCAGGGCCGGCACGACCTGGCCCGGCAGGCGGTGCAGCGGGGCCTGACCGAGAGCCGCTCCGACGACGTGATCGTGCTGGCCACACTGGCCTGGCACGGGCTGCGCGCGGAGGCCGAGGCGGCGGCCAGCCGCACGATCGAGGTGGACCCGAACGCGGTACGCCGGCTGCGCGAGGTGGTCGACCGGGTGACCGGCAAGAGCGCGAAGGCGGGCGCACCGGTGCGGTACGTCGCCGAGGGCTTCCTGGCGCTCTGCGACGCCGAGCTGAGCCGGCTCGACGACGGCCGCGGCGACCCGGCGCTGTGGGAGCGTTCCGCGCTCGAGTGGGACCGGCGCAACCACCCCTACCCGGCCGCGTACTCCCGGTTGCGGCAGGCCGAGGCGCTGCTGGCCCGCCGCAGCCGGGTGGCCACCGCCGGCAAGCTGCTGCACCGGGCGTACGCGATGGCCCAGTCGCTCGGCGCGGTGCCGCTGACCGCGGAGATCCGTACCATCGCCTCGCGGGCCCGGGTGGCACTGGACGCCGCGCCGGACCCCGCTCCGGTGCCCCGGCAGCGGGCGGCGGCGCCCGCCGGGCCGGCGGTGGACGAGCTGGCGACGCTCACCGCGCGGGAGCGTGAGGTGCTCGCCGCCGTCGCCGAGGGACTGACCAACCGGGAGATCGGGCAGCGGCTGTTCATCAGCGAGCGGACCATCGGCGTCCACGTCTCGCACATCTTCGACAAGCTCCAGGTACGCACGCGGGTGCAGGCCAGCGCCATCTTCCTGCGCAACGGCGCGGAGTAGGCGTACGTCGGCAATACGTCGTTCGACGGATCCGCGGTGTGGACGGCGGCTGGCAGGCTGTGCCGCGGAACAGGGGTGGTGGCGTCGTGGGGGCGCCGGCCGTTGTGGAGGAGAGATGACCGAACCGGTCTGGGGTCCTGTGCACCAGGACATCGTCGGCTTGCTCGCCGACCACCCCGCCGACGTGCCGGCGGTCGTGGACCATCTGACCAAGTTGCAGGATCTGCTGGTCCGGCTGCCGCCGCTGGAGGAGAGCTGCCCGCTCGCCGACTTCAACAAGCTCTACCTGGTCATCACCAGCACCGTGCTCGACGGCCTGTACGACGACCGGTTCTGCGACCCGGCGTTCCTGGCTCGGCTCGATGTGGAGTTCGCGGCCCGCTACTTCGAGGCGCTGCGGTTCTGGAGCGACTCAAGCCCGAGCACCCCGAAGGCGTGGTCGTGTCTGTTCAAGCGGATGCGCGGCCCGGACGCCCGGCCGTTGCCGTCGGCCGCCGCCGGCGTCAACGCGCACATCAACTACGACCTGCCGTTCGCGCTGGTGACCACGTTCGACAGCCTGGAGTCGGAGCCGATCGACGGCAGCGACCAGCACCGCGACTACCTGGAGATCAACAAGATCTTCGCCGAGCGGATCCCGGAGCTGCGCCGAGGCTACCTGGACAACTGGCAGCTCATGATCGACATGGTCAACGGCGACATCGACGACTGGTACCAGGGCGAACTGGTGGAGTACACCCGGAACGTGGCCTGGCGCAACGCGCAGAAGATCTGGCGCTGCCGGCACGACCCGGACGCCCGCGAGTGTGAGCGGATGCGGCTGGACGACAACGCCGCGCTGCTCGGCCGGCTGCTGCTGTCGCCCCTCGGGGCGTTCCTGCAGTAGCCGGGACGGGGGGTTCCCGCGTCCCGCCGTCCGGGCGCGGGACGCGGGAACGCCGCCCGCGGGTGTCGAGGCCGCCGCACCGGGTACGTCGCCGCCGTGCCGCCAGACGAACCGGCCGGTCCCGGGGCGCTCCCGCCGGGCCCGGTCCGCCGCTTCCCGTTCCGTTTCGACCCGGCGTTCCGGCTGCCGCTGGCGCTGCTCGGGGTACGGCCCGCCACGGCCTGGCTCGACTGGGGCCCGGACGCGCTCGTCGTCCGGTTCGGGCCGTGGCTGCTGCGCACCACGCCGGGCAACGTGACCGGGGCCGAGCTGAGCGGGCCGTACCGCTGGTGGCGGGCGATCGGCCCGCACCTGTCGGCGGCCGACGGCGGGGTGACCTTCGGCGCCAGCGTGGCCGGCGGGCTCTGCCTGCGCTTCGCCGAGCCGGTGCCGGCGCTGGCCCCCGGCCCTTGGCTGAGGCACCCGGCGGTCACCGTCACAGTGGCCGACCCGGCGGCGGTGCGCGACGCGCTGGCCCGCGGACCGGATCTTTGACCGGTTCGGCCGGGCCGCACCCGGGACAACCCCTACCGTCTTCATAGGGACGAAGGGGAGCAGATGGGGCAGGCGGGGGAGCCGGAACAGCCCAGGCGTACGCGGGAGCGGCGCCGGGAGGCGCACGCGGCCGCGGCGGCCCGGGCCGGTCGGCACGGCGACCACGCCGAGCGGGCCGGCCGTGCCGTGCCGGAGCTGCCGGAACGGGTGGCGGCCCCGACGCGGCCGGCGGCACCGGCGGGCCGGCTGCACCGGTGGTTGTTCGCGCACCGGGTCGAGCCGGTCGGACCGGAAATCCGCGAGCACCAGACCCGGTCCCACCCGTGGTGGCAGGTGATGTGCCTGACCGGCGTCGACTACTTCTCCACGCTGTCCTACCTGCCCGGCATCGCCGCCGTGGCGGCCGGCGCGCTCAGCCCGCTGGCCACGTTGCTGATCGTGGCGCTGACGCTGCTCGGGATGCTGCCGATGTACCGCCGGGTGGCCCGGGAGAGCCCGCACGGGCAGGGCTCGGTGGCCATGCTGGAGCGGCTGTTGCCGTTCTGGCGCGGCAAGGTCTTCGTGCTGGTGCTGCTGGGCTTCGTCGCCACCTCGTGGATCATCACGATCACGCTCTCCGCCGCCGACGCCAGCGTGCACCTGCTGGAGAACCCGGTCCTGCCCGCGTCGTTCCGGCACGGCGGCACGGCGGCGGTGCTGGTCACCGTGGCGCTGCTGCTCGTGCTCGGAGGCGTGTTCCTGCTCGGGTTCAGCGAGGCCGTGCAGGTCGCCATCCCGCTGGTGGCGGCGTTCCTGGCGTTGAACGCGGTGGTGGTGGTCGTCGGCGTGGCCGAGGTCGTCGCCGACCCGGGCCTGCTCGGCGACTGGACCGGACGGCTGGCCGGCACCGGCGGACCCGGCGACGTCCTGGCCACGAGCGTCCTCGCGTTCCCGCTGCTGGTGCTCGGCCTGTCCGGGTTCGAGACCGGGGTGAGCATGATGCCGCTGGTGCGCGGCGAGGGAGAGGACGCGCAGCGGCGGCTGGACGCCCGGATCCGCAACACCCGCCGGCTGCTCACCGCCGCCGCGCTGATCATGTCGGTCTACCTGATCGCCACCACATTCGTGACCACCGTGCTGATCCCGCCCGAGGCGTTCGAGCCCGGCGGGCCGGCGAACGGCCGGGCGCTGGCGTTCCTCGCCCACGAGCACCTCGGCGAGGCGTTCGGCACCGTCTACGACATCAGCAGCGTGCTCATCCTCTGGTTCGCCGGCGCGTCGGCGATGGCCGGGCTGATCAACATCGTGCCCCGCTACCTGCCGTCGTACGGCATGGCGCCGGAGTGGGGGCGGGCGGTGCGCCCGGTGGTGCTGGTCTACACCGCGATCAGCATCGCCATCACGATCGCCTTCTCCGCCGACGTGAACGCCCAGGCCGGCGCGTACGCCACGGGCATCCTCGCGATGATGGTCTCCGGCGCGATAGCGGTGACCATCGCGGCGCTGCGCGCCCGCAGCCGTGCCGCCGCGGCCGGGTTCGCGCTGCTCACCGCCGTGCTGCTGTACGCGCTGGTGGAGAACGTGGTGGCCAAGCCCGACGGCATCACCATCTCCGGGTTCTTCATCGCCGGGATCGTCGCGGTGTCGCTGATCTCCCGGGTCACCCGGACCACCGAGCTGCGCGCCGAGCGGATCGAGTTCGACGAGCCGGCCCGCCGCTTCGTCGACGAGTCGGTGGCCCGGGACGGGCGGCTGCACCTGATCGCCAACAAGCGGCAGAGCGGGTCGGTGAAGGAGTACCGGGTCAAGGAACGGGCGCAACGGTCGATGAACCCGGTGCCGGGCGCCGCCGACGTGCTGTTCCTGGAGATCGACGTGAGCGACCCGTCCCAGTTCAGCCAGGTGCTGCGGGTGCACGGGGTGGAGTCCGGCGGCTACCGGATCCTGCGTACCAGCAGCCCGGCCGCGCCGAACGCGATAGCCGCGATCCTGCTGGCGTTGCGGGACGCGACGGGGGTGCGCCCGCACTGCCACTTCGAGTGGTCCGAGGGGAACCCGATCGCGCACCTGCTGCGCTACCTCATCCTCGGCCGGGGCGACACCCCGCCGGTGGTACGGGAGATCATCCGCAAGTCCGAGCCGGACCCGACCCGCCGCCCCGGCATCCACGTCGGCGGCTGAGGTGCGCGGGCCGGCCGAGCGCGGGGGGAGCGCGGAGCGCTAGCCGAGCGCGCGGACGCGGGCGAGCAGGTCGCGGGCGCAGAAGTCCAGGAAGCCGTCCGGGTCCGGCCCGGCGTTCTGGAGCACGATGTGGTCGAAGCCGGCCTCGACGTACGTGCGCGCCTTCTCCACGTGCGGAGCGGCGTCCGGGCCGACGGAGAACTGCTGCCGGATGTGGTGGTCCTCGACCCAGGCGGTGGCGGCGTCGAAGTTCACCGGGTTGGGCAGCTCGCTCATCACCTTCCAGCCGGTGATCGCCCAGCGGCTGGTCTCCCGGGCCGCACGGACCGCCGACTCCTCGTCGGTGGCCCAGGCCATCGGCACCTCGGCGTAGCGCGGGCCCTGGCCGCCGGCGTTGCGGTACTGGTCGACGATCGACGACTTCGGCTCGGTGGCGAACAGGCCGGTGCCCAGCTCGGCCGCGAGACCGGCCGACTCCCGGCCGCTCGCGGCCACGGCGATCACCGGCGGCTGCTCGGGCAGGTCCCAGATCCGGGCGTCCTCCAGTTGGAGATGCCGGCCGCCGTACGAGCGGTAGCCACCCTGCCAGAGCAGCCGGATGATCTCCAGCGCCTCGCGCAGCCGCTCGTGCCGCCCCCGGACACTGGGGAAGCCCTGCCCGACGACGTGTTCGTTGAGCCGCTCGCCGGCACCCACCCCGAGCGTGAACCGCCCGTCGGAGATCAGCGCCATGGTGGCGGCGGCCTGCGCGACGATCGCCGGGTGGTAGCGGACCGACGGGCAGGTGACGCCGGTGGCGAGGCCGATGCGGGTGGTGCGGGCGGCGATCGCGCCGAGCGCGCTCCAGGTGAAGCAGGAGTGCCCCTGCACCTCCAGCCAGGGGTGGTAGTGGTCGCTCATCTCGACGAAGTCGAAACCGGCCTCCTCGGCCCGGACCGCCTGCCGGATGAGTTCCTGGGGCCCGAACGCCTCCGAGGCGAGCTTGTAGCCGATCCGCATGCCCGGTTCTCCGTTCCGTCGTCGGCGAACCGCTGCCGTTCCCACCGGTTCCGGCGGCAAACCAGGCGAAACCCAGCCTCCTAGGACGCCCCAGGGGTGGTGACGGTCCGCGCCGCGGGCACGGAACGGCCCGCGCTCGCCGGGCGGGCGCGGGCCGGAAGGGGAGTACGGGGGTGGCCCGCCTACTTCGACGGCTCGGGGAGCTTGCAGTCCACCTTCGGGTTGGCGCCGATGTAGTTCAGCGGGCCGGCCACGATCGTGACCAGGATCGTGCCCGCCTCCGCACAGTTGGTTTCGTCGTTGCCGTAGTAGCCGCGCTGACCGGCGGCGATGGCGCCGATGATGAGCCAGATGACGACCAGGACGCCGACTATCGAGGTGCCGCGCATCAGTTGCCTCCACTGGGGTCGTGGTGGATTCGAGGTGGAGGCCTTGTACCCCGTGCGGGTGATCCGCCAAACGGCGCACAGGTACCGGCACGGCCGATTCCGATTACCTCAGTGCGGTGGCATCGGCTCCTCCGGCGGGCGGCCCCGGCTGCGGCGGTAGTCGGCGCAAGCGACCCCGGCCAGCACCAGCATCGCCCCGGCGGAGGCGTAGACCGGGGCGAGGAACAACCCGGCCGGGGCGATCGTGAGCAGTGCCAGTATCCCGCCGGGCCGGGACGCCGACACCCGGCTGAACACCTCGTACTCGAAGGCGCCCCGGCCGATCAGGAACAGCGCCGGCCCGCCGAGGATCACCGCCAGCCAGGCCGGCGGCGTGTGGCCGGTCGGCTCCAGCAGGACCAGGTCGAAGCCCGCCGCGGTGGTCACCACTCCGGCCACCATCAGCAGATGGGTGTACGGCGCGGTGTTGAGGAACCGGCTCGGCTGAGCCGCCCGGGCGATGGCGTGCGGCAGCAGCTCACCGGACTTGTGCACGTAGATGCGCCAGAGCAGCAGCGTGGTGGCGAACGCGGTGGCGAACGCGGCCAGGTTCTCCACCTCGGAGTGGTGCAGGCTGAACACGGTGCCGGCGACCAGCACGGCGTCGCCGAGCGCGATGATGAAGAACTGCTGGTACCGCTCGGACAGGTGCTCGGCGGTCACGTTGCGCTGGGACTCCGGCACCGCGCCCAGACCCGGCACCGGGTACGCCAGACGGAACCCCAGGTAGTCGATGGCCAGGGCGCCGGCCCAGAACCACAACCGGGCGGTGCCGTGCGCGGCCAGCGCGCCGACCAGCCAGGGCACCGCCGACACGGCGAACCAGGCGAAGATGCGCAGGGCCCGGCGGTTGCTCTGCGGGTGCCGCCGTACGGCGGGCATGAGGAACAGGCCGCGTCCGAGATGGATCGCCACGTACGTGCCGGCGAACACCAGCCCCCGGGTGCCGAACGCCTCCGGGATGGCGGTGGTCATCAGCAGCGCGCCGAACATCACCGCCACGATCAGCAGCTTGATCTCGGTGCGCTGCGGGTCGTAGATGTCGGTGACCAGCGTGGTGATCGCCCAGGTCCACCAGATCGCCATCAGCATGACCAGGGACTCGGCGGCCCGTTCCCAGGACACGGAGCTGATCAGGTTGCGCGAGATCAACGCGAGCGCGACCACGTAGACCAGGTCGAAGAAGAGTTCGAGCAGCGTGACCCGGCGCGGCGCCTCCGGATCGCGGACCGGCGGTCGCCGGCCGGCGGGCTCCGGCGCTGCGGTGGGCACGAGATGCTCCTGCGGGTGGCGGTACGCGCGGCGGGCCGTCCCGGCCCTTCACCGACCGTAGTCATGCCCGCCCGCACGCGGTCACTTTTCCGGCATACCGGCCCGGGCGGGGGTGATGGAGGTGGCGATGTCACCACGTCGGGTGCTGGTGCTGGTGCTGGTGGAGCGGCCGCCAGTTCGGGGTTGTGGCGGGGTCGGCGGGGTGCTGATGCGACCACCTCGGCGTACTGGCGGGGCGGGCCGCGAGGTCGGGGAGGTGACGGGGTGGGGAAAGGCACCGGGCCGGTGGCGACCATCGTCACCACCGGCCCGGAATGTGGAGGACTGTCTACTCGGCGCTCGCCGGCAGCACCCGGTCGACGTCGGCGGAAGCACCCGCCAGCACCTTGGCCTGCTGCGGCCAGGTGGCCAGCCCGGGCGCCGCGCGCAGCCCGGCGGCCTTCACGGTCTGCCGCAGCGCGGCCTCGTCCAGCTCGGCGAGCTGCCGGTAGGTGCGGATCCCGGCGTCCTGGAGGGCGGCGGCCAGCTTCGGCCCGATGCCCTGGATCCGCCGGAAGTCGTCCGCCGCGTCCCCGGCCGCGTCCGCCGGCACGTCGTTCTCGACCGAGGCCCGCGGCGCGGGCACCACGGCCGGCACGGCGGGGACGGGCTCGGCGGTCTCCACCGGCTCGGCGGTCTCGGCCGTCGCGGCGGCGTCGACCGGCGAGGGCACCGCCTCGGCATCGGCCGACGACGTCGTCGCCGGCACCTCCGGCTCGTCGGCGGGCGTCGACTGCGCCGGAACGGCGACGGGGGCGCGCTCCGGCTCCGCCGCGAAGGGCTCCGACTCGGCGACGAGCGCCGGAGAAGCGGCCGGCTCGTCCACATCGGTGGAGGCCGGGGCGGCGGGCTCGTCCGCAGCGACCGACGCGGAGGACGGCACCGGCTCGTCCGCCGGACGGTCCACGGCGACCGGCTCGGCCTCGGCCACTGGCGCCGCAACCGGCTCGGCGGGGGACGCCACCGGCTCGGCGGCGACCGGCTCAGACGCGGCGGGCTCGGACACGGCGGGCTCGGACACGGCCGGCGAGGACACCGGCTCGGCGACGACCGACGACGCCTCCGGCTCGTCTGCGGTACGGGCGGCGGTGGCGACGGCCGGCTCGGTGGTCGCCGTCTCGGTGGGCGCGGGCTGCTCGGCCACCGTGGCGGTCGCCGGGGGCTCGTCGACCACAGCGACCGGGCGCGGCTCGTCGACGGTGGCGGTCACCTCGGGTGCGGTCTCCACCGTGGGCGTCGCCGGGGCGCCGGACCGGCGACGGCCGACGACCACCCAGCCGACGCCGAATCCGATGAGCAGGGCCAGTATCACGAACAGCCACTGCCCGAAGCTCGACGGCATGGCCAACCTCCTTCTATGTACGTGCACGACGGTGGCGAAAGACTCGGGGCAGCTTCGCACACGCGCGCGGCGCACGACAGGCAGCCCGGGGCCGGGCCACGACGGTGGGACCGGCGGTGTCGGCCGGTGGCCGCAGCATGACCGAGCGTGTGCCGGAGGCCGGTATCGAGCGGCCTCGCGGAGCAGGGAGACGCCCCGGAACCTGGGTGCCGTGCGTGGTTCCGGGGCGCCCCGTCCGTCGCCCGTGGCCGGTCAGTGGATCCGGTCGGGCGCAGGCACGTCGGCGGCGTCCCAGCTGTAGAAGCAGCCGGCCACGGCGTCGCGGGGGGAGTGCCAGGTCGGCAGGTACGGGGAGGTGTGCGCGGAGAGCCGCTTGTTCACCTGCTCGTAGAGCGGGTTGTCGCGCAGTTCCGCGGTCAGCCCGGGGGCGACGTCGACGGTCTCCATCAGATGGACGCACAGGTCGTGCAGGTAGTACAGCGACCGGTGCCGAACGCCGGTGAGGTGGGGGAGTTCGGTGGCGTCGGCCTCGGCGAAGATCTGCGCCACCCGTCCCTGTGCGCCCGGCACGATCCGGCTGACCACCAACAGTCGACTCATCGTGACCCCTCTCGCCGCCGCGGTGCTGGGTTCACGGTGCCGGTCGCGCTGTCACCTCGCCGTCACCGCGTACCCCGGGGCTTTGATGGTGGTGGCGACGGCGAGGTGGGGGCGCGCGGCGCCGGTTTCGCGGTCCGGTCCGTGCGGCGCGGCGGCTGCGGGTCCGGGCGGGTGGCCCGGCGGATCGGCGCCAGGGTGTCGTCGAGCAGCGCGGTCATCGCCGGGGACGGTTCCAGGCGCAGTTCGCGCAGGAGCAGATCGCGGTAGACGTAGAAGGAGTGGACCGCCTCGAACGCGTTGCCCTCGGCCAGGTGGATGCGGACCACCAGGCGGTGCGGGGTCTCCCGCAGCGGTTCGGCGGCCATCGCCTCCAGCGCCGCCTCCAGCGCCTCGCCGTGCCGCCCGGCGGTGAGGTGGTTGCCGGCGAGTTCCTCCAGCATGTGCAGGCGCAGCTGGCGCAGCCGTTCGCGTTCCAGCAGCACCCAGTCGTCGTACCAGCCGGGGAGCAGGTCGTGGCGTCCGGCGCCGGCGGCGCCGCGCGGGACGGCGCCCTCGCGGACCAGCGCCGCGGTCTCCACCAGGTCGTCAACGTCGAGGCGGACGGTCGGTCCGAGCCGGACGGTGTCGCCGTCGGTGCGCAGCGGGCAGCACGGATCCTGCCGCAGCCGCCACAGCGCGGTCCGCAGCGACGACAGCGCCCGCTCCTCAGGCGTCTCGGGCCACAGCAGCCCGGCGAGGTGGCTGCGGGTCGCGGCCGGGCGCAGGCCGATCAGGGCGATGACGCGCTGCAACCCCCGGGGTACGACCACGGGGGTGTCGTCGTGCAGCAGCTGGAAGCCGCCCAGCAGGTGCAGTGACACCCGTGGGGCGGGTTCGCCCGCCGTCGGCATTCTCGATCCACCCGACACGGCGCACCCCCCAGCACCGGAACCCTCGTCCCGACCGTTTCGCGTTGCCCGGACCGCCGCCGCGACGCCGGTGTCGGAACGCCTCCGCCACGGCGGGAAGCTCCACCGTGGCCGGGCTGACCGAGACGCAGAATATCAACGCCTGTTACTCTCAGTCAACGGTCGGTCGGTCACCTGACTGTCCGTAGTGGGCTCGGTAATACGCCTGTGATCTGCGAAGAAGTGTCGTCAACCGGAAACCGGAAAGCGATCTTCCCATAGCTCACGCACAGCTTGCGTCAACGCAGCGTCACCATGTTTGTGGCGCGATGGGGCCCGGTTGACGCCCGGTAGACGCCGCCGGCGCGACCGTGTGGCAATCCGTGCGGCGCGACCGGTTCGCCGCGCACCGGGACGTGCAGGAGGCGCGAATGGACCGTTCGCTCATCGTCGCCAAGGTGGTGCCGACGGCCGAGGACCGGGTGGCCGAGATCTTCGCCGAGTCCGACGCGACCGAGCTGCCCGGCCTGGTCGGGGTCCGGCACCGCTCGCTGTACCGGCTGCACGACCTCTACGTCCATCTGCTGGAGACGGAGACGCCCGCGCAGGGCGCGGTCGAGGACAACCGTGGGCATCCGGAGTTCATCCGGATCAGCGAGCGGCTGCGGCCGTACATCTCGCCGTACCTGCCGACCTGGCGTTCGCCGCGCGACGCGATGGCGCACTGCTTCTACCGCTACGACGCGCCGGCCCACCGGTACGACACCGCCGGGCGGCCACAGTGACCACGACCGCCCCGCGCGACGAGCAGCTCTGGTCGAGGTGCGACGGATGCGCGTCGCTGCTCTACCGCAAGCGGCTGCGCCGCAACCTGGACGTCTGCCCGGAGTGCGGGTCACACGCCCGGCTGGACGCGCCGGACCGGGTGGCGCAGCTGGCCGACCCGGACTCGTTCGTCCCGCTGCCGGACCGGGCGGTACGCGTCGACCCGATCGAGTTCGTCGACGAGCTGCCGTACCCGCACCGGCTCGGCGCGGCCCGCGCGGCGACCGGCCTGGACGAGGCGGTGCTGTGCGGCACCGCCCGGCTCGGCGGGCACCCGGTCGCGCTGGCGGTGATGGACTTCCGCTTCCTCGGCGGCAGCCTCGGCTGCGCGGTCGGTGAGCTGATCACCCGGACCGCCGAGCGGGCGCTCGCCGACGGCATCCCGCTGGTGCTGGTGACCGCGTCCGGCGGCGCGCGGATGCAGGAGGGCGCGCTGTCGCTGATGCAGATGGCCACCGTCAGCCAGGCGCTCGCGGGGATGCGGGAGGCGGGCCTGCTCACTGTCAGCGTGGTCACCGACCCCACGTACGGCGGGGTGGCCGCCTCCTTCGCCACCAACACCGACCTGGTGCTGGCCGAGAGCGGCGCCCGGCTGGGCTTCGCCGGGCCCCGGGTGATCCGCCAGGTCACCGGCGCCACGCTGCCGGAGGGCTTCCAGACCGCCGAGTACCTCCTACGGCACGGTCAGGTGGACATGGTGGTGCCCCGGCACGCGTTGCGGGGCCGGCTCGCGGCGCTGCTCGCCGCCGCCGAGGCGGGCCGCCGGGCGCCGGAGAACCCGCCCGCGCCGCGCCCGCCGGTCACCGCGCCGACCGCGACCCCGCGGCCCGACCGCGACCCCTGGGAGACGGTACGCACGGCGCGGCACCCGGGTCGTCCGACCACACTGGACTACCTGGAAACGGCGTTCGACGGGTTCGTGGAGCTGCACGGCGACCGGCTCGGCGCCGACTGCCCGGCTGTCGTCGGCGGCATCGCCCGCCTGGACGGCCGCCCGGTGATGGTGATCGGTCACCAGAAGGGGCACACCACCGCCGAGCTGGTGACCCGCAACTTCGGCATGGCCAGCCCGGCCGGGCACCGCAAGGCGCTGCGGCTGATGCGCCTCGCGGCGCGGCTGCGGCTGCCGGTGGTGACGCTCGTGGACACGCCCGGCGCGGACCCGGGGGTGAGCGCCGAGCAGCAGGGTCAGGCGGCGGCGATCGCGGAGAACATCCTCGCGCTCACCGTGCTGCCCACGCCGGTGGTGGCGGTGGTCACCGGGGAGGGCGGCAGCGGCGGCGCGCTCGCGCTCGCGGTCGCCGACCGGGTGCTCATGCTGGAGCACGCCGTCTACTCGGTGATCAGCCCGGAGGGCTGCGCCGCGATCCTCTGGCCGGACAGCTCGGCCGCCCCGCAGGCGGCCCGCGCGCTGCGGCTCACCGGCGCCGACCTGTGCCGCCTCGGCGTGGTCGACGAGCTGGTGCCGGAGCCGCGCCCGGCCGCGCACGCCGACCCGGGCGGCGCGGCCGAGCTGCTGCGCCGGGCGGTCGCGGCGAACCTCGCGCCGCTGCTCACCGTCCCCCCGGCCACGCTGGTCCGCCGCCGCCGGCAACGGTTCCGCCGCTTCGGCGCGGCCCGATCGGCAGCCGGCCCGTTCCCGGCCTCGCCGTCGGGTGACCGGGCGGAGGTGGCGTGATGGCCGACGCCGAGTCCGAGCAGGTGCTCGACGGGCTGCGCCGGCAGGCCCGCAAGCTCGTCGCCGACCTGGCCGGGCCGGTGCGCCGGGTGCGGCTGCGCAGCGGCGAGTCGGTGCTGGAGGTCGAGTGGCACGACCCGGCACCCCCGGCGCCGCGCGCCGCCGAACCGGCCGGGGCGTTCCCCGCGCGGGCCGCCGAACCGGCCGCGCGAGCCGCGCCGGCGACCGACCGGCCGGCCGTGCGCTCGCCCGTGGTCGGCACGTTCTACCGCGCCCCCGAACCCGGGGCGATGCCGTTCGTCGCGGTCGGCGACATGGTCCGCCCGGGCCAGGTGGTCGGCATCGTCGAGGCCATGAAGCTGATGAACGAGGTGACCGCCGGCCAGGCCGGACGGGTGGTCGAGGTGCTGGTCGACGACGGCAAGCCCGTCGAGTACGACCAGCCGCTGATCGCCCTGGAACCGGTCACCGGACAGGACTCCTGATGTTCGACAAGGTGCTGATCGCCAACCGGGGCGAGATCGCGCTGCGGGTGCTGCGCGCCTGCCGGGAACTCGGCGTGCGCACGGTGGTGGTGCACTCCAGCGCCGACGCCGACTCGCTGCCGGTGCGGCTCGCCGACGAGGCGGTACGGATCGGCCCGGCGGCCAGCCGCCGCAGCTACCTCAACGCGGCCGCGATCGTGGAGGCCGCCCGGCAGACCGGCGCGCAGGCGGTCCACCCCGGCTACGGCTTCCTGTCCGAGGACGCCGACTTCGCCGAGATCTGCGCCGAGAACGGCCTGGTCTTCGTCGGCCCGCCGCCGCAGGTGATGGCCGCGCTCGCGGACAAGTCGACGGCCCGCGCGCTGATGAGCGCAGCCGGGCTGCCGCTGCCGCCGGGCAGCGTCCGGACGCTGCCCACCGTCGGCGAGGCGCAGGAGGTGGCCGCCGAGGTGGGCTACCCGGTGATCGTGAAGGCCGCCGCGGGCGGTGGCGGGCGCGGCATGACAGTGGTGCGCTCGGCCGCCGAGCTGCCCCGCGCGTACGCCCGGACCCGCGCCGCCGCCCAGGTCGCGTTCGGCGACGACCGGGTGTACGTCGAGCGGTACCTCGCCGACGCCCGCCACGTCGAGGTGCAGGTGCTCTGCGACGGCCACGGCAACGGCGTGCACCTGGGCACCCGGGACTGCTCGGTGCAGCGCCGGCACCAGAAGCTGATCGAGGAGGCGCCCGCGCCCGCGCTGCGGCAGGCCACCCTGGACACCGTCGCCGAGGTGGCGCTGCGCGGCGCGCTGTCGGTCGGCTTCACCGGCGCCGGCACCGTGGAGTTCCTGGTCGACGAGGCCGAACGCTGCCACTTCCTGGAGATCAACTGCCGGATCCAGGTGGAACACCCGGTCACCGAGATGATCACCGGCATCGACCTGGTGCAGGAACAGCTGCACGTGGCCTTCGGCACCCCGCTGCGGCTGCGCCAGTCCGACGTACGCCTGGACGGTGTGGCGATCGAGTGCCGGGTCAACGTGGAGGACCCGGACCGCGACTTCGCGCCCGCACCGGGCCGGCTGGAGCGGTTCCGGCCGCCGGGCGGCCCGTTCACCCGGGTCGACACCCACGGGCACGTCGGTTACCTGGTCAGCCCGCACTACGACTCGCTGCTGGCGAAGGTGGCGGTGTGGGCGCCGGACCGGGACGCCGCGCTGGACCGGCTCGACCGGGCGCTGGCCGAGTTCGACGTGGCCGGTCCCGGTGTGCGTACCACGATCCCGTTCGCCCGCCGGGTGCTGCGCGACCCCGCGTTCCGCGCCGCCCGGCACACCACCGCCCTGGTGGAACGCCTGCTCGCCCCGCCCGCCGACGACGCGCCGCCCACCGACGCCCCGCCCGCCGACGCCGCGGCCGAGGCGTCCCCGGCGCGGGCCGTCGTGCCCGACCCGCGCGGCGCGGCCGAGCCGGGCGGCCGTACCCCCGTCAGCGCCGTGCCCGCCGCCGGCCCGACCACCTGGAGGAACCGATGACCGTCGCCCCCGACCGCCCGCTCGCCCGCGAGATCACCGACATCCTGGTCACGCACTGCGGCCTGGACCCGGACGCCGCCGCCGGCGCGCCCGCCGCGAGCCTGGAGGAACTGGGCATGGACTCCCTGGCGCTGCTCGAACTGTCGGCGGTGGTGGCCGACAGGTGGCGGGTGAAGATCCCCGAACAGGCCGGGCAGCTCAGCATCGCCGGCGTCGCCGACCTGGTGGCCCGCAAGGCGGACCCGCCCGGGCACACCGAGAACGCCGTGGAGATCGCCGCGCCGCTGCCGCTGGTCTGGGAGATCACCAACGACGTGGCCGGGTGGCCGGACCTGTTCACCGAGTACGCCACCGCGGAGATCCTGCACCGCGACGGCGACACCGTGCGCTTCCGGCTCACCATGCACCCGGACGAGAACGGCGTGTCGTGGAGCTGGGTCAGCGAACGCACCGCCGACCCGGCCACCCGCGAGGTGCACGCCCGGCGCGTCGAGACCGGCCCGTTCGAGTACATGCGCATCCACTGGCGCTACGACGAGACGCCCGCCGGCACCCGGATGACCTGGACCCAGGACTTCGCGATGAAGCCGGACGCACCGGTCGACAACGCCGCCATGACCAACCGGATCAACACCAACAGCACGATCCAGCTCGCCGTGATCAAGGAGAAGATCGAGCGGGCACACGCGGGAGGCGCGCGATGACCGACACCACCACCGCCCGGGTCTCCGTCCACGACGTACCGGCCGACCGCCGCCGCGGCGGGGAACTGCGGGTGCTGCTCGGCCCGAAGACGGTCGGCAGCACCTCCGGATTCATGGGCGTCGCCACGCTCGCGCCGGGGGAGCGGATCGCCGAGCACTACCACCCGTACAGCGAGGAGTTCCTCTACGTCGCCCGCGGCGCGATCACCGTCGACCTGGACGACACGCCGGTGCCGGTGGCCGCCGGGGAGGCGCTCTACGTACCGAAGGACGTGCGGCACCGGCTGCGCAACACCGGCGACGAGCCCGCCGAGGTGGTGTTCCACCTCGGACCGCTCGCCCCGCGCCCGGAACTCGGCCACGTCGACACCGAGAGCGCGGCACCGCCGCCACGGGAGCCGTCGTGACCGGCCGGCGCACAGTGGTCACCGGCATCGGCGTCGTCGCACCCGGCGGCGCCACCCGGGACCGCTTCTGGAAGACGATCACCGAGGGGCGCACCGCGACGCGGCGGATCAGCTTCTTCGACCCGTCGCCGTTCCGGTCGCAGATCGCCGCCGAGTGCGACTTCGACCCGGACGCCGCCGGGATCACGCTCGCCGAACGGCAGCGTGCCGACCGGTACGTGCAGTTCGCGCTCGCCTGCTCCGCCGAGGCGCTCGCGGACAGCGGCCTCACCCTCACCGACGCGCAGCGCGAACGCGCCGGGGTGGTGCTCGGCACCGCCGTCGGCGGGACCATGGCGCTGGAGCAGGAGTACGTGCGGGTCAGCGACTCCGGCCGGCACTGGCTGGTCGACCACGCGCTCGGTGGGCCGTACCTCTACCAGGCGCTGGTACCCAGCAGCCTGGCCGCCGACGTGGCCTGCCGGCACGGCCTGCACGGCCCGGCGCAGGTGATCTCCACCGGCTGCACCTCCGGCATCGACGCCATCGGGTACGCCCACCAGCTCGTCGCCGACGGCGAGGCCGACGTGGTGCTCGCCGGCGCCGCCGACTCGCCGATCTCCCCGGTCACCGTCGCCTCGTTCGACGCGATCGGCGCGACCAGCCCGGACAACGACGACCCGGAGCACGCCTCCCGGCCGTTCGACGCCGACCGGCACGGGTTCGTCCTCGCCGAGGGCGCGGCGGTGCTGGTGCTGGAGGAGGCCGAGCACGCCCGCCGCCGGGGCGCGCACGTCTACTGCGAGGTGGCCGGGTACGCCAGCCGCAGCAACGGCTTCCACATGACCGGGCTGCGCCCGGACGGCGCGGAGATGGCGGTGGCGATCAGCGACGCGCTGCGGCAGGCCCGGCTCGCCCCGACGGCCGTGTCGTACGTCAGCGCGCACGGCTCCGGCACCCGGCAGAACGACAGGCACGAGACTGCGGCGTTCAAACGGGCGCTGGGGGAGACGGCGTACCGGGTGCCGATCAGCTCGATCAAGTCGATGGTCGGCCACTCGCTCGGCGCCATCGGCTCGATCGAGATGGCCGCCTGCGCGCTCGCCATCGAGTACGGCGTGGTGCCGCCGACGGCGAACTGGACCACCCGCGACCCGGAGTGCGACCTGGACTACGTGCCGAACGAGGCCCGGGAGGTGCCGGTGGACGTGGCGTTGTCGGTGGGCAGCGGATTCGGCGGATTCCAGTCCGCGATGGTGTTCCGCCGGCTCGCGGTGGCACCGTGACCGCGCGGGCCGTGGTGACGGGCATCGGCGTGGTCGCGCCCAGCGGCGTCGGCGCCGAGGCGCACTGGAACACAGTGCTCGCCGGCACCCGGCGCGCCGGGCCGATCACGCTGTTCGACCCGGAGCGCTACCCGACCCGGGTGGCCGGGGAGGTGGCCGGCTTCGACCCGGCCGGGTTCAGCGACACCCGGCAGCGGGTGCAGACCGACAGGTGGACCCACCTGGGCTTCGCCGCCACCGGGCTGGCGCTCGCCGACGCCGGGCTGCCCGAGGTGTCGCCCGACCCGTACCAGTGGGCGGTCACGCTCGCCAGCTCGTCGGGCGGCAACCTGTTCGGGCAGCGGGAACTGCAACGGCTCTGGGGCGGGCCGAGCCGCACCGTCGGGGCGTACCAGTCGATCGCCTGGTTCTACGCCGCGAGCGTCGGGCAGCTGTCGATCCGCCACCAGTTCAAGGGGCCGTCCGGGGTGACCGTGTCCGAGTCGGCCGGCGGGCTGGACAGCCTGGCGCACGCGGTGCGCACCATCCGCCGGGGCACCCCCGTGGTGATCGCCGGGGCGACCGAGTGCCCGCTGAGCCCGTACGCGCTGGCCTGCCAGCTCCGCTCCGGCCTGCTCAGCGACGTGTCCGACCCGGAGCGGGCGTACCGGCCGTTCGACGTCGCGGCGAGCGGGTACGTGCCGGCCGAGGGCGGCGCCGTCTTCGTGGTGGAGGAACTGGGCCACGCGCTGGCCCGGGGCGCCCGCGTCTACGGGGAGATCACCGGCTGGGCCGCCACCCACGACGCCGCGCCCACCGACCCGGCCACCGGCCCCGACCCGGCCCACTACGCCCGCGCGATGCGCCTGGCGATGGAACGCGCCGGGGTACGCCCGCACGACGTGGACGTGATCTGGCCGGACGCGCTCGGGGTACCCGCGCACGACCGGGCCGAGGCGGCGGCGCTGCGTACCGTGTTCGGCGACCGGACCCCGCCGGTGACCACGCAGAAGCCGCTGACCGGCCGGGCGCACCAGGGCGGTTCCGCGCTGGACGCGGCCACCGCGCTGCTGGCGTTCCGGCGCGGGATGCTGCCCGCCTCGGCCGGCCCGGACGAGCCGGCGCCCGGCTGCGACCTGACGTTCCTGCGGCAGCCCCGCCCGCCCCGCAGCCGGATCGCGCTGGTCGGCGCGCGCGGCTTCGACGGGTTCAACAGCGCGCTGGTGCTGCGCGGCGCCGCGCCCCCACCGGCCGGGGAGGGCTGACGAAGCCCGGTCAGTCGCGTCCGTCGATGCGCTGCCGGAGGGAGCGGCCGGCCCGGAAGGCGCGCCGGGGGAGCCACACCCGCAACCCGACGAGAACCAGGATCAGCACGAGGGGCAGGACCAGGTATTGCCAGCGCATGACGCCTCCGCTCGTTCGGGGCGGACCGGTGGTGTCCACCGGGCACCTCCGTGCCCGGTGCCGGCGCCGGTGAATCCGTCCCTGCGGCCCGGCCGTCCGGGGTGCGCGTCGCCGGCCGGCGGTCTCACCCGGGCTGTTCCACGCCGTGCTCGGCGGCGATCCGGGCGATCTCGGCGGGTGTGCCGGCCATGATCGTGCGGGCGTGCGCGGTGACGAGGCCGGTGGGCCAGTCCCACCAGGCGGCGTGGCGGAGCCGCACGATGTCGGCGTCGTCGAAGCGTTGCCGGATCGGCCGGGCGGGATTGCCGCCGACGATCGTGTAGGGCGGCACGTCGGCGGTGACCACCGCGCCGGTTGCGATGACGGCGCCGTCGCCGATCCGCACGCCCGGCATGACCACGGATCCGAAGCCGAACCAGACGTCGTTCCCGACGACGGTGTCGCCGCGGCTCGGCATGGCGGTGACGATGTCGAGGGTCTGCTCGGCCCACTCGCCGCCGAACATGGTGAACGGGTACGTGGACACGCCCATGCCGGGATGGGCCGCGCCGGCCATCAGGAATCGGGTGCCGGAGGCGATCGCGCAGTACTTACCGATGACCAGCCGTTCCGGTCCATAGGCGTACAGGACGTTGCGGTGCTCGAAGCCGGTCGCGTCGTCAGGATCGTCGTAGTAGGTGTAGTCACCCACGACGATCTTCGGTGACGTCACCAGTGGTTTGAGGAACACCACGCGGTCGAAGGCGGGCAGCGGGTGGACGGTGCGGGGGTCGGGTGTCATCGGTCGGCCTCCTGGTGGGACGGTCGGTGTGCGGTCTTGACGCCGGCTCAGGCGTGCAGGTCGGCCAGGACGCGGGCGCGGGTGGGGTGGCGCAGCTTCCGCAGCGCCTGGCTCTCGATCTGGCGGACCCGCTCCCGGGTCAGCCCGATCCTCGTGCCGATCTCGTCGAGCGTGCTCGGCCGGTCGTCGTCGAGGCCGTACCGCTGGCAGATGACGGCCGCCTCGCGCTCCGACAGGGTGCCGAGCACCTCGTCCAGGTAGCGGCGCCGCCAGGAGGACACCACGACGCCGGCCGGGCCCGGTGCCTCGTCGGGGAGGAGGTCGCCCAGCTCGGTCGTGCCGGCAGCCCCGGCGACCGGCGTGTGCAGCGAGACCGGCTCGCGGTCGTGCCGCAGCAGCAGTTCCACCTTTTCGGCGGGCACCTCGACCCGGGCGGCGACCTCAGCGGGCGTCGGCTCCCGGTCGAGTTCGCCCGCGAGCGTGCGGCGGGTCCGGTTCACCCGGTTGAGCACCTCGACCAGGTGCGCCGGCAGGCGGATTGTGCGGCTCTGGTCGGTGAGGGCCCGGCCGATCGCCTGCTTGATCCACCAGGTCGCGTACGTCGAGAACTTCAGTCCACGCCGGTGGTCGAACTTCTCGACCGCCCGCATCAGGCCGATGGTGCCTTCCTGAATCAGGTCGAGCAGCGGCAGCCGGCCGGCGAGCGCGTACCGTTTCGCGACCGAGACAACCAGCCGGAGGTTGGCTTCGATCATGTGGTGCCGGGCGCGACGCCCGTCGGCGACGAGTCGCCGCAGCCGGTCCTGCTCGGCCGCGCCGACCCGGTCGCCGTCGTCGTCCAACCGCCGCTGCGCCAGGGCGCCGGCCTCGATTCGGGCGCCGAGGCGCGTCTCCTGCTCGGCGGTGAGCAGCGGCGTTCGTCCGATCGTCCGGAGGTAGGCGGCCACCGCGTCGGTGGTGTGGCCGGCGGCTGCAGGGGTGGTGGCGAGCATGAGGCGTGCTCCTTCCGGGACGGTGCGGGGCTCGGGACGGGCGGCGGGTCAGCGGCGGCCGGGGATCCGGCGGGGCTGGCGCCGGGGGGCGACCACGGGGACGTGCGGCCGGCGCGCCGGAGCGAGGTGCGGGCGGCGGGGCTTGCCGGCGGCGATGTCGCGGGTGTGGGCGGGCATGTCGGGCTCCCTTCCGTGCCGGCTGTTCGCCGGTACGACCTAAAGTTAGGCCCAACCTAAAAACATGTCAAGAACAATTTTTGGTTCGTACCAGGTATGGTGGGGGGCGTGACCGCGCAGAGCACCGGCCTCCGGGCCTTGAAGAAGCGCCAGACCAGGGAGAACATCTCGGGTCAGGCCACCCGCCTGTTCCTCGAACGTGGCTTCGACAACGTGACGATCGCCGAGGTGGCCGCCGCCGCGCAGGTGTCCAAGATGACCGTCACCAACTACTTCCCTCGGAAGGAGGATCTGGCGCTGGACATGCACGACGAGTTCGTGCGGCAGCTGGCCACCGTCGTCCGGGAGCGCGAGCCCGGCGAGTCGGCGCTGGCGGCGCTGCGCCGCGCCTACCTCGCGGCGGTGGCCGCCCACGACCCGGTCATCGGGTTCTCCGGTTCCGCGTTCGCCCGGATGATCGCCGCCAGTCCGGCGCTGGTGACCCGTCTGCGCGAGTTCCACGACGACCGGGAGAAGGCCCTGGCCGCCGCCCTGGCCGAGGAGACCGGGAGCCGCGAGGACGACATCCTGCCCCGGGTCGCCGCCGCGCAGCTGGCCGGCATCCATCGGCTGCTGTTCGAGGAGACCATGCGCCGCACCATCGCCGGGCAGGGCGACGACGACATCGCGCGGGCCGTCACCGGCTACGCGCACGTCGCCTTCGACGCCCTCGCACCCGCGCTCGCGGACTACGCCGTCCGCCCGGCAGGTGGGTGGGTGCCGGGTTGAGCTGGAGGACAGCATCCGGCGGCCGGCGGACTACCTTGCCGGCGTGGCCCCGATCCTGCCTGTCCGATCGAGCCTGAGCAATCCACCCAGCCGCTGTTTTGGATCTAGCCATTTGCATCTGGCGATGCAGAAGAGGGGCGTCGTAGGGTTCCGCCATACCCCGAACGACGTACCCGCTGGGCGGATCCGCCCAGTTCCTCAGTGGAACGGTGGCTGGTCGTGACTGCACATCCCGTGGCGGAAGATCCTGCCTCGACGACGGTGGACTGGGTGGACGACATCCTGTTCACCGGCCGCGACACCGACGTCTGCCTGCGCCTGCCCGAACCGGTCGACAAGGGCACGCTGCGCCGGCTCGTCGGCGAGGCGCAGGACCGGCTCGCCGGGGCCGGGCTGCGCGCCGGAGGCGCCGCCGCGCTGCGCCTGCCGCCCTCGCTGGCGTACGTGGCGCACCTGCTCGCCACCTGGCGTACCGGCGCCCAGGCGGTGCTGCTCGACCACCGGCTCACCGACCACGAGGTCGACCAGGCGCTGCGCCGGCTCGGCCCGCAGGTGGTGGTCGCCCCGGTACGAACCGGCGGCGGCGCGCTGCGGATCTTCGTCGACGTCACCGCGGGGGTCAGCGCGTACTCCGACCGCCCGGCGGGCAGCCCGCACGCGGTGATCCAGCTCAGCTCCGGCTCCACCGGACCGTCCAAGGTGATCGGCCGCACCGCCGCCGACCTGGTCGCCGAGGTGCACCGCTACACCCGCATCGACGGCGTCGCGCTGCCCGGCGAGCGGATCATCCTGCTCCCCAGCATGGTGCACGTGCTCGGCCTGGTCGGCGGCCTGCTCTACGGGCTGCACGCCGGCGTCGAGCTGTGCCCGCCGGAACGGCTCAGCGGCGACGCGATCCTCGCCGCCGTCGCCGCCCAGGACACCCCGGCCACTGTGCTCGGCGTCCCGTTCCACATCGGGCTGCTCGCCTCCACCACACCGGCCGGGCCGCTGCCCCAGCTCAAGCGCATGACCACAGGCGGCGAGCTGGTGCCCGCGGCCGTGGCGGACGCGTTCACCGGCCGCTACGGCGTCCCGCTGGGCAACATGTACGGGATGACCGAGGTCGGCGTCATCGGCACCGACCTGTACGGGCGGCACCGGCCCGCCATCGCGCCCGCCCCGGGCATCGAGGTACGCGAGCGCGACGGCGAGCTGTGGGTGAGCTGCCCGGCCAACCCGTACGTCGGACTGGCCGACCCGACCCGGTGGGCCGACGGCTGGCTGCACACCCGCGACGCCGGCGTGGTCGACCCGGACACGGGCCTGGTCACCATCAAGGGCCGGCTGGACTCGCAGGTGTCGGTGGGCGGCTTGAAGGTCGACCTGACCGAGGTGGAGGCCACGGTCGCCGGCCTGCCCGGCGTCGTCGCCGCGGTCGTGGTGTGGGACGACGGCATCACCGCGTACGTCCAGACCGACCGCTCTCTGACCGAGGACACGCTCGACAAGCTGATCGCCGAGCGGCTGGCCGGCTTCAAGCGTCCCCGCACGCTGCGCCTGCTCGACCAGATGCCCCGCACCACCACCGGAAAGCTGGTCCGGTCCGTCCCGGCGCTGCGGGATGCGGCGTCGTGACCGGCCCGCTGTACGAGCCGCACACCCGCCGGACGCCCACCGGACGTCCGGTCCACCCCGAATCCCGCCCCGGACCGGCCGGGCAACGCGCCACCCGCGCGCCCGACCCCGCCGGTTCACACGCACACGGTGTCCCGACCGGGCACCGTCAGCCGGTACACGGAGAAGAGGTCTGAACCCATGCGAGACGAGGTCCGCACCTTCGTCGTCGAACAGCTCGCCGACATGAACTACGACGTGGAGGAGCTCGACGACGACACCACGCTCGGCCCCTCCGGCGTCGACCTGGAGTCGCTGGCCCTGGCCGACCTGGCGGTCCGCGTCGAGGACCGCTACGCCGTGAAGTTCGCCGACGACGAGTCGGAGAAGCTGGCGCTGATGACGGTCGGCGAGTTCACCACGATGGTCGCCGACCGGGTGGCCGCGAACAGCGACAAGTCCTGATGTCCGGTCAGCCCGACCTGGGGCGAGCTGACCTGGTGAGCATGCTCGCCGAACTGACCGCGAAACCCGCCGACCAGGTGCCGGACCGGCTCGGCTCGATGGAGCTGGCCTGGCTGGTGCACATGGTCGAGCAGCGCTACGACCGCCGGCTGGACCTGAGCGACGACGAACTCGCCGGCATCCGCACCGTCGACGACGCGCTCGCGGTGTTCCGTGGCTCTCTCACCGCTCCCGCAGATGGCTGAGCGGGAGACCGTACGGATCACCGGCACCTACGCGCTCAGCGCCCTCGGCAGGGGCGCCGACGCGCTGCTGGCCGGAGTGCTCACCGGCACCCCGGCGTTCGCGCCGGTGCGCCGTTTCGACACCACCGGCCGCCGGGTGACGGTGGCGGCCACCCTGCCGGACGTCGGCACGCTCGCCGGCGAGCTGACCGACGCGATCGACACCGCCGCCCGGGCCGCCGGACTGGACCGGGCCGGGCGGGCGGAGTCGGCGCTGTTCCTGGCCACCCACGGCGGGCCGTACTCGCTGCCCGTACCGCAGGGGTGGGACGAGCCGACGGTGCCGGCGCTCGCCGGTCACCTGGCCGCACGGTGCGGCCTCGGCGGGCGTACCCGGATCTACACCACCGCGTGCGTGTCGGCGAGCAGCGCGGTCGCCGACGCGGCGGCGCTGATCCGCCGGGGCCACCTGGAGCGGGTCGTGGTCGCGGCCGGTTACCTGGTCGAACCGGACCAGTACGCGCTCTTCGACGCCGGCCGGGCGCTCGCCGCCGACGGCGCGGTACGCCCGTTCAGCGCCGGGCGCAAGGGCCTGCTGCTGGGCGACGGGGTGGCCGCCGTGGTGCTGGAGTCGGCGGGCGCCGCCGCCCGGCGGGGCGCCGAGACGCTGGCGAGCGTGGCCGGGTGGGGCCGGGCGGGGGACGCGTACCACGCGTGCCAGCCGCACCCGGACGGGCTCGGGCTGGCCCGGGCGGTCGAGGCGGCGCTGCGCCGGGGCGGGCTGCCCCCGGACGCGATCGGTTACGTCAACGCCAACGCCACCGGCACCCCGTTCAGCGACGCCTCCGAGGCGGCGGCGCTGACCCGGGTGTTCGGCGAGGACGCCGGGCGGCTGCCGGTCAGCTCCACCAAGTCGGTGCACGGGCACGCGCTGGAGGCGTCCGGGTTGCTGGAACTGCTGGTCACCGTGCTGGCCCTGCGGCACGGCAAGCTGCCGGTCACCGCCGGCTGGCTCGGCCCCGACCCGCAGTGCCCGCTGGACGTCATCCGCGACGCCCCGCGCCCCGCGCGCACCGAACACGCCCTGACCCTCAACGCCGCCTTCGGCGGCGCCGACACGGCCCTCCTGGTGAGCACCTCATGACCGCCCCCGCCCCCCACCCCGACCTCCCGCGATCTTGCACTCACGGCCCCGGCGAACCGGGCACAACGCCCGCGCCCGGGGCACCAACCGCAAGATCGCGCGACGGGGGGGTCGTGGTGCTCGCGGAGGCGCGGTGGCCCGAGGACGGGGACGGGGGCGCGGGGCCGGCCGGGGTGCCGGGGTTCGTGCACTCGCCGTTCGCGCCGCTGGTGGCCGCGGTGGCGCAGCGCTGCCTCGCGCGGCGGTACGGCGCCGGGCCGCTGCCGCCGGGCAACCGGACGGCTGTGGTGCTGGTCAGCGCCGGTGGGGACACCGCCGGGGCGGCGCACGTACGCGCCACTGTGGCCGCGGGCGGGCGGATCGGGCCGCTGTTCTTCTTCCAGTCGGTGCCGAACAGCGTGGCCGGGCACGTCGCGGCGCGCTGGGGACTGGACGGGCCGGTGGTGTGCCTGAGCCCCACCGGCGACGCGCGGGCCGAGGGGGAGGCCGAGGCGGACCTGCTGCTGTACGACGGCGACGCCGCACAGGCGTTGCTGATCCTGATCGAACTGGCACCGGACGGTACGCCGGGCGAGGCGACCGCGGTGCTGCTGGGGGAGGGAACACGTCAATGAGGACGAAGGGACTACGCGGCGCGCTCGCGGCCGACGCCGAGCTGGGCGCGGGCAACGTGCTCGCCCGGGTGCTGGCCCACGGCGCCGACCCGGACGGGCCGGGGCTCACGTTCGACACCGAGATCGACGGCCACCCGGCCGAGACCCCGCTGACCCTGGGCCGGCTCGACCGGATGGTCGCCGCCCGGGCGGCGTGGCTGCACGAACGCGGGGTGAAACCCCGCGACCCGGTCGCGGTCTGGGCCGGCACCGCCGCCGACATGGTGCTGTCGTTCCTGGCGCTGACCCGCCTCGGCGCCATCCCGGCGCTGATGAACGGCAGGCTGCGTCCCGAGATCGCCGCCGAGTACATCCGCCGGCTGCGCGCCGCCGGGGTGCTCGCCGACGCCGCGCACGCCGAGGCGCTGGCCGGGCACGACCTGGGCGCGCCGATGCTCGGCGAGCCCGCGCAGGCCGGCACCGGCGACCCCGACACGGCACCCGCACACTACCGGCACCACCCGGACGACCCGATCGTGATCACCCACACCTCCGGCACCACCGGTGTGCCGAAGGCGGTGCTGCACTCGCACGCCAGCCTGTTCGCCGCCACCCGCCACCTGCTGTCCATGCCGCAGGCACAGGGCACCACACGCATCCTCAACGCGCTGCCGGCCCCGCACACCGCCACAGTGCTCATGGTCAACCAGGCGCTCGGCAACCGGGCGGAGATGTTCCTGCTCTCCGACCAGGGCGGTGAGCGGGTGCTGGACGCGATCCAGCGGTGGCGCCCGGACGGCGTGTTCGGCTTCTCGGTCACCTGGGCCGAGCTGGCCCGCTTCGACCTGTCCGGCTACGACCTGGACTCGGTGCGGCTGTGGTTCAACACCGGCGACTGCTCGCACGAGCCGCACGTACGGCGGCTGGTCGCTGTCGGCTCCCGCGACGTGGTGACGCGTGGCGGCGTGACCCGGGTACCCGGGTCGGTGTTCATCGACGGGCTCGGCTCCAGCGAGATGGGCCACTCGATGTTCCACATCACCCACACCACCGACACCGACCGGTACGGCCGCTGCGTGGGCCGCCCGTACCGGTTCGCCAAGGTCGCCGTGCTCGACGCCGACGGCAACGAGCTGCCGCCCGGGCAGGTCGGCTGGCTCGGCATCGACTCGCCGTCGCTGTTCCGCGGCTACTGGAACGACTCGGTCACCACGTACCGGTTCCGGCTGCGCGGCTGGTACCTCACCGGCGACCTGGTGTACGCCGACGAGGACGGCCGCTACTACCACCTGGACCGGGCGGTCGACTCGGTCGAGGCAGGCGACGGGAAGCGGTTCTTCACCGCGCTGTCCGAGGAACGCATCCTCGCCGCCTGCCCCGACGTCACCGATTGCACTGTGGTGATCGTCAAGGCGGACGACGGCACAGTCACCACCGACGTGCTGCTGGAGCTGGCCGCCGGCGCCGACCCGGAGGCGGACCGCACCGAGCGCATCCGTACCGCGCTCGGCCCGGACGTGGCAGCCACGCTGCGCCGGATCGTCCCGGTACGCGCCGACGACATCCCGGTCACCGTGACCGGCAAGGTCCGCAAGGTGGCGCTGCGCGAGCGCTACCTGACCGAGGCGCCGTCGTGACCGCCGTCATCACCGGCATGGGCCTGTTCACCCCGGCCGGGCGCGGCGTGGCGGACACGTTCGACGCGCTGATCACCGGCCGGTCCGGGCTGCGCCGCCCGCCCGAGGGACACCCGGCGGCGGGCAGCCTGGAGGTGGCCGGGGTGCTGCCGGACATCGACCCGCGCAGCGTCGCCTCCGGACCGGAGACGAAGGTGCTCGACCGGGTGGTGCTGCTCGCCCTGATCACCGCCGCCGAGGCGCTCGCCGACGCCGGCATCGAGGTGGGCCGCGACGTCGACCCGGAGCGCATCGCGGTGATCGTCGGCGGCGTCGGCGGCATGTCCACGCTGGAGGGCCAGGTGCTGGCGCGGGCCGCCCGGGGCCGGGCGGCGGTCAGCCCGTACCTGCTCACCGGCATCCTGCCGAACATGCCATCGGCGCGGATCGCCATCGCGCACGGCATCCGCGGCTACAGCTCGTCGGTCGGCACGGCCTGTGCCTCCGGTGCCCAGGCCGTCGCCGACGGGGTACGCCTCATCCGCTCCGGCGAGGCCGACGTGGTGGTGTGCGGGGCGAGCGAGGCGCCGCTGTTCGGCACGTTCGCCGACACGTTCGGCAACGCCCGGGCGCTGGCCCGGGGCTGGGACGAACCGACCGAGGCGAGCCGCCCGTTCGACAAGCGGCGCAACGGTTTCGTGCTGGCCGAGGGCGCGGCGCTGCTGGTGCTGGAGCGCGCCGGGCACGCCGACGGCCGGGGTGTGCGCGGCTACGCCGAGGTCGCCGGTTTCGGGGCGAACACCGACGCGTACCACCCGACCGCGCCGCGGCCGGACGGCGCCGGAGCGGCGGCGTGCATGCGCCGCGCGCTGGCGGCCGGCGGGGTCGGGCCCGCCGACGTCGGGTACGTCAACGCGCACGGCACCGGCACCAAGCTCGGTGACATCGCCGAGACGACCGCGCTGGCCGAGGTGTTCGGCACCGGCGGCGTGCCGGTCAGCTCCACCAAGGCGCTCACCGGGCACCTGCTCGGCGCGTCAGGGGTGCTGGAGGCCGCGGCCACCGCGCTGGCGCTCGACAGTGGCCTGCTGCCACCCACCTACCACCTGGACGACCCGGACCCGGAGTGCGAGGCGGACCACGTCCGCGCCGTGCCCCGGCCCACCCGGGCCGGCCACGCGCTGACGAACTCGTTCGGGTTCGGCGGCCAGAACGTCAGTCTGCTCCTGCGCCGGCTCTCCGGGCCGGCCCGCCGGGCCGCCACCCCGGCCGCGGGCTGACCGGACTCCAGTCCCGGGCGTCCGTCCGGGTCGCGATCACGGGGGGAACAGGGGAAGCCCATGACCATCAACGGGATAGATCATCTCGAACTGTACGTGGGGGACGCCCGGCAGGCGGCCTTCTACTTCGACAACGCGGTCGGTTTCCGGCTGTGCGGGCAGGGCGGTCCGGAGACCGGGCTGGACGGGCAGCGCTCCCTGCTGCTGGCCCAGGCCGGCATCCGGCTGCTGCTGACCACCGGACTGTCCGCCGAGCACCCGGCGGCCACGTACGTGCACCGGCACGGCGACGGCATCGCCGTGGTGGCGCTCGCCGTGGACGACGCCGCCGGGGCGTACGCCGAGCTGGTGGACCGCGGCGCGACGGCGCTGAGCCCGCCGCGCACCTTCACCGGCGCGGACGCCGAGGTGGTGGTGGCCGAGGTCGGCGGCTTCGGCGACGTGGTACACCGCCTCGTCGAACGGCGCGGCGACCCGGGTGTGTTCCTGCCCGGCGCGATCGAGCCGGTGACCGCGCCCGACGGCACGGACACGCTGCTCGCCGAGGTGGACCACCTGGCGATCTGCGTGCCGCCGGGGCAGCTCGACGAGACCGTCGCGCACTACGAGAAGGTGTTCGGCTTCGCCGACATCTTCACCGAGCACATCGAGGTCGCCGGCCAGGCGATGAACTCCAAGGTGGTGCAGAGCCCGTCCGGGACTGTCACCTTCGTGCTGCTGGAGCCGGACACCGGCGCCCGGCCGGGGCAGATCGAGGACTTCCTGCGCTGGCATGCCGGGGCCGGGGTGCAGCACCTGGGCCTGCGCACCGACGACATCGTCACCGCCGTGGGCGCGCTCGCCGGGCGCGGGGTGCGGTTCGCCAGCACGCCCGGCGCCTACTACGACGGGCTGGAGCAGCGGGTCGGCCGGCTGGACGCGCCGGTGGACCGGCTGCGCGAGCTGAGCATCCTGGTCGACTCCGACCACGACGGGCAACTGCTGCAGATCTTCACCGAGTCGATGCACGTGCGCCGCACGCTCTTCCTCGAACTCATCGAGCGGCGCGGGGCGCGCACCTTCGGCAGCGGCAACATCAAGGCGCTCTACGAAGCGAAGGAACGCGAGCTGGCCGCGGCGGGGGCGACCCCCGGCGTCGCGGCCGGAAGGGCTGGGGCATGACCACCATCGATCCCGGGCTGACCGCCGAGGAGGAGGCGCTGCTTCCCTCCGACGAGGACGTCCGGCACTACGCCGAGCACGGCTGGTACCTGTCGAAGAAGCTGCTCACCGACGACGAGGTGGACGAACTCGTCGCCGCCACCGACAGCTACTACGCCGGGGACCGTGACCGCCGCCTGCCGGTACGCCCGCCGAAGCTGGCCTACTGGGAGCCCTCCAAGGGTGACGTGCAGCGGCACAACGACTACGTCCACCACGAGCACGACGGCATCGCCCGCATCCTGCGCAAGCCGCTGATCGGTGCGGTCGCCGCCCGGCTGGCCCGCGCCGCCGAGATCCGGATCTTCCAGTCCACGCTGATCTGGAAGCCGCCGATCGCCGGTGAGCCGTCGAACATCGTGCCCTGGCACTTCGACAAGCACTACTGGGCATCCTCGTCGTCGGAGAACATGCTCACCGCGTTCATCCCGTTCCACGACTGCGGTGAGGAGATGGGCACCATCACCATGGTCGACGGCTCCCACCGCTGGCGGGAGATCGGCGCCGACGACACGGTGGTGCGGCACTTCGCCGACCGGGACCGCGACCAGCTCGAGGTGATGCTCGCCGAGAACGCGGCGTACAACGGCGCCGAAATCCGCAAGATCCCCATGGTGATCCCCAAGGGACACATGAGTTTCCACCACTGCCGCACCTACCACGGCAGCGGTGCGAACGTCAGCGGCCGGCCCCGCCGGGCCGTCTCGCTGCACCTGCAGGACGGCGACAACGCCTGGCGGGAGTATCCGCTCTCCGACGGCACCCTCGCCGCGTACAACCACGACGTGCTGGTCCGCCGCACCCACGAGGGCTGGCCGGACTACGCGGACCCCGATTACTGCCCGGTCATCTGGCGCGACCGCGCCCAGCAGGGAGGCTGACAATGTCACGGTACGACTGGGGTAAGACGCACCCGGGCATCGAGCGGCTGGAGCGGGCGGTGACCGAGCGCCGCGACGTGGTGGTCAAGCACCCCCTCTACGCCAACCTCGACACCCACGACGCGCTCGTCACGTTCATGGAGCACCACGTCTTCGCCGTCTGGGACTTCATGTCCCTGCTGAAGTCGTTGCAGCGGCAGCTCACCTGCGTCACGGTGCCGTGGATCCCGACCGGCCCGACCGGCAGCCGCCGCCTCATCAACGACATCGTCATGGTCGAGGAGAGCGACGAGCTGGGCGACGGCTACATCAGCCACTTCGAGCTGTACGTGCAGGGCATGACCGAGGCCGGCGCCGACACCACAGCCGTGAACAAGCTCGTCGACCTGCTGCGCGACGGCACCCCGGTCACCGAGGCGCTCGGCGCCGCCGGCGTCCCCGCGGCGTCCGCCGCGTTCGCCGGCACCACCTGGCGCATCATCGAGACCACCCCTGTGCACTGCCAGGCCGCGGCGTTCGCGTTCGGCCGCGAGGACCTCATCCCCGAGATGTTCACCCAGGTCGTCGCCGTCAACGAGCGCAGCAACAGGCTCAACAAGTTCGTCGACTACCTGGAGCGGCACATCGAGGTCGACGGCGAGCAGCACACCCCGATGGCCATGCAGATGCTGGCCGACCTGTGCGGCGACGACGACACCAAGTGGCAGGAGTGCGCCGACACGGTGAACGCCGCGCTCGCCGCCCGCGCCCGCCTCTGGGACGACATCCTCGCCGCCGTCAAGGAGGGCCGTCCGGCGTGACCGGCTCCGACCCGCTCCGGCTCTACCGGACGGTCCGGCTGATCCGCCGCTTCGAGGAACGCGCGATCGAGCTGGTCCGCGCCGGGGAGATCGTCGGCGGCATCCACCCGTACCTCGGTCAGGAGGGGATCGCCGCCGGCGTCTGCGCGGCGCTGGACCGCGAGGACCTGGTCACCGGCACCCACCGCGGGCACGGGCACGTGCTCGCAAAGGGTGCCGACCCGGCCCGGATGCTGGCCGAACTGTGCGGCCGGGTCACCGGGCTCAACCGGGGCCGGGGCGGGTCGATGCACGCCGCCGACTTCGGCGTCGGCGTCCTCGGCGCCAACGCCATCGTCGGGGCCGCCGGGGCGATCCTCACCGGAGCGGTGTGGGAGCGGCGGCGGCGTGGCGCCGACATCGTCGGCGCCACCTTCTTCGGCGACGGCGCGGTCAACGAGGGCATGCTCCTGGAGGCGTTCAACCTGGCCGCGCTCTGGCGGATACCGGTGCTGTTCGTCTGCGAGAACAACGGCTACGCCACCACCATGCCGGTCGACGGCGCGGTCGCCGGCACCATCGCCGGGCGGGCCGCCGCCTTCGGCATGCCGGCGGCCACCGTCGACGGGCAGGACCCCGAGGCGGTACGCGAGGTCACCGCCGCCGCCGTCGCGCGGATGCGCGCCGGCGGCGGACCCGAGCTGGTCGAGGCCCGCACCTACCGCTTCGACGCCCACCACACCTTCGAACATCAGGTACGCCTCGACTACCGGCCGCCGGAGGAGGTGGCCGAGGGCCGGTCCCGCGATCCGGTGGACATCGCCGGAGCACGGCTCGACCCGGCGGTGCGGGCCGAGGTGGACGCCGCCGTCGAGGCGGAACTGGACGCTGCCGTCGACTTCGCGCTCGCCGGGCCGCACCCCGACCCGGCGACCGCCCTGGACCACCTGTACGCCAGCGGGCTCACCGCCCGGACCGGAGGTGGCTGATGCCCCGGCTCTCCTACCGCAGGGCGCTCACCCGGGCGCTCGCCGACGAGATGACCCGCGACGATTCGGTCGTGGTGCTCGGCGAGGACATCCGGGTGGCCGCCGCGAACGTCACCACCGGCCTGCTGAAGAAGTTCGGCCCGGAACGGGTCCGCGACACCCCCCTGTCCGAGCAGGCGTTCACCAGCTTCGCCACCGGCGCGGCGCTGGCCGGAGCCCGCCCGGTGGTGGAGTTCCAGATCCCGTCGCTGTTGTTCCTGGTCTTCGAGCAGATCGTCAACCACGCGCACAAGTTCCCGCTCATGACCGGCGGCCAGTGCGCGGTGCCGGTCACCTACGTGGTGCCCGGCTCCGGCTCCCGCACCGGCTGGGCCGGGCAGCACTCCGACCACCCGTACGCGTTGTTCGCCCACGTCGGGGTGACCACAGTCGTACCGGCCACCCCGGCCGACGCGTACGGGCTGCTGGTCTCCGCGATCCGCTGCGACGACCCGGTGGTGGTCTTCGCCCCGGCGGGCGCCCTGGACCTGCGCGCCGACGTCACCGACCTGGTGCCCGTGCCGCTGGGCCGGGGGATCGTCCGCCGTGCCGGCACCGACGTGACAGTGGTGGCGGTCGGGCACCTGGTGCACGACGCGCTCGCCGTCGCCGAGGAACTCGCCGGCCAGGCGTCGGTGGAGGTCTTCGACCCCCGCACGCTCTACCCGTTCGACTGGGACGGGCTGGTCGAGTCGGTGAGCCGCACCGGGCGGCTGGTGGTCGTCGACGACGGCAACCGCTCCTGCGGCATCGCCGGGGAGATCATCGCCACGGTGGTCGAGCGGGTCCGGCTGGCCGCGCCACCCCGCCGGGTCACCCGCCCCGACGGCGCGGTGCTGCCCTTCGCGCCCGCCCTGGACCGGGCCGTGCAGCCCGGCCGCGACCAGCTCACCGCCGCCATCCAACTGACCCTCAAGGACGGATGAACGATGGACCCGAACTACACGTGGCCGCCGCTCGGCCAGGCGTGGACCGACCTGCCCGAGTCCACCCGTACCGCGATGGTGACCACCGGCGCCGTGGCCTGGGAGAAGATCTTCCACGGCCGGGCCACGTACAACAAGCAGTGGCGGCTGGCCCGCCCGCCCGTGTTCACCGCCGACGCGTTCCGCGAGCTGAACGAGGTCTGCGACCGCATCGCCCAGCTCATCCTGGAGGCCTGCCGGCGCCGCGCCCGCACCGCCGGTGAGCTGCGCCTGCTGCTCGACGTGCCGGACGGCGAGACCCGGCTGCTCGACCCGGACGAGGAACTGCACGAGGGGCTGCTCGCCGCGTACCGGCCGGACGTGCTGTTCTCCGGCGGCGTGCCGTGCATCGTCGAGTACAACATCGACAGCAGCCTCGGCGGCGGCTTCGACGCCGACACCGTGATCCAGCGGTACGCCGAGCTGTACCGTACCCATGACCTGCTCGACGGCGCCCGGCCCGCGCCGTCCCTGCTGGACCAGCGGTTCGTGGCCATCCGGGACACGCTCGGCCTGCCCGACGGTGCCCGGGTGGCGCTGCTGATGGACTTCGACGCCGACTACCCGGGGCTGGACGACCCGGAGACGTTCATCCGGATCCTGTCCCCGCTGATCGACCAGGCCCGCCCGTTCGGCATCGACCTGGTCATCGCCCCGGTCGCCACCGCCACTCTGGACGGGCAGAACCGGCTGGTCGTCGGCGGCGCCCCGGTGGACGCCCTGTTCCGGCTGTTCGTGCCCAACCGGGTCACCCCCAGCGCCGGGCTGGACGCGGTGGCCGGCGCGCTCGCCGCCGGCACGCTGCCGATGTTCGTCAGCAGCGCCGCCTGGCTGCTCAGCAACAAGCTGAACTACGCCTGGCTCTGGGACGACCTGGAGCTGCTGCCGGAGGACGACCGGACGCTGATCCGCCGGTACGTGCCGCACACCGTGGCGCTCACCGCCGACCAGCTCGACCGGGCGCTCGCCGAACAGGCCGACCTGGTCGCCAAGCCGGCCGGCGGATCAGCCGGGCACGGCGTGCTGATCGGCCGGGAGATGACAGCTGTGGCGTGGGCGGACGGGGTACGCGCTGCGATCGCGGAGGGCGGCAACATCCTTCAGCGCTACCACGAGGCGGACCGGGTGGCGATGGACTTCGTGCAGATCGAGACCGGTGAGACGGTCACCGCCGGCGTCCCGTACAGCCTCGCCCCGTACCTGTTCGACCGCACAGGTTCAGGCGCACTGGCGCGGGTGGGCTACCCGGGGTGCGACGAGGTCCTCAACCTGGCGAGAGGCGTCCTCCTGACCGGCATCCTGCTCACGGACTGACCCGCTCCATCCCCGTCCACCCCCGTCCACCCCCGTTCCCCCTCACTCCCAGCGTTGATCAAGGAGTTTGTGTCCTCACGGGGGCGCGTCAGCGACCCAAACTCCTTGGTCAACAACGTGGATCCGGGGTCGGCGCTTGACCCTCGCCCCCTGACCCCGCTGATCATGAAGTTGACGGGAACAAATCGGACGCTCAGCGCCGCCAACTTCATGATCGGCGGACTGGGTTGGGCCGGGTCGGGGTCGGCCGCCCGTCCGGCCTCTTCGTCTCGTCTTCCGCCTCTCCGGTCCGCCCCGGCGCGTTGATCAAGGAGTTTGTGTCCTCACGGGGAGGTGTCAGCGACCCAAACTCCTTGGTCAACAAGGTGGATCCGGCCCGCAGGTCGGCCCTCGGCCCTCTGATCCCGCTGATCATGAAGTTAGCGGCGACAAAACGGACGCAGAGTGCGGTCAACTTCATGATCGTCGGGGCGGGGCGGGGCGGGGCGGGGCGGGGC